>NZ_CP119107.1:1800375-2400500 GCF_029094525.1 Pullulanibacillus sp. KACC 23026 | reverse complement strand
TCCAGACCATCCCCCATCTTAATCTCATTAGCAGCTTGAATCAATCTCTCGACAAATTGATCGGCTATTGATTCTTGAACAGCTACTACTGAGCAAGCCATACAGCGTTCGCCTGCACTTCCAAAAGCCGCTCCGATAATCCCTTGAATGGCTTTATCCATATCAGCATCTTCTAGTACGATTGAGTGGTTTTTCGCCCCAGCCAAAGCCTGAACTCGTTTCCCGTTTGCGGCGGCTGTCTTATAGACATACTCAGCAACGGGTTGTGAGCCGACAAATGAAATCGCCTTGATGGTTGGATGCTCCAGCATGCCATTTACAACGTCATGAGCACCATGCACAATATTCAATACACCTTTTGGCAGCCCGGCTTCTGTGAATAGTTCGACTAATCTTTGAGCGAGCAATGGTGTTCTTTCGGATGGCTTTAATATAAATGTGTTTCCACAAGCAATAGCTAGAGGGAACATCCAGCAAGGCACCATCATCGGGAAATTAAATGGAGTAATTCCACCGACAACGCCAACAGGGTAACGGAACATGCTTGATTCGATTTCCGTTGCGATACTAGCTAATGAATCTCCCATCATTAGTGTCGGAGCTCCCGCCGCAAATTCCACACATTCAATTCCTCTTTGAACCTCCCCGCGAGCTTCTGTGAGAGATTTTCCATTTTCTTTTGTAATTAATTCAGCCAGCTCTTCGTAATGCTCCATCAAAAGCTGTTGATATTTGAATAAAATTCGAGCTCTCTTTGGTACCGCCACATTAGACCAAGATTTAAAGGCCTCAGATGCTGCTGCTACTGCGCGTTCAACATCATCTTGTGCAGAAAGAGGAACTTCGGCTAGAATTTCTTCTGTTGCTGGATTTGGAACACTCTCCGTTTTTGAGTGAGAAGCTTCTACCCATTGTCCGTTTATATAATTTTTTAATGTTTGAATGGTTTTAGTTGTCATGATACTCTCTCCTTCTCCTTATAGATCAAAATTAGTTTTTCCTCGTTACATTCTATTAAAATATCGAATATAGAATTACCGCTAGAACCAGAACGGCAGTTGGCAGAATAACACTTAACAAGAAAATAGGTTTATAGGAGCGTTTATGCGTTTCACCGCAGATTGTACGAATGGTTGTGACAATATAGCCATTGTGCGGCATGGAATCTAATCCCCCAGATGCTAATGAAGAAATTCGGTGCATCGCTCCTGGATCCAATCCCTTGGCCATATAGAGCGGAGCGAGAATTGGGAGCGCAATCCCAAGTCCGCCGGATGCTGAACCGGTTATCCCGCAGATTACGGTTACTGCAATAGCAAGACCGATATAACCCGGAACATGGACAAATGAGTTAACAATTTGGGTAAAAGCCGTTGTCTTTCCTACGACACTACCAAATCCAACGACGGCACATGTGTTGGCTGCTGCCACTAATGCATTCTGTGTTCCAGCAGCGAGAGAACTCCAGACTTTACTGACAAATTTAATGTTCAAGAGCCATGTTAAGATAATGCCAAGGAATAATGAAATAAGAGCTGAACTGGTTGAACTAATAAACCTTGATAAAATATTTAAGCACACAATAACCCCAACAAGAGGCAACAGGGACGTCAGCCAATGCGGAAGAACTTTTTCTGACGTGTCCAGCGTCGCCGAAACTTCCGCGGCTCCCTTTTCATCCAGAACGGTTACATTCGCCCCTTCTGGAAGACTAAAAGTTTCCCCATTTTTAACGGCTTTACTTACCATTCTTCCTAACCATAATCCACCCAGTATCATAATGATGAATCCCATCGCAAAACCGATCCAACCGCCTGCAACCGTGTTCGTATGAAAATATTGTGTTGGGATCAGATTTTGAATTTCAGGTGAACCAGGGGACGTCATAGTAAAGGATACGGATCCAAAAACAAGAGCGCCTGGAATAAAACGATGGGGCAAATTAGCTTTTTTAAATAGCGAGACGGCAATCGGATAGACCGAAAACCCGACAACGAACAAACTGACACCGCCATAGGTCATAATGGCACAAGCGGCTACTACAGCGAAAACAGCCCTTTTTGGCCCCATTGTTCGACTGACCCATTCTGCAATCGATTCAGCAGTTCCTGTATCGTGCATGACTTTACCGAAAATGGCGCCTAACATGAAAACTAAAAACCAAGAGGCAAAATAACCTGTAAAACCGTCCATATAATACTTTGTTAAAGCTGTTTCTAAATTAAGGCCACCAAAGACCGAAACAACGATGGAACAAATGATAGCGGAGATAATGATGTTAATGCCTCGCATTGTTAAAAAGATCAGCAAAGCCAGTGACAGGATCAGGCCAATCAAACTTAGCATTATAACTCCTCCTCAATGTTTAGCTAATGGATTTTTGCTTACAGGTAAAATCATAATCAAAACAAACTTGATAGAGCTCCATAATTTCCTCGTGATTTGGGACACGCGGATTATTCTGTGGACTACCGCTTTGCAAAGCATCTGTTGCCATTTTGTTTAAAGCGTTTTCAAAAGCATTTTGATCAATCCCCCATCCTTTTAAATTGGGAATGTCTAAGTCTGAGCAAAGTTGTTTGATTTCTGCAACTAAGTAATCGGCTGATATCTCATCTGATTCCTTCTTCATCTCTGGATAGAGAAGGCTGCAGATTTCTGCCAAACGCTCCTTGCAATGATCTTTGCTGTACTCTAATACAGCAGGCAAAAGCATGGCATTGGAAATTCCATGAGGAACATGGAAAAGAGCACCAATTGGACGGGACATTCCGTGAACCAAACAAACCGATGCGTTTGAAAAAGCGGCCCCCGCAAGCATTGCGCCATAGGCCATATTTCCTCTCGCTGTTAAATCTTCCCCATGGTTATAAGCTTGACGAAGTGAGCCCATTATTAATTGGATCGCCTCACGCGCGAGAGTATCTGTAAAGGCATGAGCCCGTTTCGATATATAAGCCTCAATAGCATGAGTCAAAGCATCGATACCGGTTGAAGCAGTAATCCCTTTTGGTGACGTAGCGGAAAGGTAAGGATCGACAAGGGCAACATCTGGTAAAAATGCAGGTTGCTTGATCATCATTTTGACGTCATTTGAAGTATTAGTGATGACCGTGACATCTGTCGCTTCGGAACCTGTACCCGCAGTAGTTGGAACAGCGATCAGAGGTAAGGAATCCTGCGTTACTAGACGCTTATTCCCCATGTATTCACTAATCGAGCCACCATTTGTAGCAAGCACGGCAACGGCCTTAGCTGTGTCAATACAACTGCCGCCTCCTACTGCAATCACCACATCCACTTGATGCTTCTTCACCCTATTTAAAGCTTCTTTCACATATTCATCCGTTGGTTCAGATTCAATTCCTAAAAAAGTAAACGGGGTGACACCCGCATTTTCTAAAAGATTGATACTCTCTTGTACATATCCCAACTTTTCCATAATGTGATCGCTTACAATTAAGGCTTTGTTACCAAACTTAGAAGCCTCTTCACCTAGTATTTGAAACGCTTGTTCTCCGTAATGAATGTGTCCTGGCACACGTAAAGAAAAGGCTGCCATATGAATCCCTCCTGTTTGTTGCTTCTCTCGTTATACCTCATGCAATTACTGTGCCAACACATAAAACCAGGTAAAATAAGGCTTCCTTCTTAGGATATGTAGTTATTAAACAACACTCACCCCTACAGGTGTTGCTGCAACTGTAGATAAAATTCTACACAATGCCGAGACGTTTTAGCTTTTGATAAAGTGTCGTTCGATGAATGCCTAATCTTCTCGCTGCTTCACTCTTATTCCCATTGCACACTTCAAGCATTCTCATAATTTCATTCTTTTCAAATGCTTTCTGACTTTCCTTTAACTGGTCTATATTTATGGGCGAATTGATGTTCTCAAGTCCCTTATTTTCTATCGATTCCTTGTAGTCAAATGAAGAATGAGTCAGAAATCGCTCTGGCAAATCACTCATTTGAATTTCTGGCCCGACAACTAATGTGACCAGTTGTTCGACAAGGTTCATGACTTCCCTCGTATTCCCTGGCCAATCATAGGTCATTAGAACTTCCACTGCTCGGAGACTGAACGTTTTTGGGAGTGATCTATAACGCGTGCAAAACAGTTGTAGAAAGTGCGATAGCAAAGCTGGGATATCCTGTCTTCGTTCTCTTAGTGGTGGAATACGGAGATGAATAACATTTAAACGATAGTAGAGATCTTCTCGAAACTCACCATTCTTAATAGAGGCTTCCAAGTTGACATGTGTCGCGGCAATGACACGCCCTGTGAATGGCACTCTGCGATTGCTGCCGACAGGTTGAAATTCCTTTTCTTGAAGTACCCTTAGAATCTTAGCTTGCATAATTAACGGCATGTCTCCAATCTCATCTAGAAAAAGGGTACCGCCATTTGCTAGTTCAAATCGCCCTTTGTGCCCGCCTCGTTTCGCTCCAGTAAAGGCTCCTTCCTCATACCCAAAAAGTTCAGATTCAAGGAGGTTTTCAGGAATCGCTGCACAGTTCACCGCTACAAATTCACCTTTTGAATGGGAACTTATATTGTGAATCGCTTGAGCGAACATCTCTTTCCCTGTACCGCTTTCTCCGGTTATCAAGACGGTCGCTTCTGTTCGAGCCGCTCGTCTCGCAATGCTTTTACAATAAGTCATTTCCTCACTTTCATGAATAATGGTTTCAAAAGTAATCGATGGTTTTTTCTTGTCCATCTTGTTAAAGGGATTGGCATGCTTGATGTCATCAACACTTCTATTTTCTTCAATCGCCTTCTCTAATACTTTGTAAAGCTCGGTAACCCCTTCAAATATCAGAATTCCAACAGCACCCATAATTTTATTATTTCGCCAAATCGGGATTCGGTGAACAACCATACTTTGTCCTTGTATGGTCTGCAGTTTTGCCCGTTCAGGAATTCCCGTTTGTACGGTGATGTGGAGCCGCGTATTTTCAATCACTTCTTCAACTGATTTATAGAGGACGTCTTCATCTTTCACGCCTAAGAAATTTTTGTAGGCTTCGTTCATTTTGATAAGGGTCCCTTTACTATTTACTACTGCAATCCCTTCGTAGGCTGTCTCCAGAATAATATCCAACACATCTGCTACATCGCTTTTTTCTCTTAGAAGCTGCTGGTAGGCGAAAAGTAATGCCTTGTTCGTGAGTTGTCCTTGAATACGCCCCCTATTGTCGATTACCGGAAATAAACGGTCTTCTCCTAGAGGCACTTCGACAATGGAGTCATATAAATTAACGGTCTTCCTTTTCGTCAATAGAGAAATCGGAATGGGATCATCCAGTTTGGCACCTGATTGTAAAAGCTTCAAAAGATCAATGGGGGTAACGATTCCGAGATAATGGCCATCTGAATCAGTTATGATCCAGTCTTGGTCTTGGTCTGGGGAAGGGTGAGTGGTCATCTTTCTAATGACAGTTCCTAAGTCTGTATCTGCTTGAACAGTATCCGCAAGTTTCATCCAGTCCATAACTAAATAGCCTTCTTCAACCGATGAGGAATCGTTATGAATTCCTTTGAATTCTTTAGGTTTCACAAGCTTGCCTCCTTTGTATTGCTTTTTAACGAGAAAGGTTTTCATTATTCCGATACATTTTTTTACATTTATGGGTTTAAGATTGTGAATGCTAAGATGAACGAAAAGAAAATCTAACGGTATGAAGTACTTATTAATGTCAACTGTGCTGCTACTATTACTCAGTCTTCCAAATGTCAGTCAAGCAGAAGAAATGATGTCAATTAAATTAGTCAATTACTTAAAAGATACCGCTCGTGTCTCGATTCAACTTCATGGAGACTATGTCTCGTTAGATCCTGTAATTCATTTAAAAGAAGGAGTGAACTATCGATTAAATCTTAATAAGGGCCAGCTCGTTTTAAAAGGCAACACCGATACCTTCCATGTTGGAACGTCCTTTATGCTCATTCCTAGTGACTATGATACCGGACATTTTATATCTGTAAATGATCGGAACTACTTAGGGGCTCTTAACTTTGAGATTGAAGACAAAAAGTATATACGTCCCATTAATCAGCTTCCCCTTGAAGATTATTTAAAAGGTGTTGTTCCTTTTGAGGTGTTTGCAGGTTGGGATCTAGAAACCCTCAAATCTCAGGCGATTGCGGCCAGAACTTATGCCTCCCACCATCTTCACGAGACCATTAATGATACGATCGCTTATCAAGTATATGGAGGGTATCAGTGGGAAGATCAAACATCAAAAGCAGTGGATGCAACAAAAGGAGAAGTCTTAACCTATAAGAATCATTTAATTGAAGCCTTTTATTCTGCAAGTAACGGCGGCATCACTGAAGGCAATCATCATGTATGGGGAGGCTCACATCTGCCTTATTACCCGATAAAGAAGGACCCTTATGACCCGCAAAAAAATTGGAAATTTAAATTGCACCAGGTTCAAATCAAGAATCAAGACATCCCCACTCTTTGGAATAACCCTAAAGATTTTCGAGATATAGTAGAGAGTGATCCTCAAATGGCTTCAACAATCAAAAGCTGGTTAAAAGGAAAAGGCTATGTTGGCGATCTGAAAATTTTATCGATCCCTCAATTTGAAATATCTGATGAAAGAAACTCGTCAAAAAGAGCCTATAAAGGGTCCATTACCGTCCATTTTGTTTCAAATTTAATGAATGGGACCTTACTCTTTCAAAGTGTGAAGTTAGAAAATGTTCCACTATCGTCTATTCGGCCAATGATTGGTGGTGAACGTTTCAAAAGTTACCTGATTGAATACTCGGATAAAAAACGCAATGTTTATATTGTAAAAGGTAAAGGATATGGACATGGTGTCGGGATGAGCCAAGAAGGCGCCAAAGTTATGGGAAATAAAGGCATGACTTATAAAGAGATCCTTCATTTTTATTTCCCCGGCACAAAAATACAACCATTATCTGAGGTTAACAAATAAAGAAAACAAAGCCATGCCAAGTTTATAGGCGAAGGCGCGCGCCTTGTTGACATAGACTGAGTTCCTAAACATTCAACTTGCGTCAATCTTCTAACAATTTGTTAAGGTATAAAAAAGTCGGTTATATAAGATAGTCCTTATTAACCGACTTTTTTCAATTAGTCTAAGCTATTAAAAAGCAACCTCTGGCGGGTAATGATTATTGATCGTCAAACCGCCATCGATTCTAATGACTTGGCCTGTGATGAAACTGGCTTCACTGCTCGATAGGAACAAAGCTAAATTCGACACATCTTCAGGTTGCGTCAGCCTGCCGAGCGGTGTTTTTGAAACGACTCCATCACGAAATGCTTCAAAACGATCACCCGCGTAGAAAGTTAAGGAATCTGTTTCCACCACTCCTGGAGACAGACAATTGGCTGTAATCCCTTTTGGTCCTAATTCAGTTGCAAAGTAACGGGTTAATGACTCCATGGCTGCTTTAGCAGATCCAATATTCGCGTAACGCGGAAGTGTAAACTCACTTCCCATGCTGGATACGGTCAGTATACGTCCTTCGCGCCCTTCCATCAATGGAACAGATCTCTGAACCATTTGTACTGTACTATTGACTACAACCTGATAAGTTTTGTTAAGATGGTGTGCCTTTATATCCATCAAATCTTTAAAGGCAGTAGCTGCAGCGTTAGCAATAAAAATATCGAGAACGCCCCATTCATTTTGAACATAATCAAACATCGCGTCAATTTCTTCGGGCGAGTCCAGATCTGCCTTAAAAAGCAGAGCTTGTCTTCCTAACTTTCGAATCTCTTCCACTGTTTGACCTGCTGCCTCTTCATCACGGCGATAGTGAATGAGAACATCTGCCCCTTCTTCCGCAAATTTTAAAGCGGTAATCTTTCCAATTCCACGTGAGCTTCCTGTAATGAGAGCTTTCTTTCCTTCAAATTTCCCCATTTGGCAAAATCCCTTCTCACCTTATTTATTGATTGCTTCAACTTCATTAGAGTAAAAATAAGCATACCCTTGATGGATCGCCTTTGCCGCGTTAAGTTCACTCGCATCATAGCTTCCGCCGATGAGTACAGTTGGCACTCGATCTTTTAAAACGTCGTAAAGTTCCTGATTAGCCGTTTGTCCTGTGCAAAGAATCACTTGGTCTGCCTTTATAAATTGCTTAGTTTCACTAGTTTGAACCCATACACCGTCTTCGGTTATTTCACAGCATTCAAAACCTTTTAGGAGAGTCACCCCTAATTTTCGAAGCTCTGACAAGAGAACCCAGCGCGTGGTCGGTCCGACATTCTTGGCTAGCCTTTTCGATCGTGAAATAAGGGTCACTTCAATATTGGCGCATTCCCTCACCTTAATCCCATAGTCTTCAAAAAACGTTTTAACCTCAGGCCTTATGTCATTTGCCTGGCTGATTAAATGGGCTAAGTCACAGCCAATGCCGCCGCCGCCAACTATCGCCACTTTTTTTCCAACCGGAACTTGTCCAGATAGAATGTCAGAGTAGGTGACAACATGAGGAAGCTGGACACCTTTTAACTGTTCTGGGACGTAAGGGGTCACACCTGTTGCCAAATACACTTTATCAAAAGTCTCTAATTCATCAATGTTCGGTTTAGTTGACAAATGAATGTCGACATTTAGACGTTCAAGACAGGTTTTATAATACTGAATGGTCTCTCTGAACTTTTCCTTGCTTGGGATCTGTGAGGCGAGGAAAAAGTGCCCCCCTAATTGTGGCTGGGCTTCAAATAGCGCCACCTTGTATCCCTGTTCAGCAGCAGCCTTAGCTGTTGATAGACCCGCAACACCACCGCCCACGACAGCAATGTTTTGCCTCCTTTGACTTTCCTTATTTTCAATTTCTCGCTTCTTCCATTCCCATTCATGACCTGTCCTCGGATTAACCAAACATTCAACAGGCAATGGCGGATGTCCGAGCGTATGGTCCAGGCATCTCTGATTACATGAGATACATCGATTAAGCATTTCGCGGTTTGTTTTTGCCTTTAACGCAAACGCTTCATCGGCAAGCCACGGACGGGCAGGTGCCACAAAATCCATGAATCCAAGTTTTAGAACGTCTTCTGCAACTTCAGGCGTATGGATGCGATTTGCCCCAATGACAGGAATGGAAACCGCGTTTTTTATGTAAGATACAACGTGAGCAAAGGCAGCATTTGGAACGCTGGCGGCGACAGTCGGTACACGTGATTCATGCCAGCCAACGCCAACGTTTAAAGCGTCAATCCCTTGACTTTCCAATTGCTTAGCAAACTCCATGGTCTCCTCTTGCGTCGTGCTGTCTTCCATATAGTCGTTTCCTGAAATTCGATAAATTAAAGGAAAAGCAGATCCGACATGCTCTCTAATGCCAGCTACAATGTCAAGCGGAAGCTTCATCCTTTTCTCAAAAGTACCGCCATAAGCGTCCGTTCTCTGATTCGTAATGGGTGAAAGAAATTGGTTTAATAAATAACCTTCTGAACCCATTAATTCAATGGCATCAAACCCTGCATCCTTTGCGAATATGGCCCCTTCAATAAAAGCCGCTTGAATGTCCTTAATCTCACGAATCGAAAGCTCCTTGGGTGTCTCCTTTGTGAGATTAGAAAAAAGAGGACTAGGCGCAACCGGTGTAAGCCCTGTTTCTGCCTCCTTAGCATATCGGCCATTATGCTGTAATTGGAGAGCCAGCTTACCTCCTGCATAATGGACCGCTTGAACGATCTCTTTAAGCTGACTGCGATCGCTCAAATTTGTCAAACAAAACATGTGGTCGCCGCCGCCTTCTGGAAGGACAGCGACACCACCAGTTATGATCAAGGCTGCGCCACCTTTTACCCGTTCAACGTAGAAGGCTTTTAATTGATTTAAATGTTTTGGGTCTCCTTCTATGCCTAGATGCATCGAACCCATTAAGATTCGATGCTCTAACTCTAAAGATCCAATTCTACCTTTTGAAAACAGATTTATAGTGTTCAAAGCCATCACCCCTTTGTTAGATAATGCTTGGCGATGACCACCTTTTGAGTTTCAGCCGTTCCTTCTTCAAACCATTGGAGGCGACCGTCCCGATAAATCCGCTCAATCTCGCTCCCTTTGAAGTAGCCGATTCCACCAAAGATCCTAAGCGCCTTATCAGTTACCCTTCGAAGCATTTCAACACTATAAAATTTTGCCATGGAAGCTTGTGCCGGAACAAGCGCTTCTTGGTCCTGCAATCGCCCTGCATTTAAACAGAGCAGGCGGGCCGCTTCAATATCAGTGGCCATTTCGGCAATATAGGATTGAATGAGTTGCCTTTTGCTAAGAGGTTTACCAAAAGTAACCCGTTCGTTTGCTCGTTCAACAGCTAAGTCCAACGCTCGCTGTGCGAGACCGACACACGTCATCGCCACCGAAATCCGGCTCGGATCAAGAAAACCGCTTAAAGCTGCGATTAACCCTTGTCCAGGTTGACCTAACAGATTGTCCTTAGGCACACGGGCGTTCTCTAAGAAGAGGTGGGCATGACCGGTACCTGTTTGTCCCATAGTCGGAGGCATCAAATCAATTTTTAGGCCCGGAGTGTCTCTAGGGATCATTATGGCTAGTGTTCCATCATAACCGATTGTTCCTTCTTCACGGGCGAATAGAAGGAAATAGTCTGCCACATCACCAAATGAGATCATCCATTTTTCACCATTTATAAGGAAATCATTGCCTTCTCTTCGGACAGTTGTTTTAATATCTGCACCCGAACCACTGTTAGGCTCAGTTAAAGTGAAGGTTGCGATTAAATCTCCTTTAACTAACGGTTTTAAGAAACGTTCCCTTTGTTCTTCGTTCACTATGGGCATAAAGGGACGCCAAATTCCGTTACTAACATGTACAATCACACGGATCGATCCGTGCGATTGTGAAAAAAGTTCAATGATTTCTAGATACTGAGAAAAGCTTATTCCTTTTCCTCCAAGGGATTCAGGAGCAGTCAGATTTAAAAAGCCATGGCTTCTTAATTCCTCCCAAACATCCTTCCCGCATTGCCCTGTTTCTTCAATCTTTTCTGAGAGTTCTCTAAGCGGGCCATTCACAAAATCATGAACTTCTGATTTAAGTTGTTGAAAGGCTGAATCATTCATTCGTTTTTCATCCTTTCCTTATTAGGCCTTTATTTTGCGCTTATCTGAAATCAACTCTCTGAGAACATATTTTTGAACCTTCCCCGTAACGGTTCTTGGCAGCACGTCGATTAACTCTAAATGTTCTGGCCAATAAATTTTGGCGACCCCTTTGCTTTCCAAATAAGAGGTGATATCTTCTAAAGCAAATGGTGTTTTCTCTTTAAGTGTAATAAAAGCGCAAATTCGTTCTCCCAAACGTGGGTCAGGCATCCCGACGATGGCTGCATCTTGAATATTAGGATGTTCATATAGGACATTTTCAATTTCAACGACTGGAATCTTTTCTCCACCGCGGTTGACAATATCTTTAATCCTCCCCGTAATATTTAAGAAGCCTTCTTCATCCATAATCGCCAAATCACCTGTAATGAAAAAGCCATTCTCATCTATAGCTTGTTCATACCATTCGTGGTGATCTAAATAAGTGGTGAACATGGCGGGTGTTTTCACACGGTACATCCCTTCTTTACCGCGTGGCAGTTCATTTCCTGCCTCATCGGTGATCTTCATTTCCATTCCCTCGATCACACGACCATCCGTTCCCCATGCTTTATCTCCATCTTCATAAGGCGAACCCACGGCTACTAGGCAAGTTTCAGTTGAGCCCCATCCGCCAACAACATGGCATTCTAAGGCCTTTGTCGCTTCTCTTGCAAGCTGTCTCGGAACAGCAGCTCCTGTTGCCACAAAAATCCGCAACCCTTTTGGAGGATTCGCATCACGAGAGATATCAGCCAAAAATGGCATAGCCGCCTGAACAAAAGTGGCCCCATACTCTTCTATCGCTTTTCTTGCTGTCTCCACATTCCAAACAGCTTGACAGACTTGCGTGGCTCCAAGGCCAAGAGCTGCCACCATTCCGTACAAGAAACCTGTTTGATGAGCAATTGGCGACGGAATCCAAATAACATCATTCTCTGTAAGCTTCAGGGCTTTTCTATGCGCCCGAACCGCGAAGCTAAGTGTCCCATGTGTGTGAATAACCCCTTTAGGTTCCCCAGTTGTACCAGATGTAAATAAAATCTCAGAATTCGTTTCTGAATTAGGGCGGAGTTGATTAAGTCGTTCAAGATCTGGATCGTGATCGGCAAGCCCGCCTAGACAACCTTTCACATCCATTGGGTTTCTCGATTTAATAACAATCTTTGTTTCAAGATTAGGAAGTTTTGAAGCCAGACGATCTACCATTGGCTCGTACTCAAACTTTCGATAGTCATCTGGGATAATGAGAAGACGACTTTTTGTTTTTTCCATAATAAAAGTGACTTCTCGATCGCGAAGAGCCGGAAGTATCGGACAGGCAGCTGCCCCAATCTTCCAAATAGCTAACGTGACAACGACAAATTCCCAACTGTTCGGAAGCTGATAAGCGACAAAATCCCCCGGCTTAACTCCGTAATTTAAAAGACCTTGTGCTGTCCGGTTAGACAGTTCCTCTAATTGCCCATAATTTAACATGATAGGATTATCCAAACTTAAATCAATAACCGCTAATTTTTTCGGATCGACTGATTGGAGGCGATCTAGAAATAAAGGTTCACTTTTTAAATCAAAAATGTTGGTCATGCCAATATCGCCTCCTTCTGCTTAGCAACTTTAAGTGGTTCAATCTTCATATCCAGCCCTAATTCATTCATTTGGTCTAAGAATTCTGGATAAGAAATTTTATAAGCATTAGGGAAGGTAAGATCGCTTGTTCCTTCCGCACGAGTGGCTGCAAGGGCAAAGGCCATTTCAACACGGTGATCATTAAAAGAAGAAATGGAAGCAGCGTGAAGGGACGGAACACCATTAATAATGAGGTCGTCACCCACTTCTTTAACATCCCCTCCCATTTTATTGAGTTGGAGCATAGCTTTCACACGATTGGATTCTTTTAAACGTCCAGGTCCAATATTTTTCAAAATGGTTTGTCCTTCTGAAAGGGATGCGAGAACACTTAAGGCTGGAATTAAATCTGGAATATCTTTCATGTCAATTTCGAGCCCGCCTTTTGGACGGAAACCATCATGTCTCATTCTGAGTGCATCGTTCTCTTTATCTACCTCTACTGGAAGTCCCATTTGTTGGACAATCTCTAAAATTTTCCCCTCTGGGTGTGAGCCTGCTTCGGAAATACCTTCTAGAGTGAGATCACATGGATGCAGGGACGCTAAGACAAAGAGAAAAGCCGCTGAAGAAAGATCCGGTTCAAGCGTAAGATCAGTTGGCTTATACGTTTGATTGGCCGGAACCGTCCACATCCGACCATTTTCATGTTCAATGACGTTAACGCCAAATTGTGCCATCATGTCAATGGTCAAGTTGATATATGTCTTTTCATTCAATGGCGGAAGCGCTTCGATGACGGTATCCTCTGATGCAAAAGGGGCTAGGATTAAGAGTCCAGATATCCATTGGCTTAGTGTCCCTTGAATTTGAATATGGCCGCCTTTTGGAAGACCAGGATTTACCGTAACGGGAAGTCGGTCATTCGTAGACGTTAAATCAACCCCCATGTCCGATAACGCCTTTAACAAAGGTCCCATAGGACGTGCCTTTAAAGCTTTGTGGCCGTCGTACGTAAGCGGACCTCCGATTGATAAAGCCCCCAAACCTAGCAAAAATTGAGAGGTTGTCCCCGAACTGCCAACGCGTACAGTTCCGTTTCTTGGTGTATATTGACCACCGTTTACGATATAACCATCTTTTGTCACTTTAACTTCTACATTTAGATCTTTTAAAGAATTAAGAGAGTCTTTGATATGTAAGGCCATTGATTTCCCTTTGATCTTCGTCGTGCCTTTTGCAAGAGACCCGAAAATCAACGCCCGGTGTAAATGATATTTAGAAGATGGCACCTGCAAAGTACCTGACACTTTCTTCTCATATTTATTGACATATAGTCGTCCCATATCTGAACCCTCCAATTTACTCAGGTAAAATGATCTAGCTACTTATCTCTTGCTAGGTGAAAAGAATTTTAAACCTTTTATCCTATTTAGTAATTCCTTGATTTTAACCATTAGTCATCTACTAATGGCTAAAAATAGGATGGCATTCTAATAATCCTGATAAAACGTATTTCTTGTCTATGATTCGTATATTCTATTACCGGCAAAAGAGCCTAATCATTCACTCTTTCAAATAGATAATTAATTCTCTTTAAAAAAAGAATAGCTTAGCCTAGTTAGGCTGGTTAAACGTGCTGTTTTCTTTTTTCACGCTCACGACGTCTTGCATTGGTTAACAGCTTTTCCGCAATTGTCATTTTTTGCATTTCAATGGTTCCTTCTTC
Organism: Pullulanibacillus sp. KACC 23026; assembly: GCF_029094525.1. Taxonomy (NCBI): domain Bacteria; kingdom Bacillati; phylum Bacillota; class Bacilli; order Caryophanales; family Sporolactobacillaceae; genus Pullulanibacillus; species Pullulanibacillus sp. KACC 23026. The sequence continues at coordinate 2,386,088 of NZ_CP119107.1, read as the reverse complement.
AAACCATAAGGAGCGGGCATCTCTGTATAGACGTTCAATTGGGCGATCAACCGAATAGCCAACACCGCCATAAAGGGCTAAGGCGTGATCCGTGACCTCTCCGACCATTTTTATGGCATTAGCTTTCGCAACTGACGCTTCCAATGAAATGTCTTCTCCGCGGTCGTACTTCTTTGCGGCATCCAGACATAAAAGGCGTCCGCCTTGGATCGCAATTTGCATCTCTGCCAGTCGCATTTGAACCGCCTGACGGCTCGCAATAGCTTTTCCGAAAGTCGTCCGTTCTCTCACCTGCTTCAAAGTAACATCTAAGGCTTCTTGGGCTAGACCCACGGCACTTTGGGCAATACAGGCTCTGCTCTGGTCAAGAAAACCGCGAACCGCTATGCCAAAACCATCCCCAATTTCACCGAGAATTTCTTCTTCAGAGACTTCACAATTCGAGAAGTGAATTTCAGCATGTGAACACCCTTTGTCACCCATCATCATCGGCATTGGGGTAAGCGTCATACCAACTCTACCTTGAGGAACTAGGAAAGCAGTTAAACCGTTACGTCCAGCTTCCCCTTCCATTTTTGCAATAACAACAATCACACCAGCTTCTTCAGCAAAGGTGATCAAATGTTTTTTTCCATTTAATAAATATTTGCCATTTTCATAGGTGGCGGTCGTCCTTAAGTCAATCCCAGTTCCGTTATCTGGTTCAGTTAAAGCAAAGGCAACTAGCGTCCCTTCATTGACAAGTTTCTTTAACCAATATTCTTGCTGCTGAGCATTCCCTTGTCCAACGGTTCGCCAGATACTGTTATAAGCATGAAACATCATCCGAATAGTTCCGTGACAATGGGAAATCTCTTCTAAAATTGGGAAGTAGAGTTCAAGTGGAAGTTGCTCTCCACCCACCCATTTTGGCTGAGTGAGTTTATGAAACCCTAATTCTTGAATTCTAGCCCATAGTGCATCTGGGATTGCTTCTGTGCGCTCGATCTGTTCAGCCCAGGTGCTAGCCTCTTCTTCGCGAAATTGTATCACTCGGTTTCGAATGACATTTGCTCTCTCAACTAGTTCGGTGTCTAATTGATCCGAGTGAATCTGTATAGTATCTCGGTCAGAACGATTTAACATGTGATCTCTCCTTCAAGTAACTTTTTAGTCACCCTCATTTGCCAAAAGCTTATCTCTTATTAGAACAACCGGTTAACTGCCTTGTTGTTCTAATAAGAATTGTTCACGCAAGACCTTATTCTTGATTTTTCCTGAATGGGTCATTGGTAATTCATTAAAATACCTTAGTTGATCTGGAAATTGGAATTTCGCTAAACCATTCTTACCAAGGTAATCTCTTAATTCAGCAACGGGAATCTCTTCAGCGCCTTCCTTCAGCACAATACAAGCAATGGTCTGCTGACCTAATGTTTCATGAGGCGCTCCAACGACCGTCACACGTTCCACCGATTCGTGTCCTGCTATGACGTCTTCAACACTCTTTGGATCGACTTTAGTTCCCCCGCGGTTGATAATATCGTCAGCGCGTGCTACAAAGCTAAAACGACCATTTTCATCTAGGCGAAGAAGATCGCCTGTATGAAACCAGCCTTCTGAATCCCATTGTTTTTTTGCCGCAGCTTCATTTTCATAGTAACCTGGTGAGAAATTCGGACCACGGGACCACATCTCTCCTACTTCACCCTGATTGACATCATGACCTTCTTCATCCACTAAACGAATTTCAATGCCCGGTAAGGCAAATCCGACTGTGCTGCTGAGTGCTTCAATCGGATCCGTTGGTTTCGTTGCCGTTCCGACAAAACCTTCTGTCCAACCATACATAGCCCCTACTTTGATTCCGGCATCATTTTGAAGTCGTTCAAGGATTGTTTTAGGAACAGGAGCCCCTGCATAGATGAACGTCTTAACACTAGAGGTATCGGCTTCTTTAAGCTTTGGAGAATTAGCCGTATGAATAACATGCGGAGGTGCACCAATCATGAAACTTGGTTTTTCCGTTTCAACCCATTTGATCACTCGATTTGCCGAGAAACGCTCCAGCAAGAAAATTCGACCTGCACTGGCAATGGTCATCATAATGCCTGCAAGCATGCCTGTTTGATGACTAATTGGGGCCAAACAAAGAACACCGTCGCCTGTTTGATACTCGAAATTTTTGGATAATGCATTGACTGACCATATGTAGTTTGCATGATAGTGTACAACGCCTTTAGGCGAACCAGTTGTACCCGATGTAAAAACCATGAGAAAACCGTCCAATGCCTCTGGCCGATTTGCTTCTAGTACACTTTCAGTTAATCGCTTGGAGGTGCTTCTTATTTCTTTAAAAGTTAGAGCTCCTTTTGGCGGAGTAATTTTATCGCCTTGTAAAATAATCTGTTCCAAGCTATCAACATGGTTTTTAATTTCCAGTGCCGTTTCATAGAGAGGCTGTCCTCGGAAGTTTTCAGCAATGATCCAGGCTTTACATCCAGCTTGATTTAAGCTGCTGATGATGGCCTCTTGCCCCAGGTCAACTTGAATCGTTACACTGATTGCCCCGATTCGAGCAATTCCAAATATGGCGATTACGTAATCCAATGTGTTAGGTAATTGAATGGCAACGCGATCTCGTTTTCGGATTCCCATGTCATAGAGACTGGCCGCAACACCATTCACTTCTTCCCAAAGCTCAGAATAACTGATGGAACGCACCTCATCTTTGTGAACCAAATCAGGATGATTCTTCACAGCATCCATTAAAAGATCGACAAAGGACTTATCTTTCCAGATTCCCTCGTCTAAATAATGCTTTGCTCGCGCTGAGTCTAAAACTCTACCTTTAAAGTCAAACATCTCTATTCCTCCTTCAATAGCTGTCAGAATAATTTGTGCTTATTGCCTCTCTTACTTGAGACGATTTTCAAGGTAAGTGACGACACCGGCTACTGTGGATAATTGTCCAAAATCAGATTCCGGGATTTCAAGATCGAATTCATCTTCAAAGGCGATAGCGAGTTCTGTAAGATCAAGAGAATCGGCACCTAGATCATCGACAAAAAGACTCTCCGATTGAACTTCAGAATCTTGAACTGATAGTTGACTAATTACAACCTTTCTTACACGCTCTTCGATTTGTTCTTTTGATAAGACAGTTGACATTGTTATTCCCCCTTGATCCTGTTTAACCTTTAATTTTTCATTGCTTTTATACTTCCTGTGTTTTTAACTTCTAATTGATCGATTCAATAAAATCAAAAAAAACCAGAAACGCACCTGTTTTAGTTATCTTAAAAGGCTTGTCCTTCTAAAACATAAGCGACTCCAACACGATTTTTGGATAAGGCTCTATAAATAATGATTTAGATCTACTTGTGTGTATCGGTAACCTGTTTATTAATAAAAATTAGAGTTAGAACTCATTTAATATAAACCGGACAAAACCTTTAAAGTACTAAAACTTAATTTTTTGCGTCTCTTCAATTCCAATGCATTAAGTTTAGTAATCCTCTTTGCCTCCCACCTAGTTTCTCATTAATCTGTAAAATAAGGTAATTAGCATTAAGTTTTATAACCAGCTGCTAATAAGCTTTTTACAAATTTTATGTTACTACTATTCAAAATATCTTTCAAATATAAAATCTTATAATAGTTGGACTTATTGATATATCTGAATACTCCATGATAATTTGTTCGTTACCTGAAAAGAAAACACAACCCTTCAATCTCATTTTCATGATTGAAGGGTTGTTCCTTTTCTAACGATTGATCGTTTGCAGGTCTTTCAGTTATCAACACTTTTAATAAGTTTTACTCAAGGTTAGCATGTTTGCCATACATTTTGTTCGTGTCTAAGCCTTTTTTCTCCATGAACCTCAAGATCAAGGCATCATAGAAAAGTAAAACTGTTTGTTCAAAGAGAGACCCCATTGGTTGAATGGTTTTATAATCGCTCTCCGATTGATCTTTGGGCGATCCAGGCATTTGGATCGCCATGTCGGCTATCTGTCCAATGGTCGATTCAGGAAAAATGGTGACAGCCGCTAGCTTCCCGCCGATCGCTTTTGCTTTTTCAGCCATAGATACTAAACTTTTTGTTTCTCCAGAACCTGAGCCGATAATCAATAGATCCTCTTTCTCAAAATTAGGCGTGATCGTTTCGCCAATGACATAAGAGTCAATTCCCATATGCATCATTCTCATGGCAAAAGATTTTCCCATAAAGCCAGATCTTCCTGCACCCGCGACAAAAACCTTAGTCGCTTTGAGAATCGCGTTGACGAGTTCTTCAGCTTCTGCATCTGAAATTAAGCCTATTGACCGCTGAAGTTCTTTTGAGATTTCAGCTAAATACTGAGTGGTCTGCATTTCCTAAGTTACTCCGCCGTAACCAATTCTTTCATTTTGGCAGCTGCAGCTTTCTTATCCTCTTGACCGGTGATCCCGCCGCCAACAATGATTAAGTCTGGTTTTATTTCAATCACTTCTGAAAGAGTTTCTAATTTAATGCCGCCAGCGATCGCAGTCTTCGCATTTTTTACCACACTTTTAATTGTTTCTAGATCCTTAAATGAGTTTTGGCCAACGGCTTGCAAATCATAGCCGGTGTGAACACAAATATAATCAACACCCATACCATCTAATTCTTTGGCACGACCAGCAAGGTCTTTTACAGCGATCATATCAACAAGGATTTTCTTCCCTTGTTTTTTGGCTTCTTCTACCGCGCCTTTAATCGACATATCTTCAGCGGTTCCAAGAATTGTAATGATGTCAGCACCTGCTTCAGAAGCTTTCATGACTTCATATCCAGCGGCATCCATGATTTTTAAGTCTGCTAATACTTTTAAATTAGGGAATGCCTCTTTAACGGCTTTTACTGCATGAAGGCCTTCATTGATAACAACAGGGGTCCCTATTTCAACGATATCGATATGTTCTTCGACTTCTTTAATCAATTCAATGGCTTCTGGTATGTTTACTAAATCTAATGCTAATTGTAATTCCATTTTATGTTTCACTCCTAGTTTGTTTTTTTATCACGTTAAAATCCGGTAGAATTCATGCTTTTCTTTCGCTTTGCAAGACACGAGAAATTCGCCTGTATGGGTCGTTAAAGTCTCTGTAACTCTTCTCACTAGAGCCGCATTAAATCGTGTCGTGCGTAATCATTATTCGTGACTTAACTCCTTTCTATTCTTCTCCCTTATTTCTAAAAAAGATGGCTGTCAATCCTCCTTCATTTTAAGGCTTACCTTTTTACACGTGAAGAGTGCACTTTTTTGTAAGGTAGTTACAAATAAGTTACTATTATAAAATAAGGGGGATTTTTCATGAGCGACACATTAAGAGAAGACATCAAAGAAAAGTTATTAAATGGGGATTTTAATTGTGAAAAAGAACTCACCTTATCAATTATTAGCGGTAAATGGAAAATTGTTATTTTATGGTACTTAGGTACAGAAGGTCCGCTTCGTTTTAGTGATCTTCAAAGACTTTTTCCTAAAATCTCTCATAAAATTTTATCTAACCAATTACATGAATTAATGGAAGATGGCATCGTCCATCGAGAGGTATATCCTGAGGTGCCTCCAAAAGTCGAATACTCTTTGACTGAACTTGGAATGACATTGCTTCCGATCATCGAAATGATGTATGAATGGGGAAAAAAACGTCTTGCCGAATTCATGAAAGAAACTGAACTCACACATAAATAAGTTCGAAACCTTTCATAAGCCGATCACTATTCGCTTTTAGACGATAAGGAAAAAGTCCAATTTCTCATTAGGATTCGTGAGAAATTGGACTTTTCATCGTCTTTTCATGTCAATTTGTGTTGGGTACCCATTCTTCCATAACGAATACACGCACCTGAAATTCTGACTAAATTTCTATGCGTTGGTCACAGACGCCTAAACTTGTTGATTGCATCAGTTCTAACTGTTGAAGTTTTAACTCAAACAAGGTTAGAGGGTCTCTGAAAAGCTCTGGATTTTCTTTCATCGTGCTTAAGATTTCTTGATAGTCTTTAATCGCCTTTTCCGTCTCTATTAAGGTTTTGTCTTGAACATCAAATGGCTCTTTGAAAAATAAATGAATATCGCGCTCGATCGATTTCTCGAAATAGTCAAACGGCTGCATAAATTCATCGATAAGCGCCGTTGCGATTGCGCTGTAATCCTGACTTTCTATAAGCTGTTTATATTTGTTCGAGAGCAATTCCTTATTTTTAGATAGGTTGCCAAGCAGTTTTCCAGCACTTTTTAATAATAACTGTGCAGGTGTCGAGCGCATCAATATATTGATTTTATTGAGCTGTACAGGTCTGATGGTCATCCGGTCCATATCGCGGCTCCAGTCATTGAGTACTTTAAAGTCACATGTCATGGTGACTTCCTCCCCAAATAACTGATAAAAACTCTCGCTCATCTCATCAAGATAAACTTGGGTATCTTGAAATTCTCCCTCACATTTTGCTAACCATCCTTGGAGGGTAACCTTAATATCACGCAAGACGAACTGATCCAAATAGTCCATTACTCGATGATTCATTTCATCATTTAGTGCGACATGTATGTTTCCAAAATCACGCTTAGTATCGACTAGCTCGGCACAATTTCGGAGTATTTCAGGTATTTTCAACATCAGACTCTGTCTCAAGTCATCCATGATTTGTGTATAAGATTTCTGAATGACTTGTATTTTCTGCTCTTCTAGATCACTCAGTTGATTGTAGGCCCCTTTTAGTTTTGAAACGAATTCTTCCTTCCACTTTACTTTATCAATGATCGAGTTTTCCATCTCTACCCGTTGCTCGAGTAAATAACCAATTACCTTTTTAATGTAAAAGAGTAATCGTGAAGTTCGTTCCATAGTTGAATCATCTTCCATCAACATTCTTACCATTATGGATAATTTTCTAGAAAGACTTTCACGTTCCTCATAAGCCGAAGCACTAATAATCCGAGCTTCCGGAAAATAGAGCTTAATTTCCAGTTCATTTCTCTTAAGTTGTTCTTTCCTATCTTCATGAATTTCGTTCCTGCTCGTTTGCCACAATAGAAAATGAATCGGTAACTCAGATACTTGATCCCTCATTCTAATCGCCATATCCAGATCTCTTCCTTTGAGAGGTGAGTCTGAATTCAAAATAAAGAGAACACTGTCGGCCAAATTCAAATAATGAAACACGTTATTTCTTAATTTTCTCTGATCAACAAGTTCTGGCGTGTCTATCAGAACAAGGGACTGTTTATTTAAAAAGTCGTTAGGTATCTCACAATTAATCAGGGACCCGAGTTGGGTTGATTGTCTTAATTCCTTTAAGTCCGACAATTCTTTTACTTCATTCTCTGTAACAGCAAGAATTCCCGCTTTTTCTGAATGCCTAAACAGGACTGTAGCAGGACTCGCCTCTTCTAAAAGGTCCACATCAAGCAGATGATTCAAAATATCCGACTTTCCGCTCTTTGTAGAACCGGCAATTAACAGATGATAATGGTCACTATCCGCAAGCTCACGAACCATCCATTCAAAACGCTTATCAATCAACAACTCTTCCTCTTCCGCCCAGTCCATAATAGATTCAAAGAGTTTAAACCCATCCTCGAGCCCATCTAAAGACTCGGTTGATTGATTAACTAACCGTTCAGCCTGCTCCACTATAGCTGAGTCAATTTGGTCAGGGTAGGCACGATTCCAGACTAGTACAGCCGAAGCGGGAACATGAGCCTCCATTGATGAAGTCATCTTCAACCAATTGGATAAATGATCGGGAATTAAATAAGAAAACGTGCTTATTAAATGCTTCCCATCAATTAATTCAAAATACGTATTTTTATATAAGCGTGAAAGAGGCTCTAGAATTTCGAAATCGTCAAATTCAAGAAGCAACCCATTAATTTCCTGCAGCCACGCAAAATAAAAAGTCGTTTGCCGATAACTGTTCCAAAGGGCAGTGGTAAGCCTTATGAAACGAGTGGGATCGATTCGATAATAGGCCTTCAAGACATCCGTAAAATACTTTGGCACTTTATCAACCGTATGACCTTGGTCCACATAATAGACTAATCGGTCTAGCCAAGAAGGCGCTTCTGTTCGGTCCACTTCATTGACAGCCAGTTGAACAGCTTGATCCCATATACTGTTATCCTCATAAAAGACCCGGGCTAATTCAGTGACATTGGCGTATTCAGGGTTTAATTGAACTGCCTCATTAATTGATTTTACCGCTTTCTCGTTCTCTTTCAGCTGGCTATATAATGAAAAGAGCTGCAGAAGGACTTCCATCTTCAATACTTGAGATTCGGTTTCAACCATATGATAGTATTCCTCGGCGATCGCTAGCAAATTCAATTCATAGTGGGCATCGGCAATATTTTTCATTGCCCATGGCTTTAAATCATTTGAAACAGACTCCCACTTATAAATAGCGGCTTCATAATCTTTATTTATAAAATAAACTTCCCCTTGTGCAAAGCGAAAATCGGATAGCTCAGGAATCTCTTTCTGTTGTTCATCCAAGAATTGTTCAGCTAGCACCTTAATCGGATTTTCAAGTTTCTTTTCATCCATAAATCTTTGATAATAGGATTTACTAATTAATTCTTCTAATGTCATCTTATTAGTTCCTCTCAGTCCTTTTTCATTCTTCTTTAGTGCTTCATCCTCATTCCAAACGTTTACAACATTTGGTGAACGATTTTCGAAAGATCTTTACCATTTGCTCGACTCGTAACAAATGAGCAAAATTTGTTTTAGGCATAAGAAATAAGAATAATATTATTAGAAAAACTCGGCTTATCGCCGAGTCTTAATGGCGAAAGTCGAAGTTTTTCTTATACGATCATCCATAATCGCTTTAGCGAAATTTTATATGCTGTTTGTATAAAAAGTTCACCTATAAGTATTCGTCTTACAGGTGGGTTTTTGTACCCAAAAACAGGAGCCCCCTCCAAGACACATTCTAAATTAAATAAATGAATTCAGCCTTAAGTTTATTCTCCCTATTAGCCACAGCCTATTTTAATGGCATTTCATGATGCGACAAAAAGAAGGTGACTTGACACAAGCCTAGGTAAGTTGCATTAGCAATGAATCCGTCTATTAATTTAGGACTCCCATACATATTCCCTATCCAATTTGTTAATAATTTTCAAGTGAATGATTTTTGGCCATAAAGGGATGGTGTATGGGTCTTGGATGAATTTATGGAAAAAATTAAGGAGGTTCACATATCTCCTCACTTAAAGGAAAATACAGATTATATAGATGATTTGATCGGAGTGGGAAAAAGCTGGGATATCTTAGCCAAGCCATTCTCATATGGAAATCTCAATCTGATGTCTTATACAACAAATGGATTTTTCCTGACTATGAATATGGTCATGATTCTAGAGAATTTAGAAAAAAGTATCGGTGACTTTATTGCTAAACATTCGGAAGAGAAATTTCAACTTGATGAATTAGTTGATTTCTTAAATACGAATGTTTCGTTTGTACAGGTTCAATCCGTTCCAAAAATGTATGATGCGGTTAGATTCATTTTATCAGGTACGTTGATTATTTTCATCGATGGCTATGATCAAAGTCTTTTAATCGATACACGAATTTACCCGATGCGCAGTATTGCACCGCCAATGACAGAACGGTTGATCCGCGGGCCGCATGATGGGTTTACGGAAGCCATGCTTATGAATACCTCAATGATAAGAAGGCGGTTAAGAGATCCCCGTTTACGTGTTGAGTTAATGCAAATTGGCTCCCGTTCGCAAACGGATGTAAGCATTATGTACATAGATGATATCGTTAATAAAGATATATTAGAAAACATTAAAAATCGATTAAAATCGATTAATTCAGACGGTATTATTATGGGGGAACAGTCGGTTGCGGAATGGATCGGCCGAGTCAAATGGAATCCATACCCCATTGTGCGTTATACGGAGCGACCAGACGTGGCAGCAACTGCCTTAATTGAAGGTCATATCGTTATTGTTGTCGATAACAGTCCCGAAATTATTATCGCTCCAATCACGTTATTTCAGCACTTACAGCATCCTCAAGAATTCCATTCCTATCCCCTCTTTGGGACTTATATGCGATGGATCATCTTATTATCTGTGTTAGGGAGTACGCTGCTGCCGGGAGTCTTCCTTTTGTGCAATCAGTATCCGCATTGGATTCCTGAATGGATGACCTTCTTTAAAGCTCAAAGGAGTGATCCCCTGCCATTATGGACGGAAATTTTATTAGGTGAGTTATTTATTGATGTTTTAAGACTTGCCGTCATTAACACACCACAAGTTCTAGGTTCAGCTGTCAGTATCCTTGCTTCGATCGTATTCGGACAGTTTGCGAGTTCAATCCACTTATTACAACCAGAAGTGATGGTCTATATTGCTTTTGTGATGATTATGGAATTTGCCACTTCTTCCTATGAAGTGGCTGAAGCGAATCAAATGTCTAGAATCGGCTTGCTTATTTGTACAGCATTAGGTAGAAAATGGGGCTTTTTGATTGGACTTATAGGACTATTTGTTCTGTTATTAAGAACGAAATCCTTTGGTATTCCTTACCTTTGGCCGCTTATCCCCTTTCGATGGAAAAATGGGTTGGTTGAAGTCATCCTTCGTAGACCAATAGTTGATATAACCGGACGGCCAAAAGTCTTAATCCCTAAGAAGCAAAAACGAAAAGGGACTTAGAGTAAGACGAACTAGGTCAGACTGGGATGAGTCATTATCAAGTCCTCTAATCTGAATGATCTTTAGAATTTAAGAGCCGTTAACAAATGATTGAAAAGCCGGTCTCCATTGTTTTAGGAGATCGGCTTTCTTAGACGTTTTCGGATCCATTAGACTTTATAATGTCCAGTAAATAGCAAGTATGTTAAGGAGGTTATGAGAAAGTAAAAAAACCGTAATGGGTGGGGAGTCTGTTTTACCCGTTATATACTCCAGGGCATTCATTCGGTAGATAAAAACAATGCTGTTTGAATTGACCTGCAAATGGCTGATCGAACCAAGTTGTTGGACATGGAGCGTGAGGATTTAAATACCACAAAGCCCACCTAGAAGGGGAATGGACCCAGTAATCCAAAGTTTGTTTGGCTAATCTTTTCTCTTTCGTTCTGGCTGGGGAGTAAAACAAATTACCCTTTTGAACCGCTTCAAAGGAATAATTTCCTCCTTGTACTTGAAAGATGACTTGCTGAACGGATCTTAGCCCTTTAAAATCTAAACAATCAGCTTTTAAGCGATTAACGATTACATTCCCTACCATCAATTCTCCCATTGGACCTTCACCTTCCGCTTCGGCTCTCATCATCCTTGCCACCAAAGCGATATCAGCTGTCGTATATTTTACTCTTGGCATCCTTTTCACCTCCGCTTTAACTTTATGATAAAAAACGGGCTTTATGTTAATGGCCAAACATACTTCCATTATATTTATGTAAGTGACCGTTTAGAAAAACTTGGCTTATCGTTTGGTTTTTGCCCGTTGACTATATGAGAAAGACCAATTTAAAATTGACGAAAAAAAATATGGAAGAACTTGTTAAAATTGGAAAGTCTGAACACAATTATTACAGAAATGGGTGCCGCAAAAGCCTATTATTAAATAGCTGTCTAAAAACCTTACTGAATTTCTGCACCACTAGTTAGGAAAGGGCTTGACGGGCAGCCAATATCCACTTCGATTGATCGAGAGGATTCACACCCACACGTTTTCTTTCTGCCTCCACTTCTGGAGGACATTCCTTATATCCTTTAAAAGAACGGGTTAACGTCCCCCGCCCTTTTGTCATGGAAGCTAAACGTTTTGGAAAATCGAGAGAGGTGGAAACAGGGAGTTCGCCCTCCAACTCCATTCGTCCATCTTGAATAATCGGTGTTTCAAATGTTCCTCTCATTTGGATCACTTCATTCATCAGTTTTCCGCCAAATTCTTCTGGAACAGATAACCGGACCTTTAATAGGGGTTCAAGAAGCTGGGTTCCCGTCTTTTGAAGGCCATCCATGATTCCCATTGGTGTTGCAACAGCGAAATCTAGAGGATGTGTATGATACACATGATGCTCACCTTCAACCAACGTCACGATTAAATCTGTGACCTCCCATCCTCTAAGCCCTTGCTTTAAAGCCTCCGGAACACTCAGAGGAGAACCAATAATATCACCAATTCTCACATCATTAAATCCGTACACCACAGCAAGATCGCCCGCCTTCATGACACCAAGATCCTTCGTTTTTGAACCTTCCACCCAACGGATTTGCGTTACTTTTTCCTGAATGCCACGTGTGTGATTCATCACCAAGTCCCGATTCTGCATGGTACCATCATAAAGCCGAACATAAGCCATTCTTCCCATCAATGGATCTCGATCGAGTTTAAAGACAAGGCCTGATAGCGGCGCATTTATTTCTCCTTTTGGTGACGGAAGATAACGAACAGCTGCGTCCATTAATTCAGGAATTCCAATACCGAGTTTTGAAGCGCCAAATAAAATGGGGAAAAGATCCGAATCGTGGACCATTCTTTCTAAGGCTTCTTCCATGTCAGATTTTAAGAGATTACCCGTATCCAAATACTCCACTAATAACGACTCATCTTGCTCTGCAATCACTTCCATAAGTTCTATTTTAGTGGATGAGTCTTCCTCATCTATGACATTTATCACGTCTGTGAATGTTTCTTCCAATCCTAAAGATTGCTGTATTGGAATGGCCTTATTGGAAAGAGACTTATTTATCGATTCAACCACTTTATCTAGATTTGCTCCGATTCGGTCCAATTTATTTACAAAGAGCAAGGTTGGAAGGTTAAGTGAACGCAGGGCTTGCCACACCATTTCCGTTTGCGCCTGCACGCCTTCAACCGCTGAAACAATGAGGATAGCCCCATCCATTACTCGAAGCGTTCGCTCTACCTCTGAGATAAAATCGATATGACCAGGCGTATCAATCAATTGAAAGATCGTGTCCTTCCACGTAAATTGAGTGACAGCAGAGCGCACTGAAATCCCTCTTTGGCGCTCCACATCAAGTGAATCCGTTTGGGTTGTTCCGGTGTTAACATCTCCCAATTGTTGGATGTGACCGCTTAAATACAGCATCTGTTCTGTGGTCGTCGTTTTGCCTGCATCAACATGCGCAAAAATCCCGACATTCCGCTTTTTATCTGTAGAACTCAACCTTTATCTCCTCCGCTCACTCTGAAGAAACCCGTTTCTGTCGATTAGTCCTTGTCTCTTTTGGGAAAAATAAATCTATATAAATTTGAAAGAATTGAGTGAATCAACTTGAAAGACATGACGTTTAAAGCCTTTTCTTTAACGAATGAAATCCATTTGAATAATATAGCGATTCAATGTGGAATTCCCCGAAAATACACATGGGAACAGCCGCTTATCTTAAATGCTCCGACTCTCACTAAAATTTTAAACCAGAATGTTGACGCTGCACAGTCCATTCTTGTTTTTTCTTTTGGAAGTGTGGTGTTTATTAATTTTGAACAAATTCAAGATATGCTTCCTTTTTTAAACTTCCTCAAAAACTATGAACTAGACATCCATTTAAAAAACATCTCTCGTTACAGTGATGATTACAGCTTACACATTATGGAATCTGAAGACATACAGATGACCGATGAATTTGCGATTGCCCCTCACTATGAAGCGTTTTATCCTGAAATTATTTCAACCGTTTTAGCCAAATCGGTGGCCCTTGAAAAATCTGAGGAGCAACTGGGTCGCATACTAGACCAGCTAGAAGGAATAATTGACCGCCTTGAAAGAGGGAATTTGCGAGTTGGGAATAAAGCACTTGCCCGTACACAAGCTCGAATTCTTCGTCATGAATATAATACCCTAGCCTACATTATGATTTTAGATAAGCCAGAAATCACTTGGACGAATAGCAGTGCTGGAGAATTCTACGATCAAATGATGGATTTTTTTGAACTGAATGACCGCTATAAAATATTGAAAAGTAAAACCGATATTTTATACACCATAATGGATGGCTTCTCCTCAATAAGCCATTCCATTCGTGGTTTGTTTGTCGAGTGGATCGTTGTTTTCTTAATCGTCCTTGAAATCCTCTTAACCGTATTTGAAATACTTGGTTTCCTTCCTCATACATAAAAGCGGGGCGGTTCTCCAATAGGAGAACCGCCTGCGTTTAAATGCATCACTGTTTTCCCATTTCTGGCAATCGCGTTGCTTTTACGAAATAACTTGCCATCGCTGGGAAAAGGCGTACAAGTAAGGGATAATACCGATTCGTTGGAGCAAGGGCAAACTTTTGAAATCGCCGGGCTCGTCTCAACAACTGTGCAAATTCTTGATTCGCATCCTCAGTATATCCGTTTTTCCACACTTCATAGCTTACAGCCCCTTGTAAGTACGGAATCGTCCATTTAGAAACAAGTATCGAAGAACGCAAGGCAATGGACATGCCATCCCCGCAAAGAGGCGGGATCATGAGCAGGGCATCACCGATATGCGGATACTCTGACCAAGGCTCAAGATGATTCGATAAACGAATGGGTGCAACCCCTACCTGTGTGCCGGGAACCGAACGCCCTTCAGCTAATCTTGCAGCCAATTTGGCATGACCTTTAGAGGCGGCATACAACATGTCCGTAACAGATTTTCCATTACCTTGTATAGTCTCAAGCGTCATGAGGGCCGCAACGTTGGCTGTTGCCTTCTCAACTGGCGAGATGCCCACATACCCGTCTTTACAAAGATAGAGCTCCACTCTTGATGGCACCTCAATGCCGCTAAAATGAGATTTGAATCCGACAAAAATCTGTTTATCCCTGCTCTCACTCTCAAGCAAACGCTTAGAACTGCGAGGCTTCTTAGTTCCAAATGCGCCAATGACAAGTTTGGCATAATAATCCACCCTGACTCCTTTTTGCCGAGCCTCTACCTTATAGCGCTGTTCTTCTAGCTGTGTGACGTCTGTTACAGTGACTTGGGTTAGTACTTCGCAACCAAACTCAGCTGCTTTCTCATGAAGGAATCGGTCAAGTTCAAAACGACTCATCCCATGCGCGTGTCCAGAAAAAGGCGCACTTATTTCGCCGCCGTTCGGCATGAAGAGTTTGGCATGATCCATTCTGCTCGGTTGTACCGCGAGATCGCAAATCCGTACCCCTAGGTATTCAAGCATCTCCCTTGACTCCGGTGATAAAAATTCGCCGCAAGTTTTGTGACGCGGGAATGCCTGTCGGTCCATAAGTAGTGTTTTGGCTCCGGTCTTAGCTAGCTGTATGGCGCAGCTGCTCCCCGCTATTCCGGCACCGATGATGATCACATCATAATGGTTGGTCATGCCTCCCCCCTGCCTACTTCCCTATTTTTAAAACTATCTGGCTTTGGAATAACGACAGAATAGCGGAACATAGGTCTCCATTGATAAGTCATTTCATCATTCTGAAGCCGTTCCATCAATGTCTCCCAATCCTTTCTCTTAAAACCTTTGGCTACCGAGAGTGGGGCGTCGTTTAGAATATAACGGTTGCGAGAAATAAGTCGTGCTGTGAGCCAAACGGCTGTATAAGACACAACATGCCGATGGATGTCATTAATAACCGCTCCATATCTCGAAGTCCTCAACATGTGTGACACGATTTCGACCAACTGCATCCCGTCAAAATGATGGAGAAACTGTGAGGCCGTTACGATATCAGCCGAAGCACTTGGCAATTCCCTCGCGTCTCCACGGATGACTCGGACTCGGGAATCCTTAGCGAACCATTGCCTGGCTTCTGAACAAGCTTCCTCTGTCAAATCAACGAGCGTCAACTCCATTTCGATTCCGTTCTTCTCAGCCCACTGAAGCAGTTTCCGGTTCACGTCTCCTGAACCCGCACCGACATCTACAATGGTAAGCTTATTCGGACAGCGTATGTTTCGCCATAGTTTCTCGACTCCAACTAAAGTTGGACCAGGCGCTGCAAAGATCCGATTTAATCGTCTAAGATGTTTTAACGCTTCTCTTAATTCTTCCCCACCCATCGAGAAATCGTCCATTAATTCGGCTTCTTTTGCACGTACTGACAAGGATCTAAAAAAGGGCATGATGAGATTGCTCCTGAGTCGAACGGGAGTAAGTTGGAACATAAGTAAAGCGCATCAACTCTGCTGTCAGCCCTGGACCAAATGCCAGCGCCACGCCTTCTGTAGAGCTCTTTTCTCTAAGTTCCATATCTCTTTGCATCGCGTTCAAGACGAATAGTATGGTATTAGAAGAGAGATTTCCAACCGTTCTTAAAATCTCTCGACTATAATGCGTTTGCTGATCGGTGAGGTTCATTACGTTCTGTACGGAATCGACTATCCCTTTGCCGCCTGGATGAATCGCCCACAGCTCTGGAAAATTTCCCTTAAGTAGGAATTGAAGTTCCTCTTCTAGATAAGCAGCCAAAAGCTTAGGAATGCGGGGAGACAAGTAAAGGTCAAAGCCGTGATTGCCGACTTCCCATGTCATATCACCCGTACAATCTGGGAGAAGAACCGCATACCCCGTCCCTAGTTCTAAGTAATTCCGATTTTCTTTACCCGGTTCACCTATTACACAAGCCGAAGCGCCGTCTCCGAAGAAAGAGGCAGCAAATAGCGCTTCTCTTTCTTTTACAGGTTGAAAATGAAGTGTACAGAGTTCTACACAAACAACCAGGACATGGGCATCAGGCGCATTTGGTACAACATCTCGCGCCATTTGAATCGCTTTTAATCCGGCCGAACACCCTTGGAAGATCAATGGTAATCGGTTTACTCTTGGGTTTAATTGAAGTTCACGAATGAGCAGGACATCAAGTCCAGGCAAAAATTGCCCGGTACAGCTTACCGTAATGAGATGCGTTATTTGTTCACTGGTTCTATTAGCTTCGCTTATGGCCTTCTTAGCAGCCTCAATCGCTAGAGGCAAGGCTTCTCTCTGGTAAGTCTTCATTCGTTCTTCAGTCGTCGGAATATCGGATTGTTCGCGTGAAGGCAAATAGCAGCAAGTTTCGATAGAGCCAAGGTAACTCGGCTCAACCGTATAGCGTGTTTCAACGCCGCAGGATTTGAAGATTCTCCTTGCAAATCGAGCCAAATCAGGTCTGTCTTTTAATGAGTCAGCCATTAAATCGGCAATATCAGCTTGTGCTACGGTGTAAGCGGGAAGTGCAGTCCCAATACCCAAGATAGCAGTTGTCGGGTTCAACGAAAGCCCTCCTTAACCTGAATTTCAATCGTCTGTAGTGTGTCTCTTAATATTCCCTTCTTTTCCATTTTTAAGTATTTGGGAGTGCTTGACCTAATAATGGATGAGGTATAAGACTTTTAGGACGATCAAATGGAAAGCTGCCTAATAAAATGTTCAGCAACCTGGGGTGACTCTAGCCGTGCACAAATGTAAGGCGACTGCAAATGACGTATTCCTGATAGAGGTAATCCTAACCACAACAGCTTATGATCTATTAGGATAAAATTGAAAGGGAGAGACTGTTCGATCCAATTGGCAGGTTGAATATCCGCAAGTGGCGTGTTCGAAATCAAGGTGATCAGAGCACGTTGCTCTCTCATTATCGGCAGCCAGTCATTAAGTGATGGCGTTATATCTGATAAAGAGAGAAGGATGGAAGTCTTAGCCTGGGATAAGTCTTCCATCACTTTAGTCAAATTTTTTGCATGCAGCCATTGCAGCTTTGGATGTTGATGCTTAATCCAACTGCCGATCTGTTGCTTTCCAATGCTTTGTCCATGATTCTCTTGGTGCGTTAAGAGTTGTCTAATGAGTTTATTAGGATTCACTTTATCGCCAAAAAACGACGTATCACTGACTTGAATAAATTTCCCTTGGGTCCGTGTTAATGCCACATTGATTAAGCGTTCACTCTCTTTTCCTGTTAGCAGATAACCCGATCGCTCTTCAGGGAAGCTGTCGACGGTATCAAATATCATACATTCGCGTTCACTGCCCTGAAAGCGATGAACGGTGGCTGAAAGTAAATCCACATTTTGTGGTTCCTTTATAATGTCTGAAATAAGCTTTTCCATAAATTGGGCCTGTGCTCTATATGGTGTCACATAGCCAATTGATTTTGTGCCGTTTAATAGAGACTCTAGAATCAACTGAAAGGACAAAAGAAGCTGCCAGAGATTAAAACGCGAATGGGTGTTTTTCTCTTTCATGCAATAGCTTCCCATCCCTTTTGCATCTAATAATATAGAGGCTTGTCCTTTAAAAGGCTCACGTTCTGCTAACGCATGTCTTGTTTGATGAACACTCGGGTGATCGGTCACAAGTGTTTGATAAATAACCTGATTGGTAAAAGCCGAAATATCAGGATGCATCCTTCTTTGCTGATTAAGCAAAAAGAGATGAGGATGGCGATTGGTTTGAAGTTCTTGAACAACGCCTGCTTTATGAAAAATATCTTCTTTTAACCATTCCGTAACCAACGGGTCTCGTGATGCGGCAATAGGAGGCAGTTGTTTAAAATCGCCGCAAACAATGAGCCGTTTCCCTAATGAGGCAGCAAAGGCGGCCTGTGGAACATACACCATGCTCGCCTCATCAACAATGACCACATCAAATGTCTGGGAGAATAAGGTTTCATCGGTTGCAGCTTTTGCAAGTGTTGCCCCAATTATAGAAGCTTCTTTTACTAGTTGATGTTCCTTAGAACGAAGCTTTTCAAGGAAATGTGTCAGTTTTTTTTCAATTTCTAAAAGAGACTTTGAATCTCTTTTACTAAAAGAAAGCCCCAAATCTTTTGTTAGTGCGAGTTTTTCTTTTAGTAACTGCTCCCGTTCATCGATGAGTCGGGGTTCTTGTTTCTCAAGCAAGTAACTGACGGTTAATTCGGGATGCTGTGCTTTTAACTCGTCGGACTCTGACCCGTAGCGCATAACTTTACCTGTCGTCTGATAGTCCTTCTTCTTTAGGAATCTCGCCACTTCCCCAATCAAAACATCCACCGCTTGGTTACTTTGTGACAAAATCAATACCTTTCGATTCTTCAAGTAATGATTGGCCGCTACACGTGCAAGCGTATAAGTTTTTCCAGTTCCAGGTGGTCCCCATACAAACGTTACAGGATTGTAGGTAGAACGAAGCAACAGCTCATGAACAGACGTTTTTATTTTATGAGAAGGGTGATTCACTTCGAGTGACGGCTCCATTAAAGCCTGTACACGAGTCCTCTTCCTCTTGCTCTTTTTGATCTCATCTAATCTTTGGTTTAATTGTTCCAATAATTCCCACGGGTCATGGAATAAAAGGCAATCGTTAATCAAATCCCCAAGCGATTTCTCAAGTGCGACCATCACACTTCTGCCTTCTGTTGAAAGAATTTGCCCCTTTATCGATGTCTTCCCCCATTCGATTCTTACCGAAGTCCCTGCAGGAATCTTCAGTGTTATGACTGTATCAAAGAAATAGATAGAAGTATCTGCCGACTCTACTAATCGACCATTTGTCAGTGTATATTTAGTGCCGCCAAATGTTTTTAAATGTTTAATTTCTAAGTTTAGCGCTTTCTGCCATTGCTTAATATAGCTCAAAGAAGGTACTCCTCTTGTTTCAATCATGATGTAATGGGTTATCTCTAAAACCATTTTAGAGTATACGAGTTCTTATAAAAAGATAAATGCTGTACGGTTCATTATAACAAAGAAAGCAACCAATAAATTGGCTGCTTTTTCATCATACAGTTATTCCTAA
Source organism: Pullulanibacillus sp. KACC 23026 (assembly GCF_029094525.1). Classification (NCBI taxonomy): domain Bacteria; kingdom Bacillati; phylum Bacillota; class Bacilli; order Caryophanales; family Sporolactobacillaceae; genus Pullulanibacillus; species Pullulanibacillus sp. KACC 23026. Next base: position 2,366,373 of record NZ_CP119107.1, on the reverse strand, counting down.
GCGGTTTATTGCTCACTTAGGCTTTCAACCGAAACACTTTTTTTCTGATTCGGATCATCAACAGGATGGACAGTGGCTAACCCGTTCTCTTGATCAACATGTTCAATGTAAACCGATTGACCATCACAAATGACATTGGCCATTGCCTGTGAAGATTGAATTTCTTGGGCACGTTTGGCATCCAACGCTATACACCTCCTTCCGAGTACTAGTGAAATCTGGAACCACAAATTTAATATTTACATTGAGCCATTAATTATGAAATTTGGCGTAGACAAATGTAAAAAATCGGCACTCTAACCTTTACCTTCTGCCATTAATTTGTCCCCTTAAAGAGTTGACGATCTAGGAGCTTCGAGTGGCTTTTCTTTTGGGTGAGAAAAAGTAGCCGATGATGATCAGTCCCCCCATGACTAAGCAGGCATAAAACCCGAGCCTCTGTTCCTTTTGGAAAAGGGCAAAAACGGTTAAAAATAGGATAATTCCCATTGTCAGCCAAGTGCTCAAAGGTTGTCCAAATGCCAAGAGAGAAATGGTTTTATCTTTATATTGACGGCGCCAAGCTAAAAACGTCAGCAGGATGATGAAATAATTAAAGAAGGTAAAAAAACTTGAGGAACTTATTAGTAAATTATAGATACTTGATGGCAACACATACGACATGCTGATAAAAACAGCGAGGCCTATTGTGGTGGTGATCAAGGCTCCATACGGAATAGGATTGTTCGGACTCTTCTTAATGGTAAATCGAGGGGCTTCCCCATTATCCCCCAAACTCTTTAATATCTGATTGGCGGAAAAAACGGAACCTGCCATAACGCTAAACGAAGCGATTAGAATCACCGCATTCAAACAATCGGCCAATACATTTAGGTGAACATGCTGCAAGGCTTGTACAAAAGGACTGGTTTGAACGTTGACTTCATTCCACGGGAGTAGAAGCAATAACCCCGCAATTGAAAGCAAATAAAGTCCGGTCAAGGTCCCCACTGTTACCAAGCCGCCAATATCTAAATACTTTGGATGCTTTAAATGAACGGCAGCCGTCGCGAAAACACCAATTCCCGCATAAGCAAAGACCACAATAAGCATGGATTGGGCAAGTCCACTAAAGCCATGTGGGAAAAATCCTGTGTTATGTAAAGCATCGAGGGCTTGTGTCGTTCCCTCGTGTGACTGTCCTCCAAAAATAGCAATACTAGCAACGACAATAAACCCAAACAAAGCGGCAATCTTAATGACGCTCATAAATGATTCTACTGTACTAAAGTTTTTAACTCCAAAAGCATTTATTAAAATAACCAGTGCTGCAAAACTTGAAGACATGATCCAAAGCGGTATATGAGGCAACCAAACTTTCACAAAGATAGCTGAAGCAACCGCTTCACTCGAAATCGTTAAAATACTCATCAAGTAGAACGTCCATCCTTGCATGTAGCCCATAAAACGCCCTAAATACATATCGGCATAGGTTTTAAATGCCCCTTCGCTAGGATGATCGAAGGACAAGCTGTTTAATGCCCCAACCGCTTGCATAGTGATCAACCCGCCTATAACAAAAGCTAATAAAACAGAAGGGCCGGCTGTACGAATAGGAGAACCCGATCCAAGGAAATAACCGGCCCCTATAATCCCTCCTATGCCAATTAATATCAGCTCCCAAACTGACATGGACCCTTTTAAGACTTGTTTTCGGGACTTAACGGAGGCTTGAGCTGTATTTGAGCGTATCGATTTTGTTTTGTCCAATTAAATCCCTCCTAGCAGTGGAAATATACAGTTAGGTTCTCTGTTTACAACGGTTGATATTCTTTCTCGAGTTCTATTTCTTTTTGCATGCTCCTTATTTTGGAAAAACTCGTTCTCTTAGGATTTTAAACACTACTTTTTGATCGTACAAAAAAACTACAGCGATCAATTAGACCACTGCATGGACCTCCTTTATTCATTTCAAACTGTCATTGTACGCTAAAAACTTTTAAAGAACCCGTACCCTCAAAGCATTACTTTGTCTGGACAACTCTATTTATATAGTTTTTTATAACGCTTATCGAAAAGAGATAACGACCTTCTCACGCAAGGTCTTCATTAAATGAAAGGTTTGTTTCATGCTAGCTATTTCATTGATAAAAGCTGATATTGAAAAAGATGACAAGCAAGCTCGATGTCCAGTTGATAATAAATAATAGGGAGTTTGTAGCTTTCGTCAAGGTCCTCCGAAAACGTGATAGTCGACCAGTCCAAGCTAACATGTGTCGGTTCATTGTAAAAATGTTTATGTACATAATGGTAAATTGGACTCTCATCCGGCAAGGCAAACATAACGTTCTCCTTAATTGCTTCTTTCGGTTGAACAGGGGGATAGGTAAAAGCGATGGGCTGAACAGTCTTCCAAGGGAGACTAAATTGTTCCATCGTAAGCTCCTGCGTTAAGGCATCGATATAAGAAATCTCGGCTTTAATCCTCCCTGAAAGCCATAACTGCTGACTTTGTAAATGCAGTTGATGACGATCCAAGTAAACCTCCCAATCCCTGTCGCTTATTTCTTGAACAGGTTGATGGAGTTGTACCTGCTTCTCTACGCTAAAATTAAAAATAGGTTGGGCAATTGCCACCTGGCAACGGGTCAACGCCGCTTGTGAAGCCTCCACCCTATCCCTAACAACTAATGCGCTTTGATTAGACAAGCTCTTATTAAGTCTATTACTCATGGCTGGAAAATGAGATTTATGGATATCACTCATCACAACACCCCTCCTGTATAAACCTTTATGGTGAAAAAAAAAGTCATAGAACCAGTTCATCTAAAAATCAAAAAAGAGACCCTGTTAAGGATCTCTTCACTACATCAAATTAACAATCATCATCTGAGGAGTTGTTTCCAAACGACGCTTGTTGATTTTGCAAAACCTTTAAGGACAATTCAATAACCATTTTTTCCTCGACTGTTTGGAAAGACCCTTCTTCAAACGGAGCGTCTATTTTAAAATTATGCTCGTTATAAACGTCACCCATTTTTTGGTCCAAATATTCATCCATTTCTACAAATTGGCTGGAAAGAAGTTCGCAATAAGGGAGTTCATTGAAAACTTCGCCGCTGATCTGATTAAATTCAGACAGGTCACCCGAAAGCAATTGGTCTTTTTGCGAGAAACCACTAGGAAGCGGTTGACTTTTAAAATAGGAGAAGTTTTGAGTGGTAGGAGTCGTTGAAAATTGGGGTTGATTAATAAAATCCACTTCAGTATACACACTAAACGGAATATCGACAGTCAGAGATTTGATCTTCGACTCTACCCATTTTTTATTTCCGTTAACAGGTGCGGCGTATTGGATATTTTTGCGGACGAAGCCCTTAATAAACAATTTTCTAGTTGGAAGTAACAAACGGCATTGTGTCACTTTAAGGTTTTTCTTAACTTGTTTGATTTCTAATACAGGTTCAGGAAATTTAATATGAGAGTCGAGAGGGATTTGAACTGTTGTTTCAGCAAGAACAACCGGAACTTTTGCATAGAATTGACCATTGACAACTTGTGGAGTCAGCGATTGATTGCTCGCAAAGTTTGGAACTGATGTCTTTGGATAATCAGGATGGTTGTCCATGCTTGAATGATGCTGATCAAACATAATAGGTTTCCACCTTTCCTTTCATTTTTTACTTCATGATAGAATATGCCGTCAAAATGAAAGGGAGTGGACAATCCACTTAATCTATTCATCCAATTTTTTCAGATCGTGACAGCCTTACTAGAGTCATTAATCTAGTAAAGGTTTAATCACGTCTCATTAGAATCCTTTGCTTCTACTTTTAACTGTGTTTCCCCAATGATAATCGCTAACCATTCATGCTCTGTTTTAACTAACACCTGGTTACCGAGTTGCTTAAAGGTCGTGTCAATGCAATTGGGCTGATGGAGGAATTTAACGTGGATATCCAACTCGTCGCTTATCAAATTTTCATTTTGGATGAGAACAGTTAATTGATCCTCATACTGTACTGAAGTTTTGGCAATTTCTGTATGGGTATCCTTCTCATATGCGTACCAAAGGTGTATCTCATAAGTCCCTTGTACAATGACAGATTGATTGTCCCGGTTAGCTTTAAAACGATGATTAAGAATCCAACAGCCTAATAGGTTCGAAATCGGATGCTGTGTTCCCACCTGGTGTAGCGAATTTGAAAGTTTTTTTCCTTTACCACAAATCGCCTTTGTAATGATATCCACGAACATTACGCTTCCCCCCCGGGTATACCGCCCTTTCAAAAAAATAGCCAATAAATTTATCTATGTAACCACTGGTAAGCAAGAATGACAAGAGAAAGCCGTTTATTTATGAAAAACCTGGGACACCGTGTTTATTGGGATGAGAATAACCGACTCGTTTCACAAATGATTTAGAAGATTAGAGTATGATAGGTTTTTTAGTTAAATGGTTCATGAGACAACGACTAATATAAGTGAAAAGTCTATTAATCCGTTCCCTTGCCGTAAAGCCTGTCTCACCCCCATTATATTCATGAAAAACAAAAGTTATTAATAGACAAATACAGTCTCTTACTAAGCAAGCTAAGAGGTTCCTAATAGAAGGGGTACGACTCGAACGATAAGAAAAAGCACTCAATGTTGACATTAAGCTTAATTACCAAAAATCGGCTGTGGCGTCTAATAATGAACTTCTATAATAAGCGGAGGATTTCCGGTTAAACTTCAAAATCAAGCTCAGATGCGGGTAGATAAGCGGAGTTTTTCCTGTTAAGCAGGACAAAATGACTCCAATCCACGCTCTTTGGAGTGAATAGCCGGAATTTCTCCGTCTATTCAAGCTATTTTCAGTTTGATTTCCTAATTAAGAGAAAATTCTCCGCTTATTTATCAACTCCGCTTTAGCGTCCCCCTATTAAAAACAAAAACTTGGGGAACCCCCCAAGCTTTTGTCTGCTCATTATAGTGTTAGTCAACTTGCATTTTCCCTTTATTTACAAGATTAGTTATTTTGTTTGGAAGGCTTGGTTAAGGTCTTGAATAAGGTCTTCAACGGCCTCTATACCAACAGAAAGACGGATCATATCTTCTGTTACACCCGTTTTTTTCAAATCTTCTCCACTTAGCTGCTGATGGGTCGTTGAAGCGGGGTGAATAATTAATGACTTCGCATCACCCACATTAGCCAGGTGCGACCATAATTGAACGGAATCGATGACTTTGCGTCCCGCCTCTCTCCCGCCTTTAATTCCAAAGACGACAACCGAACCAAACGCCTGATCGAAATATTTCTTTGCTAGTGCATGAGACGGATGCCCTTCAAGGCTCGGGTGAGAGACCCATTCCACTTGTGGATGATCACTTAGAAATTCAACCACTTTTTCGGCATTTTGATTATGAGCGGGCATCCTGAGGTGTAACGTTTCTAATCCTTGTAAAATCATGAACGCATTAAACGGGCTTAAGCTCGGTCCCATGTCTCTCAATAGCTGAACCCTTAATTTGGTAATAAAAGCAGCAGCGCCAATATCTTGAGCATATCTGATACCATGATAGCTTTCATCTGGTTCAGTAAATCCTGGGAACTTGCTGCTGTTCCAGTCAAATTTTCCACCATCGACTACTAAGCCGCCGATAGAGCTCCCATGACCGCCAATCCATTTGGTGGCAGAATGAATCACAATATCTGCTCCCCACTCAATTGGACGGCAAACATATGGCGTTGCAAAGGTGCTGTCCACCATTAACGGAATACCGCCTTGATGAGCTATTCCAGCAACGGCTTCTATGTCTAGAATATTTAAGCTTGGATTCCCAATGATTTCGGCATATAAAGCTTTTGTGTTATCTTTAATCGCCTTTTTGAAATTTTCTGGATCCGTTGGGTCAACAAAGCTGACCTCAATCCCGTAATTGGGTAAGGTGACCGCAAATAAATTATAAGTGCCGCCATACAGATTACTTGCCGCTACAATGTGATCACCTGCACGAGCAATATTTAAAATGGATAAGGTGATCGCAGCCATCCCGGAAGATAGAGCGAGCGCTCCAACGCCTTTTTCTAATAAAGCAATTCGTTTTTCTAACACATCCGTTGTTGGATTCATGATTCGCGTATAAATGTTACCTGGCTCCTCTAGAGCAAACAATCGTTGAGCATGAGCCGTGTCTTGAAAGTTATACGAAGTAGTTTGATAGATCGGTACAGCTCTTGAACCCGTTGTGGGATCAGGCTCCTGCCCTCCGTGTACAGCCAAGGATTCTAGCCTCAGATTATCAAATTGTCCCATTCTTGCCACTCTCCTTTTTAAAAACAGCGCTTGCAAAGCCAGGTTTTCAAAAGGCCACTCCTTATTAGTTTAAAAGGAATCCTGGCATTCCTTTTGATCACAGATTCTAAACCAGTACGAAAACAACAGATAGATTATTAAGAATATATTGATTATACAGCATTAAGATAAATAAATACAACCATTTTACTAGGTTTTATTTTGTTCATGATGTTTTCCAAGTAGGAGCCGCGCCCGCGGAAAGCGAGGTTATTTCGCACTTAAAAGCGATGTTTTAATGGCGATTTATCCTCAAGTCGAGATTTTCACAATTTCCGAAACAAAGAAAAAGACCATTCCGATTAAGCGAATGGTCTGCATAAATAAATAATGGGGTGTTTGTATAACACGTTCAGAGTCAATCGTTCTGAGTTTTGGATGCGAATAAGTCTTTCGTTAAGCTTAATTGCGGCGGGTTTGGACGTGTGTAGCCATATATATCGACATACATTTTTTCAATTTCATCACCTGTTAAATCGCCTCGTGAAAGTAACTCTTCAGCAATACGATGAACAAATGCGTTGTTTTCCGTAACGAGGTGTTTGACTTGTTTCATTTGGTCATTTAATAAGAGATTAATCTTAGGTCGGAGGTTTTTAAGGCCATCCATTTGATTGCCTACAGCAAGCCAGCTAAAAAGCTCATCTCCCATCCCGACTAGGCCTAAGTAAGCACCTGCCAGTTCAGTCGCTTGTTGAAGATCAGATGTGACCCCATTTAATTTCTTCCCTAAGAACTCTTCCTCCACGGCACGGGCTGCCAAACAAACTTGAATTTCAGCTAAAATTTCACTGTCAGATCGGTTATAACGTTCATGAGTCGGCTTAGTCGACGCAAGACCTAAAGCGTCGCCGCGACGAATAATCGTCACTTTCCAAACCCGATCATGAGGTTTTAGAAGGAATTGGGCGACAGCATGACCGGCTTCGTGGTAAGCGACATTTCGCTTCTCTTCCTCACTCATCGAACGAAGCGGCTGTTTAAGCCCCCACTCATACGTTTCCATAGCCTCTCTGAAATCTTCGTAATTCATCGTTTCTGCACCGCGCTGATGGGCGATAACGACTGATTCATTAACAATATGCTTTATTTGGGCAGGACTATAGCCAATGGTATCAAGAGCAACCTTCTCAGGTGTTAGGGAATCATCCTTTTTCACCTTTTGAAGATAATAGCTAAAGATATCAATTCGGCCATCATAATCGGGGGAATCCACCCAAAGCTTCCGGTCAAATCGTCCCGGACGAAGCAGTGCCTGATCAAGGACATCAGGAAGATTGGTCGCGCCAATGGTTAAAACCGATGGACGTTCGGCTTTCTTTTTCCTTAAGCCAAGTGATCGAAGGAACTTCCCAAATTTAGAGTTGTCGATATTAGGGGGATCCATTTGGATTAACAGTTCGTTGAGGAGGCCAGAGCCGCCCATGCCGAACATCCCCATCCCTCCACCAGTACCCGATTGTCGGCTCATACCAATGGCATCGATTTCATCAATGAAGATAATGCAGGCCCCATAAACTTTTGCTAATTTTCTAGCTTTTCGATAAATCCCCATCACTTTTAAGTTACTCACACCAAAGAACATGTTTTGAAAACTAGGCGCAGAAGCATAAGCAAAAGGGACATTTGCTTCGTTTGCAATAACTTGCGCCAGATAGGATTTACCCGTTCCTGGAGGACCGCACAGAAGCAATCCGCGAATCGCTTCTCCTCCCATTTCTTTAAATTCCTTTACTCCCTTAAGCAGGGTCGTAATCCGCTTAGCATTTTCAACGATTTCGGGATTTCCCCGATAATCCTCCCAACTAAACCCGGTCTCTCCAGGGAGGATCCAATACGTTCTCCCTCTCCCTAAGAACCAAAACATGGCCGCAAACTGAATGATAATAAAAAGAATAGCTGAAAAGAGTTGAAGTAAAAGTCCGCCGATGCTTAAAGCCACCTGCCAGTATGCCGGCCCTCCTAATCCTACAATCGCAATGATTAATACAAGAGCGGCGAGCCAGAGGATCGTCTTACGCCACCTAATCCACCTATGTTTCCTCATAGCTTCACATCCGTTTCTTCAAATAATTAAAATTATACAGTAATTGTCCTCAAAATTTCACTAATAAGTTAATAATATAATTCCTTTTTAAATTATTCCTTAACACCAATCATTATTTTTTAAACCAGTCTGCCTTTTCCATGTTTAAAAACGGAATTTCCGTATTGACCTGACCAACAATTTGATCAACTGAGAAATTTTCTCCAGTTAACCACTTCAAAAAATCAAATTGCTTTGGTTCCTGATCTCCCCCTAAAGCAAACCAAGCCCTCAATTCTCTCGGAAAATAGGCAGCCGTGTGAATCGTGCCTGCCCAACTTCCATAAAGATCAGAAAAGACACCTTTGTCTTTCGTATTTAAAAGCTGAAAAGCCTCACTCTCATTCAAATCCTGCATGGAGTGATCATTCATGAGAGCCAATCTTTTGTTTGAATCCTCTAGACAGTGACGATTCTCCTCTTTCTGTATCTTAAAATGATTGGTACATGAATAATCCCTTCTGACTTCCACTCTTCTCGGTGAGGCTTCTACGATATAAGGTCGTTCACTCGTTTTATCATAAAGAACATAGCTAAAAGAACCTCGATGCGGAATCTCCTTCAGCAAATCAACGGCTTCTTCAGCATTTGCGCAAAGCTCAAGGACGAGTCTCCCAATCATATAGCATAAAATACCGATTCCAGGACGCTTCCGGTTGACAAACGTATAGCCCATTGTCAGACCTTTTTCGTTCATTCCGTCACTTCTTCCGGTAATTTTATGACTAACCCCAATGGTCGCATAGCCTCCGTCTGTTGGCTGATAAACCATGTAGCGCCCGTCGTATGTCTTCGGGTGATAATCATAATTGCGAATCAGATAATTTTCACCTGCATAAATTGAACAGCCTGAAGGCGTCACGTTAAGCCTGTACCCCGCGAATTCCAGCAAGGTTCGCTCCATTCCCCATTTCAGTGCCTCTTGCAGTCCCATTAATTCTTCCCAGATGAAAGGGGCCAAGTTTCGGTAAACATCCTTGGTCTCTTCTACATCTATCCTAAAAAGCGGTTTTCGCACCTTCCATTGACGTTCCCTGTTTCTTATTAAAATCGACTCTCTTATCATTTCTCCCTGTTTCAATCCAAAATCATAATGCGATCCACGAAACTGAAGCACATCTGTCGCTATCTTTTTCATGCCAAATTCCTCCAAATAGGCTGCTTGTTTTAAAGTTACTTTAGTTCGTAAAAAAAGAAAAGGATAAAGACTTTCCTAAAATAGAAAGTCTTTATCCTCTAGAAAAAAGGCTGTTCGAACGAAAAATTGAGAACATCACTCTTGTTAAACTTCAATCGGCAAAGAACTTGGCTTTAAACATAAGCCCTTCTGCGGACATGTGCGCCTTCTAACGGAAGATCCTTAATGTGGTGAAAATAATAATCACCGTTTTGCTCCTCAATTCGTGTTTCAACCCAGGATTCATGATCATCTTCATGATTATGTACCAGAACTTCAATCAGACTCCCAGTCGTGAATTCATATTTATCAGAGATGGCATATCGACCATTCGGCCTTTTATAAAGGGTCCCCTCTTCAATTATCGGATGGCTCAAATAGTTTAATTGATGATGAATATCCTCAAGCTTCGAGATGATATACCCGCATTCATTATTAAGAAAAATATCGTTAGGATCTGCAAAATTGACATTTAGATTTTGATCTGGTCCAAAATGGATCGACTCTAATACCTCTTTAATTTCATCTTTCATACTCACTAATTGATTCAAAACGTCGCTCGGGGTTGGACTAGACATGTAATGACCTCCTCATTTAATTGGATTACATGTCTATTATTTGGGAAAGAGGGGAGGTTTAAACGTTCATAAATCCTGCTGGAGTAAATTTCATTTTTTGAGATCTTTCAATGACCCTCCGCTTTGAACCCTAAACAAACTAGTCACGACTTTTTTATAGTGGTTGTAACATTCGGTTTTAAAGAATGGATTGCAAGATTTTCTAAGTTAACGAACTAGCCCACCAAACTTCTTTGTTTCCTTTTGTATATTGCTGGAGGAATCGGTCTATTGGATAGGGCTGCAGATTTTTTATTTCTAAGTCCTCGACCTCCATCCAGAAAAAAGTTAAGTGAGCTTCATTTGAGATTGGATTTAAGCCAGTCTGTAAGTCATCACTTTCTACGGCAAATAATTGATTGATCTCACAGTTTAGACCACCATCACTCTCCCACTTATTCTCGATCAGTCCAAGAAATGATCCAATATAACAGTCAATTCCTAACTCTTCCATCAATTCTCTTTTTAAAGCATCCTTTGCGCTTTCGCCAAATTCAATATGTCCTCCAGGCAAAAATAAGAGATTGGGATACCCCTCTGCCCTTGAAAGCAGAACTCTCTTGTCTTTAATGATGATCCCTCTCGCTACATGATGAAAATATTCATTCAACGTTCAAACTCCTAACCTAGATTTTTTATCTGTCATCGATCCATCATTTCAAAAAGAATTCTTGGAATATCACTATTTTCGAGCCGCCAGCTGAAAAGATTTCGCAGCAACCCGTATGCGTAAACCGGAACATTCTCACCCGTTATAACCCTTCGTTGTCCATCCGGTACTTGAATAATGATTAATGAGAGGAATAAGAGCCTGACAGGTTTCCTCAATTTCCATTTCTAAAGTCGCCTTATATGGAGCTTAATTCCTCTTCTGTCAGTTTAAGAGGGAGGTAAGACGGCAGGTGCGACATGTCTTTTGTTTGATGCAAGACGTTTGCGAATGACACGAGGCGTTGCAGTTATCGACCTAATTATTTAGGCTTCATTTGAAATTCTCATTACGATCAAGGCTTATTCCATCCGTAGTTGAATTTTAAAAAACGCAAATGGACCGATATAAGACTTATCAGCCCATTTACGAGTAGAATGGTTATCCTTCGTTTCCTGATGTTGCTTCCAACTTTCAAAAATCTCTAGCGAAGTAAGTTTGTCTTAGCCAGCTCCACAAGTTTACTTCCCTCGCCATTAAGAACGGCTTTGAGCATCCAAAGCGTAAATCCATGAGCCTGATCAAAATTAATTTTTGGCGGCAAGGATAATTCCTGACGATTAACTAATACATCTAAAAGAACGGGCCCATCGATTTCCAAAGCTCGCTTGACGGATGATTCAAGATCAGCGGGATCTTCAACACGAATGCCTTCAAACCCTATGGCCTGTGCAACAGAAGCGAAATTTGGGTTAATTAATTCAGTTCCTGTTTCTAAATACCCTGCTGCCTTCATTTCCAATTCAACAAAGCTCAGGGCACTGTTGTTAAAGACGACCACTTTAATTGGCAGTCGATATTGTTTAACGGTTAGCAAATCCCCCATGAGCATGGCTAAACCGCCGTCACCTGAGAATGAAATAACTTGTCTTGCAGGATTGGCAATTTGCGCTCCAATCGCTTGCGGCAGTGCATTGGCCATTGTCCCGTGGTTAAAAGATCCTATAAGTCGTCTCTTTCCATTCATCTGTAAGTAACGGGCTGCCCAAAGCGTTGGGGTTCCAACATCACAAGTAAAGACGGCATCCTCATTTGCCCAATCACTGACTACTTTTGTTAAATACTGGGGATGAATAGGTGGATGACCAGGTTTTCCTGTTGCCAGCTCATCTAGATGAGTTCGAACTTTTTGGTAATCAGAAACATATTTTTCAAGATGCCGCGAGTCATGAGACTCTGTGAGATAAGGAAGTAATGCCTCAATGGTTTCTTTAACATCTCCGCATACACCTAGCTTTAAATCAGCCCTTCTCCCCAAATGTTGCGGCCGTATATCGACTTGAAGAATGTCGGCGTCCTTAGGGAAAAACTGACGATACGGAAAATCAGTTCCCAGCATTAACAGAACATCACAATCCATCATGGCATGATAACCTGAAGAATAGCCAATTAACCCTGTTAGACCGACTGAATAAGGATTATCATATTCTAGAAACTCTTTTCCTCTGAGCGCAATGACCATTGGCGATTTTAATCGATCGCATAGAGTCATTAATTGCGAATGCGCCCCTTCACAGCCCGCACCGCAAAGCAAGGTGATTCGTTTTCCTTTATTGAGAAAGTCGGCAAGCTGTTTTAATTCTTTCTCTGGTGGACGAATCACCGGTTTTGACACGTGAATGACTTGTTCTGGAACGGACTCCTCATCCGTTAAGGCAGCCACATCTCCTGGAAGTACAAGGACCGATACATCTTGTTGGGCGATTGAGTGTTGTAAAGCAAGCGTGACCATTCGAGGCATTTGTTCAGGCCGGGTAACCGTCTCACTGAAACAGCTGCATTGTCTAAAAAGCTCCTCTGGACGAGTCTGCTGGAAATAACCTCCGCCAATTTCATGACTTGGAATATGGGCAGCAATCGCTAATACAGGAATGCGGCTCCTGTGACAATCGTATAAACCATTAATTAAATGAAGATTCCCAGGACCGCTGCTTCCTGCGCAAACAGCGATACTGTCCGTTAATAAAGCATCTGAGCCGGCAGCAAAAGCGGCTACTTCTTCGTGTCTGACTCCGATCCATTGAATTTTTTCAGAACGTCTGATAGCATCCAAAACGGCATTCAAAGAATCCCCAACAATTCCATAAATCCGCTTAACTCCGGCTTTTACAAGTGATTCAATAAGCAAATCAGCAATCGTCTTTTTCATGACTTCCTCCAATAGAATAGTGCCTTTTATATACTGTTTCTAGTAGTATTGCCAATTTCTTAAAGGATAAAAAAGACGACAACTAAAATCGTTGTCGTCTAAAGTGGTTAGATCTATTATTGAAGTCGTAACCGTTTAACTTCTGCTTTTCAGGTATAAACGGATTAAAACCACGATGATGATAATTCCGGCAATGATCAGCCGATTGCGTATACCGAGCCGCTGATTGAGGCTCCGTCGTCGGCCGCTTTTCGTCTCTTGCGTTGGGGCTTGAGCAGTTGAACCCTGTCTTTCCCAGCGAATATTACGGAAAAGCTGCCGAATAAGGTTACCTTCGCTATAAGACAGGACATTGCGTGAATATACGCGTTCACCGAAATAGGCAACCAATCCCACAGCGATGACCTGCAGCAAAAGCGCTATCCAAGCCTCACCCGCTCCGACAGACAGATTGGCGAAGCGTGTCGGCATCATGGTCGGCGAGAGAAAGGGAATGAAGGACATGACTTGTAAGACGACATTACTCGGATTCGAAGCCAGCGCAAAGCTTGAAATATAACCAATCATGCTTAAAAAAACGACAGGCTGTGTGGCTTGCTGAGCTTGACTCTGGTCGTTGACAAGCGAGGCAATGATGGACGCCAGCAGCAGGAAGCCCACTACCGCGATAATGGTCATCAAGGCAATAAAAATTAGAAAGCCTGTATTCAACCCCGCCAACATCGAGGTCACCTGCTTGACGACACTATTGCCTCTAAAGCCAAAGTAGAGTGCCGTTCCGCCGATCGCATAAATCGCGATATGTGTAAGCGCGAGCAGCATCACGCCAAGCGTCTTGCCATAATACTGCACGCGGCTCGACGTCACGGCAAGTAAGATTTCCATGATACGATTCGACTTCTCATTTGCGATTTCCTGCGAAATGACGCCTGTGTAGAGGGTCAGGAAAATAAAGATAACAATGACAGTGAAAATCGCAAGGTGGCTATTAGCCCCAATCTGTGTTTCACTAAGCGTTGTTTCAGCTGCATTTTGCGTGACAATCGAGAGTTGAGCAGGCTGCAAAAGGGTTGCGACTTCGGCACTCGTCAGATGCATCTGCGCCGCACGCTTCTCAATCAAGAGCTGTGTCAGTGCCGTCCGAACACTCGTTTCATCGATTTTCCCTTCCGTCTTTGACGTTGCTATCAGTTGAAACTTCTCCGTACTGTTATCAAAGGTAAGAAAAGCATCAATATCATGATTATGGAGCTGCTTTTGTGCCTCAGACTTACTTGCAACCTCAGAAATCGTCGCATCAATTGACTTCTCCTGCTTCAGAGCCTGCTCTAGAGAGGGTTCATTCACCACAGCAAGCTTCGGTGTGTCGCGATTGACATTCAGATAGGAGATTCCGATGGCGATGATAGGCACAAGGAGCGGCCCAATGACCAACGCCCAAAAGCTAAAGGACTTCAGCCGCTTCAGATAAGCATTTTTGGCTACAAGCCAGAGTTGATCCATTAGTTGCCACCTCCCGCGCTCACGTTACCCGAAGGTTGAACGCTCTGGTCGTGTTCAACCTTCATCCGAAAGATTTCATCCAATGTCGGCGGCGCCTGCATAAAGGCTTGCACGTAACCAGATGCACTCACACGCTTGAAAATCTCGTGCCCGACCGCCTCGTCAGTGACTTGCACCACACGACCTCCCGCTTGCTTTTTGATTGACTGCACGCCTGCAAAACCGCGTAGTTCCTCATCAGTAATATCCGATTGCAGAAAAATTCGCGTGCGACCATAGGACTCGCGAATAGCTTGTACGCCTCCTTGCAGCACAGTTTTACCATTTTTCAACATCGTCAAATTATCCGAAAGAAGCTCCACATCGCTCATATTGTGATTGGAGAAGATAACCACCGCTCCCTGCTCCTTTATCCGCTTAATTTCATTGCGAAGGAGTTCGGTATTGACTGGGTCAAGCCCCGTAAAAGGCTCATCCAAAATCAAAAACTCCGGTTCGTGGATTAGTGTCGCAATGAACTGAACCTTCTGGGCGTTACCCTTGGAGAGCGCCTGCACCTTATCTGTCGCTTTCCCCACGACCTCAAGCCGTGTCAGCCATTGATTGAGCTTCGTCCGCGCATCTGCCCGCTTCATTCCGTGCAGCTCCGCAAAATAGACAACCTGATCCTCAACCGTCATTTTCTGGTAAAGTCCGCGTTCCTCTGGCAGAAAACCGATTTTCTTCTTAAACGCCTGAGTGATAGGCGCCCCGTTCCAGCTTATACTGCCGCTGTCTGCTTTGATAAAGTTGAGGATCATCCGAAAAGTCGTGGTCTTGCCCGCTCCATTTTGCCCGATAAGCCCCATCACCTCGCCATCCATGACGGTCATATCGAGATCATCCACTGCCACCTTCTCGCCAAAACGCTTCGAAACACCTGAAATTTTTAGCACCCTATTACCCCCTAGCTTTGGTTCTCAAAGCTTTTTTCACAGATTAGCAATTTTTTTCTTGAACATTCGCCCTCTTTAACAGAATTAAAATTTTTACAATAGTTTTGACATATAATACTCATTAAATGTTCGACCATCTATAACAAGCGAATTTCTTCTCGTTCCTTCTAAACTTAAAACCAATATGAAGTAATGGAACATTCTCTGTTTTTTAGCATATCATTATTTTCCTTTTAAAAGTTAAACTATCATAAAAGCGTCTCTTCAATTTTATTGATTATACACTGCCGGTTAGTTAAGTAAATGATCTTAGAATGCTTAATAACCCATTCTATGAGTGCTTTCTTAATTCTTGATTTTTCTCGAAAAACATAGCCATTGTTTCCTAACGGTTGATATTATCAACCGAAATATCGTGTAAGTCCATTGATATTATAGGTTAAATACCCTTTAATTAAATTAAAGGGGTGAAATGATGTTGAAGGATATTAATATTGCAAAGGTGATTTCAGCAAAGAGGAACGAAAAAGGGATCACTCAAGATCAGCTGGCTGAGTATATCGGTGTGACAAAAGCTTCTGTCTCAAAATGGGAAACTGATAAAAGCTATCCGGACATCACTTTGCTTCCACAATTATCCTCCTTTTTTAACATTAGTATTGATGAACTTATTGGTTATTCGCCGCAAATGACTAAAGAAACGATAAAGAAAACGTATCACCATCTCGCATCGGAGTTTAGCCATAAGACTTTTAACGAAGTTCTCATTGAATGCCGTAAACTAATAAAAAAGTATTACGCCTGTTTTCCCCTATTGCTTCAAATAGCTAAACTATTTGTGAATCATTATATGCTTGCAAAGGATAAAGAAAAACAGGAAGCCCTATTACAAGAAACGATCGATTTGTGCCGACGAATAAAAAAAGAATGTGATGACATTTGGATCACGAAACAAGCTAATTCATTTGAAACAATTTGTCATATCATCTTAAATCAACCATTGGAAGCAATTGAACTGCTTGATGAAACACTGAAACCGCCAATCAGCGATCACTTTTTGCTTTCTAAAGCCTATCAAATGACTGGCAATAGTGAGAAGGCAAAAGAAGTTATACAAGTGGGCCTTTATCATCATCTGCGTGGTATTCTTGGTCCAGCTCAGTCTTATTTACTATTGATTGCTGACAAACCTAGCAAATTTGAACAAGCGCTTGATCGGTTTCTTCAAATAACTAAAGTCTTTGAAGTTGAAAAGCTGGATCCTAATATAACGTGCCTGCTTTATTTGGCTGCCGCACAAGGTTACAGCATTCAAAACAACCAAGAAAAAGCACTGGAAATGCTAGAAAAATACGTCTGTATTTGTACAACATCTCTTCTGCCCTACGAATTAAAAGGAGACTCTTTTTTTGACCGTATTGATAATTGGTTGAAGGATTATGACATTGAAGCTCCGCGAGATGAGAAAACGATACGAAAAAGCATCCTGCAAAGTGTTGTTGAAAATCCTGCATTCATTTCTTTGCACAATGAGCGGAAATACAAACAAATTATCGAGAAATTAAATCGAGATTTTATAAAAGAATAGTCTGAGAAATATGTGTGGTTGCGAATGCGGTTTTCTAATTTATAGCAACTAATCCCTTGTTAGGAATTTGAGGAGGTAACGATCATGACTGACGAGAAAATTATAATTGGAGAAGCAACCAACTTTCCTCTTAATGGACGATTAACGCTCCCAAAAAGAATGGATGGCTTGGTTCCTGCCGTTGTCTTAGTTCACGGTTCTGGTCCGACGAATATGGATGAACAAATTGGGAATATTGCTCCTTTTAAAGACCTTGCTGAAGGGTTGTCGCAAAAAGGAATTGCGGTATTGAGATATGATAAGAGAACATTCGTATATGGCAAAGAAATGAGAAATGATCGCTCATTATCTGTCAAAGAAGAAACCATTGAAGATGCGATCCTTGCAGCTAACTTTTTGCGAAACGATTCACGAATTGATTCAAACAAACTCTTTATTATTGGTCATAGCTTAGGCGGAATGTTAGCCCCGCGGATTGATGCAGAGGGCGGTCATTTTACAGGAATCATTATCATGGCCGGGTCTCCACGTAAATTTGAAGAAATTATTATGGACCAAAATGAAGCGGTTTTAAAATCGCTGAACACGTTTTTGAAATGGATTGGAAGGAAACAAGTTGCCGCCCTGTCTTCAAAATTGGCTAACATCTACCAATTAAGTAATGAAGAAGCAAAATCAACTCGTGTTTTAGGAAAATATGTTAAAGCCTTCTACTTAAAAGAAATGGGTGAACACCCTTCAACCGATTATCTGGAGGTCTTGACTAAACCCCTATTGATCTTGCAAGGGGAAAAGGATTTTCAAGTCTCAGTGGAAAAAGATTTTAATGGTTATAGAAAGTTATTGGAAGACAAATCGAATGTGACGTTTAAACTTTATCCAAACTTGAACCATGCCTTTATGCCATCTGTTTATGGCGAAGTTCGAAAAGCTAAAAAAGAGTATAAGGTTGCCCAACATATGGATCATCAAGTGATAGCGGACATTGCGAACTGGATTTTTTCTGTATAGGGTTAGAAGGCCTTTAATAGCCGGATTTCTTTGGCGAATATAGTTGTTCCCAAATAATCGTTGTATATAATTTTTAAAGGGAGGCCATTCATGTGATAGTCGTTACAACAGAAAACATCAAAGGTTACAAAATTGTCGAGATAAAAGGGCCTGTTTTTGGTCTAATTGTAAGAAGCAGAGGGATTGGCGGTGATATTATGGCAGGGCTCAAATCCCTTTTCATTTTCATCAGGTTTATAATTAATTCCATTTCCTTCATTGTAATAGCTCCTTAATTAAATCTTTCCTAAGTACGTCGTCCAACAAACTTTATTGATTTTCTACTGCAAATCCGCCTTTTATGTTTATAGGTAATTGCATATTCTAATATTTCTTTTTCCAGCTTTTCGCACCTTTCTTAACTGCATAAAAAGCTTCTCTAAAGTAATGGTCATAAGTTGTCATAACTACCAATTCGTCATTACAAAACCATAAACCAATTTTATTAAAAAACGCTTTTGATCACCAATTAATATTTCTTCCTTCTTAAACTAAAGATCACCATTCAGTATATGTTTGATCGTTTATTATTTTCATAGTCATGACTGTTGGATCTGCATTTCCACCTGAACGAGAATCCGTTATAGATGACCATAAGGTCCCTTTTTCAGTTTAGTTTACTTGTTCTTCCACTTTAAAGAAAAGGAAAACGCAACTAATGATCATGACGATCCCTGCGATCCACCACACTTGAGTCATACCGTATTTATCGGAGAAGGCACCTGCTAAAACCGGTGAAACGCCTCCAGCGATCATTCCGATATTCATAACAGGTCCTGTTGCAGTCCCCACCATTTCTTTCGGAACCACTTGGGACGTAATCGACAAAATAACCGGTGTGATTGGGTAACCGAAAAATCCAAGAGCGAATATAAGAATAATGGTCAGCCAAGTTGGAAGTGATAAAGCTAGAAGTGCCATCAAGATACCGCTTACAAATGTAATCCACAAAAGGATGGATTTCTTGCGTGAGAGATTCCCCTTATCGCAAAGGACTCCTAATATATATCCACCTACTGCTCCAGAAATCCCAAGAAAACTGGCGATTGTTCCGCCTTCAGCAGCCCCCATCTGTTTCACGTTGCCTAAGAATGTCGGTGCCCAAAGAAGCAGAATCCACCATCCTGAAAGCAGGACAAGGTAATAGATCGACAGCATCCAAACGGAAGGGTATCTCAAAACTTGCCAGACAGAGACTTTTTCTTCGTTTTTTCTTTCTGTTGCTAATTTTGCAGCACTAGCCAGTTCTTGCTTATCGTGTTTAACCATAATTCCATATAATAAAGCAATGACGAGTCCTAATACGCAAGCCACAAAGAATGAAGCCTGCCATCCCCAAATAGGCGCTAAGTTGGCGCCAAGAAAAGTTCCTATAAATCCACCGATTGGGTAACCTGACCAATAAAGCGACATGATCTTTGTTCGTTGTTGTTGTGATGTCACATTAGCAACTTCCAATGTAGCAGCTGACCAGAATGCGCCTTCTCCTAACCCAGTGATGATCCTATAGATCAGCATAGAAGTTAGTCCAGTGGCTAAGCCGGTCATTCCCGTCGCAAAAGAAAATAACACAAGTCCTGCGATCACAACCGGTTTTCCTGTCCATTTATCCGATAGAAGCCCACCGATAAATAGTAATGCAATGAAGCCATAAAAGAATGAACTTAGAACAAGACCCGATTGCGCTTTGTTTAAACCGAATTGCTTTGCAACCATCCCTACCGTCGATGACATAACCATACGATCTACAGAATACATCATGTAACCCAGCCCGCACAGCAGTGAAACAATCACCATTTTCCTCTTCGTTGCGCCCATCCTTACTCTCCTCCACTCTTTGGTAGCGTTTACGCAAAACCTTTACCAAACGAAACTCACATTGTTCAATTGAATTATATATAATATATGTTTATTCGTATTTCCTTTTTTATTACTCTCATTTTTTAGCTTCAATAAAATGGAAGTTAAGAAAGCGTGCACGCTAGCTCTGTCTTCACTTCCACCCTTTTTGTTTTTCTAACCATAAAAAATCCTCCTTAGAATCTAGTTAATCAGCACTAGACTCTAAAGAGGATGCTTGTAAATCATTTATATTTAACTGTCAAACATAATTGTAGTGCGGATGAAGGGACTTGAACCCCCACGGTATTTCTACCACTAGAACCTGAATCTAGCGCGTCTGCCAATTCCGCCACACCCGCCTATTAGAACTAATATCCATAAAATAATTTACTCTTATTAACAGAAAAAGTCAATTTTAATACTCTAGAAAGAAAATGAGTAACGTTTTAGTTTCTTTCTAAAAAAACAGAAGCAAGAAGACTTCTCACCCTTTTAGTGAGAGGTCCTCTTTTTTAAAATTCATTTCGAGACATGTTCTTCTGCTACTAAATTGTTTTCATTTAACCCGAGAGTCTCAGCTGTAGAAGCGAAGATCTCATGGTAAAGCTCTGGGTTCTCCTCTAAAGAGAGACCATAGGAAGGGATCATTTCTTTTAATTTTGGTTCCCACTCGTTTAAATGCTCTGGGAAACATTTTTTTAGGACCTGAAGCATGACGTGAACGGCTGTAGAAGCACCAGGTGATGCCCCAAGCAGTGCAGCAATCGAGCCATCAGCAGCACTTACTACCTCTGTCCCAAATTGAAGGGTTCCCTTCCCGCCGTCAACCGTATCTTTGATGACTTGTACGCGTTGGCCAGCCACCACTAAATCCCAATCCTCACTTTTAGCATCGGGAATAAAGACACGCAGTTCTTCCATGCGCTGTTCTTTAGATAACATAAGCTGTTGAATCAAGTATTTGGTCAAAGCCATCTCTTTGACACCAGCTGCAAGCAAAGTTAGAAGATTATGCGGTTTGACGGAAGTGATCAAATCAAACATAGACCCCGTTTTCAAAAACTTAGGTGAGAAACCGGCAAACGGTCCAAATAGCAATGATTTTTTGTTATCAATAAATCGTGTGTCCAGATGCGGAACAGACATTGGCGGAGCCCCAACCGACGCTTTGCCATACACTTTGGCATGATGCTGCTCAATGACTTCCGGATTCTTACATACCATAAAGATTCCACTGACCGGGAAGCCACCGATATGCTTGCCTTCAGGAATACCTGATTTTTGAAGAATGTGCAAGCTTCCACCACCAGCACCGATGAAGACAAATTTGGCCGTATGACGTTCGACAGCACCGGTATTAAGATCCTTAACTTTTAATTCCCAGCGTCCATCGCTCGTCCGTTTAATATTCTTGACACTATGATTATAGTTAATCTCTACATCTTTTCTCTCTAAATGATCAAAAAGCATACGTGTTAAAGCACCAAAATTGACATCTGTTCCGGAGTCGATTTTGGTGGCGGCGATCGCCTCATTAAAAGTCCGATTTTTCATCATAAGCGGGATCCATTCCTTGAGCTTTTCTGGATCATCCGAAAATTCCATTCCTTCAAACAAAGGACTCGCTGTTAAAGCTTCAAACCTCTTTTTCAAAAAGGTTACGTTTTCATCTCCGAAAACGTAGCTCATATGAGGTAATGGCCTGATAAACTCTTCTGGATTACTAATCAAGTTGCTATTTACAAGATATGACCAGAACTGTCTAGAAACCTGGAACTGTTCATTGATGTTAATTGCTTTACTGATATCCACAGATCCATCCGGTTTTTCGACGGTATAGTTGAGCTCGCAAAGCGCTGAATGGCCTGTTCCTGCGTTATTCCATTCATTTGAGCTTTCCTCACCTGCTTTTGGAAGCTTCTCAAATACTGAAATTTTCCAATCCGGAACTAATTCCTTTAAAAGTGTCCCCAAAGTCGCACTCATAATTCCGGCACCAATTAAGATTACATCTGTTCTAGTTTGTTCGCTGCTCATGTTTACCATATCCTTATATCGATGATTAGCAGAAAAATGCAGGAGCCTCTGCTTAGGCGTTCAGCAAGCCAAGTCTTTAACCTAACTGCACCCCTATTCTGCCCCAATTATAACCTAAATCATAGTATAGCACTATGCTTAGAAGATTTATAGTTTTATAATTATTATATGATTAATCCCTTACATCATACCTTTTCCAATCATTGGATGTGCAATATATAGTTAAACACCATTAAATGCCAACTATATATTGCCCAATGTCTTAACGCATTTAGCCGCTTAATCTATAGTCAAAAAAGCAAATCTAGCCGGTGAAACCACTCCTCATGCTGTTTGTTGTTTCCATTAAAACTCATCTTCCGGTACATGGATCCATTTTTGCAGGTGCCCTTGCTGATAAAGGGATTTAATCAAGATGATCAAGATCGGTGATAAGAAAATACCGACAACACCGAAAATGGATTCGGAAATAATCATGCTAGAAAGCATAATAAAAGCAGACACTCCGAGGGAATCCCCTGCAATCTTAGGCTCTAAAATATGTCGGGTGACAATAACAATGACGAGTACAACAATTAAACAGACCGCTAACAAGTGATTCCCAACCACAAACGAATAAATAATCCAAGGAACAAACAAAGTTGAAACACCGAGAAGCGGTAAGATATCGAAAATACCGGCCAATACCGATACCGAAATCATATTTTTAACCGGTGTGATGAAAAAGTTTATAAGAATTAATGAGAGGACCACGATTAAGAAGGTTATCGTAATCAGTTTTAATTGAGCTTTTAAATAACCGGCAATGCCGATCAGCACATTATTTCTGAGAAACGCACCCATCTTTTTAAATGTCTTTGGAACTTTATTTTCAAAACTTTTCACATCTAAGCTCAGGAAATAGGCAAGTACAATCCCCAAAATAAAATCAATAACCAACTTTAATTTATGGGAAACGTAGTGAAAAAGTGATAACAGCATATTGGAAAAGAAAGTGGCTGCATTTTTCGCGATATTGGCGAATTCCGACTTGATGGAGTTAATGGTATCCGGAGACAGCCCGTTCACCCGCGTTTCAACCGCTGATAAATTATCAGCAAAGTGATGATTAAAAAGATCAGCGTATTGCGGTATTTTATGTGACAGATGCAGAATTTGATCAACGATAACAAGAACAATAGTGGCGAAAAGGGCTATCAGAATTAAAGCAAATAACCCAATTGATATCAGACTTGAAATAGGCCGGCTTACGCCTCTATTGCTTAAGAAACGGATAAACGGCTTGTTTATGTAATAAATAATGATCCCGAATATGACCGGAGTGGCCAACTTAAATAAAAAGCTGCCAATCCACATAAATAAATAGATGGTAATCGCAAGGACTACTAAATCAAAAACCGTCCTAGCATATCTTTTATAAAAAGTCAGCATCTAGACACCTTTCTTGTCTTTCTATTTTGATTCATTAAACCCTAGAAAAAACTTGATTCAGTTTCTCGTATACCGCTTTACTAAAAACATTATAACCTTGCTTTGTTAAATGAATCCCATCATCGCTTAAAAGTTCAGACAAATCACCGGCTTGTTTGATCGCGGACCTCACGTCAATTTTTGGGATGGCCAATTCCTCCAAAAGTTTAGTTAATTGGCGATTATAATTCCCATGCCAATGCTCAATTCCTCCTACCTTACTGATCCAATGACTAATAGCCGTGCTTGTCCGTTCCGATATTGTTCTGTAATAGCGAACGGGGTCTAATGGAGGCATAGTTGTCATCATCGGCTGAATGCCAGCCTGCTTAAGGCGAAAAATCAATGTGCTCACATTTTCTAAATAGTTTGTTAGTGGAACAATCGCCTGATGATCCCTATCCGGATGCTTGGCGACCTCTTCCCAGCGGAAATCACAATCATTCCCCCCTATTGCAATTATCGCTGCATCTGGCCGCTCTGCCACAACATCTTTTTCCAAGCGTTCCAGCAAAAGATCTGAATTATCGTTAAAAACTCCCTTATTTACTACCAGGACTTCTTCGTTTTGGGCCTCCCCAAAAAAACTTTGTAAAACGGCCGGGTAATTCTCTTTTATAATTCTTAAACGGCCTTTCACAAAAGTAACGCCACGTGTCAAACTGTCCCCAAAACAAATGATTTTCATTAAGGGTCCCACCTATCTGTTCTCAAATTTTTTCTCTTTAACACTCCGTTAATTAATAATAGCACATCAACGACGAACACTTCACATTCGTTATCAGTTAGAAAAACTAAGGCTTATCATCTAGTCCTGGCGAAAGCCTTAGTTTTTCTTATACTATCCTCCATAATCGCGAACGCGAAAGTTTATACTTTCTGATAGTACAAAAAGAGACAGACTCTTGTCTGCCTCGAAAAATTTGACTTTCAATTTAATAATTGATCGAGCTGTGTGGAAATATGCTGCAAGTTATCACCTAGGCTTGAAAGTGTTTTCTTTTCTTTTGATAACTTATTTTCCCAATCCTTTGTACTGAACTCTGGGTCTATCTGTGCGGAATCAATTTTTGCTTGTAATGCCTTTCGACACTTCTCTAAATCCTCTAGTTGTGTGATTAAATTTTGTTTCTTAGTTTGCATTTGATTGGTTTGATCTTCAAGCTGTGTGAGTTGTTGATTCACAAGAAGTAGCTTTAGCGGATTGCTGAGCAGTGATTGAACACTAAGCAGGGACTCTGAAAGCTGATTAACGGATCCTTGTAGACTATCAATGTCTGATTGTAATTGATCCGTCTTGTTCAGTCCATCCGATAGTTGGTTTTGCAGCAGTTCTATTGTCGCTTTAGAGGCAGTATTCGTGATCTGCGCTGTCGTTTTAACCCCTTTATTGACTAGGGTTGTTGTTGTATGGACACTTTTCGTCACAGTAGTGGCCGCCTGTTTCGTAACTGCCTGAATTGGCTTTTTTACAATGGTTGTAACGGTAGAAGGAAGTGGACTTGAAACGATTTTTTTAATGGGTTGAGTCACTGTATCGGTTGTCTTTTTGATTGGATCCGTTGTTTTCTTAATAATATCTGTTGTCTTCTTGACCGGATCTGTTACCTTCTTGACCGGGTCCGTCGCCTTTTTGATCGGATCAATTACCTTCTTAACCGGATCCGTTGCCTTTTTCACCGGGGCGGTCAACCCTTTTGTTCCCCTGTCTTTACTGCCTAAACTATCCGTTATCTTAGATGTATCCTTTGCAATTTTTTTAATCGGATCACTCGCGACATTGCCTAAATCTTTCTTAAGTGTTGAGGTGGTTGGACCTAAAGTCGTTTTGGATGACGGTTGAGAGGTTGCAGTACACTTAAACAATAGGCTATCGAGATCTAAATGTTTTGCAGATTGTTTCATGGCACTGAGTGAACTCTCATTCATAATTCCTTGTAAAAAATTAGGGAGTGAGGGTGGTTGAATGGTTGACTGTCCAGATCCTGTCAGTAATTGAAGACCTTGTGAATCCATTTCGGCTGTGGTCATTTCAGTTGCCGCCATCTTGACGTCTCGCATTTCGATCGCCTGACTTAGATCCTTTGAATCAAGACAAGCCCCTCCAAAAGAAAAGGAGGTCGCAACCACTTTTAAGTCCTTCACGTGAATTGGTTTTTCGGCCTTGGTTTGTATATACATGGAGCCTTTTTCAGTATTAAGCTGTTTAACTAAGGTCATCCCCGTTATCGTGGCTGATTGATAATGAAAAACAACCGCCGGAACCGGATGGGTTGTATCCGTATTCAAAAAAACAATTTCTGGCGGCAGCAGCACACCTTGAATCGCTTGGGCTTCTATGATAAATCGTTCAGAGTCTAACGGCTTCGCAAAAGCAGGAATCGCATCAACACCCACTAGTAAAAGAATTCCAAGGAATAGTTTCATAAAAATAAGCAGCCGTCGCTTACTCTTTTTCATTTTAGGAAACCTTCCTTTGTTTCCTTGGAGCAGGATCAGGATTGGCAGGTGCCTTCCATGCAAAACAGTAGGCTCCTCCTATAATGCCCAGCAATGTTCCAATTAAAAAACCGCCAAGAGCTCCAATTAGTGATAAACAGGCAAAGAAAATGGCTAACACGCCGATGATTGAACTTTGGTCGGGGAAGGTGAATCCAAGTATCCCTAAAAGGACAACCAATCCGCCAAAGACAATGCCTAAAATCGAGAAACTGCCAGGCATTAACGCCACTGGGATCATACTGATGGGAATAAATAAAATGATCAGCCCAGATAAAAACAGGAGAAGGGATCCTTTAAAAGGGCGTTTTTTTATCCAACTTATCTGACTTTCCTGGTACTCATTTGACATGGACTTCCCTCCTATTGGACTTTATGAATAGAAAGCGTCATTCCATTGAGAGTGACCTGGTCTTGGTATAAATAATCGGTAACAAGAGAGGCATGTTGAAGGGTTATTTGGGATGCTGATTGGGTAAACTCTTTTGTCCAATCCGTGGTGTTATGCTCTTGTAGAGCCAGTTGAGAGAACGAGGCATCTCCATTCAATAGGCTCGCATCTTGGATAAGTCCTTTAATTTGTACTGGTTTAGAAGCGGTAATATCCAACTCTATTGTTTGGCCTGTAGGGAGCTTTAGCGTCTTTGAGATCTTCAACCCATAAACGGTTAACTGATCAATCTTGTTCCTGCCTAGTGGTGCAGATGAAGACGTGCCTGTCTCGCCAAGCTTAGGATAGAAAGTGTATCCGCTTCCAACAAGTTTATCAAAGGACACTGTAAAATTCCCGACCCCAGCCATAGGTAAAGCATAAGCCTTCCCCGTTAACCCGAACACACCAACAATTACACCAAGGAATAGAAATCCAGAAATTAAGGCTCCCCAAAATCGTTTCCGGCTGTACCTTTTGACACGTCTCTCTCCGCTTGAAATCGCTTCCAATTTGTCCATAAAAGAACTTACCTCCCTTTTATTTTGGAACGGACAATCTGTTTATTGACAGACCTTTTACAAAGAAGAATGAAAGCTTTGACAGGACCAGTAGCGAAAGGTATTTTTAAGAGTCTTAAATAATAGCGCTTTCCCTCCCTTTTTATAATTTTTCGCAATACTCACTATAATTTATGGGGGGCGTTTTAAAAAATGTTAAAATTTGCACATCTGATCAGTTAAGTGAGTGCGTGAGTCTAACAAATGACAGGCTGTTGGCAAAACAGATGACAGATCTTATAACAGAGTATATGACTCGAAAAGCTGTTTATTTTAGAGGAACTAAACTTCCACTAAAGGATAACGGCAGTCACCCCCTTTTTTACAGACGGATGTCTCCGTTATCTTAGATGATTAACCTGTTAAAAGTGAAAGGGGTTCTCTCGGAAAATGAGAAAACCACCATTCCAAAAGAAACGGTGGTGAAAAATTCTCATATGTTCTTAGAAAGGTAACAGGTCTCTCTTTATACCCGATTAAAGTCGTCCGGATCGGCAAATTGGCGTGCGTTTTGGTTGAGACTTGCGATGTTAGCCATATCCTCTTCGGAAAGTTCAAAATCGAAGACATCTGCATTTTCAATAATACGATGAGGTTTTATTGATTTTGGAATGGTCACGACTTCTGTCTGTAGGTCCCAGCGCAGGATCACTTGTGCCGGGGATTTCCCATACTTCTTCCCAATTTCAATGAGGGTTGGATTATCTAACAGCCCGCCTTGCATTAGTGGTGACCATGCTTCAAGCTGAATCTGGTGTTTTTTGCAGAAGTCATGTAATTCGGCTTGATTAAAACGCGGATGGTATTCCACTTGATTCACCATTGGTACGATTTCACATTGATCGATAAGCTGTTGAAGATAATGCTCCTTGAAATTACTGACGCCGATCGCGCGTACACGTCCATCCTTATAAAGCTTTTCGAGCGCTTTCCAAGAATCGACGAACTTTCCTTGTGCAGGAACAGGCCAATGGATCAGATAAAGATCTAAATAATCGATTCCTAATTTTTCTAGGCTTTCATCAAAAGCAGCCAGTGCTTCGTCATAGCCTTGATTGGAATTCCAAAGCTTCGTTGTTATAAATAGATCTTCTCGTGGAACATTCGCTTCAGCAATCGCTTGTCCAACGCCTGCTTCATTCCCATAGATAGCAGCTGTATCGATACTGCGGTAACCTGCTTCGATGGCGGCTTTCACTGAGTTTACAACCTCTGTTCCATCTTCTACTTTGAAAACCCCTAAGCCAAGCCAAGGCATTTTTACCCCGTTATGTAAGGTTGTCGTACTTTGTAAGTTTTTAATCATAAAATCCCTCCTAAATAATAGCTTTCCCATTAACAGTCCACATAATTTCTCCACTGATGAACAGGTTGCCAATTCAACAGCTTCTTAGCTTTTTCATTGTTTAATAAGGACACAAATCCGGTTAAGTCCTTACGAAAATCCTTTACGTTTGGAAAACATGTTTCCATGAGCTGCTTACTCTCGATAGCCATGCTCGTTTCATCAGCGGCAATGTTAAGAGCAACGGAACCCAGACCCTCTGCTTCAACCGCTAAGCGATAGGCAGATGCCGCATCTCTTGTATCGATATAGCTCCATAAAATCGTTTTTCTTTGTTCAGGATCATGGATAAAGCCAGGAAAATTTGAATACTTTTCAGGCGAGATGACATTACCTAATCGAAAAGCCACCACCTGCATGCCCGTTCTCTGGTGAATCATATCAGCCGTCTTTTCGTTGACTATTTTTGAAAGTCCATAACTGTCCTCAGGAAGCTGTGGATGCGCCTCATCCATTGGCACATATTGCGGCCCCAGATTCTGTTTGGAAAAACAAATTCCATAAGAAGACTCACTAGAAGAGATCACCGCTTTCTTAATCCCTAATCCGGCTGCCGCTTCTAAAATGTTATAGGTTGACATGACATTGTTCTGAAACGTGACCTCGTTTGGATGAGAGTATGCCACTGGAATAGCAGCAAGATGGACAACGGCATCCGCTCCCGCTAATACCCCGTATACTTCACCTAAATTAGTGAGATTCGTGATGACCGTTGGACAAAGCTTCTCTTTTGGATGGTTTAAGTCAGCATTGACCACTTCATAGCCATGCTCCAAAAATTCTTTAATCACATCTCGACCAAGTAACCCGCTACCACCTGTTACCACAACTTTTGTCATCAGAACCCCTCCACACCTAAGTAAACTTATTGATAAAAGCTATACAGAGCAGTCTCCCTTAAAAAATCATAATAGCAAGGGAGCTAATGAAAACCACTTTGTTAAACTTTTAAACTAAGGATAAAGTAGTCCGTTAAAATGTTCAAGTTTTATGAATTTATTAGAAAAACTCGTCTTTCCCTAAAGGACTACTGTTGTGACTTTTAAGAAAGTCACAATAAGAGGAAGTCGCCGAGGCTTAATGGTGAAAGTCGAAATTTTTCTTATACGATCATCCATAATCGCTTTTAGCAAAATTTTATACTTTCTTATAATTTAGAAAGAGGATTGGACAAAACTAAACGAACAGACTTAAATTCCGAACACTAAATGTTTATAAGTACCGAAACAAACGGAAGCGTAGTCAATATACGGAGACTCCTGCGGTAACAGCACGTGTCCGAAGCCCCCGCAAGCAAGCGTTTTCCTTGCTGAGGAGGCCGCCCGCGGAAAGCAATTTATTTTAACTACGCTTCATAAATGACTTAACTTATAAATGAAAAACCGAACCCATCACGTTAAAATCTGTGAATAAGTTCGGTTTTTTCTATTCGTCAACTATTTCTGTCCCAGCCTCTATTCTTATTTTGTCACATCAAACATCGTAATCATGCCTGACATATTTCCATTTTGATCGACGACGTGATCGGTAATATGGCAATGGAAGAGCCATTTCCCAACCTGATCAGCCGTAAAGGCGATGTCATAGGTTGTCCCAGGCGATGTTGATAGAGTGTCCATCGTAATTGGCGCCGGTAAAGGAACACCATCCTGACTAATTTCTTGGAAATGCATTCCATGTAAGTGCATCGGATGTACCATCGAACCAATATTAATGATATGAACAAGGACCTTATCACCTAGTTTTACAGGCATGACGGGTGTTGCCGGGTAGGATAACCCATTAATCGTATAACCAAACTGAGGCGAATCATTGACGACGACCGTATATTCATCTTGATAGCCTGGATGGACTTGTTCCCAGCCTGTCCCCTTTGGTTCAACAATAAAGGAACCAAACAAGCCCATTTGCTCTTGTTTTAACATATCCGTCATGGGATGACTGTGGTACATGTAAGTACCGGGGCTTGCATTCACAGTAAACTTATAAGTCCACGACTCGCCAGGTTTAATATCTGGCTGGCTGATTCCACCGGTCCCATCTTGTTTGAATGGAACATCTAATCCATGCCAATGCACCGTGGTTCCCTCAGGCAAATCATTCTTAACGATAATTTTGACTTTATCCCCTTGATTGACTTTTATTTCCGGACCAGGAACCGTTCCGTTGTATGCCCAAGCCTCCACCTTATCCCCAGGCTTAACTTCCCAATAAACAGGCTTAGCATCTAAATGAAAGACCTTATACCCGTTTTCCATTTTATAAGGGAGTAAGCGAGTGTCATCAGCCTGTTTGACTTCACCGCTCGTCCCTGTGCCTAATGGGGCAATTGTTTCACTTTTCTTCGTTCCCGTTGAGGCGGCGGACGTTTGATCAGCTTTTTTATCCGTGACAATAACTTCCCCATTCATACCCGGATGAAAGGTGCAGTTATAAGTATAGGTTCCATTCTTCTTGAATGTATAAGAAAACGTATCTCCTTGGGACATCGTTTTGGATTGAAAGAGTCCTTGGTTGCTTGTCACATTGTGTGGTGTTGCGTCTTTATTCTTCCAAGTAATCGTTGTTCCTTTTGTCACATAGATCACATTTGGTGTAAAGTTCATATTCTCCATATCAACCTCAACCTTCCCACTATGGATCGTTTTAGGAGCGGGTTGATCTGATTTAGAGGCAGAACTGTCGGACATCTGACAGGCGGTCAAAAGAAGCCCAACGAACACAATCAGTGAAAATCGACTAAATCTCTGCAGTCTTAGGTTCATCGTATCATCAACTTTCATAGGTGTTTAATTTGTATAGGTAAGCTTACTATGAATAGGCTATTATGACTATGATTTCCCCTGTTACAAAAAAAGGAACACTATGAAACGCTCACAAAAAAGTCATAATCATGTGCTACATATAACTAGTCTAATGTTTGCCATTTCTATAATGGAAGGCGATTGGTTCTAGTAAAAAAATGAAACGGCAGAACCGTCCCCATGTTTCGCTTGCCATTTTATTGCAAATGGTATACATTAAGTGATAGATTGATCAAACGGCACAATATATGCTGTGTATTCAATCCAAAACATCTACATATTGGTTTTAAGGTGTCTATTGTATAGATGAAAAGGGAATCTGGTGCAAATCCAGAACTGTCCTCGCAACTGTAAGTGTGACGAAAGAAGCAAATCCACTGTTTTATATGGGAAGGGCTTTTAGTAGGAAGATCACAAGTCAGGAGACCTGCCTTATTACCCGTTACTATCTTCTTCGAGGATTGAGAGGATAATATGAGAGGTTTGAACGATTGCACGCTTCTTCCCTTTTATATTATCCACTCAGGTTATCCTCTGAGTGGTTTTTTATTTAGAAAAGGAGGAAGCAAAATGAACAGGACCCTAAATCTACCGAACTCTCTTAACAAAGAATGGAATGAGGTGCAAATAAGAGAGTTGATTGAAAGAATTGGAGAAGAATTTCCTAAGCTTAATCTTCAGGAATTTACAAATGTCGTGTTACGCGATCTTTCTGAAAAACATTCATTTGAACATGGCACCGTCACTAATCAATTAATATTAAGGTCCTTAGAACGGATTGACATTGACCAGCCTGATTGGACCTTCTTTGCCTCAAGAATCTATCTTGACCATCTGTACCGATCGGCCGCCATTAACAGAGGCTATGATCCTGCCCTTAAATATGGCTCTTTTTATCACTTAATCAGTCAATTATCATCCTTAGGCATTTATAAAAAAGAGTTGATTGAATGCTATTCTCGTGATGAAGTGAACGAATTGGAAACTTTCATCAATCCCGATAAAGATAAATTGTTTAATTATATCGGCTTACGCACATTAGCCGATCGTTATTTAAGCCGGGATTTTGATGGAGCTGTTTTCGAGCTGCCGCAAGAGCGATTTATGATCATCTCCATGACATTGATGATGAAAGAACCTAAGTCCAAGCGGCTTTCTCTAATAAAAGAAGCGTATTGGGCACTTTCCAATTTGTATATGACAGTGGCCACCCCCACTTTTGCAAACGCAGGAAAAAGCACAGGACAGTTAAGCTCATGCTTTATTGATTCCGTTGAAGACAGCTTAGATGGAATCATGATGAACGATATGGACGTCGCCCGTTTATCCAAAAATGGCGGAGGTCTCGGAGTCTACCTCGGGAATATTCGATCGGCAGGCTCAGACATTCAAAACTATAAAGGGATGGCTTCTGGCATCCTCCCATGGATGAAACAATTGAATGATATAGCGGTCAATGTCGATCAGCTTGGCCAGAGACAGGGAGCCATTGCAGTCTATACCGATGTCTGGCACATGGATATTTTAGCCTTCTTAGATGCTAAATTAAACAATGGCGATGAGCGGCAAAGGACCCATGATCTCTTCACAGGTGTTTGCTTGCCTGACCTTTTCATGGAACAGGTGGAGAAACGCGGAGATTGGTATCTGTTTGACCCGCATCAGGTTGAAAAAGTGATGGGATTTAAATTACAGGATTTTTATGACGAAGAACGGGGTCAGGGGTCTTTTAGAACAAGATATTGGGAATGCGTCAATCACCCTGAATTAACGAAAAAACAACTGCCAGCCATTGAAATCATGAAAAAAATCATGATCAGTCAGCTTGAAACCGGCACTCCTTATATGTTTTACAGGGATGAAGTCAATCGCATGAATGCCAACCAGCACTCCGGCATGATCTACTGCAGCAATCTCTGCACAGAAATCACTCAAAACATGAGTCCGACGACAATTTCGGAGGAGTTGGTCACTGAAGAAGGAAAAATTGTGGTGGTGAAAGAGCCTGGTGATTTCGTTGTATGTAATCTAAGCTCCATCAGTCTCGCCCGCGCCGTTAAGGCAAATGTGTTGGAGCGCCTCATTTCTATACAAGTTCGAATGCTTGATAATGTTATAGATATCAACCGATTACCTGTTCTGCAAGCACAACTGACCAATCAAAAATACCGTGCCATTGGGCTAGGGACCTTTGGCTGGGCACACTTACTTGCAATCAAAGGAATCTTATGGGAAAGCGACGAATCCGTTGATTATGCCAACGAGCTCTATGAAGAAATCGCTTATTACACAATTAAATCAAGTATGGAATTGGCTAAGGAAAAAGCCCCTTACCCCGCTTTTCAGCATTCAGACTGGCAGACAGGAGCCTATTTCACCAAACGCGGTTACTGTAACGACAACAGTCGATTTGATTGGGAGGCATTAAAAGCAGAAGTTCGTATCAATGGAATCCGAAACGGCTATTTAATGGCAGTTGCTCCGAATTCAACGACGGCCATTATTGGCGGCAGCTCTTCTGGCATTGATCCAATATTTAACCTCTTCTATTCTGAAGAAAAGAAAAACTATAAAATACCAGTTACAGCACCCGATTTGGATCATCGTACTTATTACTATTATATGAACTCGATCGGTCACCTGATTGACCAAAAATGGAGCATTAAACAAACGGCTGCCCGTCAACAACATATAGATCAAGCCCTATCGTTTAACCTTTACGTGCAAAACACGATAAAAGCGAAAGACCTGCTTGACCTGCATTTATTGGCGTGGAAAAACCATTTGAAAACAACCTACTATACACGCTCGAGTTCTTCAGAAATCGAAAATTGCGAATGGTGCGAAAGCTGATTTTAAAAAGGAGGCTATTATGACTACTTTACTTAAGAAACGACGCCTAATGGACCCGGAAGCTCCGAATCAATCGACTGGAATTGTAAACGGGAAAAGCTCGAATGTCTTAAACTGGGACGATACACGGTTTCCTTGGGCTTATAATCGCTACAAATCCATGCTGGCCAATTTTTGGACACCCTTTGAAATTAATATGCAGAGCGATAGAAAGCAATTTCCCCAACTAACTGCTGAAGAACAGGAATCATTTCTTAAAATCATTGGCTTACTTGCTCTCTTGGATAGCATTCAAACCGACTATGCCGGAAAAGCCGCCGACTACCTCACCGATTCAAGCTTAAGTGCCCTTATGGTGGTTTTGGCCTTTCAAGAAGTCGTCCATAATCAGAGTTACAGTTATGTGTTAAGCAGTTTAGTGGATAAGGCTGAACAGGATCGTGTTTTTGATTTTTGGAAAACCGAACCCACTTTGCGACAGCGTAATGATTTCGTTGTCAGCGGCTATCAAGCTTTTGTTGAACAACCTACCATCGAGCATTTTCTCAAATCCATTGTCTATGATGTGATACTAGAAGGGCTGTTCTTTTATAGCGGGTTTGCCTTCTTCTATCATTTAGCTCGAAATCAGAAAATGGTCTCAACGAGCACTATGATCAATTACATCAACCGCGACGAACAGATTCATGTCGGCCTGTTTGTCAGTATCTTTAAAGAGGTTTTAAAAGAAAATCCAGCCTATGATACAGTAGAGCTTTATCAATTTATAGAGACTACATTTAAAAAAGCAGTAGAACTTGAAATCGAATGGGCGAATACGATAATCGGTTCACACATTAGCGGATTATCCATTCAGGACGTTTCGGATTATATCAAGTTCACTGCCAATACTAGATGTCAACAATTAGGCGCTCAGAAGCTTTATCCAGAGATCACCCATAACCCCATGCGCTGGATAAAAGCTTATGCAGAGGTCGATCTTGGGAAAAGCGACTTTTTCGAACAAAAATCGCGACAATATACGAAGGCCAATCAAATTGATAACGGGTTTGATGAGCTGTAAAAAGAAAAACCGGGTGATCACGCCCGGTTTTTCTTTTCTTTAAAGCTCAAGTCTTTAGGCCTGCTTTTTGTTTGTATAATCTCTTCCACCTTCTATTAAACTAACCATTGAGGTGAAGAGGATGAAGCTCATCATGATAAAAATCAGCTTATTACTATTGGCCGCTGTTAACCTCTGCACTTGTGGTCGAACTGAACCCGCCAATGAGGATCAAGTGAAAAGTGCTAAACCAATGGCACTCTCTATAACCGCCCTATCTCCGAATCCCCAATCGACCAACAGTACTTCTATCAAACCGTTATTAAACAAAGCCTTAACCACCTATCACAGTTCTCAAGTTATGGTTGTAACCGCCCGTTCTGCAACAAGCTCTAGGGCCAGACTGACCGCTTTTATCTATCAAAACGGAACATGGAAAAAAGTTTACACGATGCCTGCCGCGATCGGTAAAAACGGCATAACCCCTCATTTACAAGAAGGAAGCAAACAATCTCCATCTGGCATCTTCACTCTTGGCCCAGCATTTGGTATAGGGAAGAAACCGGATGATGTCACCATACCTTATAGACAAACGACGAATCAAGACTATTGGGTTGAAAACCCCTATTCTCCCGACTACAACAAATGGGTCACCTATGAGGGCGACCCCAAAAAACGTTGGAAAACCTTTGAACCCCTTAGAATACCAGCCTATAAATATGCAGTGGTGATCAATTATAATACGAACCCCATCATCAAGGGGAAAGGAAGCGCCATCTTCCTTCATGTCTTATTACCAGAAAAGTCCTATACATTAGGGTGTACAGCCGTTTCTGAAAGCGATATGCTCACCTTGTTAAAATGGCTAAATCCGAGTCGCCATCCCCTGATTATTCAAGGAACAATTAGTCAGTTAAAGGCATTAACAAATAGGGCTAATACATAGAACCCTCACCACCTAAAGAATGAGGGTTCGTTGCTGTCTTTTAAATTAAATGGTCACAAAGTTGATCGAAGATGTAAGGTCGATAACTCATTAAGAAATTCACAATAAATGCCTTGAAGCCGGTAGTAATTTTCCAAACTTACCCATTCATTAGGAGCATGAGCATTCTGTCCAGCCTCAGATGCCCCTACAGTTATGGTATCTACACCAAGATTATGCTTTAATAAGCCCATAACAGGGACAGTCCCCCCTGAGAACCCAAAGCTGACAGGGGTATCAGTGGTTAGAGCTAACATCTTTTGCAGCGCCTTAACACTTGGGTGGTCTGGTGCTAAGCGATAAGAAAAGGCTTCTCCAGGTAAGTCCTCAAACTCGATATCTAGATATGAAGGAGCAATCTTCTGAATATACGTTTTCAAAAGGTCACGGATTTTAGCAGGGTTCTGTTTTCCGACTAGACGGCAAGTAATCTTAGCAAATGCCTCGTGAGGAATAACGGTTTTAATTCCTTGTCCCTGAAAGCCGCCCCACAACCCATTAATCTCCAATGTCGGTCTGACAAGCATCCTTTCCATGGGAGAGAATTCAGGTTCACCAAATGAAGACTTCATGCCTGTTTGTTTCATTTGTTCATCCAGACTCTTTGAACCTTCCGCTAGAATTCCTTTTTCCAGCTCAGAAATCTCCGTTACATCTTCATAAAAGCCATCTACAAGTATTCGTCCCTCTTCATCTCTTAAACGATCTAAGATGGTGACAAGCCCGTGCAAGGCGTTGGGAGCATAACCGCCCATACCTGAATGAAGATCAACGTCCGCACTCTTAACTCTCAACTGTAATCCCGCCAGTCCTCGATTCCCAATGTTTACTACGGGCTGATTCGCTGAACCGATACCG
This sequence comes from Pullulanibacillus sp. KACC 23026, assembly GCF_029094525.1. NCBI lineage: Bacteria > Bacillati > Bacillota > Bacilli > Caryophanales > Sporolactobacillaceae > Pullulanibacillus > Pullulanibacillus sp. KACC 23026. Next base: position 2,329,517 of record NZ_CP119107.1, on the reverse strand, counting down.
CCATCTGCACTAATGACAAGATCACACGCAAGCAGTTGTTGATTCTTCTCAATAAAGGAGCCAAGGGATGGACTCCCGATTTCCTCTTCGCCTTCAAATAAAAACTTAACATTGACCGGCAGTTGACCTTCGCTTTGAAGGAGAGCCTCACAAGCGATTACCGGCAACAAGAGGTTGGCCTTCATGTCAGATGCACCGCGTGCGTAAAGTAAACCGTTATCAATATAAGGAACAAATGGATCATGCTCCCACAGCTCAATAGGTTCAGCCGGCTGCACATCAAAATGACCATAAAATAAAACAGTCGGGACTTCTGGTGATTCGATCCGTTCACCATAAACGACTGGATGACCGCCTGTTTCCATTAGACGAACCTCTTCTATTCCTGCTCGCCTTAGTCTTTTTTCTACCCAATCAGCCGTCTTTCTAACATCATTCGCATGACTGGCATCGGTAGAGATACTTGGAAGGCTCAACAATTCAATCAGATCGGCTACATAGGCCTCTTTGTTCTCGAGTAGACGTTCATTGTAATTCACCATGATTCATAACCTCCCATAATTTTAATAGTTTAATTATACCTTTCTTACGCAATATTTTAAATTTTAATTCAAATAAGAGCTTTAAATTGGTCTTATTTCTTATATCCACACCCCAAAGTTATAGATTTGAGACTGCTTCACACACGATTTTCTTGTCATGCGCAGACATGTCTCTTCCAATCCAAATTATGTAAGCGTTCTAGAGCATTTTTCACTAAAGACAATCTGAATTCGTGTATAATAACTCAAGTATTAACACTATTATTTTGGATAGGGAGGACTTCATGCGTTCACTTTCAAAAATAAAAACACTATCCCTTCTTGTATTTCTCGTTATTATGTGGGGAATTAATTGGCCATTATCTAAATATGCCCTTCATTTTTGCCCCCCCATTTTGTTTGCTGGAATTCGAACATTGCTTGCGGGCCTTCTGTTACTGATTTATGCCTTGCCAAATTATAAGAAGTTCAAATTCAAGCAAAATTGGTCAGCCTATCTCATTTCTGCTGTCCTTAACATCATCATCTTTTATGGCCTGCAAACCATTGGACTTAAATTTATGCCTGCAGGGCTTTTCTCTGCGATTGTCTTCATACAGCCCATTCTTCTAGGTGTTTTTTCTTGGCTTTGGTTAGGCGAAGCGATGTATGGGTTGAAAATAATCGGTTTAATTCTTGGTTTCTTAGGTGTAGCCGCTATAAGCATTAATGGAGTTTTGGGTCATCTATCCGTTATCGGGATTCTGCTTGCCCTTGGAACCGCCTTTGGATGGGGACTTGGAACCGTTTATGTTAAAAAACAAGGGGCAAAAGTGGATTCGATTTGGATGGTAACCTCGCAGCTTCTCATTGGCGGCGTTTTATTATCAGGGGTTGGCTCGTTGACCGAAACATGGTCGGATATTACTTGGAATCTTACCTTTGTCTCCCTATTAGCCTTTATTTCCATTTTTGTTATCGCGATAGGCTGGCTCGTCTTCTTCACATTGGTAGGCGCTGGAGAAGCAAGCATTGTCGGCTCTTATACGTTCATTATTCCACTCATTTCCGTTGCGGCGAGCGCCCTGTTCCTTCATGAAGCGATCACACTGAACCTTTTGGGCGGGTTAGTTCTAGTCATCATTAGTATTCTTTGCGTCAACATTAAACCAAAATCGTTGCAAAAAAAAGCTTTAGACCGCTAAAAAAGATCTTAATGGGGCACAATCAACATCTTTTAACAAAAGGTTGGATGGCAAGAGCATCCGACCTTATTGGTCCGACAATCGCCTCATTGTAACGGACAAACCAGAGATTTTATACAGTTACCACGATTGCAGCGGGCAACCATTCCGTTATGAGCCGATTTGATTAGAGGTTGACTTGTAAGAGACAGCTAAAACTCATTCTGTAAAATGTGAAAAAGAGAACGGCGCTTAGCCGTTCTCTTTTTGATTTACCCAAAATCTTATACGTTATCATCTGTAATTTTTGATAATAACTTCATTTTCGTGTCCCAAAGCTTCTGAGACAAATCGACATGGTATTCATGAGGATTGGAGAATCTTGTATGGAAGCTAGAAAATGTTTTGAGATTTTCTTTTGTTCGTTTTGCAACTTCTTCAAGACTAGGGACCTCATAAACCAATTTACCGTTTATAAAAATGGGTTTTAAAAGTTCGAGACTCTTTGCCGCATCTACTGTCTTCCGTTTCCAAGTGTAGATAGGGTCAAACACTTCAAATGGCTGTTCGGGCAACTTTTCATCTTCTAACATGATGAGGTCAACAATGGCTTCATTCGTGTTTTCATTAAAGAAACGAACGATTTTTTTCAGTCCTGGATTCGTGACCTTTTCCACGTTTTCCGAGCGTTTTATACGAGGGACCCATTTACCATCCATCTTCTCAGCAGCCAGTTTATAAACACAGCCCAATGCTGGCTGATCATAGGCCGTAATGAGCTTTGTTCCAACACCAAAGGAATCAATTAGTGCTCCTTGGGTATGGAGTTCACGCATGGTATACTCGTCTAAATCGTTAGAAGCAACGATAATCGCGTCCGGATATCCAGCAGCATCTAATAACTGTCTCGCTTTTTGACTCAAATAAGTTAAATCACCGCTGTCCAATCGTATTCCAAATTTTTCAGGCTTTCGACCAAGCGCCTCATGAACTTCATCGAAGACTTTAATCGCATTAGGCACACCTGATTTTAGGACATCGTAAGTATCCACGAGTAAGATCAAATTGTCCGGGTAAGATCTCGCGTATTTTCTAAATGCCTCGAGCTCAGAGTTGAAGCTCATGACCCAGCTATGAGCATGAGTTCCGGAAATGGGAATATTGAAACGTTTGCCTGCTATTACATTCGAGGTGGCGACTACCCCTCCAATATAGGCAGCTCTTGCTCCATAGATAGAGCTTCCTGGGCCTTGGCCGCGTCTTGCCCCCATCTCAATGACCGGTTTTCCGTTTGCTGCGTTGACAATCCGATTGGCTTTTGTCGCAATGAGTGTTTGATAGCCAACCATAGAGAGAATAGCTGTTTCAATCAATTGAGCTTCAAATAACCTCGTATGGACTCGGACGATCGGTTCATTCGGGAAGACAATCATCCCCTCTTCAACGGCATGGATTTCTCCGGTAAAACGGAAATTACGTAATTCTTTAAAAAAACCTTCATCAGGGAATAGTCCTGTGCTTCTTAAATAATCAATATCATCATGTGTAAAGCTTAGATTATTTAGATAATCGATCAAGGTTTCCAAGCCTGCTGCAATGGTAAAGCCATTTTTAAATGGATTTTTACGAAAGAATAGATCAAAGGCGACTTCTTCATCCATTTTACCTGATTGGTAATAGCCATACATCATGGTTAGTTGATACAAATCTGTAAAAAGTGTTAAATTCTCATCGTACATTTGATGTCCTCCACGTTCTGTCAACAGATTCAAAGGGTTCACATTTTTTTATTAATATTAAATAAGTATAATGCCTCAATTTCAAGTATTGCTATAAATAAACCTATGTAAACTACCTACAACCCTTTGATTATACAAAAAACTTCTTTTCTATTCTATCATGTTTCTAGAAATTAGAAATGTTTAATGCACGAGTTGTGATTTTTTCCAAATAAAGCAAGGTTTCCCATAAAGGCAGCTTTTATCAAAATGATCTCCGCCCTCCAATATATCTAAAAGAGCACTAATCGCTAAGTCGATTAGTGCTCATGGAATAAATCATGATATAGTCCTTATTTATTTTGCAAAAACATGATGCCCTATTTTCACAGTCACTGTACGAGAAGCATCGAAGGAGGATGTGGCTGTGGATGGATTATAGAAGAATAAAGATCCACTTCCTTTACCAATCAGCGCTATGGCTTCGTTGACCGCTCTTTTAGAATCTGCATCAGCCGGATGATTGATTTGCCCGTTTTTAACAGGCGTAAACGCATAATAACCATTGGAAACTTGGTTAATCACACCAGGAATCGTGTCAGGAAATTGAGAGCTTAACACTCTGTTTAACACAACTGTCGCTACAGCCACTTTCCCGGCATAAGGTTCACCAGACGCTTCTGCGTGAACAAGTCGTGCCAGCAAAGCTTTATCTGCAGAAGAAAATTTCGCATTGGGCAGTGTGATCGTTTCCCCTGCATATAGAGATTTATAATGATTGGCCGTTTCTAAACTATCTATTGGAATACCAAAACCTTTTGCAATCGTCCAATACGTTTGACCAGAAGAAACAGTATGGGATGTTGCAGCTTCTGATTTACCTGTTAAAGTAAAGGCGGATAAAGATAAAAGAGCTCCAGCTGCTAACATAATCTTTTTAAATTTGTTTAGTTTTTTCATATGTTTGAACCTCCTAGTAGTTGGCTAAGTGGGTCTACTAGTAGGTTAGCAAATGTCATCTTCTAAATCATTAACATAAAATGGGAATCACTAGAAAGGCTTGTCTTATTCCTTTCACCATCAAGCCTAAGCAAATGGGTGCTAATTTTATCCAATCCTTTATGTTTACCAGTTTTATCTAAAAAAACCATAAAAATCCCGGATTATTACAAACTGTTTCAAACCTGTTACTTAATTTGGCCAATGAGTGGGTACGACCTCTTCAAGCCGTTAGTCTTTTGAGGAGATGTCTGTCATAACCAAAACTCAGGCCCCTGTGCATCACACAGGGGCTTTTTTGAATCAAGACGAACATCCCATCCGTCTTATTTATTGTGTTTGGTTTCTTTTTGTTCTTCCCATTCCTCGGCAATTTCTTGTAGAATATGGTGCAATTCCTGGCCGATTTTAAGATACGCTTCATCCTCCAAATTAGCTAAAGACACTCGAATGGACCATGAAGGAGCTAAGAAGCCTTCTCCATTTAGTAAAACAATTGAAGATCGTTCTGCCAGACGGTATAAAATATCAATTGGTTTATAATGTGCCTGCATATAGTCTGTCAGTTCATGTCCAAAATGATGATTAGACCAAATCTCCAAATCAAATTCTGTGTAATAATCGGCATCATTAGGCAAATGCTTTTTAGGTAAACCAAGTCCCTCATAGAGTAGATTCATCCGGCGATGACAAATTTCCATCGTTTGTTTTTTATAGCGATTCTCTTTATCGAGCAGTGAAAAGATAGAGAACAAAGCCATCTGAACTTGCTGCGGGGTTGAGAGTCCTGCCGTATGATTCATGGCAACGGTCCGGCTATCCGCGACAAGCCGATCCATAAAGGTTAATTTCTCAGGATGAGGAGTCAGTGATGAATATCTTTTGTGCAAGATTTCTTTTTGTTCAGAAGGAAGCTCCTCCAATAATTTATTGAAGACATTTGATTGATTAACTGCAATCGTTCCTAGCCGCCAGCCTGTCACCCCATAGTATTTAGAGAATGAATAGACTCCAATTGTGTTATAGGGAAGGTCCACCATTAATGAGCGAAACCCTTCTATAAAAGTCCCATATACATCATCAGAAATAATCATGAGATCAGGATTATTGTTCTTGACGATGTCTATAATCTTTTGTCTTGATTCCTTTGTAAGAGCAACTGATGGCGGGTTGCTCGGATTGACAATAAACACAGCTTTAATAGTCGGATCAGTTAGTTTCTCTAGTTCCTCATCTGGATATTGCCAAGTGTGGTGGCCTTCCTTGTCGAGAGCAGAGGCTCGAATATCCACCACATCAAAATCAAAGTTCGGGAGTTCTGGTATTTCTATGTAGGGTGGAAAGATTGGAACCATAACGGCAATTTTTGAACCATTTGGTATCAGATAATTACGAAATAAGGTGTCGAATATATAGCACATAGCTGCTGTTGCACCTTCAACAGCAAAAAGATCAAATGAGCCAACTGACGTGTCATTACCGTACAGTTCTTGTAATAAGAAAGACTGAACAGCTTTTTCTGTTCTGACAAGCATCCGATCAGGATTCGGATAATTATCCCCAATTATTCCATCAACGAGCTCATACAACCATTTTTCAGGATCAAAATCCAATTCATTAATGCCATAATCAACAATGTCTTTGAGTAATTGAATTCCCGGAACTTCAGAATGTTCTTTGACATAAGCCTCAAACCGTTCCTGGATACCCTCACGACTTGGCATTCCCGCTAGATCATACTCATTCCAAACTCTCCGTGACTCAGATACTGCGAATTGGCCTAAAACGAAGAAAGCTTCACGAGGTGTAGCTGCGATCCAATTTGGATTGCCCCGTCCTGCATCCAGCATGGTACGCGTCATTCTCTTCTTTCCTTCTGCCAGATCAACTAATTTATTTTTTATCTCAAATGGGCTGATATGCTCCATTTCATCATCGGCTCCCTGTTTATTCTTAGTTTCAGCCATTAGTTATAGCCCCCTGTCACTGACATTACTTTTAGAATCATCGATAGTATGTCACAGAGAGGTCTTGATTATAAAAAAGGATTCTTAACCAGCAAAAAAGAGACTGAGACAGAGGTAGTTGACGAAAAGAAAAAACCGAACTTATTCACACCTTTTAACGTGATGGGTTCGGTTTTTCATTTATAAGTTAAGTCTTTAGTTTAGTTTTGTCCCAGCCTCATGGTTAATCACTTGTCAAAATGACATTGATCAAGCTTAACAACGTTAGTCTTTTTGAAGAATTTATAGCCCAGCCATAAAAGGATAAACAAAGGTAACCCAATATAGGTGGCGATGACTCCTGTCCAATTAATCGGCTTGTCCATAAAGCCTGAATAATCTTGTCCAACTATAACGACTGCACAGAGGATAAAGGCAAAGATAGGTCCAAACGGAAACCATTTGGCTTTATAAACAAGTTGATTGAGATCTCTCCCCTGTGCCACATAAGCTTTTCTAAACCGATAATGACTGACGGCAATCCCTAACCAAGCAAGAAAGCCGCTTAAACCGGACGCGTTGATCATCCAAGTGTAAATGGAGCCATTTCCAAACATTGAAGATAAAAAAGCAATCAAACCGATGAACACATTAATCAACAGAGAATTAATGGGAACCCCTCTTGAATTCACCTTACTAAAGAGTCGCGGCGCCTTCCCTTCTTTTGCTAACGCCCAGAGCATCCGAGTGGAAGCATACATAGCAGAGTTTCCCGCTGATAGGACTGCTGTTAAAATGACCGCATTCATAACGGCTGCAGCAAGCGCAAATCCCGCTCTCTGAAAAACGAGTGTAAATGGGCTGATAGCCACATTTTGAACATCCGATTTCAGCAAGTTCGGGTCCGTATACGGGATAAGCATACCGATTACAAAGATTGCAAGGACGTAAAACAAGAGAATACGCCAAAATACTTGTCGAATAGCTTTTGGTACATTTTTAGCCGGGTTATCGCTCTCACCTGCTGCAAGTCCGACTAATTCCGTGCCTTGAAACGAAAAACCAGCTACAAGCACTGTCGAAAAAATCGCCATTAACCCGCCATGAAAGGGGGTTCCGCCTAAATTAAAGGTATGAAAGCCAGAAGAATGCCCAGTGAAAATCCCCAAAATCATCGCAATCCCAACGACTAAAAAGAGGATAATAACACTAACTTTAATGCTTGAGAACCAAAATTCGCCTTCCCCATATCCTTTCACGGAAAATACATTTAATAGGAAAAATAGCACTAAAAAAATAGCACACCAAAGGATGGATGGACTGTTTGGAAACCAGTATTTCATCACCAAAGAAGCAGCGGCAAGTTCGGCCGGAATCGTAATGGCCCAGGTATACCAATAATTCCATCCAAGGGCAAATCCAAGCGCCGGATCAACAAAGCGGCTTGCATAGGTTTCAAACGAACCCGAAACCGGCATAAAAGTTGCCATTTCACCTAAACTGGTCATGAGAAAGTACACCATGATTCCCACAATAATATAAGCAGCTAAGGCCCCTCCTGCTCCTGCTGTACTAATGGTTGAACCACTGGAGACGAACAAGCCTGTTCCAATAGCTCCCCCAATAGCAATCATGCTCAAATGTCTTGAGCGGAGCCCCCTTTTTAACTGCTTGTTTCCGGATCCGGATTCATTCTTGTTGTCCACTCTGTCTAACATGTTAATCAAGCCCCTTATCAGTTTACTGATAAGTGAAGTCCCTAAGAATAGAAAAAGCCCTGAGCTTAAACACTCAAGGCAAAATTGATTGAAGTCTACGACGAAAACCATTAGCAAAGAATGATAGCCCTCCACAAACAATTGTGACAGTGTTGTACATCTTCTATACAACCCCAACAAGATCGTGTTTTAGCACACACGGCCTGTTTCGGCGGCGTTTCCTTTCCTATTACATCATCGCGCTAAAGCTCTGTAATAGTACTCTTAAAAACCGCTCCTCTATCTTAGCTATTCACTTATACGAACTTAACTATTATTAATCGAATGAGAGCTTATGTCAATATAAATATGGGAGATCCTAAATCGACGGAGAAGCACGCCAAACTCAGGTCGTTTCGCTTTAAACGATTTTGGTTTTAAAAATAGCCTCCATATGCTTAAGAAAAAGATCATGTTGGTTAGTAAAAGTTGCTGTACCTTTTGAATATACAACCGTTTCATAGCCTCGCGCATAAGCCCCATAAACCGTGAGAAAGTCACAGATATCTGTACAAACACCGGTAACATGGACGCGTGCAACTCCTTTTTCTTGTAGTTGATCGTGAAGGTTCGTTTCGAAAAAGGCATCGTATTCGGGTTTAGGAATATACAAAACGTTAAGATGCTCCTTATTTTCTTGATACCAGACTTCCAACGGACCATACAGTTTTTGTCCCCACGTTCCTTTCACATTATGCTTGGGCCATAGCTCAAAATGAGTATCGTTCGGCTCATGGGCATCCATACAAATCGCGACCACTTTGCCTGCTTGCAGAAATTCATTCGCTTTTTGAACGATCATTGGAACAATCTCCTGTGCTGCCTTTCCCGCAGTAAGTCCGCCTTCATCGTGCACAAAATCATTGCTCATATCAACAATTAGAAGTGCTTCTTGCGTCATCTTAAGTCATCCCTTTTATTTCATTTATTATAAGCCTCTGTAAATCTTCAATGGTGGTTTTCTATGTACATGCCTATGCCGGTAAATCAACAACAGCCTTTAACAGAGTTCCTGTATAAGTCATGATTTCTTTAACACTAGTTTACCAAAGAAACAAAGCAAATCCCATTTATAAATCGCTATGAGACTAAAAAGAATCGCCAACGTTCTTTTTTGATTTTAAATGATCGACCATGAATGATTATGATGTTTTTTGATTGTTTATTTCGAGGTTATGAGTTAAACTCTGTAAAGTATTGGTTTTTAGTAAATCTAAGGATTAATTTAGGCATACTAAGGACTACGGATTAATTATTCATCGAAGGGATCGACTATCATGACTAGTTCCACTCACACAAACTATGGCTTTGTTACCTTAGTTTCAATTGTTGCCGCTGTCGGCGGTTTACTATTTGGTTACGATACATCCGTCATATCGGGTGCCATCGGTTTTATGCAAACCAAATTTCATTTAAACAGTGCAATGCAAGGATGGGTTGTTTCTTGTCTATTGATTGGAGCGATCATCGGAGCAGCTCTTGCTGGATTTTTGAGCGACCGCTTTGGCCGCAAAAAAATGCTCATTATTTCAGGATTGTTATTTACAATCGGCTCGATTATCTCAGCTCTTTCTCCAACAATCAATCTATTTGTGATAGCACGTATAATTGGAGGAATTGGGATCGGTATCTCTTCAACCTTAGTTCCCCTTTATATTGCTGAAATTGCGCCTAGCAAAAATCGCGGACGTCTCGTCTCATTAAATCAATTGGCAGTCGTCATTGGGATTTCAGCCATTTATTTTGTAAATAAGGCTATCGTTAATGCCGGTGATCAATCCTGGGATGTCAATTATTCTTGGAGATGGATGTTAGGATGCGGATTAATTCCCGGACTTCTTTTTGTCTTCCTTCTCTTACTTGTTCCTGAAAGTCCAAGATGGCTAGAAAAGCAAGGCTTTGACGAAAAAGCTTTTAAGTTATTGGAAAAAATAAATGGAACTGACCAAGCAAAGAAAGAATTAGCCGATATCAAAAACTCCATTCAAAAAGAAGCATCTGGTTCCATTCGTCTTTTATTTAAACCAGGGTTTCGCATCGCCCTCATAATCGGAGTCGTATTGGCAATTTTACAGCAAGTCACCGGGATCAATGCCATTATGTACTATGCACCTGAAATCTTTAAAAAAGTCGGTGCGGGTACCAATGCATCCCTTACTGAAACCATTATCGTTGGGTTAGTTAACTTTCTATTTACCCTTGTTTCCCTATGGTTAATTGACAAAGTAGGGAGAAAAACCTTGCTTATTATAGGATCAGCTGTCATGACGATCAGTTTAGCCGTCGTTGGCTTTGAATTCAGTTCAGCTCATCCAAACGGGACACTTGTCCTATTCTTCATTCTCCTTTTTGTTGCGGCCTTTGCCGTTTCATTTGGACCCATTGTTTGGCTTGTTATTGCGGAAATTTTCCCAACTAATATTAGAGGACGAGCCACTGCCATTGCTTCTGTCGCTCTTTGGTTAGCCGACTTTGTTGTCTCACAATTTTTCCCGATTCTGTTAGGAAAAACCGGTCCAGCAACGACCTTCTTCATTTTTGCCATATTAAGTTTGTTTGCCTTTATCTTCTCTGCAACCGTAGTGAGGGAAACAAAAGGGAAATCGCTGGAAGAAATCGAAACAGAATGGTCCACTCACTAACACTCGATTAAAAATTCTATATAACCCTGTTTAAACTCCAAGAATTCACATTTTCCTTGGGGTTTTTTCACATTTATTCTAATTTTTGAATATTTTTGCAAAATAAATGATCAAAACTGTTGAAAAAATTTGAATTAATCGATAAAATCCAAAATATGAGTGGATTGACACTCATATATATTATCATCTATCAGAAAGGGGATTGATGTATGGGAAGTCCAAGTGGATTTAAAAAATCGTTAAATTTGCTCGACCTCACTTTCTTGGGGCTGGGGTCCATCATCGGCTCAGGGTGGCTCTTTGCAGCCGCGGGCGCAGCTGGCTTTGCTGGTTCATATGCATGGGTCGCGTGGATTATTGGTGCTGTTGCCTTTATTCTCATCGGTCTTGTGTATGCAGAACTTGGCTCCATGATGCCTCGTTCAGGGGGGTTCGTTCGCTATCCAAGGTACACCCACGGAACGCTAGTTGGTTATTTAATTGGATTTATTTCTATGCTTGCTTATTCAAGTGTCGCGGGAATCGAAGTGGAAGCTGTTCGCGGATACGCCGCAACCTGGTGGACAGCATTGGGAACAGATTCAGCGGGGCCAACATTCATTGGTTATGTTTTTGAGATTGCGCTCTTAGTAGTCTTTCTCCTCTTGAACTATTGGAGTGTTAACGTATTTGGAAAATTCAATACGATTATTACTACCATTAAATTCTTAGTACCTATTCTTACGGTTATTATTTTATTCACTCATTTTCATGCTTCAAATTTGTCCGTAGGCGGTGCTAAGCCAGGCGGTATGTCTGGTGTTTTTGAAGCTGTGTCGCTTTCAGGGATTGCCTTCGCTTTCTTAGGATTCCGTCAGGCGGTTGACTTTGGTTCAGAAGCGAAACGTCCACAGAGAGATATACCTCTTGCCATCATTTTATCGATTTCCCTAGGAACCCTTATGTATCTTTTATTGCAATTTGCATTTCTTGGTGCAGTTCCTGCTGAGCAGCTTGCAAAAGGATGGGCAAATCTTTCCTTCCAACAAGCGCCTTATGCTGACCTGGCCAAATCTTTGGGGATCCTGTGGCTTATGAACATTATCTTCATTGATGCTGTCATCTCTCCATCAGGTACAGGGAATATTTATCTTTCCGGTACAACACGCGTTTTGTTTGCTTGGGCAAAGACCGGTCTCTTTTATTCATTGTTCCGAAAAGTAGATGCCCGAACTGGTATTCCAAGAGGAGCGCTCTGGTTGTCCTTAATCTTATCGATTATTTGGATTCTTCCTGCCCATCTTAATTTCTGGCAAGGTCTTGTAGGAAACGTCACTTCTGCGACGGTTCTGACTTATATGATTGGACCGATTTCTTTGATGGCACTAAGAAAAACGGCACCTGGTCTCGATCGTCCATTCAAATTAAAAGGCATTCAAGTATTAGCTCCACTTGCTTTCATTGCCGCTTCTCTCATTATTTTCTGGAGCGGTTGGACAACGAACCTTGAAATCCTTGGCATCACGCTTGTTTCCCTCGTCCTTTATTTTGCATTTATGGATCGCGATGGCATTCGTGAACGCATTCGTTCGGATTGGAAATCTGGCGCCTGGTTAGTCTTCTACTACATCTTCATGCTGATCATGTCACGTCTCGGCAATTATCAATTGCCAGCTGGGGCGAAACCAATTATTCCGTCACCTTGGGATAGCATTATTGTTGTCATCGGTTCCCTTGCCTTCTTCTATTGGGGATCTAACAGTGCTATGGTACAGCCTGAGATTGATGAAGATGATGAGGATTACGAAGAACTTAAAGCCGCTGATGTCTAAAAAATGCTCCTAACAAATTTAAACGAGTTATAACCGAAGTCCCAAGGTTTTAAATACCTTGGGACTTTTGACATTTTCGTTCTAGAATTCAATAGTATTTCATTATTTTTTTAAATTCATGTTTCGTTTCATCCTGAAAACGATTACTATATATTTAAGCAGTTGATGAACAAATTGGGGGAAAACAATGGTACTTTCTATACCTGAACAAATTAATTTATATGATGAAATGAGAAAACAGGCAAAGCGCCATCGTAATAGGGTTATCTTAGAAGATCTGTCAGGTTCCCTGACTTATGACCAATTTTTATTATCGGTTAATGTATTAAGCCGAAAAATTAAAGAAATGACCCTAAACGAAGAACGAGTTGGTTTGTATTTGCCAAATATTATTGGGCAAGTCGTCACCTTGTTTGCCTTATTTAAAAACAATCAAAATCCATGTTTATTGAATTTCTCTATGGGGACACAAAACCTTTTAGATTGCATAGAAACGGCCGAACTGCAAACCGTCTTAACCTCTAGAGAATTCATCAAGGTAGCTAAAGTTTCACCCGTGATCGATGAAATGGAAAAAAAGGTACGCATTCTCTATTTGGAAGACTTAAAAGATGGACTTACTCTCGCCCAGAAAGCGACAGGCTTTGTGGAATCGAAATTACCTTCTTTTAGAAAAGGAAAACAAAAGGAAGTCATCTTGTTTACTTCCGGAACTGAAAACAAGCCAAAAGGGGTTATTTTAACTCATCGCAATATATACGCCAATATTAAACAAGGGTTATCGGTTGTCCCATTAACCGAGAAAGATCGACTCTTTAACCCTCTCCCTCTCTTTCACGCCTTTGGTCTAACTGTAGGAGCGGTCTTGCCCTTATTATCAAATATAAAATCGTTTCTCTATCCTTCTCCGCTCCATTATCGGGAAATACCGAAACTTATTCATAAGGATCAGAGCACTGTTTTTGTTGCGACGAATACGTTCTTTGATCAATATGCGAAACATGCCACAAGAGACCAGTTGGCAACACTGCGAATTGTCGTTGCGGGTGCAGAGAAACTCAAAAAGGATGTTTATGACAAGTATCGAAATGAGTTCGGCATAACGCTCTTACAAGGGTATGGAACAACTGAAACCTCTCCAATGATCGCCTTAAACACCCCTTCTTTTAGTAAAGAAGGGACGGTCGGCAAACCGCTTCCTTTATTAGAATGCAAATTAGACAAAATACAAGGGATTGAAGAAGGCGGCAGTTTGTTATTGAAAGGGCCTAATGTCATGAAGGGCTATTTAATTCATGGTAAGGGGTATGTGCCATGCGGTGAATGGTATAACACGGGTGATATTGTAACCATTGATAACGAGGGATTTATCACGATTGTGTCTCGTCTGAAACGATTTTCCAAAATAGCAGGTGAAATGATTTCATTAAACAAAATCGAGGAGCTTGCACTTGAACACTTTGGATCCTCCTCCTTCTACGCCGTCAGTATCCCTGATAAAAGAAAAGGCGAAAAGATTATTCTTTTTACCACAGTCGCTGATGTAACAGGAAGAGAATTTAATAAATCTATTAAGCAAAAGAAAATGTCGTCCTTATATATCCCGGATCAAATTGTCTTTATTAACGAAATCCCCCTTCTTCAAAGCGGGAAACCGGATTACCGGCAAATGGAGGTCATGGCAAAGGATCTAGCCTCCCTATGAGCCTTTTATAACAAAGATTTGTAAGGTGTCCCAACTTGGGGCACCTTTCTTATTAATGATTTGTATTTTCAGGATTCGTGAAATCATGTTAAATTTCAGCAGGGGTGTAAGGAGCGGGATCGTGAACCGAGGACCTTTTCACTTGAATTAATTGAGCGACAATACTGATTGCAATCTCCTCTGGCCCCTCTGCTCCAATCGGCAGTCCTACCGGTGAGTAGATCGAACTCATGAGTTCTAACCCCTTCAGGAGTCGTTTTGTTCGATCCTTTGAACCGAGTAATCCTAGAAATTTAAGCTTTAGGTCTTGTAGGTGCTGCAGAAATTCGCGATCTTTTTGAAAAACATGTGAAAGCAGGATGACGGAATCATGAGCGTTAAAAGTCAATTGATTGGCAATCTCCTTTGGACTGCCAACGATCAATTGATCGGCCTTTGGAAAATGACTCGGATGACACCGGCTTGTGCGCCAATCCGTTACCCAGACAGAGAAGCCCGCTTGAGAAGCAAATTGGGCTAACGGTTCTGCATCTTCACCCGCACCAAAGAGAATGAGTCGTGACTTTGGCTGAAAGGTTTGAAAGAAATAATAGGTAGAGGACGAATCGGCAGCCATCAAGCGGTTCTTCATGTCTTGACGTCCAGCCTTTTGTTCGTCTAAAACTTTATGAATTTGGGATTTATCCGTTTGCCAATTGCCAAATTGAAACCCATTTTCTGCAATGAAAAGATACTGGCTAACGGCCCCCTTATTATCTAATAATCGAATCATATCGACAGAAAGGCCTGCCTGAAGATAGGTTTTTAGCGTAAGTAGATGGTCACGAAAGCTAGGGTTAACTGGTTCAAGAAGGATATGCAAAATACCGTTACATCCCGCCCCTTGTCCCCAGGAAAGATCATCTTCACTCGACATATCATATTGAAGCGTCTCGGATTCTTGGAAACTAGAATACCTTTGAATGCGGGCAATTAAGTCTTCCTCTAGGCAGCCGGCGCTTAGGAGTCCGACACGCTCTCGCTCATTTTTGATAAGCATAGCCGCCCCTTCTTTCCGATAAGCGGACCCTTCCACTTTGATAATGGTTGCCAAGACAGATGGAACCTCTTCATGAGAGGATTGAAGTTCATCTAAGATAGAATAAATAGCATCCATGTCTTTCTCCCTCCTTCTCTATCCGCTCACCTACTATAGATATTTATGTTTCTTAATTTAAGAAACCACTTTACAGACCTCTTTTTTAATTCATACAACGTCTAATGGCTCGAATGATCCCTGTATAACCTGTACAGCGGCAGAGATTTCCAGAGAGTCCCTCCATAATTTCTTCGTCAGTCGGTTGAGGTGTCCTTTTGAAAAGGGCTGTTATAGCCATCACCATGCCTGGTGTACAATAGCCGCATTGCAAGCCCCCTTCTTCAAGAAGCGCTTTTTGAATGGGATGCCCTCCTTCTTCATTAAGTCCTTCAATAGTTAAAATCGATGTTCCAGACGCTTGATAAGCCATGATTAAACAGGCATTCACTAATTCTCCATCCATTAAGATCGAACAGGCACCGCAACGACCAATCCCACAGGAGAGTTTGGCGCCTGTTAACTGCCTTTCACTCCGTAACAATTGAATAAGAGGTGTCGTTGGCTCAGTTTTAAATGTCGTCAATTGATTGTTAATTTGAAAGGTGATTTCCATTAACGAAGTCGTCTCATCGGTCCGGTCTTCACTTACGCTTGTTTTTTCAATGTCCATGGGAATAGCCCCTCCTCAACATGTGATAATAAGGCTTCAGGACAGACCGGCAGTTTGACAGGCCAATAACCAATGGCATCATGAATGGCTTTTGTAATAGCGGGGGCCACCGCAACCGTTCCAATCTCTCCGACACCCCTTGGTCCATACGAATCTCCTTCATCCAGCATCTCGATCGCGTCTACATTCATTTCAAGAGGCGCATCCCTAATAGTTGGAATGAGGTACGTATCGAAGTTTTTCGTGACATAATGGCCGCCAACCATTTTTGCCTCTTCAGTCAGAGAATAGCCTAATGCCATGACAGCTCCGCCTTCTATTTGACCGAGATAGCCTAACGGACTGACAACAGGACCGGCAGCGACTGTTTGGTCAAGTCGTCTAACCTTTACTCTCCCTGTAAGCAAATCGACTTCAACTTCTGCCAATACCCCTGCAAAGGAATAGAGAAAATGGCCGCCGGGTACCGGATCAGGTGTTGTTGGAAATTCAAAATGGGTGTCGACGCAGATAGGTTCTTCATGATTGGCATATTCAGCGAGTTCTTTATAGCTCATTAGAGGCGTTTCACTTTTTCTATCCGACCGCCTCCAAATGCCTCCTTCACCTAATTTCAAGTCCGTTTCCATAAGTCCTAAATAAAGGGAGGCAGCATGCAGCAATTTGTTCGTAAATGCCTCCTTTAATCGTTGAATCGCTGTCCACACCATGCTTGTGGCACGTGATGCAGTAGATGAGCCTGTCGGCGGAACGAGATGTGTATCCCCGTTTAAAATAAGTAAATCGCTTGGCGCACAATGAAGTTCAGACGTCACAATGGTTTCAATAACAGCAAGCAATCCCTGACCGCATTCCTCAAAGCCAAAAGAGACCTCAATTCTCCCATCATTATTTAACGCAAGCCGGCCGCCAGAGCTATCCAAACGACCATAGCCAAGCCCACCACCATGCATAGTGATCGCAATTCCGATTCCTCTCTTAATAAAAGGGTTAAAAACATCCGAATCACGTGCTGCAAGACGCTTTGTATACTGATGATCCAATGCTTCCACCACCATGGAGGCACCATCGGTTGGGGCAATACGATGCTCCATCGGTCCAAGGTCGGTTGCATTTCTTAAATTCCGCCTTCTCAATTCAATAGGGGCTATCCCCAGTTTTTCAGCTAAACGATCCATTTGACCTTCTAAAGCAAAGGTCACCTGGTTACCTCCAAATCCACGAAATTCACCTGCCACCCCATTATTAGTAAAAATTGATAATCCTTCTGTTTCAACATGAGCAATCCGATAGGGACCCGTTGCGTGTTCGACAGCAAAATCTAACACGGCCGGTCCAAGGGAAGCATAAGCCCCAGTATCTGCCACAATGCGAACCTGATGAGCCAGTAATTTCCCCGAAGCATCCGTTCCTGTTTTCATTGTAATGGTCATCGGATGCCGCTTTATCCCTGAACGGAGTGATTCCTCCCTTGTCTGGTGAATTCGTACAGGACGTCCTGTTTTTAATGCAAGCAATGCTGCGTAAGGCTGAACATTGAGTTCATCTTTTCCTCCGAACGATCCCCCCATTGGACTCGAGACAACACGAATTAAGGCTTCTGAACAATTTAAAATTCTAGATAATTGATAACGATCTTTGTAACCGTGCTGTGTTCCCATGTAAACGGTAATGCCGCCATCGTCTTCTGGAACCACAACGCCTCCTTCTGTTTCCATATAAGCGTGCATTTGTCGCGGCACTTCATAGGTTTCTTCCACAATACAAGTACAGTCACCGAAACCCTTCTTTACATCCCCTTTTATAAAACTTGCCTTATGAAGTAAATTGCCATTTGAATGGAGTTTGGGAGCATTGGGAAAAAGGGCTGTATGAGGATTGTCCACAACTGGTAAAGGGTCATAATCGACAACAATGAGGTCAAGTGCCTGTCTCGCTATTTCTTCTGTCTCCGCTGCAACTGCTGCCACAGCATCACCAATAGAGCGAACGACAAAATCGCATAAGACAGGCTGATCAGGTGTAATGAGACCAAAACCATTGAGACCGGGTATATCTTTATGCGTTATGACAGCTACAACTCCCGGCAACTGTTCCGCCTTCTTAGTATGAATGGCTTTAATTTCAGCATGGGGATAGGTACTTCTTAACACTTTGCCATGCAGCATTCGTTCAAAGGTGAGATCTGTTAAATAAGCGAGACATCCCGTTACTTTGTCCTGCCCATCAGGACGAATTCGACCTTTGTCTTTTCGATTTGCTAACATTGTGGGTGCTCCTTTGTCTCATTTATTTTAATTTGAAGGCTAGTTCATACAATTGACCGATGATTAAATTAGCGACTACCTTTTTTAAATATTGAGGAGAAGTAAAGGGGCTTTCCAACGGATGTAGGGATTGCCAAATAGAGGAATAAACCTTGGATAACGTTTCCTCGTTTAATGGACGTCCAAGAAGAAGGTCTTCAGTCTGAAGTAAGCGTTCTGGCAAGTGATCAGTGCCGCCAACGGCAAGGCGAATATGTGAGACACAATGATTGACATTGACGGTACATCTTCCTGAAACGATCACTTGTGACGGAACAAACGCTTCTCTTCTGGCTGTTTTTTTAAAGAAAGCCGTCGTTACTCCCGCCTCCATTTTTTCCATGGTCATATCTGGAAGGTACAAATGGGTTAAAACAAACGGTTCTTGACGATTCGCTTGATCTAACCAATTGTGTAAAGTCAGATGCTTGCTTCCTGAAGGTGTTTGGATCAAGAGCTCGGCCTCTAACACCAGTAAGGCTGGAAGGAGTTCTCCTTTTTTGCTCATGACATTACCGCCTAAAGTAGCCCGATTCCGAATAGCGGGAGAAGCGATTTGGGGAAGAGCCTCTAACAAAAGTTTCGTTTCACTGAAATCAGAGAGGCCCGCTTGAAGGTCAACTAGACGTACGAGGGACCCGATCTCTAAAAAGGTTTCTTGCCCTCTTAACCGTTTCTTTACTTTTTTCAAGTCATTCAGCTTCTCTAAAGAGATGAGATCACGAGGCATAACACGGTTTTGAATCCATTGAAGCTGCAGATAAGTCCCGCCTGCCACAAAACACGATTCATGACCTAGTTTTTCTTTGACACTCAAAGCTTCTTGGATGGTTTCGGGTTGCCACACAACAGGTGATGATGAGATAGAAGGCACCATTCATAGTCCGCCTTTCGCCAAGTGATAATCGCAGGCCGTATCAATATCAAAAAAGAGGCGTTTATCCTGATAAGGAATAATCAATCCTTTATCTTTCCAACTGCCGCGAAGGAGCTTGCGTGCCCCTTCATCTCCCTTTAATTGTGCAAGTTCTGGAAACATCTCTTTTGAGAACAAGATAGGGGGTCTTGGGAGATCGCCGAAGCTCGCCGCAATAAAAGGATAAGGTTGCTTTTGATAAGCATCAATTAAATCATTTATCAAGTTGCTTGTTACAAAAGGTTGATCCGCTAGTAAAACAACAATCGCTTCCGGGTCAACAGACCTTGCCGATTTTAGCCCTGTTCGGAGTGAGTAGGCCTGCCCTTCCTCTTCCCATTCACAGGCCGCTACAACGATGCGCTTGTTTTCTTCTTGAAGAAAGGAGCGATCAAACCATTCCGGAAGTCCCGTTTTTGGAACAACGACACTGATCGTATCGAGCTTTGAATCAAACGCCTGCTTGAGAGCTAGATTTCCGAGCAATGTATCTTGTAGAGGAAGAGCCAGTTTATTGCTCCCCATACGTCTGCTGTTCCCCGCTGCTAAATAAATACCACTAATCGATTTCAAAGCCTTTCCCCCTCGTAATGACTTAAATAATCAAACGAGAATTTCAGCCCTTTTAAGAACTCGTTTGATTGAACGATTGGCCTCTTTTAAAACTATGTCTTGATCAAGTGTATTTAGCCGCCTATTTTCCATCACAATTTGACCGTTAATAATGGTCGTCTCTACATCATGACGTGTTGCAGAATAGACAATTCTTGAGACCGGATCAACGCCAAAAGAAGGGTAAAGGTGAAAGTCATTCAAATTCAAGATCGCCAAATCCGCCTTTTTCCCAGGTTCCAGACTGCCAATTTCCTTCTCCATCCCAACCGCTCTTGCTCCTCCAATTGTCGCCATTTTAAAAACGGTGTTAGCGTTCATCGAAGTGGGACCATGAGCCGGTTTCTGAATGAGTGCTGCAAGCCTCATCTCATTAAACATATCGAGATTATTATTACAAGGGGCTCCATCTGCTCCAAGACTTAAAGAAATATGCCGATCAAGAAGATCAGGGGTTTCCGCAATCCCAGAAGCGAGCTTAAGGTTTGAGCCCGGGCAATGACTCACATGAACCCCTCTCTCCTGAATAATTTTCTTCTCCTCCTCATTCAGCCAAACACAATGAGCGAGAATTAACCGATCGTTCGCCAGGCCTAGATGGTCAAGATACACGACATTGCGCATCCCGGTTTCTAATTGAACGATTTCTATTTCACCACGATTTTCTGACGCATGTGTATGAACGTTCACTTTATAGGAATCTGATAACCTCTGAACCTCTTTAAGCAACTCTTCCGTGCAAGAAATCACAAATCGGGGTGAAAAGGCATACTTCAGACGTCCATTATCAAATCCATGCCATTTTTCCAGCAAATCCACACTCTGTTGGAGGGAGCGTGCCGTCACTTCCCTTAACCCAGTCGGAACCTCTCCCCCTTTATCCATCATGACCTTCCCGGACAAAGCGCGTATCCCGCTCTGACTCAATGCCTGGAAAGCATAATCTGTATGATGGACGGTTTCCATATCCATAATCGTCGTTGTCCCGCTTTGGATCAATTCACCAATTCCAAGCATTGCAGAATAATAAACGGACTCTTCATCATGTGAAGCTTCGAGCGGCCAAATTCGCTGTTTCAGCCAATCTAACAGTTCCAAATCATCTGCCTGACCGCGAAATAAGGTTTGACAAAGATGAATATGTGTCTGAATAAATCCAGGAATAACTGTTTTCCCTTTGGCATCAATGACTTTATCTGCCGCTTGATCGCACAACTCACCCCCCATAGCTTTAATGCGGTCACCTTCAATTAACAGATCCCCATAGATTATCTCCTCTTTGGCATTCATCGTGATGAACTCAGCATTTTTAATAAGAATTTTCAAGATTCCTTCTCCCCTTTATTGGAAAAACAAAAAGGCCACCAAAAAATATGCGAGCTTAAGCGGCATATTTTTTCGTAGCATAGGAATTTACGGTTCCTATCTAGAGACCCTTAAACCAATTTTTAAGGTTATACGAAAAAAGAACAATAAACGAATGATTGATTTTTTCTCAGTATAAGGCGGAACCAACCATCAACCAACACTTTTGTCATAAATCCTTACATTGTTTTTTTTAAATGCTGTTTTCGTAAACTTTGTTGTTTTTTTAGGCTCCAATAAGCTCGCTTTCCGCGGGCAATCCGTGAGCCTCCTCGGCAAAATACGCCTGCGGGGTCTCACCTGGCTTGCTATTCCCGCAGGAGTCTCACCTATTTCCACCTATTTTTTATCAACTAGCAACAATCTTTTAGAAAAGAGCCTTTTAAAAAAAGAAAATGGTGAGCGTGCTCACCATTTCGAATTTTTGAGGCTCATTTAACGATTAATGGTTACCAGGAGATTACCTATTCCATGATACCAGTGTCATTTTGGGCGGATTATCATGTCCTTGCCTATTCTCGTAACGCTTCTCCAAAATAAGGGCGACTATGGAGTGATCGAACTTTAGGCGTTCCCTTTTTCATACGAATCACTTAATCGAAACTCGCTATCTTCCTATCTTTTAAATAAGAAATGAACTTCTCTGTCCAATTTAATAAGTTAAGGTCTTGTTTTTTATTAGCAATAAAGGACAAACCGATTGCGTGACCCTTCTCGCTTTTAAGCGGGATGGTCACTTGCGGCAAACCAGCGAGACCGGCAATACAGGTGAGTTGCATCGTTTTTGATCGAACGTCTTCCATGTCCTCAGTTGCTAGACCTTTTAACGGTGCTTCTCCGGGAGCGGTAGGAATCACTAAAAGGGCATTATTAGCCAATAAATTTGTCAAATACTTCTCAATCGCCTCGCGTTCTCCTTGTTTTTGAGCATATAGATGTTGATCAAGTGTGCTCGTCCACTGAAATCGTTCTGCAATACCTGGTCCGAAAACAGGCTGTACGGACTCGATCCAGTCACCATGCTCTGCCCAAATCTCAAGCCCTTGTATCATCCTAAATAAACTTGCCCAATTGGCTAGTCCTGTATCAGCAACCCTTATTGACTCAGTGTGAGTGACCCAATCTTGTAAGACAGATTTTATTTTAATTAAGATATCCCTCGTATCGTTAGCGACGAAAGACCAAGCTTCTTGATCGAAATAAAGCTGATTAAACCTTGAGGTCTCAGAATTAGCTTCTTGTTGAATCAGCGTTTCTCCCACTTTCTTTAAGGTAACCGGATTTTTTGTCATCCAACCTACCGTATCAAAGCTCTTAGATAGCGGAATAACACCTGCAAGAGGCACCGCGCCATGAGTTGGTCTTATTCCGTATAACCCGCAATAGGCAGATGGAACGCGGACCGACCCGCCTGTATCCGTCCCAAGCGCAAAATCCACGCATCCTGCAGCCACTGCTACAGCGGAACCGCTTGAAGAACCACCTGGAATGCGATCTGAGGAGATCGGGTTGACAGGCGTCCCATAATGAAAGTTTTCACCATTCAAACTGTACATTAATTCATCTGTATGAGTCGTTCCTTTTAAGGAAGCCCCTTGTTTTAATAAACGATCAATAGCAGCAGCATTTTCTTTGGCAGGAAAATGTGTCCTTAACCAATCAGGATTCCCGGCACTATTCTTGTAATTTTTTATAGAAAAGACATCCTTCACGCTAAAGTTAAGTCCATTTAATACACCAGAGCCAGCAGCTGATCTCATTAAACGAGTATCTATGTAAGCTTTCCATTGATCCATCATTCTAATCCCCTCTCTTTTATTCTAGTTAATAATAGTTTGAATTTATTGGCAAGAAGGAAAATTTATTCGCCGGTTGATAAGAATACACGAACAAAATCGCTAACGCCGCGACTCCCTTCTTCCCAAGTATAGATTTAACCTATGAGTTTTTCTCGGGCACTGTTTTTAGGTTTAAACACTTAACAAAAATGGGTGGTTGTCATACCAATGTGGAAAATCGTCCCGTTTTAACATAAGAAGCGTAACTAGGCTACGTTACTGGTCAACTTCCTGGGTAAAATGGGCCGTTCCGAGTTAAATAGAGAATGCTCGCTACGCCTAACGACTCAAATGGGCAATTGGGAGAGGGATAGCGTATTCTGGTTACGCTCAACCGAAATAGGCGTAACGTCATTCCTTTATTTCGGCATTCTGGCCCGATTCGCGGCGGATAGCGAATCCTCGTTACGCTCAAACGAAATAGGCGTAACGGCATTCCTTTATTTCGGCATTCCGGCCGGATTCGCGGCGGATAGCGTATTCTCGTTACGCTCAATCGAAATAGGCGTAACGGCATTCCTTTATTTCGGCATTCCGTCCCATTTCGCGGAGGTTAGCGTATCCTCGTTACGCTCAACTGAAATAGGCGTAACGCCATTTCCTTATTTCGGCATTCCGGCCGGATTCGCGGCGGATAGCGAATCCTCGTTACGCTCAATCGAAATAGGCGTAACGGCATTCCTTTATTTCGGCATTTCAGCCCCATTTAGCGGCGGATAGCGAATCCATGTTACGCTCAACTGAAATAGGCGTAACGCCATTTCCTTATTTCGGCATTCCGGCCGGATTCGCGGCGGATAGCGTATCCTCGTTACGCTCAACCGAAATAGGCGTAACATCAGTCCTTTATTTCCGCATTCCGTCCCATTTCGCGGAGGTTAACATATCCTCGTTACGCTCAATCGAAATAGGCGTAACGGCATTCCTTTATTTCGGCATTCCGTCCCATTTCGCGGAGGTTAGCGTATCCTCGTTACGCTCAACTGAAATAGGCGTAACGCCATTTCCTTATTTCGGCATTCCGGCCGGATTCGCGGCGGATAGCGAATCCTCGTTACGCTCAATCGAAATAGGCGTAACGGCATTCCTTTATTTCGGCATTTCAGCCCCGTTTAGCGGACGATAGCGTATCCTCGTTACGCTCAATCAAAATAGGCGTAACGGCATTCCGTTATTTCAGCATTCCGTCCCATTTCGCGGAGGTTAACGTATCCTCGTTACGCTCAACCGAAATAGGCGTATCGGCATTCCTTTATTTCGACATTCCGGCCCGATTCGCGGCGGATAGCGTATTCTGGTTACGCCTAATCGTTTTACGTGTAACGACGATTCCCTCGCTTTGCGCGGACGTATTGCCGTGCCCGCGCAAAGCGAGGTTATTTTCGCACAAAAAACGACATTTCAATGTCGATGTATCCAAAAGTCGAGAATTTTATAATTTCTAAACACTAAAAAAGACATCCAATGAAAAAATCACTGGATGCCTTGCTTATTAAAAACTTCCTGTATCATACTTGCCTAATCCATAGGCATTAATGACACTTATTAATTTAACGGCATAGTTAGGATCAGTTGCATAGCCGCCGTCTTGTATGCCATAAGCATAGTCTTGCAAATTATGCGCATTTCTTAAGAAATACTGATACCGTGATTGGTTTAAGACCGCTGCATGATCAGCTATCGATTGATAATAGGTACTATATCGTTTAAATCCAGCATTAATCGTAATCTCAATGCCACCGATTACTTCATGAGTCGGTAAATAAATGGTCCCAGCCGGTCCTTTTCCTTTAATTCCAAACAAGTTTTTACCTTGAGTAGCTAACTGCGATAATTGTCCACCAGCATCGCTTTCTAATTCAATTTGAGCCAATGTAATGGCAGCCGGTACACCCGTAGAACGTTCCACCTGCTGTGCTGACTGAACGAATTGTTGAAGAACACCCGGAAGTCCTGACGCTGATGTCTGGTAAGTCACCGCACTTGAGCTTGAGCTAGCTTTGGGCGCTTGTGCCGCCTTTTTTTGCTCAGCTTGCCAATTAGAAAGATCGGCTTTATGGGCAGCTTCTTGCTGCGCATAGAGATCAGCCTGCTTTTGTTTTTCGGAAACGGCTTCTTGTATCGCAGACGCCTTATCCTTTAGCCCATTTAAGATGGTTTGTTCTTGAGCTTTTTTATTGTTCAAGTCCGCTTTCATCTGCTCAAGACTTTTTAAGTCCTCATTCAATTGATTAAGAGTAACCTGTAATGCCTTCTGGTCCTTCAGCAGATTCTGATTGTCCGTAACCTGTTGTTTGAGTATAGATTGATCTTGTTGAGCAATTTTGTTAACAAAAACAATCCGGTTGACAAGCTCATAAAAATTAGCAGAATTCAGCACTAATTCCAAATAACTGTTAGATCCGCCGCTCACATAAACAGATCTGGCGCGCTCTTTAATCAGCTTTTTTCGTTGACTAATGCTTTTCTTTAGAGCGGTAATGTTATCTTGTAATGTTTGAATCGTGTCTTTCGTTGTATCAACTGAATTTTGCTTAACTTGTATTTTATAAGTCGAGTCCTCAATTTGTGTTTCAAGGCTTTGAACTTGATCCATAACAGACGCCTGTTGCTTTTGATTCGCGTTGAGCTTATTTTTACTCGTCTGAAGATCGTTAAGTGTTGATTGCCTTTTTTTATCCAACTGATTAATTTGGCTCTTTAATTGACTTCCGCTGTCTGCAAGAGCTATGGGTGTTCGACTCATTAAAAGGAGGGCGAATGAAAGGGCGCTATAAGTCATCCAACGCTTCATCGGAATCCCTCTGCAAATAGCAAACTTCTTTCGGAACGATCACAACAGGCTTGGACACTCGCCTGAAATGGATCTGCCTCTTTAAACGTTGATGCTAAGCTATTATCGAAGGCCGAATTGTTTAGAACAGATTGGCCAACACTCTTCTTTTCTATCATCCTTTTTCATCACATCCTGACAAGAGTTTCGTAAGTTTGAATCGAAATCGACATAAACCACCAGCTCTAGTCATATTATAACACTCGAATTTCTATTAGAGATTATAAATAGATTACAGTTCTATTTCAGGGTCTAATAGTCTATCTATCAAGAACTTTTTAATTTTTGGCTCACTTAAGAAACTTACGTCGACCTCTATTGTGACCCATAAATGTAAAAAAGCACGTGAGGTGTCCTTTGATAGCTCAAGCTAAGTTTTTCCAAGAAGTTTTGACCCGAATAAACTCGTACCTTTTTATTTTCAAGCGAGATTGTTCTATAATAGAAATAGTGAGTATTTCCACGAGAGGTTGATTATAATGACAGATAGGACTCCAATAAAACTTACTTCACTTACTACTAAAGGCGGCTGCGGGTGTAAAATTGGCCCTGCGGATCTCGCTCAAGTTTTAAGAAAGCTTCCACCTGCAACTCCAAATCCAAATCTATTAGTTGGCTTAGATACTAGTGACGATGCAGGCGTTTATCAATTAACGGATGATTTAGCCATGGTTCAAACCGTTGATTTCTTCACACCCATTGTCGACGACCCTTATTCGTTTGGCCAAATTGCAGCGGCAAATGCCATCAGTGATATTTATGCAATGGGAGGCAAGCCGCTTACTGCTTTAAATATTGTAGCATTTCCGATCTCCACTTTAGATAAAAGCATCTTAACAGAGATCCTCCGCGGGGCCGGAGATAAGCTCAAAGAGGCGGGAGTTACATTAATCGGCGGTCATTCAATCGATGATAAAGAGCCTAAGTTTGGCTTGGCTGTAACCGGGATCGTTCACCCTAAAAAAGTAAGAGCAAATGCAGGAGCTAAGGTTGGTGACAAATTAATTCTCACCAAGCCGATTGGTGTCGGCATCTTAACAACTTCCATTAAACGAGAGCTTCTAACAGAAGAGGAAATCAAACGAGTGACAAATGTGATGGCTACATTAAATAAAACGGCTGCCGAAACAATGGTAGATTTCAATGTCAATGGCTGCACAGATGTGACTGGATTTGGACTGCTTGGCCATGCGTCAGAAATGGCCAAAGGCAGCCAATTAGGCCTTACAATCTATAAAGATCAAGTTCCCGTTCTACCAAGGGTCAAGGAACTTGCTGAAGCAGGTGCCGTACCAGGCGGAACAAAAAATAACTATAATCATCTTAAAGGTTCTGTTACATTCCCAGAGGACATGGATCAACTCGATCAATGGATATTATGTGATGCCGTCACATCAGGCGGTTTATTAATTTCTGTAGAGGGTTCTTCAGCTGACCAGCTCTTATCAGCTTTGCAGTCAGCAGGTGTTGAAGCTGCTATAATCGGTGAGGTTACTGAAGAGCATCCTGGCCACATTCGCGTTGTCTAAAGGTTTAAAACTAGATCATTTGTGAAAAAATCGGCTTAATGGCCGATTTTTCTAATGAACGAAAGCCATTGTCCAATTGGATGAGAAAGAAAAGGTGAAAATCGTGTTTCAAGATATTACAATGGAACGTTTGCTTGAATTGAAGGATAACGGTGAGATGACGGTCATAGACGTTCGTTCTCCTTCAGAATACAAAGAAGCCACCATTCCCGGCAGCCTTAATATTCCCTTTTTCAGCGATGATGAAAGAGCTGAAATCGGAACCCTATACAAACAAGTGAGTAAAGAAGCGGCTAAAGAACGCGGACTTGAAATCGTGTCTAAGAAACTCCCTTCTTTCGTCAATGAATTTTCTAAAATAGAAGGAAGAAAAACGGTCTTCTGCTGGCGCGGCGGAATGAGAAGCAGAACAACCGCAACGGTATTGGACTTAATGGGAATTCATGTTTATCGTTTAACGGGCGGCTACCGCACCTATCGAAACTGGGTAGTTGAGCAACTGAACAACTTTGAAATCCATCAAAAAATATATGTATTAAATGGAAAAACAGGTTCTGGAAAAACAAAAATTCTGCATCAGCTAAAAAAAGAAGGCCTGCCTGTCTTGGATCTTGAAGGCTATGCCAATCATAGAGGGTCGATCTTCGGCCAGATTGGCTTAGAACCCCATAACCAAAAAACGTTTGATGCCTTGTTGATCCAAGAACTGTTTCAACATCAAAATGCACCCTTCCTTCTGTTTGAAGGAGAAAGCAAACGGATTGGTAAGGTCCTTCTTCCTGACTTCCTCGTAAAGAAGAAAGAAGAAGGTATCCAGATTCTAATCGAACTGCCAATCGAAGAAAGAATTCGTCATATCTTAGAAGATTACCAGCCTTGGGAGCATAAGGAAATGTGTTTAGACGCCTTTTTGCGCATCAAAAAAAGGATTCATACACCCATTGCCAAACAAATTGAAGAAGATTTAATATCGGAAAATTATGCCTCCGCTGTTCGCTTGCTTCTAGAATTTTATTATGATCCTTTGTACAACTATTCGACTGAACGCTATCCGGATGAACAGAAAATCACGCTTAAAGCGACTAATATTTCAGAAGCAGCCCAATTAATACTCGATTATTTGGCTGTACGCCAACCTTAACCTTAAGAACCATCTTGATCATCCATAGATGATTGAGGATGGTTCTTAATTTTTAGCGTTGCCCTCTCACCTCTCTTCCTTGAGAAGCACCCGCATTGTCATTCTCTTTACCTCTGCTAATTGCTATCTCAACTATCATTTTCAAGCTTTATAACTGATCGAATGAATCAGTCATTCTCACCTGAAATTAATAGGTTTAACAAAAATAATCGACAAAATTCAACTTTTTCCTCTAAAATAGGTTGTCATTCTTCGCACTTCGAAGTAAAATGAAGCGATGATAGACTACTATTTTTTTAAGGGAGTGCTAGAATGAAGCCCTCTACACAGCATGAAATTGTTCATTCACGCTCTGAGCGCCATAGTAAGCGAAAAAAACCGAAGCGTTTAAAAAAGATGCTATGGATAATCATATTCATCCTTTTTATATTAGCCGGGTCGACCGCTGGATTTATGTACGGAACGCCACAAGGCTTGAGTTTTCGAAAAATGCTAGTTGGATCCGTGCTTTCTACACAGCATGCCCGTTACGTAAAATATATGACATTTCTCCTGCCTCAGAATGAGATAGATGCCCTAAAAAAGTTGGCGAAACACCCGCCAACCAAGCAAACCACGATTAATCAAAAAACGTTACCGCTCGATTACAAAAAGAAAAAACAAAATCAAGCGATTAAAGTCGATACGATTGAAACACAAAATTATACCGCTAAGGTTTTGATCATTCCAGACCCTACCACTGTACACCTTGTCCCTTCGCAGCTTAAAGATCAAGGACAAGGCTTGTCTGATATTATTAAAGAAAATAACGGCGTAGCAGGAATTAACGCTGGAGGATTCGTTGATAAAGGTGGAACGGGATCTGGCGGTCAAGTGATTGGGATTGTCATCAGTGAAGGAAAAGTATTAGATGTCCCTAGCGCTGGTCGAGATAAAGCTGAACTCGTTGGTGCTTTCTTAAGCGATGGCCAATTTATTACCGGAAATTATTCGGTGAATCAATTAATGAAATTAGGTGTTACGGAAGCCGTTAGTTTTGGCCCGCAGCTTATCGTCGATGGGAAAAATCAAGTGACCTCTTCCATCGATGCCGCCTGGGGTTGGGCGCCGCGTACCGCCATCGGCCAAGCGGAAGACGGCAAGGTCGTCATGATTATTACGGATGGCCGTTTTTATTGGAACAAAACGCACCGAGGTGCCTCCATGTCAGATATGGAACATCTTATGGAGACTTATCATGTTAAGAATGCGATTTCCATGGATGGCGGCGGTTCGACTACGATGATTAATAACGGACAATTACTCTTAAAGCCTGCTACACAAACAAGTATCGGGATGCGTTACTTACCGAATGCATGGGTGGTCATTCCAAATTAATCGAAAAATCGGGTTTAGTTTGTGGTATTTCTTTTAAAAAAACGACACGTCAATTGACGTGTCGTTTTTTCTTGTTCAGGCAAGTTTTTTTGGCATTTGATGGACTTATCGATCATTTTACACTTTTTAGTTTTTCAAGTTCTGCTAGAAATTCTTGTGCCTCACTAAGTAATTCAGGAGAGCCATTTTGCTCTTGTAGGCATTCAATGGATTGTTTAATATGGTTGATCCGATCTTCGATAAAATCTTTCGCCATTAAACTTGCCCCTTTTACTAAAAGAGTTCTTCTTATTTCATCTTACGACATTCGTTAAAAAATCACCATAAATATATATTCAAAATACATCTTTTTAAAACTTTCTTGTGACAATTAGAAAGAAGCGATCTCGTTTTATTAGTAAACAGAAAATCCGACCGTTGATTTCACCCGCTTTCCGTAACAATTCTTCAGCTGCCTTGGAAACATTCTCTGCGTGATTTTCAGCAGGTGCTTTTTTAGCAAGTGACTCGTGCCTACCACTCCAATCAATCGGAAATACTATTTACGCTCACAAATGTAAAGAGGTATAATCCCCCATTTTTAAAGAGAATTATACTTTTGTATTCATTTTTGCCTTCACTTACCTAGTTCGATTCCTTCATCTTTTCTTCTAATTGCAAATAAAAATCATCGCGTCTTATTGCCATCCTTTCTAGTTCCATCTGAAGTTGAGATAATCTTTGTAACTCGACTCCGGCGACCTGCATTTGTTTTTTAATGCCGTCAATCTCTAGTTCCGTATCGACTATGGCTTGTTCGATTGTTTCGAGACTTATGTTTTGAGTCACCCTTGCTTTCCCTGAAGAGGCCTTTTCAGCATGTATCGTTTCAGGGATTGAAGCCCTTTTTACTTTCTCTCTTTTTTCTTTGGCTTCTTTATAACTGCCTTCAAAGCGAATGAGGTGCTTGTTTTCCAGCCAATACGTGATGCTGAAGCACTTATTTAAAAAGAATCGATCATGCGAGACCGCTAACACTGTTCCGGAAAAGTGATTA
This sequence comes from Pullulanibacillus sp. KACC 23026, assembly GCF_029094525.1. Lineage (NCBI taxonomy): Bacteria > Bacillati > Bacillota > Bacilli > Caryophanales > Sporolactobacillaceae > Pullulanibacillus > Pullulanibacillus sp. KACC 23026. The sequence goes on along the minus strand of NZ_CP119107.1, from coordinate 2,298,533 downwards.
ACGGCATCTTCCAGGATCTCCCTTGATTCGATATCCAGATGATTGGTCGGTTCATCGAGAACAAGAAAATTAATATCTTGGTGCATAAGTTGTGCAAGTTTTAACCTCATCCGTTCACCGCCGCTTAGAGAACCGATCGGACGGAATACCGTTTCCCCATAAAATAAGAATTTAGCTAAGAGATGACGTGCCTCCCCTACTGTCACACTCACTTCTTCTCTAAAGGCTTCAATCACCGTCTTCATTGATTCTTTTAAGAAGACATGCTGCGAGAGATAACCGATCTTTATCCCCGTCCCTAATTTCACTCTCCCATCAGATGGTACCAATTCCTGTGTGATGAATTTGAGTAATGTGGATTTTCCACTTCCGTTTTGCCCGACAATCGCGACATGCTCTTTATATTGGATATGAAGAGCAAGATTTTCAAATAAAGGTGCGTTATCAAATCCATGGGTCACCTTCTCCAAATAAAGAACATCCTTCCCGCTTCTTTCGTTTAGTTCAAATTCTAAATTCATTTGCTTCGGATTAATAATGGGTCGATTGAGTTTTTCCATACGCTCTAATGCCTTTTCCATACTCTTCGCGCGTCTGTGCATGCCATCATTAGGAGGATTCGCTTGATTTGCCCATTCTTTAAGGCGTTTGATGGTTTCCTTCATCTTCTGAATTTTCTTTTGCTGTTCTTGATAGGCAGCAAATTCCGCCAGCAATCGTCTTTCTCTTTCAATAACATAATAAGAATAATTGCCTTGATAACTATGACAATTGCCTTCCTCAATCTCGACAATTTTGGTCACCACCTCATCTAAAAACGAACGGTCATGTGAAATGATGAGCATGGTGCCTTCATAAGCCTGCAAATAACTCTCTAACCATTCAACGGTTGTGAGGTCCAAATGGTTCGTTGGTTCATCAAGTAAAAGCAGATCCGGTTTTGTTAATAATAAATGACCAAGACTGACCTTTGTCTGTTGACCGCCACTTAACTCACTAAATAAATGGTCCTTCAACTCATGAATCGCTAATCCATAAAGCACTTGATTAATTAAATGATCAACTTCATACCCACCTAATCGCTGAAATTCTTCTTGAAGCGGTCCGTATTTCTCCAATAGTTTAGCTAACTGCTTATCGGAAGAAGCGGTTGCCATGTTAACCTCACACGCATTAAGTTGTTCCTGCAGATCGAGTAAGTCAGAAAAAGCCAACTGAAGGACCTGATAGACAGTCGTATCCGCTGAAAAATCCGGTATTTGCGCTAAATAGCCTATTTTCAATCCTTTTTTTACGAAAACATTTCCTTTATCCGGTTTTTCCATACTTGCAATGAGTTTGAAAAGGGTTGTTTTTCCTGTTCCATTTCGCCCGACAATCCCAACTCGTTCCGATTGATTCACTTCTAACGTCATCTCTTCAAAAACAGGATTGCCGCCAAACGATTTCGATACCTTATGCAATCGAATCATGATTTTCACCTCATAAAAAAAGCCATGAGCAGAGAGACCTACCCATGGCTAATGATTTAGTTTAAAAAACAAAAAGGAAGGAACCAGTCCTTCCTCATCCGTCATTAAATAAACGTCTAAGCGGGTTAAGCTTCACTGGTTACAGATTTCATATGCTGTTGTCTAAAAAAGGGCAGACTACCCCCTTTGATGAAAACAGCATGAAAAATCGCACAAATGATATAAACAAATCTTAACCAATGTGCCAAAACATCTGTAAACCCGTTCACTTAACCACACCTCCTTTATTTAATCTGTATATATATTTCTAATTTATCACGCTTTTGAAGTAAATTCAACTCTTAACGGATAACTGTTTGATTTAAGTCGAGGTTTTCTAGACTTCTCTCAATCACGACATTTGGTGCTTAATTCCACATCATATTTTTCCCATGTTAGCCAAAACTAAGCCTATCCTTTGAAAGGAGTGAACATGCTATGAGCACAGGCAAGAGTTTTAATCATAAGCGGAAAAATCACCCTGGAGCCTTCCCAAAAAACACCGTAACAGAAGAAAAAGAACCCGGTGAACCAATGAATGAAGTAGCCGATTTCGCTACTTATGAGGCCTTTAAAAACCGCTCCGATCAAGAAGATGAAGTCGTTAAAGACAGCGAATGAAGCAAAAGCGCTCATCAGGTGAAAGCAGGTTTTCACCCGGTGAGCGTCTGTTTTTTCACCTCTAATATATTCACGCTTAGGTCATCCGTCAAATTAGTCGGGCATCTTTTAAGCATCGATCGGCTAACCTTTCTCTAGTTGTGTTAGAATGTAAAGTAACTTAAAAAATTAGAGGTGTTTTATATGAAAATTGAATTATGGTCAGACTTTGTTTGTCCGTTTTGTTATATAGGTAAGCAGCGCCTAGAAATGGCAATCAGCCGATTTCCGCATAAAGAGGAAGTTGAAGTGATCTATAAAAGCTTCCAGTTGGATCCTCACGCTGAAGCCTACTCAGAGAAAAGCATCTATGAAGTCCTAGCTGCAAAATTCGGCTCAACCGTTGAACAGGTCAAAAAGATGAATGAAAGCTTAATCCAACAAGCCGCAGAGATCGGTTTAGATTTCAATTATGAGATCATGAAACCGACCAACACATTGGATGCTCACCGATTAGCCAAGCTTGCCAAATCATTAGACAAGGAACATGCTCTTACCAATTTGCTTTTAAAAGGTTATTTTACTGATGGTAAAAATATCGGAGACCCTAACACGTTATTAGACCTCGCAGAAAAGGCAGGGATTGACCGCGAATCCGCTTCTAAAGTGTTAAACACACCTGATGCTTACTTAGCAGATGTTCAAAAAGACATTGAGGAGGCCCAAGCGATTGGTGTCCAAGGTGTTCCTTTCTTTGTCGTCAATCGCAAATACGCGATCTCAGGGGCACAACCGCTTGAGACTTTTGTTGGCGCATTAAATCAAATTTGGCAAGAAGAGCACCCTGCTCCAACGCTTAAAACCTTTGGCAGTACGGACGCCGATGTCTGTGCAGATGATAGCTGTGCGATCCCGACGCCAAAAGCCGAAAACTAAACCGAACCAATCTCACAGAGTGGAGCTTCTTTGATTTTTGGCGGACCTTTTAGGATTTTTGGACAAGCTTCTTGGATTTTTTGGCGACCTTCTTGGATATATGGGGAACCTTCTTGGATTTCGCTCACTCACATGAATGTGTGGGTGAGCTTCTTTGATTTTGAGCTAACCTTTTAGGTTTTTTGGCCAAGCTTCTCGGATTTTTTGGCGACCTTCTTGGATATATGCGGAACCTTCTTGGATTTCGCTCGCTCACATGAACGTATGAGTGAGCTTCTTTGATTTTGAGCTAACCTTTTAGGATTTTTGGACAAGCTTCTCGGATTTTTTGGTGACCTTCTTGGATATATGGGGAACCTTCTTGGATTTCGCTCGCTCACATGAATGTGTGAGTGAGCTTCTTTGATTTTGAGCTAACCTTTTAGGATTTTTGGACAAGCTTCTTGGATTTTTTGGCGACCTTCTTGGATATATGGGGAACCTTCTTGGATATATGGGGAACCTTCTTGGATTTCGCTCGCTCACATGAATGTATGAGTGAGCTTCTTTGATTTTTGGCGGACCTTTTAGGGTTTTTGGCCAAGCTTCTCGGATTTTTTGGCGACCTTCTTGGATATATGCGGAACCTTCTTGGATTTCGCTCGCTCACATGAACATATGAGTGAGCTTCTTTGATTTTGAGCTAACCTTTTAGGATTTTTGGCCAAGCTTCTTAGATTTTTTGGCGACCTTCTTGGATATATGGGGAACCTTCTTGGATTTCGCTCGCTCACATGAATGTGTGGGTGAGCTTCTTTGATTTTGAGCTAACCTTTTAGGATTTTTGGCCAAGCTTCTCGGATTTTTTGGCGACCTTCTTGGATAAATGAAAAACCTTCTTGGATTTCGCTCACTTCCCCCCTCCTTGGTCTGCCAGGTTATTTTAATTTAAAAAGCCCTCCAGAAATAATCTCTTATTTCTAAAGGGCTTTTTATTCAATTATTGGTGACCTAGAACCGGATGAGGGATATACGGTTCTTCAAGACGAGCAATTTCATCCGCGGTTAATTGGACAGAAAGACCGCTCACGGCATCCTCTAAATGGCTCATTTTTGTTGTTCCTATAATTGGAGCGGTGACAGGTTCTTTTTGGAGGACCCAGGCAAGCGCTACTTGTGCACGAGGAATTCCTCTTTCAGCCGCAATCTCTGCTACACGCGCAACCACTTGTCGGTCTGCTTCGTGCGTCTGAGAATATAAATATTTTCCAAATTCATCTGTTTCAGATCGATAGCTTTTATCATCCCAGTCACGTGTCAATTTGCCGCGCGCCATTGGACTCCATGGAATAACCCCAATCCCCTCATCTTTACATAAAGGGAGCATCTCGCGCTCTTCTTCACGGTAAAGGAGATTCAAATAATTCTGCATCGAAACAAACCGAGTCCAACCATTTTTCTCAGCAACGTGCAAGGCTTTGGCGAATTGCCAAGCATACATGGAAGAGGCGCCAATATATCTTGCTTTCCCTGCCTTTACAACGTCATGTAAAGCTTCCATGGTTTCTTCGATTGGTGTGCTGTAATCCCAGCGATGTATCTGATAAAGATCCACATAATCCGTGCCCAGTCTCATTAAGCTATTATCGATTTCCTGCATAATCGCTTTTCGTGAAAGCCCACCGCCATTAGGGCCTTTATGCATCACGCCATGTACTTTGGTCGCAAGGACAATCTCATCACGGCGTGCAAAATCTTTTAGCGCTCTTCCAACAATTTCTTCACTTGTCCCTTCAGAATACACATTTGCCGTATCAAAGAAGTTAATGCCGAGTTCAATCGCACGTTTAATAATCGGTCGACTCTTTTCTTCATCGAGAACCCATTGATGATTCCCGCGCTCAGGAACACCGAAACTCATACAGCCTAAGCATAAACGTGAGACTTCCATTCCCGTTCTACCAAGTTTTACGTACTCCATTCATCATCCCTCTTTCTGGTCAAGTCATTTTAAAGAGCACAAGCTATGTAAGTAAATGTCCCTTCTATTTTAACAAACGGATTGAAAAAAGAGTGTATTCATGCTCATACTGACTGAAAAAAATCAAAGAAGTTTGAAGCCGCTTCGAATTAATGAACCGATGAAGAGCTTCAAGCACCTTCTTTGATAGGTAATCCCGCCCTAGAATAGTAATAAAAACATTGCTGGAAACAAAACGTTATTGCCGACTCCTGCTGGCGGGCCAAATCCAAAGCCTTGATTATTAAAAGGTGGATAGCCATACATAGGGGGTCTAACACCAGGTCCCCATCCAAAAGGCCCTCCAAAATTAGTCATTTATATCACCTCTTGTTAAATAGGACTGCTTTCCATCATGTTACGTAAGAAAAGCATATTTGCTTAGACATATTGCAAATTAGACACTTTACAAGCCGCAGGTGACATCGGTCGGTTATAAGCAAACAAGCAGCCCTGCAACATACAGGACTGCTTGTTATAAGGAATCTTTTACGCTTAACTTCCCATTTTTCTTCTTGTATTGCTGACTTTTTTAAATTGCTGTGATTTCATCGTTTGCTTCTGATTGCCAAAGCCTGTCCCATTCTTACCTTGTGTTTGCTGCTGCTTCTTTTCCGCCAGCTTTTGTTTCATTGCTTCTGCAAGATTCACTTTTTTCTTTTCTGACATTAGATGATCCCCTTATCCTAATATATCTCTATCATACAACGAGTCCTTTAATAATCAAGAGTTGCCAACCATTTCTTTTCTTACATACAAATGAACTATTTTAGTTAAAATACAAAGAGAGAGGGTTTCTAACAAGGGTGAAAGGGCTAATTCTCAGAGTATTATAGTTAGATGAATTGTAAATTATACGCTTCGATTGTAAATTTTATGTTTAGTTTTTGTAAAAACCATATTCAAACTCAAAAAGATCCGTTAATATAATTAAGGTTTTGTAAATGAAATGATGGAGGTTACTTACATGGCTTTAAAAAAGAAAGATAAATTTATTACATACTTGACTGATATGTCAATTAATCTAAAAGAAAGTGCCACCTTTTTTTCAGATTATAAATTGACAGATGAGAATAGTGTCAATACCTTTTATCAAAAAATGAAGGATTATGAAACAAAAGGCGATAATTATGTCCATGATCTAATAAAAGATCTCAACAATGCCTTTATTACGACTATTGACCGCGAAGATATTTTGAGCCTCGCCATGAGCATGGATGATGTCTTAGATGGACTGGAACAAACCTCAGCTCTGTTTGAAATGTACGAAATTACGAAAGCTGATTCCTTTATGGAGCGGTTTGTTTCAACGATCTTAAAGTGTACAGATGAAATAGAAACCGCTGTTGAGATGCTCTCTTCAAGAAAGCTGTTAAAAATTCGTGAGCATGCCATTAAAATTAAAGATTATGAATCCAAATGCGATGATATTCTTCGCGAATCCATTAAACATTTGTTTAAAAATGAAAAGGATGCAATTCGGATCATCCAATATAAAGAAATTTATGAAGAACTTGAAGAAGTGGCTGATGCTTGCCAAGCCGTAGCTAACAAGCTCGAATCGATTATCATGAAAAACGGTTAAGAATACTCCAACAATAAGATTTACTTACTTCATTTTGAATGACATAACCTAACAGTTAGTGGAGGCACTAATGACACTTATTATAACGATAATCTTTTTCGCTTTAATTTTTGAATTCATAAATGGGTTTCATGATACAGCAAACGCGATTGCCATGTCTGTATCGACACGAGCATTGTCACCGAAAATCGCTGTTGTCTACTCAGGTATTATAAATTTTATCGGAGCCGTTTCTTCCACCGCTGTCGCTAAATCCATAGGTGGGAATATTGCCGATCCAATGAACATTAAACACGGTTCCATGATAGTGATCGCCGCTCTCATATCTGCTATTATTTGGAATCTCCTCACCTGGTATTTTGGAATTCCATCTTCATCCAGTCACACTTTAATTGGTTCGATTGCTGGTGCAGTCATCATGGGTTCAGGACTTCATTCCGTTAATTGGGCGGGCTTCTCAACTATTATTGAAGGCTTGCTAATCTCCCCTGTCCTTGCTTTTATAGTTGGCTTTATTGTCATGAAAATTTTAAAGCTTCTCTTTAGAAAAGCACGTCCGCAACCGACTAACAGGGGCTTCCGTCTTGTTCAGATCCTTACAGCTGGACTGACCTCGTACTCTCATGGCGGAAATGACGGCCAGAAAACAATGGGTATCATTGTTTTTGCCCTTGTTGTCGGCGGATTTAAGACAAATCTGGATGTGCCATTATGGGTACAGATTATATGTGCACTAACTATGGCACTTGGAACCATGGTCGGAGGATGGCGCATTATTAAGACGGTTGGCGGTAAAATCTTTAAAATCCAACCTATTCATGGGTTTGCTTCTGACTTTACATCATTCGCTGTTATGCAAACCGCAACACACTTTGGACTTCCTGTTTCGACCACTCATGTAACGTCATCATCCGTTTTGGGGGTCGGCTCAGCTAACCATTTCCGCAGCGTCAGATGGGGAACTGCTATTCGCATTTTAATTGCATGGGTCATTACTTTACCTATCTCGGCAATACTTGCTGGCGTGATCGTCTCCATTCTGAAACTATTTTAATCGATAACAACCTCCCTTATGTTTTACCGGGGAGGTTGTTTTTAATGACAACTGTTTGCTCATTTACTTTTCACATAACTCAGAGAAGCCTCTTCATCAACAATTAAAGTCACATTAGGGTGTGTCTTAAGAATAGAAGCTGGGAAGGTTTCATCGATTGGACAAGTCATCAACTTCTCAATAGCTTTTGCCTTCTTTTTGCCAGAAGCAAGTAAGAGGATTTCCTTGCTTTTTAATATGGATTGAATCCCCATTGTAATCGCCTGTGTCGGGACATCGCGAGTCGTTTGAAAAAAATGGCGGTTCGCATGCCTTGTTGATTCGGTAAGTGTCACCACATGTGTATGGGTTTTAAAAGAAGTACCTGGCTCATTAAAACCAATATGTCCGTTCTCTCCTATCCCTAGCACTTGGAGGTCAATCGGGTATTTCCGTATGATCTGATCATACTTCTGACATTCCTCATGTAAATCGCTTGCCATACCATTTGGAATAAAGGTCTGTTCTCGATTTATATCGATAAAGTTGAACAAATGACTTTCCATAAAGTAGTGATAACTATTGGGATGCTCCTTAGGAATTCCCACATATTCATCTAAATTAATGGTCACTATCTCGCTATAAGACGTTCGATTAATCCGATGGTCTTGTACAAGCTCTCTATATGTGCCAAGCGGTGTATTTCCAGTTGCAAGTCCCAACACCGCTTTTGGGTTCTCTTTTACTACTTTAAGAATAAAGGACGCTGCTCGACTGCTTAACTCATCCGAATCTTTAACTGGTATAATATTCAATCAGAACCCTTCCTCTCATAAGCAAGATTTCCTTTGCAAAAAGTCATCACAACTTGCCTGTTCTCATCAAGAACGACGAGATCCGCATCCTTTCCTTCCTCAAGACTTCCCAACCGGTCAAAAAGATTCAATTCCTTCGCTGGATTAGCAGACGTCATTTCAACGACGTCCTCTAGTGATGCATTCGTAAACTCCATCATATTTCTAAATGCATCGCTCATCTTCAAGACACTTCCAGCTAAATGACCATTTTCAAGTTCAGCTCTTCCATCCTTAACATAAACGGTTTGGCCTCCTAAATCATATTGACCGTTTTTGAGACATTTCGCTCTCATGGAATCCGTAATTAAAACTAGCTGCTCCTTACCTTTTTGTCGAAATGCCAGATCAATAACAGCTGGATCTGAATGAATGCCATCAACAATTAACTCTGCCGTCAATTCTTTTCTTAAAAGAGCAGCACCTACCACTCCAGGCTCACGATGATGAAAGCCTGTCATCCCATTATATAGATGTGTGACATGTGTCGCTCCAGACTGAATCGCCTCGTTCACTTGTTTATAAGTCGCATTTGAATGTCCGATTGAAATTACAATTCCTTCACTCTTTAAATAGCTCATTAAAGCATGATGATCATCTTCTTCTGGAGCTAATGTCACTAATTTGATTAAGTTATCCGCTTCCTTTTGAAACGTTTTAAACTGCTCCACAGAAGGCTTCGCCACAAACTCAAGCGGTTGTGCTCCGATCTTTTCTTTTGAGATAAACGGACCTTCCAAATGAATGCCAAGAATTTCAGCATGACCCGGCTTAGTTCCATTCTTCACATACTCAGATACATTGACTAGAGCTTTCTCTATTGCCTCTGGGCTTTGCGTCATAGTCGTCGCCAAAAAACTAGTTGTCCCTTCCATTGGCAAAGCTTTTGAAAGGGTATCTAGCGCCTCTGAACTCGCATCCATTGTGTCCGCACCATTCGCCCCATGTATATGTACATCAATCATCCCAGGAATTAAAGAGAAATTGCTAGAAAAAGTGTATACATGAGGGCTGTCGTTCAGATCGACCCGTTCAGAAGTCCTCCCCATTTTTATAATTCTGCCACGGTTGACATGAATATAACCGTGCTCAATTGTTTCCTTTTCTCCGACAATCGTTAATCCACTAATAATAAATGATTGACGATTCTCCATTCTTATCCCCCCCTTTATCTCCTAAAAAACAAACTAATTGACTAAGAGACTTGCTCATCTCACTCATGATAATATAACCTTAGGCTAGTAAACGAATGAAAGTCAATATTGTTAGAAGATTTATTAAAATGTTTATTCACATAAAAGGATTTGGCGAGTAAAGTGAGATTTACTCACTTCGCAGCGGTCAATCATTTGAAACCCTGCTTGATTTATCAGCGTTTCAAGCGGCTCTACAGTGATGATCACTAAACGGTCTGTCATCCTTCGTGCACTCCTCATCATCCTGAGCTTTTCGTCATCAGAAATCACCGAACAGAGATTATAGGGCATATCGATAATAGCCGAATCGAAATGATCCTGTATATCATGCATATCCCGCAATAGCACTTGGCCACTATAACCAAAATGAATGATATTTTCTCTTGCCCCCTTCATCACTAATGGGTTCCTGTCACTTCCTTCAATCGCAATCCCCATTGATAAGGCTTCAATTAATACCGTACCCATTCCGCAGCATGGATCGATCAATGTCTTCCCAATTGGACAAGGAAGCGCGATATTGACAACGGCTCTCGCCACTCTCGTATTTAAAGCCGTCGAATAATGATGAGGCTTCCGCTGATGAAGCAGCCATTGTTTTTTGTTCTCTAAATAAGAGCCAAAGATCCATTCTTTTGTATCGTAAAGGAGACCAAACAATAGCTCTGGGTTATTCAAGTCTGCTTTCCCCCGGATCACCTGGCCGATCTCCCGTTCCATTCGTTGTCTTTCTTCATAGTCTATTTTTTCTAAATAGGGACGTTTGTTTGTGTTGAGCAGCTGAACTTTAAAAGAGCTAGAAAGTGCCGGTAAAGCGCTTAACTCCTCCATCAATTCACCAAGCGTCTTTGCCCTAATTAAAACTTCAAGGCGTTCTTTAATAAATGGACTTCGACTTGGATCCCGTTTAATAGATGACGTGAGGATTGCTCCCGAAGAATCCTCACCAAAGAGGGAACGCTGCTCTAGTTTGCATAAGGAACGCTCTTCCTCTGAACATGAAAAAGTATACACATAAGTAGCGGGTTTTACTGGATGATCTCTCAACTTCTATTTCAACTCCATTTCATTTCCATTATATAACAAGAACTCAGTCTTAGCTCTTCACTCTTATATAAAAAAAGAGATTTTCCTCAAGCTATAAGCTTGCCTCCAATTCTCACAGAGTGAAGGAATAGGAGGCCAACCTTACAAGGAAAATCTCTTGCTTTATTGCGAGTTTAGGTTCTCTTCATGTATGCTCTGACCGTAATAGGTGCAAAGATCGCAACAATTATCACAGCGCCGATAAGCGATACGGTCAGGTCCCAGCCGACGTTTCCTTTATTGGTTAAATCGCGCACGGCTGAAACGAGATGTGAAACCGGATTAATTTTAACAAACCATTGCAGCCAATCTGGCATCGTATCAACAGGGACATAAGCATTTGACAAAAAGGTGAGCGGGAATAAAATGATCATGGAGATCCCTTGAACACTTGATGCTGTTCTCGCAATCACCCCGAAGAAGGCAAATATCCAACTCATCGCCCATGAACAAACAATGACAAGTAATGCCGCAAGAGCGACATGCTCCAAGCCACCATCTGGTCGATAGCCCAAGATATAACCCATCGCAAACGTCAGAATCGTTGCAATGGTGTATCGAACAGTATCGGCTAACAAAGCACCTGCAAGTGGAGCAATTCTCGCGATTGGCAGCGATTTGAAGCGGTCAAACACCCCTTTATCCATATCCTCACGCAATTGGACCCCTGTTACAACGGAGGTGGTAATGACGGTCTGTACAAGAATACCCGGGATGATAACAGGTAAATAGTTGTGGACATTACCTGAAATTGCACCGCCAAAAATATAAGTAAACATCAGTGTAAAGATAATGGGCTGAAACGTTACATCGAACAATTGTTCAGGTGTTCGGCGAATTTTTATCAGCCCGCGATAAGCCATGGTTAGTGAGTTTCTTACAGTCTGAGCAAAACTAGTATGATTTTTTAAAGGACGTTTGTAAGCTGTTTCTTTCATTCTCCTGCCTCCTGAGCGCGATTGGGAGCTTCATCTGTCTTTCTCTGATGTCTCTCTTCCTCATCTCCCGTAATAGTTAAAAAGACTTCATCAAGTGTTGGCTTCTGAACACTGAGCTCGACAAGAGGAATTCCTTTTTCTCTCAGCGCAATTAATAGATCTGTTACGATTTCCGCATTGGTCAGAGAGGCTGTTATTTTTCTAGCCTCTGACGTTAAGCTCGTTTGAACATTTAGAATGCGTTCAATGGTTTGTCTTGCCTCTGGGATATCCTTCTCTTCAAGTGTTTTCAAATGTAAAGAAGACGTTCCAACCGATGCCTTCAGTTCATCAACGGTGCCCTCTGCTACGACCTGTCCGTGATCGATGACCGCAACTCGATCGGCAAGTTCATCAGCTTCTTGCAAATATTGAGTGGTTAAGAGTACCGTCGAGCCCATGTTGATTAAACGGCGAATAGTATCCCACATTTGATTGCGAGTACGAGGATCTAGCCCCGTTGTCGGTTCATCAAGAAAAATAAGCGGAGGTTGGGCGATTAGACTGGCAGCCAGATCCAGTCTGCGACGCATTCCTCCAGAGAACTTTTTCAATGGGCGCTTAGCTGCTTCCGTTAGACCAAATTCTTCAAGCAAATCAGAGGCTTTTTGTCGAGCTTGCTTTCGGCTCAGTCCAAGCAACCGAGAAAAAACAATCAGGTTTTCGGTGGCGCTTAACGATTCATCAACCGATGCATACTGGCCTGTCACCCCAATTAATTGTCTTACAATCTGAGATTCTTTATGAACATCATACCCAAAAATTTTAGCCGATCCTTTATCTGCTTTGAGTAAAGTTGCAAGCATCCTAATGGTGGTTGTTTTACCGGCACCATTTGGGCCAAGCACGCCATAAATGCTTCCAGATTTCACCTTTAAATCCACGCCATCAACAGCCCGATTCTCCCCGAATTGTTTAACAAGGCCGTGTGCTTCAACGGCGTATTCTTCATCTTTTAACTTATAAGAAACCATTGATTCCATAGTCATTCCTCCTCAGTAAATACCATGTACAAAAGTCGGGATGTCCCGATGATTCAAAATTTCTTTTTATCTCAAATCCACCCAGATCCCTTTTCTAACATGATCATAATCCTGAAATGTGAACGGCATATGAACAAACGAAAAAAAAACAAGGGACTGCGAGTTTGCAGTCCCTTGTTAACCTGTATTAATAAACGATTACCGGTTCGTTTTGTTCCAAATTATCATAAACCGATTTCATGACACTTGGCGGGGTATTCACGCATCCACCCGACCCATATTTTATATAGGCATCGCTCGACCAATTGGTTCGCCAGCTTGCATCGTGAAAGCCGACACCGCCCAAGGTAAAGGGTGCCCAATAATTGACATGGACAGAATAATTCGAATTGCCCACTTCACTTCCCTTGAGGGTCGAAGGAGATTGTTTGTATTCGATATACCAGACCCCTTTAGGCGTATCTTCATTATAAATATGCGTTCCGGTCACAACATTTGTTGAAACCTTTAATTTTCCATCTTTATATACCCAAATGTGCTGATCCTTAATCGACACTTCAACATAAGTATCGCCAATACCATGATTAGTTGTGACATGGTATCCAACGCCTACGGTACTCCAACCCTTCCCATAAACATTATAGGCAAGAATTGAGGATTCCTTTTTCATAAAGGCCTCTTCAATGCGCTTGGCTTCCGCATCCACATTAAGTGCCCAGCCATAAGTTCCACCTTCTACTTGAATAACAGAACCTGAGTGTGTTTTAAATGTATAACCTTTATCCAGCGTAGATTGTGAAGCATTGATGCCGTCAAGTTTAGTCTTAATATTAGTTGGGTCAATGACTAATTTTCCCTCTTTAGAAACGGTAGCAGATAAGTCACTCCCTTTGAAGGTGTAAACTTTGTCCTGCACTTTATACGAAACCGTTTGTTTAGCTAAATCTGCTAGCTGTTGTTTTTCTTTTTTAATGACAGGACTATTTTTACCAACTGGCTTTAAATAAAGCCGATTGAGTCGGACAACACTGTTATAGGCTTGTTTCTCGTAGGCCTTTAACATTCCGTTAACATCATATTGATTCCCCGGAACACTTTTGGTGACGACTATTTTCCCTTGTTCCAATTGAGCAGATGCGTCCTTTGGTGCCTGCAAACCTTTATTCATGGCAAGCAGTTTTTTCTTTAGATCCGCTTCCATCGTTTTTATTTGTTCACTGTTTATCTTTTTAGGCTTTAACGAATAACGGATTGGTTTGGATGAAGGAAAGAAGGTTCTTTGCTCCTTTAACAGAGCTTTAACACCTGACATATCGTCTGAAGTGAATCCCATATTTGTGTCTTTTCCATCATAGACTTTTTGATCCCCAATATAGACAGTATTCTTAGAGACCGCTGACTCCAGCGTATCTAAAGCTTTACTTGCTGTCATTCCACCTACATTGGTTCCGTTTATCAAGACATTTGAGTTGAAATGGGTCATTTGAAAATAACTTAAACCCGCTAAAACAATAATGACAAGTAAAACAAAACTTCCTGAAACCACAAAAACCCCTTTTTTCATAACTCTCATTCACCCCGGTACGGATTTAATTGTTTCAAAGATTAACAGTCTTATTGGCCACCGCTATTTATCTAGTCGAACTGAACCAACCTGCAAACTTCTAACGAAAGGGTGGTCAATTGAATAAAGATAGATGAGAGGCTCGAACGTCTAACTTATTAGATGATCCATTTCTGTTTTGCTGAACATCTCAAACAAACGGTTGATACGATCATAAGCCTACAGTTATTAGACGGAAAACACCTTTAAAACGTTTCAATTATATTTCGTTTCTTACAATAGTATTAAAAAATCCCCATTAAATGAACACCACTTTATAAATTTAATTTATCTAAAAATTTAGATGAAAGCATTTTGCTAACTGTTGCATGAACCGATTTGAGTTCTGTTTTTGCTCCTCATCCTATCATACTTGGCTTAAAACTAGCATACTATTTAGTAGAAAATCAAAAAGGAGATCGTACAAATGGGTCGTGTTGATAGGCTTTATAAGAAAAAAAACATTTTTAACGAACTCTTTGGAAGCCTTTGCTTTGAAGTTGAAACCTCTTACTATGACGCGAGCGGTGACTATCTTTGCTTTTATGTCATCGTAAAAAGTAAAATTGATTTCATAAATGAAGAAATCATTGCGACTGTCACGTCTATTAAAGGGAACATTAATAGAAAAATAGAACGTTTTTTCAAAGCAAATATCCCGCCTCAAAAGGTGAATAAACAGTGCCAAATAACCCTTCTTCAAGAAGACGCTTCGGAAATCCTCTTTTCTGACGACTGGAATCTTATGTACCCTGACCTTTTGATGGATGCCATGGAAGAGACCCTTCGAACGATAAAAGTAAGGGATGAACATGGCTATCCGATCTACCTGCCCCTCAAAATAAGAGACATTTATTTAGAGGAATAGGTCACACGCCCCTCCAGACTATCATCCTATTCCTTAGTTTATTTTTCTATTTTACTACTAATTTCAGCTCAGTGGTATCTTCTTGAAATTATTTGATTTATTTTCCAAAAGTTTAGGTTATTGGTTTACAGAATCCTTGTACTCCCAATTTATACAGGGAGACGCTTCTCGATCAGTCATTTATTCCGTTAGTCGAGCAAAAATGAGGTTACTGGAAATCTAACGGACATGGAGTCCATTAGAAGGGCAAATTGACCCATGTGAGAGGCAAAATGTGTCTGTAACGGACTGAGTGTCCGTTACAATCGCGTAACAGGTCCCCGGCATGGTCTAACGGACACCGAGTCCATTTGACCTTTTCCATTTAAAAAAAAGCATTAGTCAAATGGTCAAATAAAAAAAAAAGAACCTTTATAGGCTCTCTTCAGGACATTATAGATTTATTTTCTTAAAAAAATCGGCTCCTTTTTCAACAAACGTTCCTTCATCCACACATGAACTTCTGAGAAAAAGGTGTCAATGGAATGGGTGTTAAATGCAAAAGCTCGCAGCACGAGTCCGCCCTCCGGTAAAAGGGAAGAACCAAATCGAACGTTCGAATCCAGTTCATCCACGAAAACGTCCAGCCTTTCCTTCAACTTCCGATCAATCCAATCGTGAAAAATTAGAAAAGTTCCGAAGTGAGAATAGCCTTCTAATTCCAAGATCCCTGTGAACGCTTCATTAGGTTCGAGAAATAAATGGTCAAACAGCACTAGCTTCTCATTTTTATAAACTCGCAGTCTCGATCGAATCCAATCATAGCGAAACAAGCGCCCATCCTCGGCCCAGCCTGGTGTTAAAATGTCTTTGTAGAATAGACAAGTCCCCTCTCTCAAGGACACATTCGTCTCTTGGATAAATTTAGCTCCCTCGTAGGCGATCAATGGGTCTGGCAAATACTCTAATGTACTGTTTGGCTTTAAATGAATGATGACCTGCTGATGAACGGGGTGATTAGGCGTCCGATAGACTTTAGTATAAGATTGTGTGGTTAAGGTTAATTCAGCTTCTTCACCTACCTCAATCTCGGTTAAATAGCGATCTCCATCGACATATCCGCCGCCCACATGCATCAGGTAAACCGTTAATTGCTCATCTTCTAGATAAACAGGACGAGTGACTTTAAAAGCCCCCTTATAATAGCAAGAAGAGACGATGGAACGCTCACTCTTTTTAATAGTCGAAAGCTGCAAGTGTCCCGCTAAAGTCATGATCCTAATCCAGCCAGAAGTGCTTCCTGTTTGATCCATTTTACAACATCGAACAGGCCTTTCTCCTCTTTAAGATTGGTGAAAATAAACGGCTTATTCCCTCGAGCGACTAATGTATCCCGTTCCATCACTTCAAGGCTTGCACCAACATATGGGGCTAAATCTGTTTTGTTAATAATAAAAAGATCGGATTTGATCATCCCTTGGCCGCCTTTACGCGGAATTTTCTCTCCTTGGGCAACATCGATAATATAAATAGAAAAATCTACGAGCTCAGGGCTAAAGGTCGCCGCTAGGTTGTCCCCGCCGCTTTCGACAAAAATGAGCTGGACGTCCGGATGGCGTTCCTTTAATTCATCTATCGCTGCAAAATTCATCGAGGCATCCTCTCGTATAGCGGTATGTGGACAGCCTCCCGTCTCAACACCAATGACTCGGTCTTCAGGTAAGATACCATTTTTAATTAAAAATTGCGCATCTTCCTTTGTATATATATCGTTGGTAACAACAGCCATGCTGATCTCTTGATACATCGCTCTCGTTAATTTTTCAACAAGCATTGTTTTCCCAGCCCCAACCGGACCGCCAACACCAATACATATCGGTTCCATTTACCACTCCTCCTCCTCTTAAATCATTTACCCATCAAGACATGAAAAGACGGACGGTTAACCGTTCATGATTCATTTGCGCCATTTCTAAGCCAGGACTGACAGCTCCAAATTCTTCACGACTGGCTCTATTTATAAGTTTCAGGGCATGATTAATCTCCTCTTGCATATTAACGAGGATTTTTTGCCCATCGGTCTGCCCTAACGGAATGCCTCGGACAGCATTTTGAACAAGAGATGACACACTTGAATAGAGATAAGCCTGAAGCGTTTCACGAATTGAAATGTTTAAATCGTGACAGACCAAGGCAAAAACAATTGACGAATGACCGTAAGCCTCCTTCTTTTTAATCGCCTCAACATACTCCTCCAACTCATTAGAGGGATAAAGTTCAAGGCACAGCTTAGCTAACCGCTCTCCTATTCGGCGATTGCCAAGACGCGTTTCCTCAGCCAGGTTAGAGGCATACAAATAATGGTCCCATTTAAACACCTCGGAAAAGCAGCCGGCATCTAAACTTTCATAGGCCAATCGACAGGCAAGTCCTTCTACATAAGTAAGCTGCTTGCAACAATACCTTTTTAAAGCAGATAGTAAGGTTAATGGATCTGAAATCTTTCCTTCTTGTATGTAGGTCTCAAAACCAAAGGAATGAGAAAACGTACCAGATGGGAAGTTCGAATCGCATAATTGAAGCAATGGATAGAGTCCATTAATCATGGTGATGGCCTATATGTTGAAAGGCCTGCTTCACCTTTCTTTTCTCTCTTTTAAAAGGAACAGCTAATTGCTCTAACAATTCTTCCACAAGATAATCATATTGAACCAGCATATCCCTGCCTTCAAATTGAGCCGGCAAATGCCGGTTACCAAGCTGATGGGCAATCTCTCCCATCTGCTGTATAGAGGTTGGTTGAATGACGAGAAGGTCATCTTCCATCACTGAAATCACAATCATATTACGTTCATCAAGGTACAAAACATCCCCATCTCGGAGCTTTGCTTGATCCTTTAATCGGATCCCAAGCTCCTTTCCGTGATCTGTTACGACTCGCTGAATCCGTTTAAGGAGGGCATCGCTTTCAAGAAACACGCGCTCAATATGAAGTGCTCTCTTATCTAATGTCTCAATATTTCCTATCACTTCTTCAATAATCATCTGATTCACCTCAAAATAAAAAGTAACGTTGTGCCATTGGAAGAACTTCCGCTGGCTCACAGGTAACTAAAATCCCATCCACCTTTACCTCATAGGTTTGCGGGTCTACTTCGATTGAAGGTGTTTCTCCATTAAAAATCATCTCTTTTTTTGTAAGGTTTCGAGTTCCGGATATTGGTTTCACCAGTTTTTTTAAACCTAATTGTTGATGAACACCTCTTTCAAAAGCTATCTTAGAGACAAAGGTGATGGCTGTTGAATTCTTAGCGTTTCCAAACGTACCAAACATGGGACGGTAAATCACCGGCTGCGGTGTTGGAATACTTGCATTCGGGTCACCCATTAGACTGTAGGCGATAAAGCCGCCTTTTATAACAAGGTTTGGCTTGACGCCAAAGAAGGCAGGGTCCCAAAGAACAAGATCGGCTAGTTTTCCAACTTCAATCGAACCGACATGTTCAGAAATCCCATGAGTGAGAGCAGGGTTAATCGTGTATTTTGCAATATAGCGTTTAACACGTGCATTATCCCCTCCGCCTTTATCCTTTTCATAAGCGCCTCGCTGCTTTTTCATTTTGTCAGCCGTCTGCCAGGTACGGGTGATCACCTCACCGACTCGCCCCATAGCTTGCGAATCAGACGAAATCATGCTGAAAACACCTAAATCATGAAGGACGTCCTCTGCCGCAATGGTTTCTTTACGAATTCTTGAATCAGCAAAGGCCAAATCCTCTGGTACACCTGGATCTAAATGGTGGCAAACCATCAGCATATCCAGATGTTCTTCTAAAGTATTGACTGTATATGGACGTGTCGGATTCGTGGAGGAAGGGAGAATATTAGGCAGACTCGCTGCTTTAATAATATCCGGAGCATGTCCGCCGCCAGCTCCTTCTGTATGATATGTATGAATCGTTCGTCCATCAATTGCGTTCAGAGTATGCTCCACAAAACCGCCTTCATTTAGAGTATCCGTATGGATGGCAACCTGAACATCATAGCGATCGGCAACTTTTAAGGCGGTATCAATGGCCGATGCGGTCGTTCCCCAATCCTCATGAAGCTTGAGCCCGATCGCGCCAGATTCAATTTGTTCTTCAAGAGCGGCTTCATTTGAGGCATTGCCTTTTCCCAGAAAACCTAAATTAACCGGAAATTCTTCTGCCGCTTCCAGCATGCGATGCATGTTCCATTCACCAGGGGTACAAGTTGTCGCATTCGTTCCAGTAGCTGGGCCGGTCCCACCACCAATCATAGTGGTAATTCCGGAGGTGATCGCCGTCTCAATCTGTTGTGGTGAGATAAAATGGATGTGCGCATCGATTCCACCAGCTGTCACGATCATGCCTTCTGCTGCTACAATCTCTGTAGAGGCGCCAATCACCATATCAACTTGATCCATTATCAAAGGATTGCCGGCTTTTCCGATTGAAGCAATCAATCCCTCTTTTATCCCGATATCGGCTTTATATATGCCTGTATAGTCAACAATAAGGGCATTTGTTAAGACAAGATCCATCGCTTCCTTTCGTGTCGCAAGCGGATGTTGTCCCATCCCATCTCGAATGACTTTACCGCCGCCAAACTTGACCTCATCACCATAAGTCGTGCAATCCTTCTCTACTTCAATAAAAAGTTCAGTATCAGCTAAACGAACTTTGTCGCCTACTGTCGGTCCAAACATATCCGCATATTGCCGGCGCGACATCTGAAAGCTCATGACTCTTCCTCCCTAACAACCGATCCGTTCGTCCTATTATTGAGACCATAAACTTTTCTCTCACCTGAAAAGAGAACTAAGGGAACTTCTTTTTCATCACCTGGTTCAAAACGAACAGCTGTGCCCGCTGGAATATCCAAATGCCGGCCAAAAGCCCGATCTCTTTCAAAATGGAGGGCATGATTGACTTCATAAAAATGGAAATGTGAACCTATTTGAATAGGGCGATCCCCTTTGTTCATCACGGTTACAGCGATGGCTTCTTTTCCTTGATTACAACTAATAGGGGCTTTCTTCAGTCGATACTCACCTGGTATCATGCTTGTCCTCCTTTAACGAATCGGGTCGTGAACCGTCACAAGCTTCGTTCCATCTGGAAACGTCGCTTCGACCTGAATATCAGGAATCATTTCTGGAATGCCTTCCATCACGTCATCTCTCGTCAAAATCATTGTCCCATCATGCATTAATTCAGCAACGGTCTTTCCGTCTCGCGCTCCTTCTAATACTTCATAAGTGATAATGGCAATCGCTTCTGGATAATTCAATTTCAATCCTCTCGCTTGGCGACGGCGCGCTAAGTCTGCCGCCACAACCACCATCAGCTTCTCCATCTCTCGTGACGTCAGTTTCAGAGGTCGTCCCTCCTTCTTAAAATTAAGCTCTTCCTTTTTACTGTATCTAGTAGATAATAGAATGATTGATTTGATGATTTTAGAACATCAATATGGATTCATTATACCTAAAGTGTCTGAATGTTTCTTTTTGTTTGTGAGATTATCTGACATACATGCCTGATCTCCTAAGTAGAAATGGCTAATTGACCGTTCCCCGTTATATATATTTAGAATCCATTCATATTCCGTTCACAAAGCTATTTTATCTTTATTAAGAAGGCTCATTAGTTCACTCAATCAAACGGTCGCTTTTCTAAATAGAAAATGTCCGTTATTCTATTAAAGAAAAGATGGACCTCTTTATGAGTCATCTGTTAACACTACTTTTAAAATTAACATTAAAGGCAGGTTAGATTGAAATGACCACTTTATTAGTTGTGGATGATGATCCGCATATTCGCGAGTTGATCCGCGTCATTTTGTCTCATGAAGGCTTATCCGTTCTTGAGGCAGCAGACGGAAAGGCGGGGCTCCAACTCATTGAATCTGAAAAAATTGACTTAATGATTCTTGATATTATGATGCCAAACATGGATGGCTGGGAGCTTTGCAGAGAAGTACGAGCTTATTATTCGGAGGCCCTTCCCATTCTCATGCTGACAGCAAAAGGCGAAACCAAACAAAAAGTTAAGGGCTTTGATTTGGGTGCAGATGATTACATGGTAAAGCCCTTCGCTCCAGAAGAATTGGTAGCTCGAGTGAAGGCTTTGCTTAAGCGATCACAAATCAATTTGGCCAATAAAATTGAATTCAACCAAATGGTCATCGATCGCGCTTCCTATAAAGTCTCATCCAACGATCAAGAATGGACACTTCCTTTAAAAGAATTTGAACTTTTATTTAAGCTTGCCTCTCATCCTGATAAAACCTTTTCGCGGGAGCAGTTGATTGAGGATATATGGGGATATGATTATGAGGGTGATGAGCGTACAGTAGATGTCCATATTAAACGTTTAAGGGAACGTTTCTCCGACCCTAATTGTCCCTTTAAGATTACAACTGTAAGAGGGCTTGGTTATCGTCTAGAGGTGACGGGATGAAGTTCCCTGAATGGGTCAAGCGGGTATTTGGAATTGCAGCCATTTTATCAGGACTATTTCTTGCTTGGCTGATCGCACCTTATATTTCTTCTTGGTTTTATGGGTTAATCGACTTCAAACCATCCTCTTATGCTTTAAGGCAAATGATTGATTCCTTTTTAGGCTTTTTCATTTTCGGGATTTCGATGTACACGATTGCTAAAGTCGGTCGCATAGAGGAACGACAGCAGCGATTTCTTCACCCCTTCCTCAATGCGATGAAAATGATGGCTGAAGGGAATTTTAATATTGACCTTTCTTATTATAAAAATCATGTTAACTCTCCTCGCCATCCTTATTACAAGATTATTGAGAGCATTAACCATACGGCTGAACAGCTTGGTGAGATGGAGCAGATGCGCCAAGAGTTTATTTCGAATGTCTCACATGAAATTCAATCACCGCTTACATCAATCAGCGGATTTGCTCACGCCTTAAAAAATAATCAGCTTTCTTCCGAGGAAAAACATCATTATTTGACCATCATTGAAACCGAATGCCAACGCCTGTCAAAGTTGAGTGAAAATCTATTAAAGCTGACCTCTCTTGAATCGGACCACCCTTTCGAAAAAGCGCGTTATCGATTAGACCGACAGCTTCGGCAAGTTATCCTTTCATGTGAACCGCAATGGACAAAGAAACATATTGATCTAGACGTCAGACTTGAGAACATAACCGTAAACGCTGATGAGGAATTAATGAATCAAGTGTGGATTAACCTTATTCATAACAGCATTAAATTCACACCTGAACATGGAATCATTAAGGTGCAATTGCAAGAAAAAGAGGATGTGATAGAAGTATCTATAAAAGACAGCGGGATTGGCATGAACATGGAGGAAGTGACCCATATGTTTGAACGCTTCTATAAGGCTGATCGATCTAGAAATCGAAATATAGAAGGAAATGGCTTAGGGCTTTCGATTGTCAGAAAGATATTGGATCTGCATGACGCTCGAGTTCAAGTTAAAAGTGAACCCAGCCAAGGGACCGAAGTGATCATTAAACTCGCGAAAGAATAGCCACGATCGAATAATGAAGGGAACCGCTAAAAATGACGGTTCCCTTTCCTCGTTAATTTTTGTTTTTAATAAGCTTCTCCTTATGTAACACATAGTTGGCTGCCTCAACATATTCGCTTACAGCCCGTTTACTGATTTCGGCATTCGGGGCAATTCCTTCAAATCCATGATAACAGCCTGGATAGAGATGGAATTCGACATCGACTCCTGCTCGAGCAAGGCGAGTGACATAATCAAGGGTCTCATCACGGAATGGGTCCAATTGTCCAACACATGTATACGTAAAAGGAAGGCCTGAGAGGTCGTCTGCCCGAGCCGGTGCTGCATGATAAGAAACATGGTCCGTCCCATTTGCTCCATTCAAATACATAGACCAACCTTTTTCATTCAGATCGTGATTCCAAATATAATTACCTGTAATTTCCAAACTGGATGGTGTATTGTTTCGATCATCGATCATTGGATAAAGCGGCATCTGGAAACAGAGCTCTGGCCCATTATGATCACGGGCATAGAGAGCAAGTGCTGCTGTCAGTCCGCCCCCTGCACTGGCACCTGCTACACCGATTCGGGTAGGATCAACCCCTAGCTCTGAGGCGTTTTCTGAGAACCATTTAAGTGCGGCATAGCAATCCTCAAGGCCAGAGGGATACGGATGCTCAGGTGCTAATCGATAATCAACCGATACAACCACGCATTTTGCATCTGTTACAAAGCGCTGGCACAGCCCATCATCTCCTTCAGGTGAGCCGATTACATAACCCCCACCGTGAATCCATAATAGTCCTGGTAAGGTTTCCGTCTTTTCTTTTGGCTCATAAATTCGAACCCGAACCATTGGAGCCTTTTCAGGACCTGGAATCTGACGGTCGGCAATAGAAACTCTCTCATCAACAGGAATTTCTGAAGCCTTAATCATTTCCATTCCGGCTTCTCTTACCATCTCAAATTGATCAAGGTCTAGTGGAGGGAACTGCTCTAAAACCTCTCTTAACTCAGGATTCACTCGTTCTTTCATCTTTAGCGCACACCCCTTCTTTTTATATTTACCCCTAGATGTAGACGCTTACAAAATTACACCAATAATTATTAGGCCAATCACCGCCTTACATTTTAATTTTTTAACTTTACAGATATTATAAACTTCCACAGATTTATAGGCAATTAGTTGTCTTTAACATGAAGCACAAGGTCCTCTAATCAGATCTCACACAATCCCCTTCTGCTTACAATAACGGATTGCTTCAGCCCTGTTTTTGACACCGATTTTTAGATAGAGATTCGAAATATAATTTTTGACGATTCCTTCTGTCAGAAATAAGGCTTGTGCAATTTCAACGTTTGTCAGATTTTGACCAATGCGGCTTAAAATTTCTAAATCACGATGAGTTAATGTCTCTTGATCAACTGACCATTTATCTTGTTTCGTTTGGGCTGCCCATCCATTTTGATCCCTTAGGTTTGCTTTAAATTGGATTTCAGGTGCAAACTTTCTCCATTCATCTGTCCATTTGCTTAGCAGAAATTGATTGGAGTGGATGAGCCGGATCGCCTCTAATAGTTGCTTTGGAGGCACTTCTTTTAATAAACAAAGAGAGGCTCCGGCATGAATAGCGTCTAATATCCACTCATCATGATCAAAGGTTGTAAGGACAATCACTTTGGTCTTTGGATACATTGAATGGATAGACTTGGTCGCGGTCACGCCATCCATGTCTGGCATCCTTAGATCCATGAGAACAACATCGACCTTGTTTTCTTTGATGGCATCTACCGTCTGACGCCCTGTCTCCGTTTTCCAAGCTATCTCTAAATCAGCCTCAAGACCCTTAGCAATGGCCAGACTTTCTCGCATCAACGCTTGGTCCTCTGCTATACCTATTGTAATCATTTTTAAGAACTCCTTTATTCTTAATTCAAAGAGGAATCGTTAATTGAATCGCTGTTCCCCCAAGATTTGACCTTTCTATGGTTATCCTGCTCCCTCTTGACCGACAGCTTCTGCAACATCAAGCACCCGAATAACTGCGGTCCAATACTGCCCCATTGTATCATGAAGTTCATAACTCATTCGAATACGTTCACGAGTAGAAGCAAACTCCTCCCGTTCCATAGATAGGGCTAGACGTTTTCATCTTGGTCTGCCATTCTGATTCAAAGTGTTCTGATGGCCTGGTCATGTATTTCCACCATCATAGGTGCGAGTATGCTCGGTGTTTTGAACGTTTTCATCACCTATCAAACTCGCAGTCTTATTTGGAATACGCTAATCACCTTTGTCCTTTTTCAGTAACTCGAATAAGCGGAGATTTTCCGGTTAAACAGCCAAATTGAGCTCGAGTGCGGGTAGATAAGCGGAAGTTTTCCGCTTAAGCAAGTCAAAAGGACTCCGATCCACACTTTATAGAGTCAATAGGCGGAATCTCTCCGCCTATTTAAGCTATTTTCAGTGCGATTTTCTAATTAAGAGAATTTTCTCCGCTTATTTATCATATCCGCTTCCAAGGTTAATGACAAAAGCTTGGGAACAACCCCAAGCTTTTGTCACCTAATTATATTGTTAGACCACTTAGATTTTCTCTCGGGTTTTGGAACGACTTATTCAAGGCATCTCCCTTTAATTCACAAATTAATTGGATTCGAGCTGTCTTTTTTCTGCTAAGAGAGCCAAGTAACGCTCTTCAAGCGCCTTGTACTCGTCATCTTTCTTTTTCGAAAGCGCTAACTTAGCTAGTAGTTCTGATAGCTTTGTATCCATTAAAAGCTTTTCGGCTTCCCGGTCTTGTTTGGAAGGCTGATTATCACGGTTCCTTTCAAACCGTTTAATTTGTTTGCCTTCAAATACAAGCTGTTTGTTCGTTAATTTGTTTAAGAAATACCGGTCATGGGAGACAACTATCATGGTTCCAGAAAAACTTAGCAGCGTCTCTTCCAATTGCTCACGATTCCTTAAGTCCAAATGATTGGTGGGTTCATCTAAAATCAAGACATCCACTTGCTGCAGGAGCAAACGCGCAAGCTTAACCTTTGTCCGTTCGCCGAGACTGAGAGTCCCAATTCTTTGTTGAGGCTGCTCGGTGTCAAAGCCCATGTGCATGAGGAGTGTCCGAGCTGCTTCACGTCCATGCTTCAAATCCCTGCCTGCCAAAAAATCAAGTGGGAACAAGGAATCATCTAAATCGAGAACATCCTGACTCAAGTAACCAACCTTGGCAGTGGGACTGATCCAAATTGAACCGGTATCTGGTTCTTCCAATCCAAGTAAAAGGCGGAGCAAGGTCGTCTTCCCGCATCCATTTACACCCACAAGTCCTACTCGTTCCCCACTCTTGATATAAAAAGAAGCTTGCTCAAACAGTAATCGCTCACCTTTGGTTTTAGTTAAACCAGACACCTCTATCAAACGATGTCCCCTTTTACCGCTTTCTTGAAATTGATAGAAAATCGATTCTTCGTCCTCAGGTCTTGTTAACCCATTATTCTTCAACTTTTCCAAACGTTTAATTCGTGATTTCACTTGTTTATCCATTTTCTTAGCTTTGGCACGGTAAAACTCCTTACCGCCAAACTTCATACCGGTCTGAATAGCCACCTGCCGCGCTTCGGTATGGGCTTTATTCGACCAGCCTTTAAGCCTACCAATCTCTGCTTCTAACTTTTGCTCCTGTTTCAGTTTAAGTTCATACGCTTTGACCCGTTTCTCATATCTTTTCTTCTTCTCAAGGCGATAGTCAGAATAATGGCCAACGTATTCTGTACAGACAGAATGGTCTAATTCCAGTATTTTTGTAACCACTTGATCGAGAAAATAACGGTCATGGGATATGATAAGGGCTGCCCCTGTAAAAGCAGATAAAGATTTTATGAGCCACTCAATGCCTTGCTGATCAAGATGATTCGTGGGCTCATCTAAAATAAGGAGTTCAGTCTCTGCCTCCCACATTGCAGATAAGGCCAGTTTGGTCCGTTCTCCACCGCTAGAGCCCGCTTGAAAAGTTGTACTTGTTTTCAGTCCCAACTCACTCATCATCTGAAGCTTCTTTTTTAAACGGTCTTCATCTTCAAAACCAACCGAGGTATTAACTATCATGTCTTCAGTGCTCTGCGCTAAATAACCGATTTTTTCAGGCTTAATTAAACTTCCTCGATCCTGAATGTCTTCCCCCATAAGAATACGGGCAAGTGTCGACTTACCTGCACCATTAACGCCAACGAGACCCACCTTTTCTCCTCGATTGATGGTAAAACTAATCTCTTTTAAAACAAGTTTATCCTTATACGATTTACTGATTTTTTCACATTTCAATAGGGTCATTCGGAAGCCTCCTCATTTGAGTCATTACACGTCAAAAAAGTGGGTCTTCGATTAACCATCCAATATACAATTGCATCAAAAAAACCTCTCTAGAGACAGAGAGGATTAGTCAAATTCCATTATCAAACCAAAATAAACCTATCGATAGAAAAGGTTATTGGCTGCGCGGACCCATTTAATAAAAATGGGCAGACTAATCCTATAAGAAAAAAAGGCAATCCATATATTGGATGACTTAATCTTAAAGGTTAGTATCAATCATGATCCAACGCACCGTACCTTTCCCGATTTTTAACTTACACAAACTATTATAGAGAAAAATCTTAATATTATCAACAATCCGCGAGCCTAATATCTAATCCTGGGATCTTATTTTATTAGGCTGTTTCTTGATTAACTAAACACTTCGATAGTAAATTTAAACTATTAGAATGAAACACACTGGATATCGGGGGGATCTAAATGAATCATGCTTTAGTTATTGGAGGAACTGGTATGTTAGCTGACGTGTCATTGTGGTTGGTGGACCAAGGTTATCACGTTTCAGTTATAGGGAGAAGTTTGAACAAAATGGAAAAACTTCTTCAGAGAGAATCTGAACACCTCTCTCCATTATTAGTAGATTATAGGGACTCGAAAGAATTGCACCAAAAAATTAACGAAACCATTCAGGAAAACGGTCCGATTAACCTTGTGGTGGCATGGATTCATTCCAATGCTCCAAATGCTTTATCCATTATTAGTGAGGAACTCTCTTTAATAGGAATTGAGTGGAAATTATTTCACATAGTGGGAAGCAAAGCTGCACTAGAACAAATAAAGCAACCAACTAAAATCTATAAGAACGGTCATTACTATCAAGTTCAGCTTGGTTTTGTTCTTGAAGGAAACCATTCAAGATGGTTAACCAATGAAGAGATTGCGAGTGGCGTGAAGGATGCAATCAAAGAAGAAAAGCCGGTTTACACTGTAGGTGTCCTCGAACCGCATGAAAGGCGCCCCTAATTTTAAATTAGCGACGCCTTATCAATCGTTTTATCATCGCAGAACCTAATAAATAAAGGTTCTTTTCTAAAAGATTGTTGCTAGTTGATAAAAAATAGGTGGAAATAGGCGAGACTCCCGCGGGAATAGCAATCCAGGTGAGACCCCGCAGGCGTATTTTGCCGAGGAGGCTCACGGATTGCCCGAGGAAAGCGAGCTTATTGGAGCCTAAAAAAACAACAAAGTTTACGAAAACAGCCTAAATAGAAAAATCTCTCATTATTTGAGAGAGATTTTTCACTAACCTCCAATCAAGAACCTAAAAACAAATCCAAAATATTGGACGCTGTAGAGGATTGTTTATTGTAAAACTCGGAATACCCGCATTTCTTACAATAAACAACTGTGAACTGATTACTTTGGATATCAAACATCTTGGATAATCCAGTGCCTGTCATCGCCACATCCTTCTGGCCAATATCCTGACTGCCGCATTTAATACATCCCTGATTCGCCATGAACCTCGACTCCCTTCTCATACCTTTTCTTATATTACGAATCAGTGGGAAGATCGTTTCATTTATTTTAAAAAATCCCACTATTAACTCTTCAGTTACCGCCAATAGATGATCCCCATTTTCAAATGAAAACGACCAGATTCTCTAATAAATTGACACAAAATCTCTCATTTATTGAAACGAAATTTGTCGAATACACGTATAATAGATTATTAGATAAAGAAACAGCCATCATTTTCATTCCTATTTTTAATGAGCTAAAAAAGGCTGTTCAAAGGAGGAACCTATTATTTTGAGAGAAAGAAAACTTTCCAAAAGAGATCTAAAATATATTGCCCAGCAGCTTCAGAGCTCTCAATCAGAAACAGCAACAACACTCGCGATACAACCTAAACGAATGGTTAATCCTTTTAGATGGATGGCTTTAGCGAAGACATGGTTCATTGCGTTAAGTGTATGTGTGATTCTTGCAATTATCCTTTTCTTTGTTTGGCATATCCAAGCGAGCAAGCAAGCGACACTAAAAAGCGGGACAGCCGTTCTAAGCATCCAAAAGCTTGCCACATTAGCCACTGCCCAGGAGCAAGTTAAAACCATTCTATCTAAAGAAGATAATAAATTATTTGGAAAGAACATCTCATTTAATCTTCCTGGAACGAAACGAACTGTTTTCTTAGTGGTTCCGGCAACCGTGACAGCAGGCGTTGATTTACAGCATGTCTCTAAGAATGATGTGGCTATTGATGAGAAAAACAAATCGATTCAGATTACGCTGCCGCATGCTACAATCTTAGAGGATCCAGCTGTTGACTTTAAAAATGTCCAAACTTATTCAAGTGAAGGCATTTTTCGAAATGACGTGAAAGCGGATGAAGAGGTTCAGCTTGAAGACCTCGCCTCTCAAAAAATTAAAAAAGAAGCCATTCAATCCGGGATACTAACAATCGCAGAAACGAATGCACAAACTACCCTACAGGATTTCTTTAAAAATTTGGGATATCAAGTTAAAATTAATTACAAATAATTTGGGCGCAAAAAAAAACCTGTCTTCAATTTTCAGAAGACAGGTTTTTAAATTATACAATTGGCTTCATGGTGTTCTTTAAGACTGATACTGAATGCCCAAACTTTTCTTGTTCCTCAGGAGTAAGATCCAATTCGATGATCTCTCGGACTCCTGACCGGTTCACAATAGCGGGTACCCCGATATACACATCTCGTTCACCATATTGACCTTCCAAGTAAGCTGAAACTGTCAGGAGGCTGTTCTCATTAAAGAGAATGGCTTTGGTAATGCGCACGAGAGACATCCCAATTCCATAAAAAGTGGCCCCTTTTCGGTTAATAATGTTGTAAGCCGCATCTCGGACATTGACAAATACTTCTTCTAAAGCATCCTTCGTTACCTCTTTTTTATCCTCAAGAGATTGAATACCGATGGTCGCATGACTCCAAACTGGAAGCTCCGTATCCCCATGCTCACCAATGATGACAGCATGAACATTACGTGTATCTACCTTTATTAATTGACTGACCTCATATCGAAGCCTGGAAGAATCTAATACCGTCCCTGAACCGATCACTCGTTCTTTCGGAAGCCCTGATTCCTTCCATGTCACATAGGTTAGGATATCCACTGGATTCGTGGCAACGAGAAAAATCCCGTTAAACCCACTGTCCATGATCTGTTTCACAATATCTTTGAAAATCTTTGTATTCTTCTCCACTAATTGAAGACGCGTTTCACCTGGTTTTTGAGGTAATCCAGCGGTAATCACGACCAGATCTGCCTCCTTGCAATCCTCATAAGAACCATTCCAGACACGAACGGGTTTAGGCGCAAACGGCATGCCATGATTCAGATCCATGGCTTCACCTTCTGCCTTTCTGGTATTGAAATCAACCAGGACCAACTCTTCTGTAACCCCTTGATTAATAAGAGAATAGGCGAAACTGCATCCAACCGCACCTGTTCCGATTATAACAACACGGTTCACTTTTTCGTTCATCAGTCTAATCCCCTTTAGCAGAAGTGACATGTAAACTATTAAATATCATGAGTATTTCCAACTTCACTTTAACAAATCAATCAGAAAAAAAGTGTGAAGAAACTCACACTTTATAAGGTTCCGCTTATATTAAGTTTCTCACTAGTTAGTTCTTCTGACCAATGAGGGGGCGCAAGTCAAACAGAACAAGTAGCAAGATCTAAATCCTTTATCGGTTTACTCCAATAATAACCTTGTTCATAGTAAATCCCCATGTCCTTATAGGCTTTCGATTGTTCGCCCGTTTCAATCCCTTCAATGATTAACTTTATGCCCTCAGCTCTGACCCAAGCAGCAATTGAAGACATTAAGAATTGGCTTTCTGGATGAATGGACAGGGTATTAACCCATTCTCGATCCAACTTCAACCAATTGGGCTTTGTCTCAATCAATCGAATGAGATCTTGCTCCCCGTTACCAAAATCATCTTGAGCTAACTCAACCAATGGAAATTCTTTTTGAATGTCCTTCCATTGCTTGCGTTCAATCGTGTGGACATCGCGTTCTAAAATTTCAAGGACACATATTGTGGTTGGATGCTGGCTGAAGAAGCGGGTTAACCACTCTTTTAATCGTTTCTGATCTTTAAAGGTTTCCGCATAAATATTCACAAATAGCCGTGTCTCTTCTGGCCAGGCTATCGTCTTAAGCTTGTCTAATAAACTCTCTAAGCAATCCCAATCAACATTAATTCGAAAATTAAAACTCTCAGCAATCTTAAAAAAGGTATCTGGCATGACATCGACCTCTCCCCACCTTGGTCGAGCGAGCGCCTCATAACCCATTGTAGAATGGGCATTCACATCAATAATCGGTTGGAAAGCCCAATCAATGTCGCCATGCCATTTATAGTTATAATCGGTTGGAATGGGAGAAGGTGGAAACTTAGCTTGTGTTAATTCTTGAACCAACCCCCAATAACCAATGATTTGTCCTGAAAGTTTAATCGGAAAGAGCTCTGAAATCTCCCACCACTCATTACCGTCTTCTCTCCGATTTAATAAACAACCACTCCATGGCAAACCATTAGATAGATGAGACCACATGTTTGAATACACAGCTGGAGGTGTCTTCATAGCACTATTCATACCCGGCTTATTTCCTAATAATTCGGCTAACGACTTTCCTACAAGAAATTCATAGGCGTTGTTTGCGAAAAGAATCCGTCCTGTTTTATCCGTTAAGACAAACGGATAGTGTGCATCACTCCACAGAGATTGGGCAATATTTTTCAGCCAATATAAATGAGGATCCTCATCTCCTCTAAATGACTTGGTTCGAGTTGTCGTGTCTGAATCGGATAATTCACAGATCCGATTTTTACCGAGTCTCTTTGCCTCTAATAAAGCAAAATCCGCGTCGTTAGCTCTCTCTTGAGTGAACTCTCCAAAGGTCCATCCCATCGAGACACCGATCTTTAATTCCGTTTCATCTGGAGTCACTTTATAAGGGGTTTGTGTCGCAAGAACATGCAATCTTTCGACGATCGCCTTAGCAGCACCGATTTCCTTCATAGGCAGCCAAAGTTGATATTCATCCCCGCCAAAACGAGCAATGGTATCGCACGTTCTTAAGCCGTGACTGATCCTTTTAACAAATTCGATTAAAACTTGATCGCCTGCTTCATGTCCCCATGTATCATTAATCCACTTAAAATTATCTAAATCACAAAAGACAATAATTCCCTTATCGTCTCCTCTCGACCTGCTGGACTCAAGCCATGCTTGTAGGCCGCGTCGTGTAAGCGCATTGGTAAGAGAATCATATAAAACAGCCTCACTCGTGTCCTTCACTTGTTTTTCGTGTAAGGAACGATAGGTGACATATAATCCAGACATAACAGCAGTCATTAAAGTCACCGCGAGGCAATCCAAGCGAAAATGATAGACGAAGCCCGTTAGTAACTCCATCACTGCACTTAACATAAGACTCCAAACAATCCCTATTAACCTATTCTTTTTTGTAAGAATAAAGGTCGTTATAAGCATGAAAAGAATAAGAAAAAAAGCACTCTCCCATGTATAAGCAGTCATTCCGTATTGGTAAAGGTCCATTCCTAAAAGGGATAGTAAAAGAGATAGTCCAAAACCAACAGGCTCCAAAGGTTTTGATTTCAGAACAAAAGTCATCACATATAATATTCCCATGACCCCAACCGATAGGCTAAAGTGCAAGAAAGTAGCGTCAATCGCGAGTCCAACAGGAAGACTTACAATCATAAACCAAGTGGATAAATTAGGGAGAAGCCGTTCAATGGCTAATTGCGCAAACTCACGAGTTGAGAAAATTTGAGCACATACAAGCCAAGTTTGACCCATTAAATTTATAAAAATAGTTAGCATGTAATCACGTCCGATATATATAGTCAATCAATAATTGAGTTTCTTACAAGACACCCTCTATGTCACTTACTTGTTTCTAACGCTAACCCTTGGTGTACTTAAAATTTTTTTACGAAAGGTTGTTTTCGTAAACTTTGTTGTTTTTTTAGGCTCCAATAAGCTCGCTTTCCGCGGGCAATCCGTGAGCCTCCTCGGCATAATTCGCCTGCGGGGTCTCACCTGGATTGCTATTCCCGCAGGAGTCTCGCCTATTTCCACCTATTTTTTATTAAATAGCAACAATCTTTTAGAAAAGAGCCTTACAAAAAAAGCCACCTATAAAAGATCTCCCTATATCTATTTAAAGATTTAATGGCCTGTTATTCTATGATAATTGTCACATTTAACAGAGAGAGTACGTAACTGTAATAATGTTGTAGCGAATCGGTTTCATAGCGCGAGCTTTTTGTTTCATGCAAAAAGAGCCCAAAGCTTAATCGCTTTGAACTCTGCGTCACTCCAGCTCTGCTCCTAATCCTTTAGTATTGAGTGAGCAAATGCCTCTATTGTCGTGGAATTTTTAACATAAATTCGCGGTAATTCATAAGGATTATAGTGTTGCTTGTTCACATACCCAGGATCAGTGGTCAATCCGAATTGATAATAAGTCTTCATCACCTTAATGACCGTTTCATTGTAGCCGCCATATGGGTAGGATAAAGCCAAAACCGGTTTACTGGTAATGCCTTCTATGACTTTTTTAGAATGCCCCAGTTCATAGGTTAAATTATGAATCTTGGTCAAATCCGGGTGATCAGAGGTGTGCGATTGTACGGAAAAATAACCGGAGTCGGAAAGAGTTCGCAAATCCTCTTTTGTTAATCGATTCGGTCTTCCTATAAAATCGGCAATGACAAAAAGGGTCGCTTTCGGGTTAAACGAGTTGTCTTTCAACTTTTTAAATATCGACAAGACTATTTCATTATTTTTATAACCATCATCTAAGGTTATGAATATAGGTTTTTGAACATGATTCAACTGATCCCAGTCCTCGAATGTGAGAAGCGTATACCCATGAGTCTTGAGATAGATCATTTGCCTTTCAAAATGATCAGGTGTGACAAATAACTCACGATCTCCATGGCCTTTATAGGTGTCAATGGAATGGTACACTAAAATCGGGACAGGTGTTTCTGCCAAAGCTGAATAAGGGTGTTGAAATATCAGGATCACGAGGACTATAAGAATGGCTGCGAGCGGTCGTTTGACAATCAAAGGGAGACCTCCATCAAGACTTCATCCATTGGAATTGGCAATTACCGAATAAAAACAAGTTTCCATACTAGTCGAACCCTTTTTAGATTTCCCTAAAAGAAGTCAGCCATTCTTCAAGACCCCCTATTTTCCAAAACGCTTTCGGTACCCACATTTTCGACAGAGTTCTTCTACCGCCACACGTCGAGAGAATCCCTCCACAAGGTTTTGAGCACGCTCCCCTTCGATAATCTCAGAGAAAGAGGTTTCATTGATATTACCAAGGTTGATCACACCTTCCCCATCCAAACAACAAGGGACAACAGTTCCATTCGTCAAGATCCCGGCCTGGTTTCGCAAACCATAGCAAAATCCTTTCCCATCATCCTCTTCTTCGTGTAGGGCTGGCCATTTAAATTCGTATTCTTGATTAATAAAAATTCTTTCAGCAAGCTTAATTCCATGCCTTGGAGAGAGCCGTTCTTCAATGTTAAAATCGAGATTAAATTCCTTTTCAATGATCTCTAATATTTGCCGATTACGCTTGCGTTCCAGATTCGTTTGGTCATCCTGTGTCAAATTCCATAATCTAAAAGAAACAATGAGTTCAGACTCTTTAGTGGCTTCTTTGACAAATTCTAAGATCGATCGAACATAGTCTTCTCTTTCCTCAAAATGAGGGTGTTGTCCCGAATGTCCATCAAAGCTATGAAGGGAAAAATTCAGCTGCCTCAATGCCGGTTTATTTAATAACTGGTGCTTCCGTTTAGCCAACAGAGTCCCATTCGTTGTAATATTTACTTTAAAACCTTTTTCATGGCTGACATCAAGCAGTTGATCTATTTTCGGATGGAGAAGCGGTTCTCCCTTAACATGCAGATTAATAAAGTCCGTATGAGGTTTAATTTGATCCAATCGCTTTGAAAAATCCTCAACTGAAATAAATTGTCTCATTCGCTCAGTCGGTGGACAAAATGAGCAGGCTAGATTACACACACTTGTAATTTCCAAGTAAAATTTCTTAAACTTTTTCAAACCTCTTACCTCACTTCTTATTTAAACGCTAAAATTTTGCAATCGAATCCTGCAAGTCATGAATTCATGATCGTCTCCTATCTTATTACAGCATAATTTAAGAAAAAAGGGAATGCAGGCTCTTATTATAAGGCTTTCATCAATCCCTTTGTTGCCTAAGTAACGAATGCCTTTAAAAAAACAATAAGTTGACCACCTAATTGACATCTATTTAGAAAATGACGAAGCAGAAAATGATAAAATCGCTCTTAATGACGTTTTTTATCCTGAAATTAAAAAAGAAGAGCCAACTCAAACAGTCCATTTTTCAAGGACTTTTGAGTCAGCCTCTTCTCTCTTTCAGTTAATTTTCTTTCGTGTTTTTATGAAGAATTAGTGTTTGTTCATTTCGTTTCCAAGGGGTGCCGAGGAAAGGAAGCGCAAAGCGGTCAAGTCCGTACCAGCCGGCGACCTTCCAAGCGAGAACTAAGATCATACCTAAGATCAAGAGAATAGGGTTCGTACTGAGCGTCCCTGCAAATAAATAGCTCGCATTCATTAAACCGCCAAAAAAGGCTGCGATACCTGTAAGAAGTCCAACTATGAGTCCTAATCCAACAAGAAATTCACCGTAAGAGACCAAGTAGGAAAAAAGTTTGGCATGCGGCAAAACGACGTCTTTTAGAAAGTTGGCGTACCAGCCTGCTACGTCTGGATTACTGCCTGGAACTGCTTTTGATTTAACAAGAGCTCCTTGAATAAACCCGGTTAACGCTACTCCTGCTTTTCCTCCTGTCCACACGTCTTCATGAAGCTTTCCCCAACCGGCGCTGAGCCATTGGTAGCCGACATACAACCGAACAATTAACCAAAACCAAGCAAAACGTGTGCTCACAAATAAGAAATGTGAAACTGGATTTTCAGGAATAACGACCTCATGATTTCTCATTATGAATTTACCTCCAAAAAAGGAATGTTTTATTCTTTCTAAGAACAATTTAACATCTTCATTAATGAAAGTAATTCGGGGAATTCCCCTATTTTTTATCCGAAAAACCCCTAAAGAGGGAATAAAATGCTAACACCGCAACTCCCTTCTTCCCAAGTATAAGACTTGACCCGTGATTTTTTTGGCACTGATTTTAAGTGCGGAAAGCGACGTATTTTGAGGGAGCGTTTCAAATGAAAAACCGAACTCATCACGTTAAAAGCTGTGAATAAGTTCGGTTTTTTCTATTCGTAAAATACGTCTGCCCCAGCCTCTATTTTTCGTCATCTCAGTTCTCTCGTCTGACAAATTGAGCCTTCTGACGGTAAGCATCTATGATCAAGTACGGATAATGCTGATTGACCAAATTAAGTACCGCTTCAATTAACCGCTCGAGTTCTGGAATGCTTTCTTTCATATCACCTAACAAGATATAGGTCATTTGTTGATCAAAATGTTCGGGTCAGTTGGCTTTTGAACCTTTTCTATTAAACAAGGTTAACTCCAGCGTTATGAATCGTGGTTTCTCCAATTTCTACTTCTCTTCCAAACAGCCTCGTATAGACTCCGCTGCTGTCGTTAAGCAACTCTGCATGTGTCCCTTCTTCGACGATTTTTCCATTTTCTAAAACAATGATTTTATCCGCAGAGAGCACCGTTGATAGTCGGTGGGAAATGATTAAAATGGTTTGATTTTTCCCGTTTTGAAGGACGACCTCATTTATTTGAGTTTCAGTAATCGGGTCAAGAGCCGAGCTTGCTTCATCAAGAATGAGAATCGGAGCGTCCTTCAGAAGTGCTCTCGCAAGGGACAAACGCTGCTTCTGCCCGCCTGAGAGCAAACTCCCCCTTTCTCCAACTGGTGTGTTCAAGCCCTTTGGTAACGTTTCAAGCAACTCCCCTAAGCCGCTGTCATAAAGAGCTCTTTTTAATTCCTCATCTGTTGCGAGAGCCTTACCAATCCGTAAATTATCAGCCAATGTACCGCTTCGCAGAATCACATCCTGTGTCACCACTGCGATTTGTGAACGCAGCCAAGAGGTATCCCATTCCTTAATACTTCGATCATCGACTTCAATAGAGCCCCGTTCTGATTCGTAAAATCTGAACAATAAATCAACAATAGTCGATTTCCCTGATCCGCTCGGTCCCACTAAGGCCACTTTTTCCCCTGGTTGAATGGTGAATGTTACGCCGGTCAAGACATGCTCTTCTTTTGCCGGATACGAAAAAGTAACCTCCTGAAACGTTATCTTTCCATTGGCTCGCTCATCTTGAATACCTGCACTTGTTTCCGCTAATGACGGCTCTTCGGAAAGCAGAATGTCAGAGCGATCAAGGGCTGGACCTGTTCTTCTGACAGAGAGCCAGTTTCGCAGCAAGCGCTGCATTTCATTCGCTGCAATCGTCACGAGTCCGCCGGCTGTCAGCATTTCCCCGCTCGACAAACCATGATGCCAAATCAGCAGTGTGCTAATGAAATAGACAACTGCGAGAGCAAACCCATTGTAGCTTGCAATGACTACGACCGACTGCATGCGCGCCTTTAGTTCTTTAATTGAATGCTTCACAAACGAAGACCTTATTGATACAACACTCTCGACCTCATGATCTGAAACGCCCATTACTCGAGACAAGTGAATACCCGTCACCGATTCTCTTAGCCTTTCAAGATATCGGGAAGCTTCTCTTCTGGCCTCAGCTGAAGCTGCTCGTGTTCTCGTTCCAACATAATTAGATGTCCAATAGAAAATCACGCCGAGAACCACACTTGTAATCATCAGGTAGGGATGAATATATAATAGAACGATGCTGTAGATGATGACCCCCTGCACACTGGCCATAAAGGTAGATCCTTCCCAAGCCAAAAAGTTATGGAGCGTATCAGGATCATCTGAAACTCTGGCAAGCATTTCACCCGTTGAATTATGATGGTAAAACGAATAAGGCAATAATTGCAAATGACGGAATAATCGAAGCTTCTGCCAATTCGTAACCGTTTTAGCCGTTTGATGGCAGAAATACTCATCGATGATCATCATGATTAAATCAAAGATGCCGGATAAAACAAGGAGTCCCATCAATCCCCAAAGCCACTTATGATTATGGCTGGGAACAATCGTATCGACCAGCCAGCTTAGAGCAAGTGTTGGGATAACTGACGCGAAGACTTGGCTGATCGCGATGACAAACGAATCACCTATCACCCATTTTTTATAAGGTTTAAGAAAAGCTAACACGCGCCTTCCATCACGGCTCTTTTTTGGAGAAACAGACGTTGTGCTCACGCCATCAACTCCTTTTCCAGCTCGGTATATTGGGCTTTATATAAATGATAATAGTGTCCTTTTAATGAAAGAAGCTCTTCATGCGTTCCTTTTTCAGCAACCATTCCATTGTCTAAAAGAATGATGACATCGGCCTTTCTAACTGTGACAAGACGGTGGGCAATCGTGATGGTCGTTCTTCCTGGAATCAACTGCTCAAGCGATGCCTGAACTCTTTCTTCGGTTTCGCCATCTAAGGAGGAGGTGGCTTCATCAAAAATGAGGACAGGCGGTTGACGAAGGATCGCTCGGGCAAGTGCCACTCTTTGTCTTTGACCTCCAGAGAGCTTCAAACCTCTCTCTCCAACGACCGTTTCATAGTTATCTTCTAAGGAATCAATTAATTCCTTTAATCCAGCTGCCTCTACTGCTCGATCAAGCTCTTCGGCCGAAGCATCTGCCTTTCCATAAAGAAGGTTTTGCCGAAGCGTACTATTTAATAGAAAGGTTTCCTGTGAGACAACACCGACCTGTTGTCTAAAACTATTGCGATTATAAGCAAAAAGATCTTGATCATCAATATGAACCGATCCTTGCTGCGGTTCATACAACCCGAGCAAAATTTGAACAAGCGTACTTTTTCCTCCTCCACTTGTTCCAACGATCCCGATATGCTGCCCGGGCTTCAGTGACAGGGAAACCCCTTTTAAGATCTGCTTATCACTATTAGGGTAAGTAAACCAAATATTTTCCAAATCAATTTTTCCGACCACCTGAGCAAATTCAGGCAATCCTTCTGCATGTTCATCTGGAAGATCAAAATAGTCATAGATTCTCCGAAGTGCCGGAATCGCCTGTTGAATAGTTAAGGCGTTTTCGGCCAAAGATCGGACAGGCTGGAACATGATTGTAATAAAGCTGAGACAGGAAACAAGTGTCCCGACTGTAATATGGTGATTCCAAATGGCGATCCCGCCGATTAGCATCACAATTCCCGGTGCTGCAATATTAAAGAGGTTTCCTAAACGCCAATTCACTTTTCCTAACAGCGCAGCACGAATCGAAAAACGTTTCCAATCCGAAAGTTTTGTTGCTTGAGTTTCAAGCTCTTGATCCTGAGTTTGATAAGTTCTTACTAAACGAACACTTTCAATACTTTCCTGCAAATGCTGGTACATATCTGCACTCATGTCTCTTTGAATTTGACTTTTTATTCGCATCGTTTTACCTAATTTAAAGGATGGAAAAATATAAATCGCAAAGACGACAAACATGACAATCGCAGCCGGCCAAAATAAAACGAACACACTGGCAAAAGCGGCAATAGCGCTAATGACTTGCTGAATGATTCTTGGAATAACCGTATTATTCAAATTCTGAATCGATTCAACATCATGGGTTAAGCGATAAAGCAGATCTCCTCTTGGTGTGTTTGAAAAGAAAGACATGGGAGCCCGATGTAATTTTCTAAAGGCTCGCAATTGCATGTCAGTAATAACATCTAATCCAATTTTCACTTGGACAAATTCTTGTAGCGTTTCAAACAACGACTTTCCTAAATAGGCAACAAGGACACCGCCTACCACCCAGATTAAGAAAGCCATCTCGCGTTTCTGCAGCACATCATCCACTAATTTTCCAACCAAAATGGAAGGCAGTATGGTAAACGCCCCGCCAATTAACGAAAAAACAAATGCAATCAGCAGCGCTTTCCAATACGGCTTAAAATGGTTAATGGTCGTATTCAATATCTTCATATCGCCCCTCCTCCGCTCGTAAAAACCTATTTTATTATAAAAAATGGAAACATTCACTATACACGTTAAAATTCGATGAATTAAAACTATTCTAAACAGAAGTTGGTTCATTTTAGGGGACGGATCTCTATACTAAATAAGAGAACGAACCGTCCCCTCCACCCCCGCTAACACTGCTTACCCCACTTAACCTAAACATTTTACAAATAACGTTAAGTTTCCTATTGCTATTTTTTCATAATATGTTAGTATAGACATTGTTACTTGGAAGGCTAAATATTCAAATCATCATGAGTCTTTCAAAGCAGATAATTTTTGACCACTTCCTTTTATAGGAGGTTAAGGCCATACGGACAGCCGGGTCAAATGCCGATTGGCAACTTTAGTTGCCTTATTGATTGAGTTAAAAGCTCAAATTTTATAAGTTGGTTACTTTACAACCAGTGCTTCTGCACACAACTTGTGAAACGGTCAATAAGAGTGGTAAAAGTAAATTATTTGCTATATAGACTCTGATCCTATTCCGATATAATTTGAATATTAAAAGCTTCCTACCGGACTAATCTGTCCACTTCTTGATAGGTGGATAGCTATGACGATACAATTGTCATAGACATGCTTTTTAATACTGATAATTATATCTCGAAAGCAAGTGTGTGCGCTAAAAGCGTTTTGACACTTGCTTTTTTTAGTGATTGAAAGATCAAATCTGATTGAAAAAGTCTTCTGCTCTGAAGAAAAAAAGATTAAATGGGGGGACTAGAAATGGGTAAAGCACTTATAATCGGTTGTGGTGGTGTGGCCTCTGTTGCCATTCATAAATGTGTTCAAAATAGTGAGGTATTTGAGGAAATTTGCATCGCCAGCCGTACGAAATCAAAATGTGACGATTTGAAAGCAAAATTAGATGGCGGAAAAACGAAGATTACGACAGCTCAAGTCGATGCCAACAATGTCGATGAACTTATCGCTTTAATTGAAGAAGTCAAGCCGGACATTGTGATGAATCTTGCGTTGCCTTATCAAGATTTAACGATCATGGACGCTTGTCTTGCTACCAAAACCAATTACATGGATACTGCCAATTACGAGCCTGAAGATACGGCGAAATTTGAATATAAATGGCAATGGGATTACCGTGAGCGCTTCGAAAAAGCTGGGATTACTGCTCTTTTAGGAAGCGGCTTTGATCCTGGTGTAACGGGTGTCTTCTCTGCTTATGCCTTAAAGCATCATTTTGATGAGATTGAGTACATTGATATTCTCGATTGTAATGCTGGAGACCATGGTTACCCATTTGCAACGAACTTCAATCCAGAAATCAATATTCGCGAAGTAACCGCTAAAGGCAGTTATTGGGAAAACGGTGAATGGGTAGAAACAGAGCCAATGGAAATCAAACGTGTCTACAACTTCCCTGAAATTGGTGAAAAAGACATGTATCTATTGCACCATGAAGAGATTGAATCTCTTGCCGTTAACATTCCTGGTGTGAAACGCATTCGTTTCTTCATGACATTTGGTCAAAGCTATTTGACTCACCTTAAAGCATTAGAAAATGTCGGCATGACGTCTATTGAACCAATCGAATTTGAAGGCAAACAAATCATCCCGCTTCAATTCTTGAAAGCCGTCTTACCGGACCCATCTTCTCTTGGTCCTCGCACTAAAGGAAAAACGAATATTGGCTGCATTTTCAAAGGTAAAAAGGATGGGAAAGATAAGACCTATTACGTTTATAATGTATGTGATCATGAAGCATGCTATAAAGAAGTTGGATCTCAAGCCGTTGCGTACACAACTGGCGTTCCAGCAATGATTGGTGCCATGATGCTTATGACAGGGACTTGGAATAAGCCTGGCGTTTATAACATTGAGGAATTTAATCCGGATCCATTCATGGAGGCTTTGAATAAGTGGGGTCTCCCATGGAAAGAGAGCTTTAATCCCGAGCTTGTTGACAACGAGCCGATTAAAGAAGCGGAGCTCGCCCGATAAGATGAAGTTTGAACAGTTACCTACTCCATGTTATGTCGTTGACGAGGGCCTTTTGGAAAAAAATCTTAAAATCCTGCATGGCGTCATTGAGCGCACAGGGTGCAAGATTGTTTTAGCACAAAAAGCCTTCTCAATGTCTACCTTATACCCTCTTATTGGGGACTATTTAAGCGGAACAACCGCTAGCGGTTTGTACGAAGCGCGTCTTGGTCACGAGGCTATGGGAAAAGAGAACCATGTCTTTTCCCCCGCCTATCGTGAGGATGAAATCGATGAAATCATTTCTATTTGTGATCATGTGATTTTCAATTCTTTTTCACAGGTGGAGAAATTTAAAGATAAAGTGCTTGCTGCCGGTAAAAAGGTGGGCCTCCGGATTAATCCCGAATGTTCCACGCAAATTGGTCATGCCATTTATGATCCTTGCTCACCTGGCTCTCGGTTCGGCGTGACGGTTGAACATTTCCGTCCTGATTTATTGGAAGGCATTTCCGGTCTTCACTTCCACACGCTATGCCAACAAAATTCTGATGACTTGGAAACCACTTTAAATGCAGTAGAAGAAAAGTTTGGAAAGTGGTTCTCCCAAATGGAATGGATTAACTTTGGCGGTGGCCACCACATAACACGTGAGGATTATGACATCCCTCGTTTAGAGAAATGTATTAAAAGAATGCAGGATGTCTATGGACTTGAGGTTTACCTTGAACCAGGTGAAGCCGTTGCACTCAATGCCGGCTACCTCGTCACCTCTGTTCTTGATACGACTCAAAACGGCATGGATATTGCTATTCTAGATACTTCTGCTTCTTGTCACATGCCGGACGTTCTTGAAATGCCATACCGCCCTCCCCTTTTTGGTTCAGGAGAAGCAGGTGAAAAAGCCTATACGTATCGGTTAGGTGGACAAACTTGTCTCGCTGGCGATGTCATCGGCGATTATTCCTTTGACGAACCGTTAAAAAGCGGTGACCGATTAGTCTTTGGAGATATGGCCATCTATTCGATGGTAAAAAATACGACATTTAATGGTATGCCATTACCTGCGATTGCTATTCAAGATAAAGATGGCGATTGTAAAGTTGTCCAGCAATTTGGCTATCAAGATTTCAAAATGCGCCTTGCATAAACCAATTATTTATAGAAAAGCCACTCCAAGTCACTACAAAATGACTTATGGAGCGGCTTTTTTTGTTATTCAGGCTCATCCAAACCTCCCTTCTCTTTAAACCTCCTTTAAAATCGTTTTGTTATAACGAATCCACTCTCGGGCGGCAAAAGGAAGGTAATGATCCTTTCTCCAAACGATCGCTAATTGCCAAAGGATAATAGGATCGATTAAACGCATACTCTTCACCCTTAACGGATCCAGACCTGCACATATCGTTTCCGGTAAAAGCGCAATCCCGAGATTGGCCGCTACCATTTCACTGATTAAATCCCATTGTGAGCTTTCCGATGCAATGACAGGCTGAAAACCCACGCTTAGGCAAGCATTAATAATTCGATCATGTAAGGCAAAATCCTCACGAAATAGTATAAAGGGGTCTTCTTTCAATTCACTTAGCTTGACCACCTTTCTACCGCTTAACGGATGGCTCGGATGAACAATGAGGCGCAGTTCTTCTTTAACAAAAGAATACGTGTTAAACAATTCCTCATCAGTCGGAAGTAATATCACCCCAATATCTAGCAGACCTCTTCCCACCTCCTCCTCTACTTTTTTTGCCCCGTTCTCCACCAACTGGATTGTAATTCCGGGAAACTGCTCACGAAACCCGCCGATAATTTTTGGGAAGAATCGGGAGCCGATCATTGGAGGGAGTCCAATTCGAACGGATCCCGTTTTTAGATCTCTTAAATCATCTAAAGCATGGGTCATATTTTGAAATGAATGGATAATCTTTTCCGCATGCTTCAATATAATGTGACCCGCGTCTGTCAGTTGAACACGCTTGCCCGTCCGATCAAATAGCTCAACGCCAAACTCGTCTTCCAAATTTTTGACCATCTTACTTATCGTCGGTTGTGTAACAAATAAGTGATTAGCCGCTTTAGTAAAGCTTTCACGATGCGCTACTTCTAAAAAATAGATTAAATGCCGAATGTCCATTTTGATCATCTCGCTAACTATAGATAATTGGAATATATAATATGCTTATAATTCATTTTACCTATGATCTAACATAACATACAATAGTTGAGAGGTGAACAATTAATGAAATGGTTGAAGACGGTCCTTCAGATCGCTTTTTTAATTATAATTACAATTCTTATGAATACTGTTACACATCTTTTGCACTTACCTATTCCCGGATCTATTCTTGGTATTATCGTTCTCTTTATTCTATTGAAAACAAAAATTTTACCCCTTAAATGGATAGAGTCGGGGGCAAGCTTCCTGCTCGCTGAATTATTGCTATTCTTTATACCCTCTGCAGTTGGTGTTGTGAACTATAAACAACTGCTCATTCATAGCGGGTTACAAGTCATTGCCTTAGTGATCGTAAGCACGGGGCTTGTTATGGCTGGGGCAGGACTCGTCGTCTCTATTATTGCAAGTCGAAAGGAGCGCAAGTCACTATCATGATTCTTGGAATTCTAAGTTTGCTTGGTACAATCGGTATTTACTATGGGGCCAAGAAACTCTATCA
Source organism: Pullulanibacillus sp. KACC 23026 (assembly GCF_029094525.1). Lineage (NCBI taxonomy): Bacteria > Bacillati > Bacillota > Bacilli > Caryophanales > Sporolactobacillaceae > Pullulanibacillus > Pullulanibacillus sp. KACC 23026. The sequence goes on along the minus strand of NZ_CP119107.1, from coordinate 2,253,662 downwards.
ACACAAAGCTAAAATTTATTTGACGCCATTACTCATTACACCAATTATTCTCATTGCTTTGATCTTATTCACTCATTTGCCTTTTCAAGAATACAACGCTGGAGGTAAGTGGTTGACTTATCTATTGCAGCCTGCGACGATTGCGTTTGCGGTGCCGCTTTATAAAAACTTTGACATCTTAAAAAAACATATTATCGAAATTTTGATTGGCGTAGCTTTTGGTTCTGGGGTTGCAATGGTTTCTTCCTTAATGTTTTCAAAATGGCTACATTTAAGTTCAGCGGTCTCAGACAGCGTTATTCCTCGTTCTGTAACCACACCTATTGCCATGAATATCTCTGAATATATCGGCGGTGTTCCAACCATAACGGCGGTAGTGGTGATCATGACAGGAATACTCGGAAGTATCATCGGACCCTACATTATTCGCTGGCTCCGTATTGATAACGAGATTGCCCGCGGCGTCCTTTTTGGAACAGCCGCGCACGGTGCAGGAACCTCTAAAGCATTTGAACTGAGCCCCGTCACCGGTACAATTTCCAGTATTTCTATGATCTTAGCCGCTCTCTTTACACTATGTGTGGCACCACTTGTATTTTAATCTCTATAGAAAAAAGCTACATTGGCTTATCTGCCTGAAGCCACTGAAAAAGTCTCCTTATAACAGCGCGCAGTAAATTGGGCTGTTGATTTCCGTTACAGGCACTCGCTTTCCGCGGGCACGGCCTCAGCCTCCTCCCTCACAAAAAGCGCTCGGTGCGGGGTCTTCGGACACGTGTTGTTCCCGCAGGAGTCTCGTGACTTCCACTCCAATCAACGGAGCGCAGATTAATGTTTTTTACCAAAATTTTAATATATAAAAGGCATACTCCCTCTATTTTGGGGGAATTATGCCTTTTTTCTTGTATATTTTAGGTATTAAGTTTAAGTGGGTGCTTAGGATGATACGTCAACAACAATCAATGCCGTTAAGTGAATTTATGGCCATCTATGATATAGCTGTTCCTAAGGATAACCTTCTTCGCCAAATTAACGATTTGATTGAGATTTCTTTTGTCTGTAATAAACTGAAAGATAAGTAGTGTCATGATAATGGTCGTGATGCCATCCATCCCATTCTTATGTTTAAATATTTGTTGCTTAAATCCATACATCATTTATCAGATGTCGATAGTGTGGAACGTTCACAATACGCTATGTCATTCAAATACTTCCTCGATATGGCCCCCGAAGATAAAGTGATCGATCCGAGTTTCTTAACAAACTTTCGTAAATTAAGCTTAAAAGGTGTTGGTCTGCCCATGGAGCTTTGGAGGTCGATTGCGAATCGTGGTTACGCCTATTTATGTTAAGTGTAACAAGGATTCGTTATTGACTCCCAAACTTAGAATTTTCAGGACAAGTTATAACGACAATACGCTATTTTTCCAGGTTTCATTTCCCACATTGTCATTGAGGGCGCTTTGTTGAAATGCCATCGCCTTCTCCCTTGTTCACCTGCTTCGTTCCGCTCGTTTCAATAGACATCGTGTTATCGGAGTCCTTATATTCGCCTGATAATTGCCCAAGTTGATCGGGCGTATAATTCGTTTTGTTCTTACTTTTAGCCATTCGTCATTCCCTCCTTTTGAAATTTAGTGTGCCATTCAGGCTGTACAGGCATTCACTAAAACGATAAAAAGACGACCTCTATTCAATTAAAGGTCGTCTTTCTTTCTAAAATGATGTCACTTCATCGACTTATTTACCGGAGCGTTGACGTCGGCGGCGTGTCACAGTATCAATTGTTACCGCAAGGAGTAAGATAGCCCCTTCAACAATGTATTTTACACTTGAAGGTGCACTTAGCAGATCCATCCCATTTTCTACACTGCCGATTACAAGAGCGCCAACTAATGCATTCCATACTGAACCTCGACCACCAAAGAGACTCGTTCCCCCGATAACAGCAACCGCGATCGCATCCATTTGCAGGTTACCGCCACCGGATGCAGGAGAGGCTGATCCTAAGAAGGAAGCCCCGATAATCCCACCGAGAGCACCAAATGCACCGCTTAGGATAAAGACGCTTAAACGAATCCCCCTGATTTTGATTCCAGAACGACGAGAGGCTTCCGCATTCCCACCGAGCGCAAAAATATGGCGGCCATATGGGGTTGAAGTGGTAATAAAAGAAAAGACAACAATAAAGATAAGGAGAATAAGACCTGCAATCGGTACTCCATTATAAGAATTTAAGACAATAAAGACAATGACAGAGACGACAACAAGTAAGGCCGTTTTGGCATAAAGGCCAGCAAAGGAAGTTGATAGATCCGCCTGCTGACGCTTTTTTTGGTGATTCCAAGATAATAGAAAATAAAGAACGGCCACAATAACTAAAATGACCCAGCCTACAGATTGCGGCAAATAGGTTGACGTTATATTCAAGATTGCTTGACTCGTAATGGGGACCGTTCCTGTATTTCCAAGCATCATCAGAAGAACCCCTTGGTAAGCAAAGGAACCTGCAAGAGTGACGATAAACGCTGGAACTCCAATATAAGTGACCCAAACCCCTTGGAACGCACCAATTAATGCCCCAAGAGCGATAGCGATAACGATAGCAAGCCATGCACTGACCCCGCCGTTTGATAACAAGACGAGGACGGCTGCCGACACACCACTTACTGAAGCGATGGAAAGGTCAATTTCACCGAGTAAGAGGATGAAGGTTTCACCGATCCCGAGTAAGCCGATTTCCACCATTTGAATGATGAGGTTGGAAAGATTTCGCCCGCTCAAGAAATTTTGGTTAATGACTTGGAAGATAATCCAGATAATAACGAGCCCAAGAAGAACCGGGATAAGGCCTAATTCCTTGCCTTTTAATTGGCTCAGGAAGCCTGATTGTTTTGTCTTATTCATTAGCTTTGACCTCCCTCAGAAGCACCCGTAATGGCTGCGATGACTTCTTCTCGAGTTGATTCTTTTGTGATAAAATTTGCAACCGTCTTACCAAGGCGCAGAACAACAATGCGATCTGCCACTTCAAAGACATCGGCCATATTATGAGAGATAACAATAACTCCAACACCTTTATCTCTTAAGTTCTTAATAAGATCTAATACCGTTCTTTGTTGGGCTACCCCAAGTGCTGCCGTTGGTTCGTCAAGCATGACAAGCTTTGACCCCCAGAGCACCGCACGGGCAACCGCCACGACCTGCCTTTGTCCACCAGATAAACTGGCGACTAATGAGTTAAGAGGAGGCAAATTGATTTTTAGATCTTTTAAAACAGGACCTGCCTTTGTTTCCATTTGGATTTTGTCCAACGTACTCAGCACACCTGGAATCCGCGTTTTTCTCAATTCCCTGCCAAGATAGAGATTGGAAACAATATCCAAATTATCACAAAGAGCTAAATCTTGATAAACGGTTTGAATGCCATACTTCTCGGATATGGCCGGTCCATTAAGTGCTACTGGTTTTCCCTCAATTAAGATTTGACCTTCATCAGGCTGAGCAACCCCTGCGATCATTTTGATCGTTGTTGATTTTCCTGCTCCGTTGTCACCAACTAGGGCTACAACCTCACCGGGGTACACATCAAAAGAAACTCCTCCTAATGCTTGAACGGCACCGTAACTCTTTTTGATAGACTGTACGCTTAAAAACGGCGTTTTCTTCTCACTCATGCTGACACCTCCAAAGATAAAGAACGCGGTGCCAGGGCACCGGCGCTCTTCATCCTAAAAATTAAATTACTTTCCTGGGTTGTTGATTTTATCCATTGTGGTGTATCCGTCTTTGATAACAGTGTCTTGAATATTGTCTTTAGTTACAACAACAGGAGTTAAAAGGACAGCAGGAACCGTTGCCGAACCATCTTTTACTTTTTGGCTGACTAATGAACTTGGTACTTGCTTTCCAGTTACAAGGTCTGCAGCGATTTCAGCTGCTGTCTTTGCTTCAGTTGGTACGGCTTTATAAACAGTCATCCCTTGAGTTCCTTGCATGATGTCATGCAAACCTGCATCTGTAGCATCCTGACCTGTTACTGGAACTTTACCGGCTAGTTTTTGTGCTGAGAGCGCTTGGATAGCAGCACCAGCAAGACCATCATTTGCAGAGAGGACAGCGTCCACGTTGTTGTTCAATTTCGTTAAAGCTTGTTGCATTTCACGAAGACCGTTTGCTGGATCCCAGTTTGGCGTATAAGTTTCATAGCCTTTCTTGAGGGTGCCGTTTTTGAATAATGGATCTAGAATCTTATGGGCTCCTTGCGCAAATTGCAGGGCGTTTGGATCCGTTTGGGCACCGTTAAGCATGACCACTGTACCGCCCTTTTTCGTGTTGTCAGCAATGTATTGCCCTTGAAGTTCTCCTACTTTTTCATTATCAAAGGAAACATAGTAGTCAACTGGACCGCTGATCATCCGGTCATATGATATAACTTTTACTTTGGCTTGATGGGCTTTGGTTACAATGGTAGCCGCTGCCGTTGAATCCACTGGGTCAACAACTAAGACTGTTGCTCCGTTAGTAATCTCCGCTTCCGCTTGCTTTTCTTGAGTAGCGGCATCCGCTTGTGCATTTTGATAATCCACTTTCGCATTTGGAGCTAACTTCTTCATGTCAGCGATGAAATCGGGTTTATCCTCTGATTCATAGCGTGCAGACGAAGTGGTATCTGGCAATAATAAAGCCACTTTTTGATTAGATTTTTTTGCGGAAGAACCTGATGATGCCTTGCCGCTTGTACTGCTCGTTCCACAGCCCACTAATAGTGATGCGGCGATGGCCATAGCGGCAGACGTTGATAGCACCTTTTTAACTGATAAGTTCATAATTTGATTTCCTCCCTTTTTGGTTAAAGGTATTTTCGCTTTAGTAAGCGTTTTCTGTAACCGTTCACAACTATTAATATAAATCATTGAATCCGTTTCCAAAGTTGAACTTTCTTCACTTTTTTGTCGTCTTTCTGCACTTATTTGTGATTGAAAAAAAACCAGATGTACGCAACCGTATGCACTAACTATTGAGTGTGGATTACCTCCACTAAAAAGTTTGACTGCCCTAAGAGGTCTGTCCCCTCAAAAAAAATAAAAAAAATAGCACTAACTTAGTGTTAGGCCATTTTTTCGATAGTCACTTGGTGTTTTTCCCGTCATTTTCTTAAAGACTCGGCTAAAATAATTGGGATCGTGATATCCGACCTCAAAGCAAATCTCTTTAAAAGTCTTTTCCGTATTGATTAATAGACTCTTAGATAATTCAATTCGCTTTTGTGTCAGATAATCAATAAACGTCTGTCCGTAGTGTTCTTTAAACAATTTGCTGAAGTAATATGGACTTAACTGGACTTCTGCTGCCACATCATCGAGCGTAACTGCTTCACAAAAGTGTGCATCAATCCAATCTTTGGCCTTATAAATAACCCCATTTGAGCGTTCGGTTTGCCAGTTATTAATATATTGTACTAAATTTAATAGCTGACTTCTTGCGCGTTCACGAAGCAGAACATAAGTCTCAGAGTTAAAGGCATGCTCTGGCAATAAATAATCGGAGTGCCACTCTTTTAGATACCGGTTTAAAAGGACTCTCATTTCATCTAAATGCTGCATGATGTTTTTTATCGAATGATCATAAAAAGCCGATAGCTCTGCAAAAAACTCATAGAAAACTTTTTCAAATGAATGACTGTCGCCAGCACGAATTGACTCGAGAAGCAAATTTTCAAGCTCATTAAGCTTTGTTTCTGAGCGTTTAGACAAAATCGAGGGGTGGTAAACCATATAATTGACATTGGCTGTCGTTTCTCCTAATGCTAAAATGGCTTTTTGATAGGAGTCTGAAAATTGATAAACATCTTCAACAGGCGTTCCAATCCCGATGCCGCATTTTATGTCAGGGAAAGCTTTCTCCATTATTTTGAGGAGCTTTCTGGCAATCGCGGTTGCACGACTTTGGATAGAGGCTTCTTTTCCATCCTCATTAAATGGTAATAAAACTGGAATCTGAAAGCTCATCAACGGCCCTATGGCTGCTTGACAGATGGAATTAATCAGGTTCTCAAACTCTCTATAAATTCGGGTTTGGTCTTCTGAAGAAATGACTTGATTCCCACTCCTAGGCTGAAAATCTATAACCATTGCCACAAATTGCTGGAAATCTCCCACAGAGAAAGCCTCTAAATAAAAAGATTCCCGATTAATGTGATTTAATAATAGACCTGCCACCCAATCGGTTTGAAGCTGGCTTAAAGCCCTGTAATAATTGGCTTGGATTTCCTCTTCTTTCTCAAGTTTTTCTTTTTCTTTCTCCAGTTCTTGAAGCACCCTGGATACTGTCTCAATAATTTCTTCCTTCTTGCTTGGTTTAACTAAATAATCCTTTACGCCCTCCCGAATGGCCTGTTGAGCATACTCAAACGTATCGAAAGCGGAAACCATAATAAAACGAGTCTGCTCATTATGTTTTTTTATCTCTTGAATGGCTTGAAGTCCATCCATACCAGGCATTTTAATATCCATCAGAACGAGATCAGGATTTTTCTGCTCAGCATAAGAGACGGCTTCTCCGCCAGTACGTGCTTCCCCCACTTCCTGCACTTCTGGGAATGCCGTCATGAGAATCTTCTTCATCGCTAAGCGTTCCAGCCTTTCGTCATCCACAATTAATATATGTGTCAATTCTTTCTCCTCCGTTTATAGCGCTTCCGTTAGCTTTTTTGGGGAGCAAAAGACGAATGGTTGTTCCGCTCCCTAGTGTTGACTCAATTTCCACTACCTCTTTCTTTTGATAAAACAATTGCAAACGTCTAATGACATTTTTCACCCCAATCCCAGTGGAGTGACCACTCTTTTTAATCCGAACAGGGGATAAGAACTCTTCTTCAGATAGGATGGAATGAATCGTTTCCTGATCCATTCCCTTACCTGTATCACGCACTTCAATTTGTACGTACGATTCAAAATCCTTCACATTCACGACAATTTTTCCGGCTTCTTCATACGGTTCAATACCGTGAATAAACGCATTTTCGACTAAAGGCTGAAGCGTTAAGTTCGGCATGAAGATGTTACAAGCTTTTTCATCAATGTTAAGTTCAAATACGACACGATCTTGGAAACGAGTCGTTTGAATATAAACGTAATCTTTAATTACCCTAACCTCTTGCTCTAAGGTCACTGGTTGATTTAATTGGCCGAGATTATACCTCAGCATCGCCGCCACAGAATCGATCAACTCACTTATTTCTTCTGCTTCTTCTAAATAAGCCTTCTTAGAAATTGTATTCAAAACATTAAATAAAAAATGGGGGTTGATTTGACTCTGAAGACTTTTCAACTCCATTTCTTTCAATAGGCGGTCTAACTCCGCCTTTTCATGAATTTCGCCAATCAGCTGAACAATATTTTTTCTCATATCATTAAAGGTTTGGGTCAAAAATTGCATCTCATCCCTCGTTGACACTTTTACAGGGGGACCGTCAAAATTCCCTTTTGATATTTCTTCTGCTGCAGCCGTTAAACGACGTATAGGCTTTGTGATACCTCTTGAGAACCAGAAGGCAAAGAGAAAACCGAGAAACACACTGGAGACAAAAATACAGAGTCCCATGTTCTGGAACAAACTGTCTTTCATTCTAAGATTAGAGTAAAAGCCATTATAATTTGTTAAGGCTGAATTAATAAGATCAAGAGTCGTCTGGTGTATATACCCTTGAATGTTTTCGGTTTCTGTTAAATGTTTGGAATAGAGATCCACTTCGTTTTTTTTAAACTCATTGACGACCCTCTCACTCTCATCCAAATAACTGATGATCATGTTCTCATAGTTTTCAAGAGACACTGTGTTTTCTTTTGTCTGAATGCTTGGGAGTTGATTCTGTATCGTAACAAGCTGCTTTCTTTGTTTAAGATAAGTTTGGTAATCACCATTTGATTGACTATTTAAATACGTTTCTAGCGATTGATAAAGAGAATCCGTCTTTTGAGAGACCTGATTCAACAAGAAGAAACCGCTGAGAAACCGATCATATTGCCTTATAGAATCTTGCTCATTTCGAAACAAGAAATAAGCGATACTGTTTAACAGAACGATAAGGACAAGAAAAAACAAAAGGAGCTTCGTTCGAATTCGGATCATGGTGTCCCTCCAACCTCACTTCCTGAATTAGTTGGAGGTAAATTGGATGAATCAAGAATCGTCGTATCTGTGTAATTGATGGTCGGAATGGGTTTTCCTTGAAGCAGTTTTATCATTAATTCAACACTTTGATAGCCCATCAAATAAGGTTCTTGAGCCACTGTCTCATCTATTTTTCCTTCTTTGATGTCTTTTAGCGTGTCGGGCAAGTCATCGAATCCAATAATGAAAGGTTTCGTTTGAGGATCTGATGATGTCACAGAAGCAATCCCTAAACCGTCGAGAGCACTCGTCCCAAAAAAGGCATTAACATCCGGATGGTCTTGATAAATATCGAACGTTTTTTCAGCCGCCTGAATCCGTGAGATATTTGAGGATTCAATCGCTACAATCTTAATATGAGGGTAATTTTTCAGAGCATTTTTGAATCCGCTTACACGTTCTTGCTGATTAGCGGACACCTTGCTTCCAATAATAATCGCGACATTCGCTCTTCCTTTGGTTGCTTCTGCAAGAGCCTCCCCCGCCTTTTCTCCCGCTTCGTAATTATCTGTCCCAACATAGGCGGAACGTTTACTTTTTGGTGCATCTGTATCAATGGTAATAACAGGAATGCCTTGTTCTACTGCTTTGTTAATGACACTCGTCATTTGGTCGGGGTTAAGCCCTTGAGTTATAATGCCATCCACTTTAGATGAAATGGCTTCGTCAATAAAGCGGATATGCTCACTAATACTCGTTTGAATCGGTCCTGTATACTCAACAACAGCATTATTCTCTTTTCCTGCCTCATCGGCTCCTTTTTTTACCATTTGCCAGTAAGGATTCCTCACTTCCTCTGGTATAAGGACAAGATGGTACGCTTTTGGCTTCGTCCCCGAATTATTCGTCAAAACCGTTTTATAATGAAGCGCCTTCAAAAAGAAATGAAGACCAAGTGAGGCCGAAGCAAGAAAGCCAACAATAAGAAAAGCATATATAAGTCCACGCACTTTCACAGGCAATACCTTCCTTAATTTTTTTCACGGGTTTTAAAACAGTATATAAATAGAAAGGGCTAAAAAGCAACTAAAAGACTAGTCACAAGGGACTAGTCTTTTAGATCAGGATGGAAAAACAACTGATGCCTTACTCTACTAATTAGCTTAGACGAGTTTTGATGATCACCTAAACATCCTAGTTGGAAGACTTTTTAACTCCTTTTGCAAGGTAATACTTACCCTCTTTTTCATAAACAATAGCGTGAGTGTCTAACTTGTCTTCATAGAGTTTTGTTCCCTTATCGAGGTAATTCGAATCGAAATTTTTCAGAACACCATTTGAAGCACCTGCATCCATGTTCACCACATTTCGCTTAACCTTCCCAAGCTTTTGTCCTACTTCGCTTGGCTGAACCTCTGAGTCCTTGTCTGAAACCCCATAATGGACGCCGTTCACCACAACAAACGAATATGACCAAGAAGCGGAACTCCCTGAACCCGTAATAGATGAGGAACAGCCGATCAAGCTAATCGGAATTATTACTAGATAGAAAATTCCTAAGACGATTTTTTTCATCATTCATCTATCCTTTCCAACCCTAATCTAGATCGTTTACCCTCCAACAAAAATCAAAGACAAGAGGTCCTCGGGTAAGTACCCGTCTCTTCTCTTTTGTTTTAAAAATGTCTATTAATCTCTGCTTTAATCTTTCATACTGAATGCTTTTTGTAGCTTAAATTGAATGTCTTTAAGCTCCTCGTCCCTGCTTTGATTGGTAAGGTCTCGTTTTCATTTTTTAAAAGAACGGCTCCTTCTGAAACCGCAGTTCGCGCAAGCTTCATATAGCGCTTCCCATCAAGTTGAAAAGTCTTCATCGGTCAAACCTCCCCATCATCATCCTTTGATTGTAATCGATTTCATTTTGTGAAATACCCATTTTTTCCTTACCCTCAATTTATCTCAATTTATCTCAAATTTGAATTCACATCAAGAATCAATTTTCAGAATCCTTTTAAAAAACATTAAAAAGGCCCCCCTTAAAGGGAAGCCGCATCAGCCTAGTTAACGGAGAGACATGACATGATGAAAGCCGGACATAACGACCGCTCCCATTATCAGGAACATGATGATAAATAAGACGACTGCTATTATAACTAATAGACCTTGGAGAAAAAGATACTTAGAGTAATAGTCAAGGATCCCTTCGATCCGTCCTTCTTCTTTAGTTCTTAAATAAAGGGCTGCCTCACTGCCACTCTTATAAATAAAATACCCTGTGATCACACTCATGATACCCGGAATAGCTCCAACAACAAAGCAAAATAACCCGCCAATTGCAGAAAGACAACCAACTATCATGGTGAGTATCCCCATAAATCGTCCCCAAAACGCAATTCGTTTCATCCTTTTTTCTTCCAATCTCATCCCTCCCTAAACATTAAGCTTTACATTATACAAAACAAAAAATGTAAATATTCACATCATCACTTAAGTTTGAGGAATAAAAATTGAACCCTACTCAACCAGTGATGAGCAGGAAGGGATACATAGCTCATTCGGACAACCTAGACTTGTATACCAATCAGATAGAAACAACTTACCGTTTGTAAATGAAGAATGCTACCAATTAAACGCATTAAATGGGACTTAAAGGTCATTAAAAGAAAGGATTCACCACGATTAACTTCCTTCTTTGACGACTACTTTATCTTTTATATGATCGTTTGGAAAACTAATTGAAATCGATTAATCATAACCCTTTTCTGACTTAGTGCTTACTCGCCAAAGAACAGTTCGAGGATAAGATATGAGCTTTTGGATCATTCTCCTAATTTTAGGAGTATGTTCTTCTGTTAGACGTGAGATCACCCATGCATAAACAATCATAAGAATAACAAGGACTATATTGTCTCTTAAATTTTGTGAAGGTTGAAAATGCTCAAGTAACGGAACAGCATGGTCTTTATGACTTGCTCGAATAAAATTAAATACCGGAAAATGGATTAAATACAAGGTATAAGAGAACCCTGCCAAAAAAGTAGCCGTCCGAGTGAGTCCTGTCAAAAAGGTCGTATTCTTATAAAAACTAATGATGGTATAGATAAGTAAACTGTAGCTAAGACCAATTATCAAATCAGGTATAAAGGGCTCAGCATTGACATTGGAGGTCGGTGTATAATGAAGCAAAGCATCCGGCAGCCATAGAGAACCAATGGCTGCTGCCGAGGCTAACACCATTACGACTCGATTAAGCCGCTTCGATTCCCATTTAAGTCTTGGAAGGATAGCCACTCCTGCACCCATCAGCCAAATAGAGAAGTATTTGAGTACTCTTGGCCCTAGAACCTGATAAATAAAATAAGCTAAAGCTACCGTAACAACAAAATATAAGAACCGTTTCCTAATTGATTTAGAGAAAAGAAATAAAGCAAGCGGTGGAAACAGGATATAATACCAGAACTCGTAAGTTAAACTCCATAAAACACCATTCTGTCCAAATGAAGGCGTAAATTGTCCTTTTAAAAACAAGGCGTTGATCATAAAGCTTTTTAGACTGTCATTGTGTATAGTCTGATCTGTCATGGCGTTTTGCAGTTTTACCCAGATTATGGTTAGACATAGGGAGGGGAGTAAGACAATCCACAATCGAACGAAACGATTAATTAAATATTGGCTCCATGACCAGCTTTGCTGCAATACATTTTTTAGAACCCCCGATCCAACAAAATAACCGCTTAAAACAAAAAACACCATTACTGCCTGATAGCCTGGAATGACGTGTTTTAAGGTCGCATGCAATTCTAAGACAGTTAGCGCAGATAAAAATCGTAATAAATCTAACAGCCCTGAAGCATCACTATAAGGTTGAACCTTATTGATTTTCATAGTTAGTTTCTCTCTCCTTCTTTTCTCTCTCTCTTTTAATACACACTTCTTTCCCAATAACGGCTTTGCCCAAACAAGGACGATTGACCCTATTACAGCGTTTAAATCAAGCCTGGCCTTGCATTTTCGTTATTTTTTCAAGAAGATTAAAAGAGGTTAACAAGAGAAGGGAAAGCTGTAACAGTTGTAAAGGAACAAAATAGTTTTGTCTATTTCATTATTTAGAAGTTTATAGACCAAAAGAAGAAGCCCCTGAGTAAATCTCAAGGGACTTAATACGAAAGGAATGCGACGTCCTTAAAATCTAGCATTACAAGATGTCCATTTTCAAGACGCGGAGACAGATATAAATGCAGAGCTTACTGCGAGCTTTTATTCACATGCTCCCTTTAGCATGGTCACCGAGTGGTTTCACGGGGGGATTCAAATACAGTTCAAGGTACACGGCCGAACAATTGTTAACAATTATAAAGCTGAAACAAATATAAATTCACTACACAAAACCTTCCTTACATTAATGTCTAACGAACAAAATCGCTAACGCCGCGACTCCCTTCTTCCCAAGTATAGATTTAACCTATGAGTTTTTCTCGGGCACTGTTTTTATGTTTAAACACTTAACAAAAATGGGTGGTTGTCTAACCAATGTGGAAAATCGTCCCGTTTTAACATAAGAAGCGTAACTAGGCTACGTTACTGGTCAACTTCCTGGGTAAAATGGGCCGTTCCGAGTTAAATAGAGAATGCTCGTTACGCTCAACCGAAATAGGTGTAACGACATTCCGTTATTTCGGCATTCCAGCCCCGTTTAGCGGCGGATAGTGTATCCTCGTTACGCTCAAACGAAATAGGCGTAACGTCAATCCTTTATTTCGGCATTCTGGCCCATTTGCAAGCGGATAGCGTATTCTGGTTACGCTCAAACGAAATAGGCGTAACATCAGTCCGTTGTTTCGGCATTCCGGCCGGATTCGCGGCGGATAGCGTATCCTCGTTACGCTCAACCGAAATAGGCGTAACGACATTCCGTTATTTCGGCATTCCGTCCCATTTCGCGGCGGATAGCGTATCCTCGTTACGCTCAACCGAAATAGGCGTAACGTCAATCCGTTATTTCGGCATTCCGGCCGGATTCGCGGCGGATAGCGAATCCTCGTTACGCTCAACCGAAATAGGCGTAACGACATTCCGTTATTTCGTCATTCCGTCCCATTTCGCGGCGGATAGCGTATCCTTGTTACGCTCAACCGAAATAGGTGTAACGTCAATCCTTTATTTCGGCATTCCGGCCGGATTCGCGGCGGTTAGCGAATCCTCGTTACGCTCAACCGAAATAGGCGTAACGACATTCCGTTATTTTGGCATTTCAGCCCCATTTAGCGGCGGATAGCGTATCCTCGTTACGCTCAACCGAAATAGGCGTAACGTCATTCCGTTATTTCGGCATTCCAGCCCCGTTTAGCGGCGGATAGTGTATCCTCGTTACGCTCAAACAAAATAGGCGTAACGTCATTCCGTTATTTCGGCATTCCGACCGGATTCGCGGCGGTTAGCGAATCCTCGTTACGCCTAATCGTTTTACGTGTAACGACGATTCCCTCGCTTTGCGCGGACGTATTGCCGTGCCCGCGCAAAGCGAGGTTATTTTCGCACAAAAAACGACGTTTCAATGTCGGTGTATCCACAAGTCGAGAATTTTATAATTTCCTAAATCAAAACCACCCGTGATAACGGGTGGTTTGTTCTACGGCTGAAAGCCTCTGTTACTGGCCAGCCCTTCAAAGGGTACTGAAAGATTCCCCAACCGCACTACTTCTCCAGCTACCCTAAAGGGCTTCTTTTATTTTTTCTTGTTTTTATTCTTAATCTCTTCTCCTGTGAATGGATCTATATATTCAAACATGCTTAATTGTTCTGCAACTACGTCCTCTTGTAACTGGTTTCAAATGTATTCTTCAATTACTTTCTTATTTCTTCCTACTGTATCAACATAAAATCCTTTACACCAAAATTTTCGATTCCCATACCGATATTTTAAATTGGCATGTCGGTCAAAAATCATTAAACTACTTTTTCCTTTCAAATATCCAACAAAAGATGAAACACTTATTTTAGGTGGAATACTTACAAGCATATGTATGTGATCTTTACAGGCTTCGGCTTCAATAATTTCTACACCTTTTCTTTCACATAATTGTCTTAAGATCATTCCTATATCCTTTTTAAGTTTCCCATATATAACTTGTCTTCTATACTTTGGTGCAAAAACAATGTGATACTTACAATTCCATTTGGTATGTGCTAAACTGTTTACATCAGGTTTTGACATAAAAAGTCTCTCCTAGTTCGATAAATTTGGTTGGGGAACCACAATTTATTGTAACACTAAGAGGGGCTTTTTTTGATACCTCGCTGAAAGCTTTTCTGAACCCTAGGCATAGCCTAGGGTTTTCTTTTTGCAAAAACAATAAAAAAGGACGTTTAAGAACGTCCTTTTTGTACTCAATCGGTTTCAACCATGCTTTTTTCCCAAGCTCCTTTTATTTCAACACCCGTTGCTTTTGCAGCGGCTTCGAGCTTATGGATTTCCTCTTCTGATAAGCTCACATTGGCAGCCGCAACTGCTCCATCAATATGCTTGGTTTTGGTCACACCAATAATGGGAACCGTCCCCTTCGCTAGGGCATAGGCAATTGATATGGCCGCAGCATCTACGTTATGTTGTTGACCCATTTCTTTTAAAAGTTCGATTAATGGTGTGAGGTCTCGGAGGACTTCCGAATTAAATGCGTCCCCTCTCCTTGTACCGGCTTTAAAAGGATTGACTGCACTATATTTATCCGTGAGAGCCCCCTGCTCTAAAACCATATAAGAGAAAAAGACAAGGCCATGTTGGTTGCAATAATCAATGATCCCCGCCTCTTCAGAAGAACGGTAAATTAGACTGTAATGATTTTGGACGGCTGATAACTCGAATCCTTCTTTATTAAGGATTGCTGCAGCACGTTTGATTTCCTCTAAATTATGATTTGATACCCCTGCATGCTTAACTTTTCCACTTTTCATCAATGAAATCAGTTCTGCTGTCCATCTGTCTACATCCTTTGGACTGTGAATCCAATAAATATCTGTGTGGTCCACACCTAATCGATTGAGGCTATCGTTAAGAGAACCCTCTACATCTTCGCTAAAGCCTGGAGTAAACTTGGTAGAAAGAATCACTTGACTAGCGCCCTGTTCTTTAATAAAACTTCCTAAAATCGTTTCAGAAGCCCCCATACCATAGACAGCAGCCGTATCCCACAAGTTAAAGCCTGCTTGCATAGCTGCCACATAGACGGGTTTTAATTCTTTTTCAGAAAGACTGTTTCCAAAAACAGCATCCCCGCCATTGACTCCGCTTCCCCATGACCACGTACCCAAAGCGATCGGTGGGATTTTATCCTTTTTCATCTGAACTTTATTCATTTTTTATCGGTTCCCTTCAGGTTGGTTTCATAACCATTATTGACATGAGAAGGGAGAATTACAAGTAAATGGATTTGCTTTCTGTAAATACGGGAGAACACAAGAAGTTAGACTTTCAAAGGAAACAGGTATTGCTGCTTTTTTTAAATAAAATCATTTGTCAGTTAGCTAACGCTTTCCTTAAAGCGGTTGGGGGGGCCATTCCGACTAATCGAAGACATTCAACAGCAGCACCGTAGACAGGGGCGGCTTCTGGAAAAGAAAGCAATAGATCGGTGGATAGTTGACGGATGTGGTCTTGAAGCGGACCTAAGAAGATATCTCCTAAATGCTTTAGTCCGCCAACAAAGAAAATTTCAGATGGCGGGCTCTCATACTTATTAAGCCCTGCCTTAATAAGACCAACCAAACGATTTATTGCCTTTTCAAAAATCTCTAAAGCCACACTATCTCCCGAGCGTGCGGCTTCTCCTACTAGGAAAGCTAATTGGGCCAAAGCATCTTTTCCATGGCCATAAATCAGAGGGATTAATTCCGTTTCTTCTGCCAGATCATAATATTCTAAAATTAAAGATGTTAATAAGGTTTGGCTCCCTCTTCCATCAAACGCCTTCATTACAGATGAAGCAGCCATTCTCCCCATATCATAGCCGCTCCCCTCATCTCCTATTAAATAGCCCCAGCCACCGACCCGAAATGACTCCCGAGAATCATTTACACCAAACACTAGCGAGCCGGTTCCTGCTAGGAGAACAAGTCCTGGCTGACCATGTGTCCCACTCCAAAGAGCATTGATCCCATCATGATTAATCGTTAAATCTAAACTTCTAGGAAGAAGCTCGGATAAAATGCTTCTTAATTCTTTTTGCACCTTGGGATGGCTCGCCCCGGCAAATCCTCCAAAAACATGTTTAATGTTTGAGAAATCAGTCTTCTCTTCCACTAGTTTTTGAAATAATTCTCGCAAATGATTTTTAACCTCTGACCTTGATGCGCTATTTAAGTTCGAAGGCTTACCTATTACACGATTTAATAGATGCCCGGTTTCGTCAAACCAGACTATATCGGTTTTCGTCCCGCCTCCATCAATGGCTATAAATTGTGAATGAATTGGAATTTCTCCTTTCTCATATTCCATGAGGCGGATAAGTGATTTGGCCAAGAATGACCCGTTCTTTGGCTCCTGTTGCTTTTGGTATATTGCCGCAGCGCTTATGGTAAGTTTCATAAGCAAGTACAGCAAAAGCAATCGCTTCTTTGGCTTGAGAACAGAAGCCAAGATCTTCCTGTACTAAAACGCGACAATTAGGAAGTAGCTCCTGTATCATCCTTACCAAAGTATGATTAGAGGCGCCACCACCACTAATAATAACCTCTTGAATTGGATGATATGGAAATAGATAGTTCTCATAAAAATGGGCAATGGATGATGCGGTAAACTGTGTGGCCGTTGCAATTAAATCATTGTTACCTAATCTTTGGTTCCATTTTGCAAGCAGTTGATCAACAAATGCTTCACCAAAGTCCTCTCTTCCAGTAGATTTTGGCGGCTTTCTTTTTAAAAACGGATGCTGTAAAAGCTCTTCAAGTAAATCAGAATGAACCTTTCCCTTGGCAGCCACTCTTCCTTCGTTATCAAAAGGTACCCCCAGCAAACGAACACAAAGTTCATCAATAATCATATTGCCTGGACCGGTATCAGACCCTGACACATCATCAATTGAAGCAAAAGCAGGAAGAACAGTAACATTGCTAATCCCGCCTATGTTTTGAAGAGCACGATACTTCTCTGATCGGAATAAGAGATAATCGGTATAAGGGACTAAAGGAGCTCCTTCCCCTCCTGCTGCCATATCCATAGGACGAAAATTCGATAGGACTAAAGCGCCTGTTTCATAAGCAATGATGGATGGCTCCCCTAACTGAAGCGTTGACCTGCTAAGATTCCCTTCAGATTTTGGAATATGATAAAGAGTCTGCCCATGAGACCCAACTAAGTCAAGCTCTTCAATAGGAAAATTAGCCGCCTCACAAACCTTCTTCACCGCTTCCGCAAACCAATAACCTAACTTGAAGTTTAAGCTGCAAAGCAAATCTATTCGAGACGTCTGTGGGTCCATTGACCTTTTAATTTCTTCTTTTAAATGGGACGGCATATCCGCTTGATAAAACTCAATCAATTTAGCCTTGAGGGAATCCTCCTCTTCTTCTATCTTAACAAGCGCTGCATCGACTCCATCCAGAGACGTACCTGACATTAACCCAACAACGTAAGTCACTTAAATCCCCTCTTGAACATTTAATGACGTGATTTCCTCCTCTGAATGCTGATATACTAACTTCATATAAACAGAAGAGGCCAAGGATAGCCCTCAGCCTACACCGAAGGCCAATTTTTACAGTAATTTTTTCACCACATAAAATTTACGCGTCACTTCAAATCCTGTTTTCTTATAGAGATGACCCGCTGGACTTGTTTCACCTGTCCATAAGAACCAGGCCCCGTGAAGGCCTTCTGCTTTCATAGAATAGAGACAAAGATTCAAAAGAATTTTCCCGAGCTTTTTCCCCTGTTCATCAGGATCGACGCCGAATGGCCCAAACCGATCTGGAACCCCTTCATAGCCTCCGTGAAGACAGAATCCGACTAATCTATCATGATTGTATATCACCCAAATTCGCTCAAGTGGTAGACCTTGAGGAATCCCTTCTCGAATTGCTCTTCCCCAATCTGGATTGAACACCTCATTAGCAAATTGGATGACTTTGTATAGATCTCCATCCTTCGCCTTTCGAAAGACATAACCTTCTTTCTCACGTTCTCTTAAAAGACGTTTCACCTCATCCGACATTTTAAAATCGACAAGATTCCGATCCATCGCAACACATGGATACACCGTTGTAAAGCCTTGATTTTCTAAAAATAAAGCAGCTTCCGGATAATGTTCTTTATCAATGCCAGGAACTATATAATTCGGAGCGTAGGAGGAGAAGAAGATGGTCTTTCTATTTTGCTTTTTGAAAAACTGAACAGCTTTTTCTAAAAGCGTCGTCGCAATTCCTTGTCTCCAATAATCCGGTGAAACAAAGAAAAAAGTGATCCAACCATTCTCTTCTTCTAAATCCGTTTCATACATGGGAAGCTTCCGGCAGAGCCCATAGAGCGCTCCAACTAGCTGCTCCCCGTCCAACGCAACCTGTAGTCCCTCTGGATCAAAGTTAGCATCAAGTAAGATTAATCGCCTGAATCGTTTTAAATTAATAGGATCGGTTTCTAAGCAAGTATTCCAAAGAGATACAATACTAGTTTCATCACCCGATTGGTAGGTTCTGTAGGTAATCATAATGATTCCTCCTCCATTTCTGTTTCTGTCCCCTCCTCTTTAACAGATGAGAGAGTTTTTCTAACAAACCCCTCTTTTTCTTCAAGAAGTGCACTCGCTTCTACAGCATCGATATGCTTCTTTAACATCACAATAGCCGCCTTAACATTCAAACTAGCCGCTTCGAGCGCTTCATTTACAACTAGATCAGCTTCATTTGTTAACATTTTTAACATGTTAACAGCACGCTCCCGGAGTTTTTTATTGCTAATATTTAGATCAACCATCAGATTTTGGTAAACCTTCCCCATTTTAATCATGGAAGAGGTTGTAATCATATTTAAGACAAGCTTTTGCGCCGTCCCTGCTTTCATTCTTGTGGAACCGCTTATGACTTCTGGTCCAGTAACCACTTCCACTTTTACATCTGCTAATTTGCCAATTACAGAATCGTCATTACAGGCAATAGCGATGGTCTTAGCTTGTTGCTGCTTGGCATACCTTAAAGCACCCACCACATAGGGCGTTCGACCACTTGCCGCAATTCCTATAACCACGTCATGCTTCGTAATCGATTTCGTTTGAAGGTCTCTTTTTCCTTGTCCTTCATCATCTTCCGCACTCTCAACCGATTTAAATACCGCTCGTTCACCACCTGCAATAACAGCTTGAAACAAATCAGCAGTTACTCCAAAGGTCGGCGGACATTCAGCCGCTTCTAAAACGCCTAATCGCCCACTTGTTCCTGCCCCAACAAAAAACACGCGCCCTTGGTTCTTTAACCCTTCGAAAACCGTGTCAACTGCATCCGCAATATTTGGCAGAACCCTTTCAACTGCCTTAGCTACCAAATGATCTTCTTTATTAATAGCTGATACCATCTCTAGTGTCGGCATACAATCAATGTCAACTGTTCGAGTATTAACGCTTTCTGTTATTAAGGAATGGGCTCCCATTTATATCCCACCCTCCATCCTTTAGTATTTTCAAGCCATCGTTTCTTGTTGACACTAATACAATTCAAAATCCTTTATCTCTCGAGTAAAACGCTCAACACCTTCTCTAGATTCAGTCAAATAACGGAGTCCCTCTCCCTCTTCGACTAAACGCCGTAATTCGTCTGTTCCGGCTAACAAGTCGATAAATAGGGGGCGTCCTTCCGCTCCTTTTATAAACTCAAAGAGATTTGGAAATAGATCATGAATACCTTGTAAGAGGGTTACCCCTGTACGTACTGACTCTAGATTTTTCGAATCGATCACATGTAACTGAATGCCTTTGCATAATTCTCCGGTATACTGCGAGTAAGTCGGTGTAAAATAAGTTGGCCGCGACACAACCCCTGGTAGCTTTTGTGCGTTAAACCAATCTGATAGTCGGTGTCCATCTATATAGGGGGCGCCGACAACTTCAAAAGGATGGGTGGTTCCTCTCCCAAGGCTCACATTGACCCCTTCGAAAAAACAAGTTCCTGGATACAATAGGCACATATCAAGATTCGTCGTATTTGGAGAGGAGGGAACAAAAGGAAGATTGGTTTCTGAGAGTAACTGAGTTCGAAGCCACCCCCGTGTTTCTACAACCGTTAAATCACATTGAGGTTTTAGGTTTTGATTAAAAAATTGAGCAAGCTCTCCCATGGTTAATCCATGACGATTTGGAATCAAGTGTAAGCCAACAAAGGAACGAAATTCACTCTCCAATATAATTCCTTCACGGGTCACACCATTTATGGGATTGGGGCGATCCAATATAATACAAGGCAAACCAAGCGCTGCACAAGCTTCCATACAGTAGTAAACAGTATTCATATTGGTGTAATAACGGCTTCCAATATCTTGCAAATCCATCACGATTGCGTCAAGAGCGGAAAGCATCTCAGAAGTCGGTTTTCTCGTCTCCCCATATAGACTAAAGACGGGTAAGCC
Organism: Pullulanibacillus sp. KACC 23026; assembly: GCF_029094525.1. Taxonomy (NCBI): domain Bacteria; kingdom Bacillati; phylum Bacillota; class Bacilli; order Caryophanales; family Sporolactobacillaceae; genus Pullulanibacillus; species Pullulanibacillus sp. KACC 23026. Next base: position 2,232,943 of record NZ_CP119107.1, on the reverse strand, counting down.
TGTATTGCTGTCTATTCCAGAATGAACATGCTCCCCTTCTTTTGCCGCATTTTGGACACCATGTTCAGGACCGAAAAGCTTTTTCAGCTGCCATTCCCTATTTTCTGCCAATAAATCAATAACAGGACGATAGTGAGAATCCGTCATCGTATAATTGGTCACAAGGCCAATAGCCTTCCCGCGAATTAATTCCATTCTGTCTGTTAGAAGGACTTCAATTCCTAATTGAACCATTTAACTCACCTCCCGTAAGTTCTTCTTCCTTCTCACTATGCAAAAAACAAGCAACGGAATGCTCTGATTCAATTTCAATTAATTGCGGTGAAGCCTTTGCACATTGTTCAGTTGCATGCGGACAGCGATTGCGAAAGACACAGCCTGCTGCAGGCGTTGGGGCATTGGTAAGTTCGATCGGCGGAATATCTTCACTCTTTCTCCAGGGGTCCGCAATGGATCCCAAGAGCAGTTCAGTATAGGGATGCTTAGGAGAACGACTTATTTCATCAGAAGGACCATGTTCCACAACCTTCCCACGGTAAAGCACAACAATTTCATCGGCTAGCGCTCTTGCCGAAACGAGATCATGCGTAATATAGATGAGGGAAACCCCTTGATTCTTTCTTAAATGGTCTAGAAGATGCAGGATTTCTGCTCGAATAGATACATCCAGCATCGAAACAGGTTCATCTGCTATGATAAGGCTTGGCTGAGATGCCAATGCCCGAGCAATTCCCACTCGCTGCAATTGACCTCCAGACAACTCAAAAGGTAACTTGCCAATATAATCATCTACAGGTGATAAGTTCACAATGTCTAAGAGTTCCCTGACTTGCTTTTCAACCGTTCTTTTGGTATAGCCTAGATAATTGATAAGCGGTCTCTGAAGTGTATAAGAAATCGTATTTAATGGATTGATTGAAGAAAATGGATCTTGAAAAATCATTTGAACCTTTCGCCTATAATCGAACCATTTACTTCCACTTAATTCTTTTATGGTTTTACCTTCAAATATAATAGAGCCGGAATCTGGTTTTTCCACACCGGTTATTAATCTCGCTAAAGTCGTTTTTCCGCTCCCGCTTTCCCCAACCAAAGAAATAATTTGTCGTTTTTTTAATTTAATAGATACATTTTGGGAGGCCCGAACAGGATCGGATGATTTCCCCTTCTTATAGGTTTTATTAATATTTTTCAGTTCCAAAACGACCTCGCTCATGTCCTAATCCCCCCTAATTTCTGATTAACAACATGACACGCAACTTGACTATCTCCATATCGTTCAAGATTAGGGTCTCGTTCATGGCAGCTAGTCTCAACGTACTTACAGCGCGCTGCAAACGAGCAACCTTTAGGAGGATGCTTCATATCCGGTGGACTTCCAGGAATTCCTTTAATTTCAATCTTTTCTTGTCTAGGGTCTGCAAAACATCCCAATAGTGCCTCCGAATAAGGATGAAGGGGATGTTCAAGCAACTTGCGCCCTGATTGCATTTCAACAAATTTCCCGGCATACATCACCGCAATCCGATCAGCCATTTCAAGGACGGTTCCAAGATCATGACTGATAAAAATGACAGCAAAGCGGTGCTGTTCTCGCAATTCTTTTAAATTTTGAAGAATCGAGCGTTGAACGACAACATCCAGTGCTGTAGTTGGTTCATCCATTATCACGAGTTTTGGATTTAGCGCAAGAGCAAGGGCAATCGCCACCCGTTGTTTCATGCCACCCGATAATTCATGCGGATAGCGGTCCGCAAAAGAAGGATCGATATTAACCATATTTAATAATTCTTCAACCCGTTTCGCTATCTCTTGTTTTGTTGAATGGGTATGTGCCTTAAAGGTATCTTCAAATTGTTTCCGAATACTTAAAACTGGATTTAAGGCATTCATCCCGCTTTGCATAACTAAGGAGAACTCACTCCAGCGTAAGGGCCGAATCTCTTTTTCAGAAAGAGAGGTTAAGTCCTTTCCTTCAAACAATACACGGCCACTAACGATTCGGCCGGGATGGCGCAGCAAACGCGTTATGGCGTAGCCTAAAGTAGATTTTCCGCAGCCGGACTCCCCGACAATACCAAGGAATTCCCCAGGCTCCAATGAAAAAGAAACATCTTTTACAGCCATAACTGCTTCTGGTCCAAATCCATAAGCCACATCAAGACTTTCAACATTCAGCAAAGACATAGTCCACCACCTCCCTTTTGAGTTTTAAACAGTTTCTTTTATATCACTAGTATTTATCACGCGCTCATGTTTCTTGCTTTTCTTAGTTGATTTGTTTAATCGAGGATTACTTAGCCGGTCTACTGCAAAATTCATTAATACAAGGGCAGAGCCGAAGATCGCAATGGTGGCGCCGGGCACAAACATCCATACCCACTTTCCTTGTAATAAGGCTCCCCCAGTTTGGGCCCAATAAAGCATCGTTCCCCAGCTTGTAACGGTCGGGTCTCCCAGCCCGAGAAACTCTAGACTGGACTCTGCCAAGATAGCAGAAGTCGCACTGCCGATTGCCCCCGCCGCAACAAGAGACATCATATTTGGTAGAATTTCACGAAATAAAATTCTAAACAAGGAATCACCAGAAAAACGGGCAGCTGTAATGTAATCTCTTGTCCGCAATGTCTTGGCTTGCGCCCTGAAAGCCCGAGCTCCCCAAGCCCAGCTTGTAAAAACGATAACAAGAACAATAATTCCAATCCCTTTAACTGGGAAGTAAGCAGCTAAAACGATCATCAACGGTAAAGCAGGAAGAACTAAGAAGACGTTCATCGCATAAGAGAGGATTTCGTCCACAACACCCGGAAGATAACCAGCCAACAATCCAATAATTAAACCTACTAACGTTGTGGAAAGCCCTGCTAGAAAGGCTACTAATAAAGAAATGCGTGTTCCATACACCCATTGTGAGAAAATGTCTTCACCTGTTTGAGTTGTTCCAAACAGATGCTTCCAAGATGGATCAAGCATGGAATCAAAATCATCTTTTTGCGGTGAATAAGGGGCAATGATCGGAGAAAAGATCGCCAATAAAACAAAAATCAATAGAATTAAAACCCCTATTCTCGACTTTTTATTTTCCCAAAACGGAAAGAGAAAGCGATGAAAAAAGTCGCTCACCTCACTTCACCTCCCGACGGATACGCGGATCAATAAGTACCATAAAAATATCTGCCAGAAAATTAGCTAATACAACACAGATAACGATAATAAGGAAAATGCCTTGCATGAGAGGGTAATCCTGATTTTGGACAGCTGTGAATAATAAGTTTCCCAAGCCAGGGTAGGCAAAGACTTGCTCAACAATGACATTCCCTCCCACCAAAGTTCCTATCATCAATGCAAAAGAAGTTAAGCTTGGGAGCATCGCATTTCGCCCACCATAGGAAACAGCCACTTTATTATTTTTTAGTCCCTTTGCTTGTGCCAAAGTCATGTAATCCTCTGATAAAACCGCAACCATATTATTTCTCATGGTCAAGAGCCATCCTCCTAAAGAAGTTACTAAGATGGTAAAAGCAGGCAAAATAGAATGATAGAGTGCACTGTTTAGAAATTGCATATTGAAGCTTGGAATCATATCAGAACTAAATCCTTGTGATAATGGAAACCATTGCAGAAGATAGCCTAAGACGTAAACCGCAAGCATCGCCACCCAAAAATATGGAAATACCTGAGTGAATGTACTTGAAATAGTCAGGACTGAATCGAGCCTTGTTCCATTACGCCAGGCTGTAATGATGCCAAGGCCAGAACCAATCAAAAATCCCAATACTCCGGTGATACCAAGGAGCACCAAGGTCCAAGGCAAAGCTTGCCCTATTAAGGCACTAACTGGCTGTGGATAAAAAGTGTAAGATAACCCAAAATCAAAGGTGAAAACCTTTTTCCAATAAGACAGATATTGTTGCAAAAGTGTTTGATGGCTATTTAATCCCAACATGATTTCAATGGCATGAATTTGTGAAGCCGAAACCTGCCCTTGCCCTCTAAATTTAGTTAAAATCACTTCAGCCGGGTTTCCGGGCATTAAGCGAGGAATAACAAAGTTTAGAGTTACAGCAGTCCACAATGTAAGAATTAAGATGGCTAAACGCTTAAGAAGATGGCGCAAGTTGATCTTCCTCCTTAAATGTGAATCCCGACAGACACCTCCGCCGGGATTCTCCATTTCCCTTACTACTTACTTAGACGCTAACGTGAGATGAGTCATAATCATTTCTACATCTGGCATGGCAAAGGTTGGGGTTGCATAAGGATTTTTGGCATCTGGCCAACCAACAAACTTCTTCGTGCTGTATTGGTTCCAGTTCGCATTGTAGAATAACGGAATGAGTGGAACTTGTTCATACATAATGGCTTCTAACTGTTGAATGATTTTCTTTTTGTCTGCATCTGAAGTAACCGATTTATATTGATCTAATAATTGATCTGTCTTTGGATCCTTCCAACCTTCGTAGTTTCCTGCCGCATTCTTGTCTCCGCTGTGAGCATTGCTGCTGTTTAAATAGAGATTGTAATAGAACCAAGGATCATACAAGTTAAGCCCTGTTGTAAAGCTCATATCAAAGCTTCCTGTCCCAAGATCCTTTGACCATGCTGCCACTTCAGGAGTTTTAACGGTCAAATCAATCCCGATTTTAGCAAGTTGATTTTTAATTAGTTTTGTACAGGTAATCCAATCTGTCCATCCTGTTGGAACCTCAATACTGAATGCAACTTGCTTTCCGTCAGGTCCGATTAATTTACCACTGCTATTTTTCTTATAACCGATGCTTTTTAATAGACTAAGAGCTTTGTCAGAGCTGGGTGTATTATACCCGTATTTAGCTTCTAAGCTTTGATCTAAGTAATCGTTTTGTCCAGGTAAATGCAATCCTGAACGATCTGCCGGGGCATCGTAGCCGTTTTCTCCTTTGGCACTCAATTCTTTTGTGTCGATGGCATATTCCATGGCTTGACGGAATTTCACATTATTAAATGGCTTTTCATTTAAATTCATCACAATATTAGAAGCGGCCGATTGTGCGTACCAATAATGATTATTTTTTGGATCTTTATCAATATAAGTCTTTTGTACATCTGGTACGTAGGCCTGTGTCCAATCATACTTCCCTTGAGAAAGATTCATATCAACCGTATCCGCTCCATTTAGAGCAGGGAAGATCAATTGTGATTCATGAATCTTATCCGCTTGCCAATAACCCTTATAAGGGACTAAAGTATATTGATAAGGTGTGAATTTTTGTAGTTCAAAGGCTCCTGTCGCAACCGGGGTTTTACCGTCAGCTGGGATATTAGTGTATTGCACAGGATCATCCACTTTTGACCAAATATGCTCAGGAACAATTGGTATCTGATTAATGTAAGTAAACGCAGGTGTATCCGGTTTTGAAAATTTTATGTCAACTGTATTTCCATTTGCCGTCACACTCTCTAAAGTGGTCCAAAGACCATGGGAGTCAAGCGCTGGGAAGTTCTTCAACATGTTAAACGTAAAGGCAACATCTTTTGCGGTAAACGGTTGCCCGTCATTCCACTTCACTCCATCACGAATGGTATAAACAAGATCAGTAGAACTGTTCCATTTATAACTTGTTGCGAGCCATGGGGTTTCATCACCGGTCTGCGAACTAATGTAATAAAGTGTTTCATACATCCACGCAACCCCTTTTCGAGCATTTACCGAAAAAGGATTCCAGTTTTCTTGAAAAGTAGGAGACCCATCATCCGTCGCGATGGTCATAGGTTGTGCGCCTGGCGTGCTTGAATTGTTACTGCTCTTGGATGAGGTACTTGTTGTGGATTTGCTACAACCTGTTAAGATAGAGCTAATCAACAATGCCAAAATGGCAAATACTAATAACTTTTTCGACTTCAATACATTTCCCTCCCAATTTCAATCCGATTATAGAAGACCAACTAACTAAGTCCCTCCCAATACGAAATAGAATCTTATTAAATCCCCTTGGCAGCATCACCTCCAAAAAACAGAACTAGGATGCAACTTAAAGACTTACGGGCAGTCGGCCATCTGCTTGAGATCTGCCTAATCCAACGTCAAGAGCGGCGTGAATCGCTTCAATCGCATCATCATAAACGCAGATCCCATTTTGTATGTCCCCCATTTCCTTAAAAGGGTAAGGACCTCGAACAGAAATCACCATCGTATTTGGTTTGTTAATCATCGATTGAACCCATGATGAATAGAAATCCTTTTTTGAAAGAGAGTAGATAAATAGAATTTTGAGATCTTCTGATTTAAAATGAAAATCATTGATATCTTCATTGATTTCATAAGGTAAAATTGGCACATCATACCTTATTAACGCCTCTTCAATTGGGGAACGATCTCTTTTATCTTCAGCTTGATTTAATGGGATGTATTTAGGAAATAGCGCATAAATTTTATGAAACTCATTCCATTTATTACTAGTGTTGTTTTTAATCATTGTCACACTTTTTTGGTAGGCAAGCTTTGAGAGCACTCTATGTCTATTTGATCCGACAAATTCAAAATCGACCGACTCTTTGAGGACCTCAGTCCAGCTTCCAGTATATTTATCTTTTAAATTCATAATGCGTTGATAATGTTGTTCGATCTCATTTTCCGTTATCTCACCATCTATTACGGCCTTTTCTAATGCTTCAATCGCACACACCTGTCGCTCAAAAGTATGAGAAATCATCGCTAAATCGGCCCCGGATTTTATCGCTTCAACAGCCCCTTTTGCTACCCCAACTGTCTCTGAAATAGCGTTCATTTCTAAACAGTCAGTTGTGATAACCCCATTAAACCCCAGTTTTTTTCTTAGCAACTCAGTTAAAACATTCCTTGATAAGGTTGCAGGTTTTCCAAATTCTTGTTCAAGGGCCGAAAAATAAATATGGGCTGACATGATAACATCTGCTTCCTGCTTGATTCCTTCAACAAAAGGGATAAGTTCACTATCAAATAGTCTTTCAAGGGAGTGATGAATCACCGGTAGATCAAGATGTGAGTCCACATCTGTATCACCATGTCCCGGAAAATGCTTCAAAGTGGAAGCGACTCCTGCTGATTGCTGACCTTTAAACCAACTTGCAGCAAGTCTAGCAACCTTTTGAGGAGATCCCCCAAAAGAGCGCACATTGATTACTGGATTATTCGGATTATTATTAACATCCACCACAGGAGCTAAATTCCAATTAATCCCCAATTCCTTTAATTCATGACCAGTCGCAAGGCCGATATCAAAGCATAGTTCCAAATCATCAGCAGCGCCTAAACTCATTGGCCCAGGGAAGACAGTTACGGGTTCCTTAAGACGCCTCACAATCCCGTTTTCTTGATCAAGACAAATGAGCAATGGTTTAGTATGCCCGGCCTTTTTAGCCTCGTTCTGAAGAGCGGAGGTTAATTGTCTTACCTCTTCAGGGGAACCGATGTTGCGACTAAACAAAATTACATGACCGACCTGATAATCATGAATTAGCTTCTTCATTTCGTCAGTTACACTTGTTCCCGTGAAACCGACAACGAATAATTGGCCTATTTTATTTAACAGATGATTTCGAATCATTTTGTTAAGACTCCTTGTTCAGAGAGGGAAACCTGGAATTTCCTTTCCTTTTCGGATATTCCCTCCTACTGGAAATTTTAAAGTTTGCGCATAGGTCGTTCGATTTTGGCAACCTCTTATAGTACCAAGCGCCTTATAGTAATCAAAATAACGGAAGTCCTTGGAATTCATAACAAACCAAAACTTTGAAATAGCCTCTAAATAAGTTTCAAAGGTTTCCGTGACGTCCACATAAATATCAGGAACATATTCCTCCATGTCTTCCCAGTTTTCACTATGAAGATAGCTATAGTATTTCGGTGGATAGCCCTCTAACTCGAAACCAGACAGACCAGCCTTCAGTTGTGCAGCCTCGACAATTTTAGGAACATTGGAGTGATCCGAATGGATACTCTTCACCCAGTGTGTTAAGACTAAATCTGGTCTTAATTTGCGAATCTGAGTCGCAACTTTAATAACCGTTTCCTCATTTACTTGAACCTCGGCATCTTTATAATCCAACGTGATGCATTCGGCACCGATAATGGCGCAGGCTTCTTCTGACTCACGGATTTTTTGGTCGCGGTAGACATCAACTGGAACATCTGGCGGATTTCCTTTTTCGCCGGCCGTTAAATGTAAAAAAGTGACCTTATGACCTGCTTTAGCGTATTTAGCCGCAATTGCCCCTACCTGAAGCTCCCCGTCTCCACAATGTGCATCAATCACCATTAAATGCTTTTTGTCACCCATTTCTTTAGTCCCCCTAATACGAATCATTTTATTTGGATAAAGTTGAAGCCACCACGTTATGAAAGAGTCTGCGGATCCGATTCATGTTCACTTCTCTGCTTATATGAACACGGTTCGTTAAAAGGATAAGGCCTATTTCTTGTTCTGGATCGATCCAAATAGAAGTTCCAGTAAACCCAGTATGACCAAAACTCTTAGGTGAGAAGAAGTAACCCAAAGGGGAATCACAAGAATCAACCAGTTGCCATCCTAATCCTCGATTTAAACTAAGATCCTTTGTAAAATTACGCTGACTGGTCTTAATCGTACTTCGGGACAAAAACTGTTTTCCATCTCCATCAGCCCCTTGTTTTAAGAACATTCTGACATACTTCTTTAAATCAAAAAGTGTGGCGAACAATCCTGCGTGCCCGCTTACCCCTCCTAATTGATGAGCATTTTCATCATGTACCGTCCCCCAATCGTAAGTCTTTTTTTCTGGTCGGAATTCTGTAGGCGCGATCCTTTCTTTAGCGCATTTAGGATTAAATACAGTTTCATTCATATCAAGTGGAAGAAATACATTATTTCTAGAAAATACATCGAGCGAATGCCCTGTTAAGTCTTCTACCAAGAAGCCCAATAGAATAAAATTCAAATCACTGTAAATAATTTCTCGTCCTGGATTTGCACCAGACGTGAGAATGTGTTTCTTAACTTGTTCCTTAGTCCAATTATATTTAAAGAAAGGTATATGCCAGGTTAATCCTGAAGTGTGTGTCAATAGATGCTTAATTGTGAGAGTAGTGCTGACCGCTTCTGGGTAAAAATAGCGAATGGGATCATCTAAATCAATGACGCCCTCTTCAATTAAAAGGAGAATACTGGGGAGTGTGGCTGTTACTTTTGTTAAAGAAGCCAAATCGAAAACGGTGTCGATTGTCATTTTAATAGGTAGATCTTTATGGGACCATCCAATGGCGTTTTCTAGGAGCGTCGCTTCTGCGTTAAATACACTATAAACAGCTCCCGGCAGTTGATTTTCGTTAACCATTCTTTGGAGCAGGTGATCCACTTGATTTGTTTGGATCATAACAAAACTCCTTTCCTAGGATTGGCCTTCCTTTCCCACCGAAATAACCTTTAAACCCTATTGAGAGGACTATTTCATGCGATAAATCTGTTCGATCCTATTGCGGGAACGATTGAGATAGTCTACCGAATCCTCATAACTATGCCCTGCTACGGCTACATATAAGATGTCAAGAATGGTAAGTTGAACTATTCTTGAAGAGGTTGCAGCACTTCGACTATCCGATTCTGTTGATAGAGTTTCAATGTGCACATCACAAAGCTGGCCTAATGGATTACTCCCATACTTTGTAATAGCAATAGTCTTAGCTCCTTGCTCTTTAGCTGCTTTTATACAATCAATAACTTGAATGGTCTCTCCCGAATTAGAAAAGGCTACTGCCACATCTCGTTCTGACAGAGTAACAGCTGAAGTCAATTGAAGATGCGAATCCGGGTAAGCACTGCAAGACTTGTTAATTCGCATAAACTTGTGTTGCGCATCCTGTGCAACTAACTGAGAAGCGCCTGATCCATAAAAATCAATACGTCTCGCTTCACATAGAAGATTAGTTGCTTCTTTAATTTTGGAAGGATTTAAAATACGAAGCGTTTCATTAATCGAAAAGATATTATTTTTTGATACAGAGTGAATAAGTGTTTCAATGTCACTTGTTGGGCTGATCTCTTGGTATTCATTTCCTCCATGAATTTGTTGGTCATGAAGATCGCCTGCGACTCGGAGCTTTAATTCTTGATAGCTTTCTAATCCAAGTGATTTACAAAGACGAACAACGGCTGCTGGACTTGAGCCACTTGCCTTTGCTAATTCACTGACGGTCATCCCAAGCATTTCTTCAGGGTGCTCCATTATGTATCTTGCTGCATTGATTTCCGAGGGATTGATCATTCCGATTGTTTCTTTAATAATTGATAGTCCACCTTTTAGCATAAGCACCACCATTTTTGTAAATGTTTTTTTATGATATTCACTTGTTTGAATTTTAATTTCATTTCATTAAAAATATAGTGAAATTTTATTTTACGATAAGTATACGTTGTCCAAGGCTGCCACGCCATTAGTTTGTAAGGATATTTACCATACAGTTCTAATTCGCACATCCCCTATTTAATTTTGTAACCGTTTTCTTATTTATATTAACATCTTGAATTTTTATTTCAAGTTAATTTTAAAAATTTAAAATTTTATTTTACAAATAGTATAACCTTGTCTAATGAGATCACTCTACATTCTTGTAAGATTATCTGTCATTTTATCTAGTCTCTAATTTTGGAAGGCTGATTTAAACCTTATTGCTTTTAGAATAAGTGTCAATCCAAGAGCATCCTATTAACTGGAAATCCATTTGCGATTCATTTTCGGAGAATTGTTGTGGACAGCCTTTTACCTTCCCTCCAAGTAGGTCCTGCATAAAATTCTTTATTTCAGGATTTAACGCAGGACCATAAAGTACAATCGAGAAGTTAAAGAAGGCGCAGGTTGATCCCCTTAAAACTAATCTAAATCCATAGTTCCTTTTATTCTTGAAAGGTATTCAGCGTATTTTATCATAACCAAACTAATAAGGAAGCCTATACAACCAAGAAGAAATTCTTGTGTTAAAAGACTGTCAACCTTCGAATAATCTTCACTATTTATAATTGCTTTAGTAAGTTCGACGCCTCTTGTTAACGGTACACATTGGGCCATAATTCGGACCCACACAGGCATCGCTTCTAAGGAATAGTTGGCACCGCTTAGAAGGAGCAGCAGGCTTGCAAGAAGATTCGACCACATATGCATAGAAGGAGACCAGAGACAAAAACTGCCAATGATCAAACCAAATCCGCAAGCTGAAAATATTGAAACCATCCAAATAATAATCAGAACACCGAACGTCGTGAATGGAAGCTTAATCTGAAAGACGAGCATACCGAATAAGAAAATAACCTCCAATTAAAATAAATCCAATTGTTTGGAAGACAAACCTTTGTATTCAATCCCTAAAAGGTGTTGAAATTCTTTGGCGTTTTCCGCTGCGTCACCACCGGAGTTATTATTAAACAACACCACTATATCCCGAGAATCCTTTGCTAGTTCCTGAACAAAAGATTTCATTTCTGCCAATTCTAGTTTACTATAGTGATACAAAAATCGGACGTCTCGCCAATTAACACCCTCTTTCTTATTCCATCCTTGAACATGTCGACCATGCATTCGAACAATGGTTAGATTGGGATCGATTGCAACTGGCACAAACGGAACCGAGCCGATGCCGGCCTGAGGTTCATCCGCAATCGAGTGAATCCATCCTTCCCGCTTCATAAATAGCAAAGTCTGCTCCCGGTAGTTCGCTTGATACCAAGATTGATGTCGGAACTCCAAAGCAAGCGGGATATCTCCCATCATTTTTTTACAGTGTCTTAAATAAGCCACATTTTCTCTTCGGCAATCAAACCAAGGCGGAAATTGAAATAAGACGGCAGCTAATTTTTGGCTTTCCAAATACGGAGACAAGGACTCCTTGTAGGCATGGAACATCTCCTCAACCGTTGAATAGGGGATCTCGTTCTTTCGCTGGTGCTGAGTCATCCCTTGATAAGCCTTCACGACGAATCGGAAGCCCTCCGGCGTCTCACTCACCCATTTTTCAGCATGGCTAACAGCCGGAATGGCATAAAAAGAGGTATCCACTTCAACGATAAGAAAATGACTGCTGTACTCCGTGAGCTTGTCCTTTGCTTTTAGACCTGGAGGATAAAGAGAAGGATGATCTCCCCATCCCGTCAAACCAATGTAAATCATATTAAACGACTTCCTTTCAAAAAAGGAGAATGGCTTAACGACTTGCCTTTACGTCGCCTCTCGGTCACCTGAAAACTTGCCCTCTTCATAAACAGGTTGAACGATGCAATTTCCTAAAAAGGATTCCCTTATACAAGAATCTTTAATTATTAAAACTCACTTCTACTCAAATGAAAATGGACCTTTCTCGTTATCCGATTAGAAGAAAGGCCGTAAGCATGTTGATTTTATTATACCATTTTTATATTTTTATTTCGTATACCGATTCGCATAAGAACTCGCGACAAACGACATCGGTTTAATTCTCGGTTCAATCCCCATAGCTTCAATACGTGCAGTCATCTCTTCCACAAAAATACGTGTCTTGTTTCGCTTTCCTGATCCAATGTCGAGATGTCCCTCCATCGTAAAAGTAGACCCTTTATAAATATGCGGCAGGACAATATCAATCAGCTGATTCTTTCGTTCTTCCGAAAACATAGAGACGATATCTTCAGTCAGTGACGTTTCAAAGGAGATTCGTTCATGCAAATTGGTCATTTGACGAGGAACGACCACCCTGCGAATACAGGCCCATGCCCCTTTTCGTTCCTGCTGAATAACAATCCCTGTTATAAATCGAGTATAAGTAGGGTGCACTTGTGAATCGGTTCCAACCATTAACTTGAAATTTCCGCGCGGATCGCGTTTCATAAATTGGACGATATACTCGAAGACCTGCTCAAAGGACATCTCTTTTTCTTGCAAATTTTGAAAGGTATAATTATACAATTTAAAGTTAGCCATTTATGTCACTCCAGACGTTTAGAAAGTCATTACCTCTTTGACAATTATGCGGTGTGACGTTTTTTTCATTGTGAAGACTTTGTAAGCTGACGAGTAAACGATCAAATATTTCATTCCAAGAATAGGCTAAAGCAGAAGCCCTCACCTGCTGATTGAATGTCTCGCGCAGTTCATCATTGGCGAGAAGATAGCCTGTATATCAACTAAAAGCTGCTCCGTTCTTGGAGGGATATAGAAAACTGGTTTGATTGTTTTTGATGAGTTGCTGAAACGCCTCCAGCTTCTGCCCCAATGACAAGCAATCCTGATCCAAGCGCTTCTAAAACTACATTGCCGAACGTTTCGGTTGCAAATGGGAATAGAAAAACATCACTTGAAGCATCGATCTCAGCTAGTGACTCGCCTTCAATAAAAAACGTAAAAGTGATTTGGGGGTGTTTTCTCTGTGAGAGGTTTTAAAAGGGGACCATCACCTACAATCAGTAAATGCGTGTCCTTCTGAAGTGGTGTGGGTAGTAAATCGAATGTTTTAGGAACGGTTTGGATAAGTTTTTCTTGAGAAATTCTTCCTACATATAATAGTATGTGTTTTTCTTGTATATTATAATACTTCCTGATATTTAAGAAGCGTTTGTCGAGAGAAAAATAGGCTATGATCACAATCGTATTCCAAAAAATACAAAAAAACGAGAGCCCGCTGCCATTGTAGACAGATGCTCTCATTCATGTACATGACCTTTAGTTGCTTATAAGTTCTCTCTTATTTGTTGTCGCTCCCGATTTGCCTGCATTTTTGCCACCCGCCACTTAAGCGCTTATCTACTTGCCGATAAAGGTAGCCCATAGTTGATCCAATATCTCGTCAGGAGCATAACCTCTCACTTCTCGCTGAAATAGGTAGGTGTCGCTCTTTAAAGCAGCAAGAAGCATGTCTGCTCGAAAGGCACTATTTGGAGAATTAAGTTCCGAATCCTTCATTTCATCAAATACAGAAACAAGGATCTGGTGTAATTCGTTGTATAAGGGGCTTTGACCATTTGATTGGGTTCTGTTCGACCTCTCAAAATCTTCAACACCTTTCAGCAACTGAGCCTTGCTTTCTCTAAACTTGATATAGTATTGCAAAATGCTTTTTAATCGATCTTCAGGCGGCAAGTTCTGGTTTTCTTCGAGAAAAGCATCTAAATCTTCAAAAAGAAGGACAACATTATCTTTAATTAAATCTAAACACAATTCTCCTTTATTTCGGTAACGGCGATAGAGCGTTCCAGGCCCAATTTGAGCGACGTTTGCAATTTGGTTCATGCTAACGTTCTCGACCCCATATTCATTAAAAAGTTTCAACGCTGTATCCAATATACGTTGGCGATTTTGGGCAGCATCACGACGTTCCGAACGGTTGAACAAGTTCTCACTATCCTTCATTTTGACACTCCCCCCCTAGTTTCAAGAACAACCCTTGACATGTGGAGACATCTCCGTTTATTATAAATGATAGAGTTCTCCATTTAATAATAACTAAACCATTTGGGAGTGACAACACATGAACAATTCTTCAAAAAAAACAGCCTTATTAGTCATGGATTTGCAAAACGGGATCGTTTCGCATTTTGCTGAAAACAAGGAAGCCCTCCTTCCCTTTCAAAAAGCTATAGCTAGCGCCCGTGAGCATCACATTCCTGTTATTTTCGTCCGCGTTGGGTTTAGCGAAGGCTATCCGGAGGTTTCTCCTAATAATAAGGGTTTTTCAGCCGTTGCTTCACATGGTGGAATGACAACTTCAGACGAATCGACACAGATTCATGAATCGGTTAAACCTGAGAAGGATGAGCCTGTTGTCACTAAATATCGCGTAAGTGCTTTTGCAGGAAGCACATTAGAGGTCATCCTCCGCTCTAAGCAAATTGATTCGATTGTACTCACGGGTATTTCAACGAGTGGTGTCGTCTTATCAACATTGCGAGAAGCAGCGGACAAAGATTATACGATAACCGTCCTAAGTGATGCCTGTCTTGACAGAGATCCTGAGGTACACCGCGTCCTTACTGAGAAAGTATTTCCTCGACAAGCTGATGTTGTGACCGTCGACTCCTGGATCAATACATTAGATTAATCGATCCGGGCGGCCTGTTCCTCAATAGGGAACAGGCTTCTTATTATATCAAAGCCAGTCTCTAGCTAGGAAATGGAACAAGGTCAGTGGTTATAATAACAAGTTTAATGCCTCTGCAACGAAGAATCAGACACCAATCGTCAGAATCTTCTTTTCTCTAAGTCTGAAGCACTCAATATAAGTGTCATTTTGTCGTAATCTGCGCTTGCCTGGGAAATGACTGCACCTCGTTATTTCCCTTTATTCTTTACTCATTTAGTGATTATTTCAAGGAATGATCGTTTATAAGGACATCCTCTAAGCTTAGAAGATTAGTTTACTGTTTTAAGACAGCAAGATATGATAATGCTCGATTAAGTCACGAAGCGCTGGCCGTTCATTTCCATCGCGCCCTACCACCCTTTCAGCTGTCACTAAAGCATTTAAGATCGCTTCCTCTGTTGCTTCGCCAATGGCTCGAAAAGCGATATCCAGATCGCCTTCATGAACTGCTGGGATAGAAAGCAGCTCTTTTGTTTTATCATGCGGGATTTTAGTTGCCGTTGAAAATCCAATCACAACATCCCCGCTTCCGTTTGAGATCATGGAGCCAGTCCTCGATAATCCAGTAACAGAACGTTTAAGCAGTCGGTTAATCTGCCTATTGGAAACAGGCAAGTCCGTTGCGACAATGATCATGATCGATCCCTTATCCTTTTCTTCAATTTCGTTACTTAATGCTTGTTTTAATGTTGCACCAATTGGATTCCCATTAATGCGGAGATCACCTAGAAGACCAAAATTAGAGACGACTAAAACCCCTATTGTATAGATCCCATGCTCTAACTCGAACCGCCTGGATGACGAACCAACTCCGCCTTTTAGGGAATAACAAAGCATCCCCCGCCCTGCCCCAACAGAACCTTCACTGAAAGTAGAAGACGCCTGCTCAAGCGCTTGAAAAACATGCTCTCTTGTTACATATTTGCCCCTTATATCATTTAAAAACATGTCATTGCATTCGCCGATAACAGGGTTGACCGTTCCCGTCGTCCTGCCTATTTCCGGATTACGCTCCAACGTGTAGTCAAAACATGCGTCTGCTGCAACACCTATGCTTAATGTATTAGTAAGAATAATAGGGGTTTCCAAGGTCCCTAATTCGTTTAGCTGAAGCGTCCCCATCGTCTTACCAAATCCATTAATAATATGGCATGAGGCTATTAATTTCTCCTTAAATACATTCCCCTGATGCGGGAGTATGGCCGTTACTCCTGTTTGCTTGCAGCGGTCACTGATTGTAACATGTCCAACCGCAACCCCTTCTACATCTGTAATCGCATTTTTAGGTCCAGGCTCTAAGCCCCCTATTGTGACCCCATAATCTCGCAATCTTTTTTGGTTTAACATGTCTTTTGACTCCTTCGTTTTATCTTCCCTTAAAAAAGGGACGTTCTTAATGGTTGAATCAAGTCTCCTACTTTGCCATCTTGACATTCTCCTGTTAGTTTAACGTGAATCTTGAATTTTTCAACAGTTTGTTCATCACCGCGACAAATTATGAAAATTAAGAATTTATATTTTTGTTTCGACTATCGGAATGTTAAAATAGATCCATAGTTAAACAATTAAGGAGGAACCAACCATGCCCAAGCGTCCCATAACAGCCGAAGATCTTTGCCAATTTAAGTTTGTCGGAGATCCCCAAGTATCCCCTTCTAAAGACAAGGCAGCTTATGTCTTAACACAAGTCGATCAAGAAAAGGATGGCTACTATTCTTTCATCTACGTGACTGATTTAAAAGGTGAAGGCAGACAATTTACCACTCATTATTCGAAGGACAGCCTAGTAAAAGACACCGCTCCAAAGTGGTCACCAGATGGACAACAGCTTGCTTTTCGCTCAAACCGAACAGGAAAAAATCAAGTCTGGCTGTTACCCATCGATGGCGGTGAAGCTGTTCAATTAACCGACGTGAAGCAAGGAATTGGTGAATTTACTTGGTCCCCTGATGGCAAGCAGCTTGCTCTTACTATCAGCGGTGAGCTCAAGCTTACTTCTGACAAGGAAGAAGTAAATAAGGAAAACAAAAGTGATGTGAAAGTCATTACTCGCCTTCGCTACAAAGGCGATGGAGCGGGTATCTATAATGATGATCATCAGCATGTCTACTTGTTTGATATTGAAAGCAAATCTTACATAAAAGTAACTGAAGGTGAACATGACTTCTCAGAGCCTCGTTTTACGCCTGATGGAAAGAACCTTTTCTATGTTGGAACAAAAGCTGAGGATAAAGAGTGGGGCTATCTCCCTGCCATATGGAAATACGATCTTTCGTCTAAGGAAGAACGTCTTTTTTATCAGGGGAATGGCTATCTAATGGCTCCTTCCTTTTCACCAGACGGCAAATATCTCGCAGTGGCGGGTCACACTCGCGGAGAACGAAGCCAAGGGAATACCCATGTTCTTGTTCTTTCTTTAGAAACTGGTGAGTTGACTAATTTAACCGAGGACTTTGATTATACTGTCGGGAATCTTGTCGGCGTTGATGCCAAATACGATCCAGCAGGTCAACGATTAGTTTGGAATGCTTCTAGCACTCATATTTATTTTAACGCCACCATTGGAGCGGATTGTCAGCTTTTCAAGGTCGATCTCAATGGGGCTGTGTCACCCGCGCTCTCTCCAGCTGACGCCACCATCACATCATTTGATATCTTAAGTGATGATTCAGCTGTACTCGTATTAGCAACCCCTTTCTCGACAGGTGACCTTACGACTCAAGATTTAACTAATAGTGAAAACAGACAGCAACTCACATATTGGAACCAAAAACTCTATGATGAAGTTCATTTAAGCACGCCAGAAAAATTCACTTATAAAAGTACGGATGGGTGGGAAATTGAAGGCTGGGTGATGAAGCCTTATGGTTTTGAAGAGGGGAATACCTATCCAATGATTCTTGAAATTCATGGCGGTCCTGCCACCTCATATGGAAACGGACTCCATCATGAAATGCAGCTCATGGCTTCAAAAGGCTATGTTGTCCTCTACACTAATCCAAGAGGAAGCCAAGGCTACGGTCATGACTTTGTCAATGCCGTCATCGGCGATTATGGCGGTATGGATTACGAAGATATTATGGCAGGTGTTGATTATGCCTTAGCCCATTTCCATTATATCGATCAAGATCAGCTTTTCGTTACGGGAGGAAGTTATGGCGGCTATATGACCAATGTCGTGGTAACGCGTACGGATCGTTTCAAGGCAGCCGTCACACAGCGCAGTATCTGCAACTGGCTCAGCTTCTATGGCACAAGTGATATCGGCTTCTTCTTCACAGAATGGCAGCACGGACATGCAGACTTATGGGATGATGTTGAAACACTGTTGAAGGTTTCACCACTCACTTACGCACGTAACGTAAAAACGCCGACTCTCATTCTTCACAGTGAACAGGATTTGCGCTGTCCAATAGAGCAAGGCGAACAATGGTATGTCGCCCTTAAACGCCTTGGTGTCGACACTAAATTCGTTCGTTTCCCAGATGAAAGCCATGACTTGTCACGATCAGGTAAGCCACAGCACCGATTAGAGCGTCTGCAGCATCTCATCGGCTGGTTCGATGATCATCGTTAATGACCAAATACACTAAAATGCGCGGAGCCTTTAATAGACTCCGCGCTTTCTCATGTTAAAAGATATTACTAAAAACCGTGTCATCTATATGATGGGTATTCCTAAATAACAAGTTTACACATATATCTCGTGGTGGAGCTTCCACTTTTTTGGTGTATTGGAGCTCCCATCACACACTTTCTCGGACTACAACCGGGCTTTTTTGTGTATTGGAGCTTCCATCACACACAAATGGGGCCGCACACGCCTTGTTTTTGTGTATTGGAGCTCCCATCACACACTTTCTCGGGCTACAACCGGGCTTTTTTGTGTATTGGGGCTCCCATCACACACAAATGAGTCTGCACACGCCTTGTTTTTGTGTATTGGTGCCTCCATCACACACTTTCTCGGGCTACAACTGGGCTTTTTTGTGTATTGGAGCTCCCATCACACACACCGGGGGCCGCACACGCTTTGTTTTTGTGCGTTGGAGCCCTCATCACACACATCGGGGGCCGCACACGCTTTGTTTTGGTGCGTTGGAGCCCTCATCACACACTTTCTCGGGCTACAACCGGGCTTTTTTGTGTATTGGGGCTCCATCACACACACCGGGGGCCGCACACGCTTTGTTTTGGTGCGTTGGAGCCCTCATCACACACATTGGGGGCCGCACACGCCTTGTTTTTGTGTATTGGGGCTCCCATCACACACATCGGGGGCCGCACACGCCTTGTTTTTGTGTATTGGGGCTCCCATCACACACTTTCTCGGGCTACAACTGGGCTTTTTTGTGCGTTGGAGCTCCCATCACACACAAATGGGGCCGCACACGCCTTGTTTTTGTGTATTGGTGCCTCCATCACACACTTTCTCGGGCTACAACTAGACTTTTTTGTGTATTGGAGCTCCCATCACACACACCGGGGGCCGCACACGCTTTGTTTTTGTGCGTTGGAGCTCCCATCACACACATCGGGGGCCGCACACGCCTTATTTTTGTGTATTGGAGCCCTCATCACACACTTTCTCGGGATCCAACTGGACTTTTTTGTGTATTGGGGCTCCCATCACACACTTTCTCGGGCTCCATCCGGGCTTTTTTGTGCGTTGGAGCTCCCATCACACACTTTCTCGGGCTACAACCGGGATTTTTGGTGCGTTGGAGCCCTCATCACACACTTTCTCGGGCTACAACCGGGATTTTTGGTGCGTTGGAGCCCTCATCACACACATTGGGGGCCGCACACGCCTTGTTTTTGTGTATTGGGGCTCCCATCACACACAATGGGGGCCGCACACGCTTTGTTTTGGTACGTTGGAGCTCTCATCACACACACAGAATCCCGCTCACACCGCGTTTTGGTGCATTGGGGCTTTCAGCGCACACAAAGGGTTCCGTGAATGAGTGTCTTATACACTTATTTCTTGTCGTCCTTCTGCTTACTTTTATTTAGTAACCTGCCCATACGTCCTTTACATATTGTTCTTGTTTCTGAAGATCTTCCAACCATTTCTTTGCTTCTGTTTCATTGACACCATAGACCTGCTGATAGCCTCGAATAAGTTCGGTTTCGACATCTCTAGCCATGTGACGACCGTCCCCACAGACGTAAAGCTTCGCACCATGTGCCATTAATTGCATGAAGGCTTCGTTCTCTTGAGCGATTAAATGTTGGACATACGTTTTAAGCTCACCTTTTTTACGAGAAAAGGCTGTATGAAGGGTCACCAATCCATTTTTCTCATAGCCTTCTAGCTCCTCTCGGTAAAGATAGTCCCAATCATTCCGGCAGCCAAAGTAAAGATGAGCTTCACCAAGTGAACGCCCCTCGTTTTTTAATTGAGAGCGAGCCTGCAGAAACCCGCGGAATGGGGCAACACCCGTACCTGCTCCCACCATAATAATCGGTGTTTCGGTCTGACTTGGGAGTTGAAATCCAGATTCCGGTTTTCGGACGAAGACCATGAGCTCATCACCCGGTTTCCTTTCTTCCAAATACTGAGAGGCAACACCTCTATACTCCCCTTTTCCACTCCAAGCATCCGCTCGGACAATAGCCACGGTAATACTAGTCCTTCTAGGCTGCATTCGCGGCGAACTGGACACCGAATAATACCTTGGCTTTCTTGAAGGAAGCAATTCTAAAAAATGTTCAAAGGAAATCGTGCACGCCTCGTACGTTTCGATCAAATCCAGCATCGTCACCCTCTTTTGCAGGATTTGTTTCTCATAGACTTCCTCTTTCAATAAATTCTCCAATTCTGCCTGGTGTGGAGGACAAACCGTCTTAGCCGCTAATTCCCGTATTTGATCACGTGTTCCAGGTTCTTGGAGTTCGAAACATTGGCTGAGTAAATCAAACAAAGAAACGGGGCGATCTAATGGCAAATGGGCGGCACTTAAACCCGTTGCCTTCAAAATAACTTGATCACCGCCTTTCAATCCAAAACGTTTCAGAACCCGTTGAACGTTTTCCGGACTATTTAGAGGAAAAATACCTAAGTGATCCCCTTCCTGATAAGTGAATCCTTCAGGCAGTTCAAATTCTATATGACGGGTACTTCTCCCGCTCCCTGGTTGTTGAAGTTCTTGATTTTCCACAACTTTAGCTTTAATTGCTTGATAGGACTGTACAATGGGTGACATGACAAGACCACTAACAAACTCCACGCTAAGAGTCGACTGTTTGTTCGCTGCATTTGCAGCTAATTTTAAGCCGAACGTCTTCATAGCGTCCGTCACCATTTGACTTTTCCAGTCGTCAAACTGTTTTTCAAAATCGCCGCTCATATCCCCCTCTCCACGAGATGAAAAACGCTTTGCTCCCTTTTCTGCAAGGCGCTCGTCAATCAGGCGAGGAGCCTGTTGATAGGTACTGGCCCAATTTCGATCCCCACAGCCAAAAACGGCATAGGTCACGCCGCTCAAGTCTTCAGATTCAAGTCCTTCTAGCCATTGTAAAAAAGCTTTAGCATTAATAGGGGCTTTTCCGTTATATGAAGAGGAAATAATGATAACGGCTCCTTCCTTAGGTAATTGACCTCGCCGATCGTTAAGCGAAGCGACCTCACCGCGAATTCCATTCCACTCCGCAAGGTCAACCAATTCCCTAGCAAGCTGTTCGGAGGTCCCCATGTCAGAGCCATAAAGAACCAGAAGCGGTCGATCATTCAGGCCGATAATGGAGGCCTTGGGCTGCTCGTTTTCATAATTAGAGCGCTTGACGACTGATTGTTTCGGCTGAGGAGATAACAGATTAAGTGAGTCCTTATCTCTTAAGTGAACGCGGATGTGAAAATTTTCAGGCTTGAGCGTTAACGTTTGTTTCACTTTTAACTCATAATTCATGTAATCAATCAGCTTAAAATGCTTAAGAATCTGACCAAGGATTAATGTGGCTTCATGCAGGGCAAACTGCATCCCAATGCAAGCTCTCTGTCCATTACCAAAAGGCTTATAAGCATGGACCGGGACCTTATCCGGGTCGGCAAAACGCTCTGGTCGGAATTGGTCGGCATCTTCTCCCCACGCCCCTTTATCTCGGTGCAGTTGAGGAATGAGAACAAAAATAGGTTCTCCTTTATTTATGGGGTACCTTCCAGCAATCATGGTATCCTTTTTCGCATACAAACTATATTGGGGTGCGGTCGGCCATAATCGAAGCGCCTCATTTAAAATCATTCGGACATACTTCAAACTCACAACCTGTTCATAAGTGGGAAGGGCATCATCTAACTGCTGATCAACTTCCTCATAAGCCTTTTTCAGCACATCCGGATGCTTAAGCAGAAAATAGATCGCAAATGACAGTAAACCACTAGTCGTTTCGTGACCTGCCACTAAAAAAGTAATGATTTGGTAGCGAATATTCTCATCATCCAATTTTTCATCTGTTTCAGGATCGACGGCATTCAGCATTCGGGCAAGTAAATCCTTTTCCCCTGTGTCTCCACTCTGCCTTCGATCAGCGATGATCTGATCAACCACATTAAACTGGTAGTTCAGATCGTGTTCATATTGTCGTCTGGTTTTAAACATCAGCTTGCTTTGAATCGGAAGTCTTGTGATATAGTGCATCGCTTCATCTAAGGTTCTGATCATACTTAAGACAAATGGATGAGGCGTTTCTCTATAGAAGCTATTTAATCGATAGCCGAACCCGCATAGCCCAATGGTATCAAGGGTAAGACGAGTCATATCATCCGGGACATCAATGGTTTCGTCGGGATTAAGCCGGCCCCATTTTTGGATGAGCTGTGACGCAATATCGAGCATCATCCTGTGGTAGCCTCTCATCGCTTGTTGGCTAAAAGCGGGCATCAAAATTCGATGAGCCTTTCCCCAATTGGGTTCTTTCGTCAAGGCTGTAAATAATCCGTCTCCTCCGGCATCACGAATTTTCAGTAAATGGCCAATCGATTTATCGAATCGGCTCTCATCCGATACGTCCGCAACTAAGTCAGCACCAGATAGAATGAGGATCGATCTATTTAAAGCCTGAAATCGATAAATCGGACCAAATTCCTCTGCTAGCTTGCCAAATGATAAAGTCGGTGAATTCTTGTCAATTAAAGGGATGTTTCCTAGAAGGCCATACGTTTTTGGCTGTGGGATGGGATCCGTTTTTTTCATAAAAAACTCCTTTACAAGAAGGGCTAACCTCTATTTATTTTAAACAACGCCCTTAATGAGGCACTCTCCGTACCATATGACTAAAATTCTCAATCAGTCACTTTTCCACTAATTAAATAATATGCCTGATTTAAAAATTCTAACACGGATTTTAATCAAAAAAGAGCTCAGTTTCATTTATATTGAGAAGATGGCCACGTATCTAAAGCGAACTATTTCTACAGTTAATAAATAGGAGCGAAACAAAAAAAGCACCCACTAAGGGATGCTTTTTTTGTTATGTTTTTTTATTCTGCATCAAATTGATAGAGCGGAGTACTTAGATAACGTTCGCCATTATCTGGAACAATAGCTAGAACTTTTTTGCCTTTTCCAAGTTCTTTGGCAACTTTAAGAGCAGCATGAATCGCAGCACCAGAAGAAATACCAGTTAAGATACCTTCTTCTCTCCCAACACGTCTTGCAGCAGCAAACGCCTCTTCTGTAGTAACTGCAACAATTTCGTCATAAATTTTGGTATCTAAAGTATCCGGAACAAATCCTGTGCCAAGTCCTTGAAGTTTATGCGGACCTGGTTTTCCTCCTGAAAGAACAGCTGAATCAGCTGGTTCAACAGCTACAATTTTAACATTTGGAAATTTTTCGCGCAGAACACTACCAGCACCACTAATAGTTCCACCAGTCCCAATTCCTGAAACAAACGCATCTAATTGATCCATTTGTTCAACAATTTCTTTACCCGTAGTTCTTCTGTGAACCTCTGGATTGGCTGGGTTTTTAAATTGCTGTGGCATAAAGTAGCCATTATCATTGGCCAACTGTTCTGCTTTGGCAATGGAACCTTTAATTCCTTCAGCTCCTGGAGTAAGAACAAGCTTGGCTCCATATGCGCGAAGGAGGTTACGTCTTTCCATACTCATCGTTTCTGGCATGACAAAAATGGCCTCATACCCCTTTGCAGCTGCAATCATAGCAAGACCAATACCTGTGTTTCCACTAGTTGGTTCGATAATCGTATCAACGCCCGGCTTAATTAAGCCTTCTTCTTCTGCAGCTTCAATCATAGCCAAAGCAATACGATCTTTGACGCTGCTCCCAGGGTTAAAATATTCAAGCTTTAAGTAGACCTCTGCACTGTTGTCATCTACTACTCTGTTTAACTTTACAATTGGTGTTTGACCGACTAGTTCGGCAACTGAATTAGCAACACGTACCATATGAGCACCTCTATCCTTTTATTCCGAGTATGTAGCTAGGTTTAATCTACTATTAACTTACTCCTATCTGTAAGGAGTGTCAAGAAATTATTCTTCTATTATCACAATTTGTTTTTTAAATTTTCATTTTAAAGAAAACGCAGCCCGCTCCAAGCCTTTAGGTGAAGGCGATGCCTGGTTGCCCTAATCCTTAGTTCCTATAAATTTTCTTTCTTAACCTTAAAAAAAGAAGGCTACCCTCTTGCCAATTTAAAGAGCGACACCCGATTAGGATGTCCTTTCGACCCTATTTATTACACATTTAATATTTAAAGACGATTCCACAATTCATTCTTTAAGAATTTTGGTCCACCGAACTGTTTTATTTTATTGTTACGGAAATAGCCGGTGACACGCTAACCACACGACAATCTACTAAATCTGCTTCTTTTAATAGACCAAGACTAATAGCCGCTTTCATTTTTTCAATGTCCGGTTTTTTCACTAATAGATCTTCTAGATTTAACGCTTCTAATTTTTCGGCGGTCTTATCCTCATTAAATTTTTCTATTGTTCTAATCTGTCTTTGGAGCTTGTAATCTCCAACCGTAACCTGTCCCTTCAAGTTTTCTCCTATTGTTTCATCAAAATAGTTATGAAACTGTTTTTTTAATTCATTCATTGCCGAGTCAATTTCTTTCTTCTTTAGATTGAGCCTGTAAAATTTTTCAAGCATTTCTTCTGTTACATGACCATCACCCATCATTTTACACCCCTTTTATCACTTTTTATCAATTTATGGGGCGGAAATCTCCTCTATGACAGATTTCAGTAGGCTTATTTATATATTAAAAGAATTTTAGAGGATTAAAGCGGCCTGCTAGAAGATTATTACGCAAGAAAAATATCAAAAAGCATCAGGTGAGATATCTCTTTACAAAAAAGATTATTTCAAAACTTTATAACCTTGGACCGCCTTAGAAATGGGAGAGGATCCCAATGTGTGTTGAAAGCCCCTTACACAAAATTTAGCATGTTGGGACTCAAATCGTGTGCGTTTGGTTTATAAAGAAGCTGGGTCAGAAGTAGTTGACGAATAGAAAAAACCGAACTTATTCACACATTTAACGTGATGAGTTCGGTTTTTCATTTATAAGTTATGTCATTTATGAAACGCTCCTTCAAAATACGTTGCTTTCCGCGGGAACGACCCAAGCCTCCTCAGCGAGAAAAATGCTTGCTTGCGGGGGCTTTTGACATGTTCTATTCCCGTAGGAGTCTCCGCATTTTGACTGCGCATCCTTTTTGTTTCTGTCCTTATAAACATTTAGTGTTCGGAATTTAAGTCAGTTAGTTTAGTTTTGTCCCTTAATTTTCTTTTCAATCGGTAACCTTTTCAAGAACAGGATATCCGTAGATCGAACCATCCTTGATTTGAATCTCTTTCTCCCAAGGCAAGTGATAGTTATTTTCAGCAAGGTCTTTAATAAAGGTATACGGGTTTTCTTTGATCCCTCCTGGTGTTGCTACATAAGCTCTCGTTCCTAAATTATAAATGTTATTTTCAAGTCCCCACTCGATACGTGCTTTATCTGCTAGTTTAGGATAAATTTCAGCTGTTACGATCTCATATGGGTTGCGATGACCTTGAACGATTGTTGTCCCATCAAAATTACATACTTGACCCTCACCAAAATAATAGAAAGTGCCATCATAACCTGCTAGATTGACCGACATTGTATACATAAGATTATGCCAGGCATTGGACCGATTAGTAAGAATCCATTGATCGTTCACTTGAGTACTGTATCCGGAAATTCGGATCAGGACATTCGCTCCCTTATAAGCTGCTTCACGGGCAATTTCTGGGAACATCCCATCATGACAAATACAAACAGCTAATTTACTGCCTCCTGGTCCTTCACAAACGGGTAGCCCAAGGTTTCCGGCTTGCCATGGTTCAACAGGAACCCATGGATTGAGCTTACGATATTTTAAAATGATTTCTCCTTCTGGATTAATAATGATGGCGGTATTAAAAGGAGCACCTCCATCCGGGTTACGTTCCATTAAAGAAAAAACACCGTATACACCTGCCTCTTTACACGCTTGCCCAAACAACTCTGTTTCTTGGCCGGGGACGTCACATAAAAATTCTTCTGTTGTCCACTTTTTTGTATTTAAACCTTGGGTACTGTATTCTGGGAAAACAATCAGCTCAACGCCAGGATAACCAGCCTTGGTAGAGTGTAACATTTTAATAATTTGTTTGATCTGTTTATCAATATCCTCACGCGATTCGACAATTGGTACGGGATACTGAATCAAAGCTGTTAAAAAGCCTTCTGATGGTTTTGACATACTTCCAATACTGCCCATGTGAATTCCTCCTGTTAATAAGTTTAATTTTATATCAAACCTGGTTTCCAAAATCTGACTGCTTATGAGAGACTCAAATAACTTCCAACCTCTTTATGTATAGACAGAATCCAATTAAGTATTATACTCTGTCTATCTAAATCCTTTTACTTTTTGCACATATCTCCACATTCCTTCTCAAGGCTGCAGCACAAAGAGCAGATCATTCCTTTATGAAATGGACAATAAGTAATATCCTCTTGCTCATAATCAAATTCGCAAGTCACGCATTCATATTCCCCATTATTATTCGGTGCCGGGATCAACTCCGCATAAGGACCTACCAATCCATGGAGATGGGAATGGTCATGGGTAGGACTCTGTTCTCCAGTTGAGTTAGATTCCTCTACTCTTTCTTCTGTCACTTCATTTGAACTGGCTGCAAGCTCTGTTAGGGCTCCTTGGAATGGGTTTTGTCTTGCAATGTAATACTTTCCTTTCGTTGCTAGAGCAATAACCGGAGCTAATATAAAGGCGACCACAAGAGACAAGAAAGGTGAAAAGGCTTGAAGAGTAGCACCAAAAAGACCGAAGTATGCCATTATCGATAGAATAGAAGCAATAATCATAGACCCAAAGCCTACAGGGTTAAAGTTGTATAGATGTGCGCGCTTAAATTCAATATAAGAAGGACTTATTTTTAACAAAGTTTTGTTGATGACCAAATCCGCTACAATCGCTCCTATCCAAGCTACTGCAATGTTAGAATAAAATCCCAATACGGTATTAAGAAAATTGAAGAGTCCGGCTTCCATTAACACAATAGCGATCGCAACTTGTAAAAATAACCAAACCACACGCCCAGGATGAAAATGTAAGACACGTGAAAAGAAATTAGACCAGGACAAAGAACCGGAGTACGCATTGGTTACGTTTATCTTAATTTGCGAAAGGACAACAAAGAAAGTCGCGATGGTTAGAACCACAAAGGCACTCGGAATGAAAGTACCAAAAGCTTTCACAAACATTTGAATAGGCTGATCAGCGACATCGAACCCGACAGATGGCGCTATAAAAGAGACCATAAAGCTCCCGCTTAATTCTTTAAAGGCACCAATTACCACCCAACCAGGTCCCGCAATCATAACTGCCCAGAGCCACTTTCTGCGATTTTGCTTTGTAAGAGTAGGCATAAACCTTAAGTAATCGGCCTGTTCCCCAATTTGTGAGATGAGCGAAAGAACAACACCTGAAGACAAGGCAACAAATAATGGATTAAAAGCAGCTCCAGATGGTGACTTTCCTGCAAAATGGGTCCAAGCTGAGACTGTTCCGGGGTCTTTCATAATAATTGCGGCAATCGGCGCGATCATAAGCAGTAGCCAGACCGGCTGAGTCCACACTTGGAGTTTTGATAGAGCCGTCATTCCAAACAATACGAGGGGAATTACAACTAATGAACTAACCAAGTAACCAATCGGAAGCGGCATGTGGAAATACATTTCAAAGGCTTGTGCCATGATAGCCCCTTCTGTTGACATATAAATAAATGTGAAGGATGCATAGACAAGGGACGTAATCGTTGAACCTAAATAGCCAAATCCGGCGCCGCGTGTCAGTAAATCCATGTCCACACTGTATTTAGCAGAATAATAGGCAATCGGAATCCCCGTTAAAAAAATGACAAGAGCAGCGATAATGATTCCCCAAAAGGCACTCGTGAACCCATAAGAAATAGCAATTGAACCGCCTATCGCAAAGTCGGCAAGGAAGGCAATGCCTCCAACAGCTGAGTTCATCACCGAGAACTCCGACCACTTTCTAAACGATTTCGGGGCGTATCTAAGTGCGTAATCTTCCACTACCGGATTATTTACAAAGGAATTAAATTTTCTTTTCTTTGATGGTGAACTCCCTTTTACTGTTTCTTCTAACAACCTGAACACCACACTTTCTTTAATATCGCATTTACCAGATACTTTTTTATGAAGATAAATGAAGGACTCTTTATTTGTCAGAGTCAAAGCCTCTTAAGTCAGATCAGTAATCGATTCATCATTGATTTCCAATCCTCTTTTATTTCTCTCTCTTAACATTAAAGTACCAATTTTAATCCTTTGACCAAATGCCCTCCTTAATTTTGTTTTCACCTCAGGACGTATAGAGTCTCCCTCCTTCCTATAACACCACCAATAAAAATCGATTAATTTTTCAAGATCACTGTCTCTTCTTCCTCTGCGGGCTGCTCCGGTGTTGTTCTTGTAAGAGACTCACATATAGCCGTAGCTTTTTCAGGATCTTCCACCCATGTTTTATAGAAACTATAAGGGATTGTCGCAACACCATGTTCTAGAGCGGTGTAGCCTCTATGTGTTAAATTATAGAGGTGATTTTCAGCAGTCCAGTGTCTCCGAGCATTCCGAATCCCTGAAATGGAAAGCTCCGCATAGGTCACTTCATCTGGAGTCGTACCGCATTCCGCAAGCGATGTGCCATCAAAATTAACAATATTTGAGTGGCCGAAGTAGGAATACACTTTATCCCTTCCTGCCATATTGGAGACGGCAAAATAGGTTAAATTCTCCCAGGCACGAATGCTTGCTAGCTTAATTTGCTGATCTTTCGATGGATACATATAGCCCTGTATACGGACGACAAGCTCTGCTCCTTTCATGACGGTATCTCTTACAATCTCAGGCATGTTGGAGTCGTAACAAATATTAGCACCAATTTTCAATCCTTTTGGACCCTCCACCACCATCGTCTCGTGTCCCGGATACCATGGCTCTTTTGGCACCCACGGATTTATTTTGTGGTAGTTCATCTTGATTTCGCCTTGATCGTCAATCAAAAGAAAGCTATTAAAGGGATTACCCAAAGGATTGTGCTCGCCGGTAATCGAGAAAACACCCCAAACTTTATTTTTCCGGCAAGCTTCAGAGAAAATATCCGTTTCAGGACCGGGAACTGTCGTACAGAGTTCCGGCCATTTACTGGGATGAAAGCCCTGTGTGGAGTACTCTGGAAAGACAATTAAATCGAGTCCCGGATACCCGAGTTTCGTTCCTTCAACAAAGTCAGCAATACGCCTACAGTTCTCGATGACTTCCTCTTTTGATTCTAGAACCGGTACTTTGTAATTGACGACAGCTACCCCAACCGTGTCTTTGTGACTGGATATCGATCCAACAGGCATTAAAATTCCTCCTTATTTTCTTGTGGTGGTTCTCACAATTCTCTATGCAATCTTCATGCCAATTCAAAACCAAGAGAGTAAGCGCTTAATTGATAAATTATTGTCAGAAAAAATAACATAAGCTGTTCAAAGGAGTGGACACTCTGTTCAAATTTGTTCAATTTCACTTATTTTTAAGTGCACAGCTTGGAATTTTATTATATAATTTAAGAAAATACAGACTATTCGGCCGTATGTGGTGACGCATGCTCCTCTGCCCTTTTAACGCTTTATATAACACTCATCATTATTGTTAGAACATCTTACAATATGTGTTCATTTAGGTTTACACCTAATTTAAGATTTTCAATTCTAAGGAGAGTTCAAAATGTCCAATAAAACCTTTAAAATTGGAATTTTATTTTCCTTAACAGGTGCGACTGCTGTTACTGAGCTTGGTCAATGTCAAGCTGCGCTGCTTGCGATTAAGCACATAAATGAAATGGGAGGAGTTGGGGGCATTCCTTTCGAACCAATTGTGGAGGATATTGCCTCTGATCCTTTTGTCACCATCGAAAAAGCAAAAAAATTAATAGAAGATGATCACGTTTGTCTATTAATTGGCGTCTACACGTCTGCCTGCAGACAAGCCTTACTTCCTACTTTGAAGTACTATGACAGATTACTCATATACCCAACGATATACGAAGGGAACGAGCAGAATGATTGGGTGTTCTATACGGGAGCATTGCCCAATCAACAACTCAGCTATTTTCTGCCATGGATCATCAAAAACCTTGGGAACTCTTTTTACCTAGTAAGTTCTGATTATGTCTACCCTCGTAAAATCAACCAGTACATTCGAAGCCAGTTAGATCCCTCAAGTACTACTATTGTAGGAGAAACCTATTCTCCTTTAGGAACAAAAAACTTTGATCCTGTCCTTAGTAAGATTGAATGTCTCAAACCAGCTATCTTGTTTTCTACCCTTGTAGGTAACAGTGCCGTTTCTTTTTATGAACAGCTTGGAGAAAGTGGGCTAACCCTCCCTATTTGTAGCCCAATTACTGCTGAGACCGAGATTGCCGAGATCAAGCTTGCAAATGGACTCGATATATATAGCTCCTTCCCCTATTTTCAGTCAGTGTCCACTTCGGCTAACCACACATTTGTAAGAGAATTCCAGGCCGAATTTGGTACAGATGTGATCAGTTCGGTTATGGAAAACACGTATAACAGCCTATTTCTGCTGGCTAACGCTCTGCAAATTGCTCCTGACTTTACAACAGTTTCTATTCGGAAAGCCTTAAAACAATCGAGCTTTGATGCACCGCAAGGCTATGTCCGTTTTGATGAAAGAACGCAACATCTATGGCAGCATTCACGAATCGGTAAGCTCAATGATCATAAACAATTTGATATTGTTTGGGAGTCCAAATCTTCTATTCAACCAGTCCCTTTCATTGCTTATCCGAGTGACGTTTCTCAATTACAAAGAAAGCAGCCAGTCCATTCTCTAACATTTTCTCAACCAACATCAGGTGAACGTCCCTGGGGCCAAATGGCTACCGTTATGAGTCACATCGCTAACTTATATCCCTATATGTTTTTACTCACCAATGAAACCGGTCAAATCATTGATAGAAAAAACACAAATTTAGATTTACAATCAAGCGGTGCGCTTGACTCTTTATTAAAGAATGAGAATGGTATTTTTCATGCATTAAAAGATTTGAAGCTTTCATGGGTAAAAGGAAAAAAGCATTCCGACACATCCTTAAAACCCTTTACAACAGTTGGAATACCTCTTCTGAATCAATCAGGATGCTTAATTGGCGTTCTTGGTGTGATTGCCCCTGACCACCAAACCGAACAACTCATTGAGCAGTTGCCTATAATTGAAACACTCGCTTCATCCCTTTCAATTGTTCTGGAGGAAGCGCAAAAGCAAAGGCTTTATGATGATCTATTTGAACTTCTATATGAAAAAGAAAAAGGCGGCTTGATCATTCTAAAAAACAATGAATTACTTTTTTCAAACAGACATGCTTTAGCCATTTTTCAAGAACTACCCTCTGTCTTGCCTGTCCTGCTCGAACATCTTTCTGCAAACCCGCAAAGCCATCATTTAAGAAAACGATTTGGCCAAGAACTACTTGAAATTAACATTGAGGAAAAAAACGACACTAAGCTTGTTCGTCTAAAAAGATTGATCGTTAATAAAACGAGCCACACTAGTCGCCAAGATCAAAAAATCACCTTTGAGACAATGATTGGTGTCGATGATGCCTTCTTACGATCCATAAATTTAGCCAAAATTGCGGCTAATACGGACTCCAATGTTCTAATTATCGGTGAAAGTGGAACCGGAAAAGAACTCTTTGCAAACGCAATTCATAATGACAGTTCTAGGAAAAACCAACCTTTTATACCGATTAATTGCGGAGCCATCCCTAAGGATCTCATGCAATCTGAACTATTTGGTTACACAGAAGGCGCCTTTACTGGTGCTATCAAAGGAGGAAAGAAGGGCTTATTTGAAGCGGCGGATAACGGGACACTTTTCTTGGACGAGATCGGCGAAATGCCGCTTGAGCTTCAGATTAACCTTCTGAGGGTACTCCAAGAAAGAGAGGTAACACGAATCGGAAGCCACAAGAGGATCCCAATAAACGTACGGATCATTGCGGCTACAAACAAGAATATTATGGACGAAATCGCCTATAATGGATCATTTCGAAGTGACCTCTACTTCCGGTTGAATGTCTTCCAAATTGATTTGTTACCCTTAAGAGAGCGACGGCAGGACATCCCGGAGCTTGCGGAACACTTTTTATTGAAATTAAATAAAGAAAATAACACCCAAAAGACTTTCTCTAAAAGAACAATAGATTTATTTTTAAAATACCATTGGCCAGGAAATATCAGAGAGCTTAGCAATGTGGTTGAAAGAAGCTATTATTTATCACGTCTTGACACTGAAATTGCCCAACAGCATGTCACCTCTTTTATCCATGCCAACTACACTGAACCTGCACCCATAGAAGTCGTATCCAGCAGTTTGCCCTCAAACCAACCCTTATCTAATGAAAAACAGCTTATTATAGAATGGCTTGATAAAACCGGTGCAAATATCAGTAAAGTGGCTAGGCAATTAAACATGTCTCGAACCACCCTTTATAAAAAGATTAACTTTTATGAAATAAAAATAAAGCGCTGACTCGTTTGGTCAGCGCCATTAATTTTGAGCCAGGTCATTCGCCTCCTGCAGTGCCTGTTAGGACTCATGTAACTGTTTAAATTGCCATAAATGCCTTAATGAGGTTGATACTCTGCCGCTCATGCTTTTATCGCAGCGTCAACCTCCACTTCTGTACGGATCAACCCCTTGCGCATAACCGGTATTAGTGCCCTGAGTCGGACCTCTTGAATCATGGCATGGGCAATGCCTGGGGAGAATTTCAACAAGGTCAGGCTTCACTTTTTTTAAACGTTCGATAACTCGTTTCAAGAAATAAAGAGGACAGAAAGCTAGGGGGGAGTAGTTTAAGGATGACTCCCTTCTATTTTTTAGAAAAATAGCCGTTCCTTTTTTAGTTGCTCCCCTTTTTCTTCTGTCCTCTCATTAAAGGAACCATTCAACAATTACTCATCCAAAACATCCTAACTTTATTAGTCCCCCACTTTAAGGCATTATTTTCGGAGTCGTTCTAACCCTGTTCACTGCCTCGACGACCTGACTTAACGGCTTCTGAAGTCCGGATTCGACGACCGCTACATAAGCGCCCTCAACGAGAGGAGCATCAGCGACCACAATTTCCACTTCCGCCTCAAGTAATTCAATGGCTATCTCAGCATTCATAAAGGCACTTCCTAAGTCGAACAAAAGAAGGACCCCTTCGTCAGTTGCCGCCTCTTCTATCGCTTCCTTGATCTTAATCGCACTCGTACCAATAGCCAGTTCATCGGTACCGCCGGCTATCGCAATCGGAACATCAAGCTGAATTTGTTGTAAAATGGCTAGAAGTCCTTTTGCGAGTTCATGACTGTGAGAGACAAGAACAATCCCGACACTCATGATTCAGCACCCTTTATTTCATAGAATAGCGCTGTAAGAATAAGAGCTGACGAGACAGCACCGGGATCCAGTGTACCAACTGAACGTTTCCCCAAGTAAGCAGCACGTCCTTTTTTCGCTTCTAGATCCTTTGTTGCTTCCATCGATTGCTCTGTTAGCTCTATTAAGGCATCATAAACTCCCTGCTCGGTTAACCATTTTGACACAACCGGTTCCCAGACATCGATCATCGTTTTATCTCCTATGGCCGCCTTTCCTCTCTGTTTTAAGCCTTCTAGAGAGGCATTAAAAGCTTCGGCACATTCTTGATGGGTGACCGCTTCTTTTCCTTTTAAGACCGTTGCGGCTTTTAAGAAGGCCGTTCCATACAAAGGGCCCGATGCCCCGCCTACCTTACTAATTAAGGTCATAGCGGTTTGCTGGAGAAGGGCACCAATGTCCGTTGTGTCGACAGCCTCCAGTTTCTTGATAACCTCCTCAAACCCGCGTGACAAATTGATTCCATGATCCCCATCCCCAATGGCCCGGTCTAATTCTGATAAGTAATCTTTGTTCTCTTGAATTTTTTCATTGGCTCTTCTCAACCAAGATCGAAAAACTTCGACGTTCATCATCCATCCTCCTTTTTACCAGCCGATCGCTTCTGTTTCGTCCTCTAATAGTTCCATTAATTCGTCATCTAATTTGAGAAGGGTTAAAGAGAGTCCTGTCATTTCCATAGAGGTCATGTACTCTCCGACAAAGGTTCGATAGACCGCTACTCCTTTTTCTTTGAGAGCATCAGAAACATCGTTATTTAAAATGTAGAGTTCCATCAGCGGTGTTGCACCTAATCCATTGATTAAAACAGCCACTTTAGAATTCGCATCTAAATCAAGCTCGGCTGACGTCTTTTCTACTAGCAAGTCGGCAATCGCTTTAGACGATTGGATGGTTGTCCGCTCCGTTCCCGGCTCACCGTGAATCCCCATTCCGATTTCCATCTCGTTATCGCCAATAACAAATCCTGGCTGGCCGGCAGCAGGAATCGTACAAGGTGTAAGCGCAATGCCCATGCTTCTAACATTTTCAATCACCTTATTGGCTACCGCTTCTACCTCATCAAGCTTACCGCCTCGTTCCGCTTTAGCCCCCGCTAACTTATGGACAAATACAGTACCAGCTATGCCGCGACGCCCTGTTGTATAAGTACTGTCCTCGACGGCCACATCGTCATTGACAACAACCTTTGCCACTTTAATCCCTTCCGCCTCTGCCATTTCTGCAGCCATTTCGAAGTTCATGACGTCACCTGTGTAGTTTTTAATAACCAAGAGAACGCCCGCACCACTATCTACCGCTTTTATAGCTTCATACACTTGATCCGGAGTCGGGGAGGTAAAGACTTCACCTGATACTGCAGCGTCAAGCATCCCTTTGCCAACAAAACCAGCATGTGACGGCTCATGCCCTGAGCCCCCGCCGCTCACCAAGGCAACCTTTCCATCTACAGGAGCATCCTTTCGCGCAAGCACCGTTGTCCCTTCCAACCGCTTATATCGATTTGGATACGCTTTCAATATACCGTTCAACATATCATCCACAACACCATTAGGATCATTGATCACTTTTTTCATGCTAATACGAGCCTCCTTTAAAGTAGTTGATTATACTATTTGCTGACTAAAAAAATTATAGTTCACTTATCGTTAAAGGAAATTTGTCTGCAAAATTCCTTTAAAAAATGACAAATACTCTATTGATCCAGTTAATTTCAGGGTAAGCGTAACCTGAATACGCTAGCCTGAAATTAAGGCTATCCCATTTTCATTTAGTTGGCGGCGCCGTTAAACGCGCCTTAGGAGACGATTCAGCACTTAGTTACCCCATTAATCTCGGAAATGGGCAGTCATGTACCTAATTTGACTGATAAGGCCTCCCAAGTTCCATCGCCTTCATTAAAACCATTCCGAGTAACCGAGTTCTCTTAAATAATTGGCTGAATCCTTAAGACAGTCGAACGGATCACGGCCATACGTATCATCCTGTTCAATTAGAAAATACTGTGCTCCACTTTGAAGCCCCGCTTCAATGATCGCTTTGATATCAAGATTCCCTTGTCCAAGTTCGGCAAATTGGATAATGTTAGTGAATTGATGATGAAATCCACCTGGTTTCTGAGAATCATTTCCTGATAAATCGATTTGGCCGATTCGATAATCTTTTAAATGGATTAAGGCGACACGTCCATCAAAACGGTTAATCACATTCACCGGATTCTCACCGCCACGCTGAATCCAATGAACATCGAGCTCAAAACCAAGCCGGGACGTATTTTTCTTCATAATATCCAGTAAGCATTCACCATCATATTTCTCAAATTCGATATGGTGGTTATGGTAATACAAATCAATCCCATACTCGCTTAAACGTTCAGCCATTTCTTCGGCCTTTTGTATGTATTCTAGCACCGCGTTCTTTTGCCCCATCAGTTCAACAGGCATCATCCCAATTCGGATAAACTCACAATCAAGTGTTCGACAGTCATTCACAATCTTATCAAAATCGGTTGTTAAGGATTCACCTGATCGGCCTGGAGAACGATCTAATGGAGCGGAAATGGCAGCGATTTTGATGTCAAAATCTTGACTCGCTCTTCGAAGTTCTGCCACATTTTTCTCCGTCATTTGAATCTGAGTCACTTCCACTGCTGAAAAGCCCAATTCATTTATTTTTCTCAGCGTTTCATAGGCACCAATCTCTTCAACAGTCTTCTTAAGGTTATACATTTGAACGCCGATTTTCCCTTTCTTCATAAGGCATTTCCTCCCTTTAATTGGTTGATTTGAAAAACTTCGCTTGAAGCTTGCTTGCGGAGAAAATCACTTCCTTTCTCTTAAGATTTTAAGCACCACTTACTGATAGTAGAACAAAGACATGGCTAGGACAGATTGACTTTACCATTCTATTGAAATCATCTCCATATTATTATTTTACTAAATATTCTACCGATTGTGTGTTTTGCAGTTCGGAAGTTTTTAAAAAGCGATCCCTCAAGAGAGATCGCTTTTTATGTATTCTATAAAATTATGGCCTTGCTTACCCAGAGTTCTTTATACCACTCAAAAACTCTTACAATCCTACATATTCGAACCAATCAAAATCCGCCGTGTTGGAACTGACCTTTCCATTTGAACTTGCATACATGCCAAGCACCGTACCAACAAATCCTCCAGCTACATCTGTACTCAAAATTCTTCCATCAACGTCCTCAATCAATGGGACATAATCGGGGCCGCCATCACCGTAACTAAAGCTGTAGTCTTGTCCATGTGCTTCGACCTTGAAATACCATTTTGAGGCACTAACCGTCTGTTCCTTCAAAATCTGTTCATGCCCATCTTCACATTTAACTAAACGAATGAGTTTATCATGACCATTCCTTGTACAAATAAAGCGAAAATGGAATGTGTGGCTTTGTAAAAGGACAATCCCTGCTTCTTCATCCCCATTTGCAGGTTCAAATTCTAGACATGTAGAGGCAACAAAATGAATATGTTGTTGTCTTCTCCCAACAAAGCTGGGCTGTGTTAGTTCACTCATACGGTCCGGTCTGACTTTTAGACTGAGATAGCCGAGGCGGTTGTTTAAACTATAAAAAGGTTCTCTCAGCGTTCTAATAAAGTTCCATTTATAATCAAGCGTTTCTCCATCAAAATGATCACAGGCTGGTGAATGATTCACCTTACTTTCAGCTAAATTCGGAATCGGATAAGTCATTTCCACTTTTCCAGTCCCCGGGCTAAAAATCGGCCAGCCGTCCTCCCACGTCACTGGAATTAAGAAAGTCTCTCTTCCAAGGTTTCGAAAATAGCCACCATAAATTCTTGAGGCGAGCCCCACTGCCCACCATTCGCCATTTTGTGTCTCGACAAGGTCACAATGGCCGACATTGACCACAGGATAATCTTTACCTAAGTGTCGATGAGTCAATACTGGATTCCCTGGGTTGCCAATATAAGGACCTGTGACGGACTCACTGCGGGCAATCGAAACAGCATGATGATGTCCTGTTCCAGCTTCTGAAATCAGAAGGTAATACTTCCCATTCACTTTATATAGATGCGGACCTTCTGGCCAGATCACCTCTCTTAAGGCCCCTCTCCACAATCCGACTGAATCTCCAACTAATCTCATTGTTTGTAAATCGAGTTCTTGAAGCCAGATTTCCCAATTGCCATCATACTTAACCCCTTCTGGAGCCGGACGTGTTCCAATGTAATAAACCTTCCCATCATCATCAAAAAATAAGGAGGGATCAATTCCCGGTGCATCTAGAAAATAAGGTTCTGACCATGGACCGGCTGGATCGGTTGCCGTTACCAAGAAATTGCCCCCTGCATCAACATTTGTTGTAATCATATAATAAATGCCATTAGAGAAACGAAGCGTTGGAGCAAAGATACCCCGAGATTGTCTTTGTCCATCTAAAGAAAGCTGTGAAGGCCGATCTAAGACATGTCCAATCTGTTCCCAGTTTACTAAATCGCGGCTGTGAAAAATCGGCACACCTGGATAATAAGCAAAAGAGGAAGTGACAAGATAATAGTCTTCGTTTACTCTGCATATCGATGGATCCGGATAAAAGCCTGGTAGAATGGGATTTTGAAAGGTTTTCATTCAGTTCTCTCCTCACATTAATCAATATGAAGTCCAGGACCACCTATTGAAAGGTTGGCGGTCCATCTACTCTTTCTTATTGGTGAAAATTGTCCTGTTCTTTTTGAGTCATTCGCCGGCACTTAGTTTATGTAATAAACTAAGTTAAACCATAACAATAAATGACGCACGATGCAAGTGCTTACATATTAATTATTTTAAAAATTACAGTCCTTAAAAGTTGACCCTCTAGAAGCGTAAACTAGAGTCCTGCGGGAATTGCAAAACGACGACTTGACTCCGCCACTTGATACATCCGATTTGTTTGCTTCAAGTGATTTTGCGTAAAATGCTTATAATTTCGGAATTCACACAAGTTAGCACGATATACATTCTAAGTGGCGAGTTATCCAAGTTGAGACATTTATAATTTCCTGGTGTATGAAAAAAACTAGACAAGAATCAGTTCTTGTCTAGTTTTTCTTCATATTGTGTTGTCAAGTCTGTCTCGTCACTTATCTGCCACAACATTTTTTATATTTGCTCCCGCTCCCGCAAGGACAAGGATCATTACGGCCCACTTTTACGACTTTCACCGTTTGCGAAGAACGGTTCGAGGCCATGGTTAAGTGTCGTTGATTCTCTTTCTCTTGTGCCGCAACCTCTTCTGACGTATACCCTTTTAGAAACCATTCCCTTGTGTTGTTCATAAAGGACACCACTTGTTTCATAAGGGCTTGTAAAGCTTCCGTGCTGATCGACTCAAGCTGCTGACTTAAAAACTGGAGGATCAAATTAGGTGTCTCACCAATCTTAGTAAGAAACACACATTCATCCACTAGTTCAACGGCCTTATGATGATCAACCTGGAAATTTCCAATGAGAAATTGGGTGAATTGAACAAAGCTTCTGTTTCGGTCAATAAACCCGGATTCTCCTGCAACCAATAACTGATGTTTTGAAAATGGATAATAAGGGATCGTCGTTCTTACTTGTTGCTCTCGTTTAATTCTAGCTGGATCCAAGACTCTAATATTAGAAAAGCCTTCTTCACTGTAAGTATGTTCTCTTTTAAAACGGTTAGCCTCTTCAAGCACTTTTTGGAAGTCGTCAAAAGGAACCTTTTTTTTCATGTACGATTCAAGGAAACCTACTAGCTGCTCGGTATCAAGCGTTCCATAATAATATAATAAACCGCGCGCAAGCTTGATCCATTCAGTATTTTTCTTTATTGCGGCCCTTAATTTGATGTTTGTTTTTAAGGCTTTAATGGATTCGATGACATCTTGTGGAACCACCGCAATCTTCTTTCCCTCATAAATCCCTGTATAAATCAGACCAGTACTACGAAAATAGTCAATTTGCCCATCTGTTAAACCTGGTGCGAGGAGTTGACCATCATTTGCTGCAATCTTAATCAGCCAGTCAAACCGTTCGGAGTCCCATAATTGGATATAATTCTCCAAATGCTCAGGGATCCGCTCACTCAAAACAGCAATGAGGTCCGCCTTCTTAAGATTGCTTGCTTTCTTGATATCATAACGTTTCCTAATGTCATCACAATCACTCTTCGTATAATTCGTAAGAGCGTCTTCCAAAGAAAAAGGAATTTGAATCGCTTGCCATTCTTTCTTCTGTTGCTTTTCCTCTTCTGCTTTGATCAAATCTTTTAATCCGGATAATGGGTGATTCATAGCCTCTTCTAAGTTGATATTCGCCTTGTTGCTCAATACTTCCACCTTCTTGTTATGACTTACTTATTTACACTAAACACTCTACTACTGCTTGTATGAAAGACGATCTAGTTCTGCCCGTCCAAGAGATCTATTAAAAAGGAGCCAACTAGATTTCCGTTCATCCTTCACTTTCAAGGTAAAAATGATAGTAAGTGCCTAATCGATAATCTTTCACTTAATCTATTATACAATATAATTTTTTTTGAAAAAAACTCACGAATCTTCAGATATATTCAACATACAAATAAGCCACTTTATATTGGAAAATAAAGTGACTTAAGGTAACCATTCTCTTAATAATAAGTTTACAAGATGATCTAACGGGCGCAGGAAATCGCCTCAGACAGATTATCAGATCTAATGTAATAGGCCACCACTTTATTCTTATAGGTTTTAAATACATCTACCCGAGAGTCATGACTATATAAACGGTACGTAATCCGTCTATTTCCCTCCTCACTCTCAATAACCAATGGCAGCGTTTCATCTTTCTTTGGAATCCAATCGTATTTTTTTAAAAAGGTTGCTTGGTTGAAATACTCAATGATTTGTTGCTTCTCCTTACCCACCATAGGCTTCTCGTTGAAGAGAACGCTAACGGATGCCTCGCTAAGCACAGGATGTAATTCGAAACGACTAACGAACCAATCCTTAACAAAAGGCGGAGGTGAGATGAGTGTGACGACAATCAGGATTAATTTTGCCGCCAATATAATGATTAATATCCATTCCCATGTTGCCATATTAAAACGCCTCTCTCTCTTTTAAAAAAAATGGCTCTCTAATAGAGATGACACTCTTATCATAAACCGCCACCTCACACTTGGCACCATCCAATTCACCTTTACTATAACCATCCACTTTTATATAATAAACTAAAATTGGAGAGGACGAAAAAAATGGATTGGAGACCAAATAGGGAGGATAAGAAACCTATTTATAAGCAAATTGCGGATTATATTGAACTAGGGATCACATTGGGTGACTTTCCAGCAGGCAGCAAACTCCCTTCAGAGCGGCAATTAGCCGATGAACTAGAAGTCAATCGAAGTACCGTTGTGGCGGCGTATGACGAATTAGGAGCAGCAGGAATGGTATCGAGGATCAAAGGCAGCGGCACACTGGTAAGTGCTGATATATGGGGAATTTCACATAAACGAATCCCTAATTGGGGCCGATATGTGGAATACGGATCCTTTCTTCCTAATTTACCGCTTGTGCAATTAATAAGGAAAGAGACCCAAGAAGAAACGAATAGGATTAACCTCTCAAGCGGAGAATTGTCTCCTGACTTGTTTCCCAAAAAAGAAATCCAAACGATTCTCGCGCAAATCCCTTTTGAAGCCCACTTAGGTTATGACCATCCACAAGGAAATTGGCAATTAAGAGAAACCATAACGGATCATCTTAAACAAACCAAGCAAATTGAAACGGATCCGGAATCGATCTTAATTACATCCGGTGCTCAGCAAGCCCTCCATTTAATTGTTGAATGCTTACTCAAACCAGGTGATGCCGTTGCTATTGAAGATCCGTCCTACTTCTACTCTTTACCGATTTTCAAATCTGCGGGGTTAAGAACCTTTCTCCTTCCTGTAGATAAGGATGGGATCAATCCAGAGGATATCCTCGACTTACATAAAAAACATCGCATTCGGATGGTGTTTGTGAATCCGACTTATCAAAACCCGACTGGAACAGTCCTGTCTCTATCAAGGCGGAAGAGACTGCTTGAGTTATCTTCTGAGTTAGGGCTGCCTATTATAGAAGATGATCCATACAGTCTGACCTCCTTTGATGGAAAATTAATCCCAACCTTAAAATCCATGGATCAGAATGGGACTGTCCTCTATATAAGTTCTCTTACCAAAATAGTGGCCTCAGGACTTCGAATTGGATGGGTGATTGGTCCGAAACGGGTCATGGAGAGATTGGCGGATGCCAAGCAGCAATTTGATTTTGGACACAGCATCTTCCCGCAATGGGTCGCTTATAACTTTTTGCAATCACCTGAATTTCTCTTACATATTCAAAACTTGCAGGAACAGCTGAAGCTAAGATGCGATCAGCTTATGGATAATCTTAAGCTCAAGGCTGGACATGAAGTCGATTTTTTGGCGCCAGAAGGAGGCATTCATTTGTGGTGCAGGATTCATAATGAAGAAATCAACGAAAAACGGCTTCTAGAAGAATCACTAAAGAATGGGGTGGCTTACCTGCCTGGAAGTGTTATGGGAAGCAAGAAAAATACCATTCGATTTACCTTTGGCAGAGGGAATCTTCCAGATCTAACAAAAGGAATAGAACGGTTTACTCACGCATTGAAATCTATTCGTCAAGACTAAGCTCTCGGAATGAGAACC
Organism: Pullulanibacillus sp. KACC 23026; assembly: GCF_029094525.1. Lineage (NCBI taxonomy): Bacteria > Bacillati > Bacillota > Bacilli > Caryophanales > Sporolactobacillaceae > Pullulanibacillus > Pullulanibacillus sp. KACC 23026. The sequence goes on along the minus strand of NZ_CP119107.1, from coordinate 2,190,110 downwards.
TAGTCTTATTTCTTTCTAAGAATTTAAGCAGACGACTTCATCTGGTTTTGCCACCGATTAACGAAAACCGATCATGTATACAGCAGCACCAATGATCGCCACTATAAAGGTAATCACATAGATCCACGTAAGCACCCCTAAATTTTTCTTATAATCAGAAAAGTGGTGGGCCTTAAGATATTTTTCTTGTTCTTCTTGTGGAAGCTTATCCATGGTTTCGATCTGCTTTTCTACCTGTTTTCCCGCGATCAGAGTCCCGACAATGGCACCGATCCCAATTAAAACAATCACGATGACAAAAAGAGTAAACATATGGATCTCCTCTCTCCCCTAGAAATGCCAAATAGTTATATCAAAACCGGCAAGAACAGAAACGCTCCGAATCGTTTTTTTAAACGCTTTCACTAGACGTTAATAAGTATAACTCAACTCTTTCATAATAATAAGTTATGAAGTTTACGTAACCATCCAATTCTCTCTTTTTTTAGCCATCCATTTCGCTTTTCATCTTAAACCGGTCATTCATTAAGAAATTGGGTCAATTAAAAGTTTGACTATTAATGCTTTCCCTCAATTAGTTAAAACTTCAATGTTCTGTTCGATCGTTATGAAGTCAATTCAATGGATAATTCACAAAAAAGGCGATCATAATAAGCAAAAAGCTCTGGGAGGGTATTATGGGTATCGCTGTTTTCTTCTTTATGACTTGGCTTGTATGCACCCTATTTGCCATTATACAAAAGAAGCTCTCCATCGTCGAAAATACCTTCATCTTCTTATTTTTACTCGTCATTAATATAAACTTCTCCTGGATCATCGCAGAAGAAATGAAAAGAATCAAATTACCGACGAATGGGATGGATTATACAGCCTACTTATTAAATCGAAGTGTCATCATCCCAATATTAGGATTAATCTTATTGAACATAGCAAGCTGCAAAATTTATTCAAAGACACTTATCACTTTTGCGGTTGTATTAGGTGTATCCTTCTGCTCTGGTCTCATCTCAGAGTACTTTAAAATTACCCACTATACGAGATGGGATCTCCGATATGATCTCCTTTATTATTTTGTGTTGTACTTGGTGACCTACTACGTCTACAAGTGGTTCAAAAAGGTCTCCTATAATGAGGTGGAGAGTTATGATTCTTTATGAACAGTTCGATAAGAATGAAATTTACATCTTAGTCTTGCTAATTGTGGCGTATGGAGCTTTTTTCCTGTTTCCTAAAAAGCTTCCTCGTGATGTCACCCTTCTTTTTTTGTTATGGGGATTTGCTTCCTCAACCTTTTATGATTTTACTATAGGAGGAGGATTGCTCGACTTTTATAAAGTGAACGATTCGAATAGGTACGAGTTGTTTGACCTTTTGACCTATTTTTCGTTTAGTACATTCAGTTACTTCTATGTTTATTTTTACGAACTATTTAAAATTAAAAAGTTTAAATTTATAGCTTATGTCATTGGTTGGGCGATTGTTGGTCTCCTTATGGAAAGATTATCTATATGGATGGGAGTTATCCACTTACAGCACGGCTATAACCAGTATGATTCCTCGATGGTTTTTCTCATCACGCTCACTACTACAGGACTTTTCTATAGGTACATAAAAAATAAATCGTTTCAACGAACCTAAATTTGATCAGTAAAACAAGTTAACGAAAAAAAACTGTCCATCCCGGGCAGTTTTTTGTGTAAAATAGAATCTTAAGGAAAATAAGCCGAATTTATTGTGGTGGTATTTAAAATGCTTTTGCTTTTAATAGGTAGTATGGCCTGTCTTCTATTCTTAATAGCGTACAAAAAGATAAGTATCAAGACCTCATCCATGGCGGTTGTCATGGCACTCGGAATTCTAACAGATGGAGTCCTTTCAAGTTACTTTGGTTCTGGTCTCGTTCTAATAAAATTACTTAGCGTGTTGACCATAGCCATTTGGCTCTCTTTAGCCTTATGTTACCTAAATTCATTAATCAACATGAAATTTAAAGAGCTTCATCTAAGCCATCCGATCAATCAATTCGGGATAGGAACTTGGGTCGCTGGAACCTCTATTTGCGGGATCTTAATCAGCAAAAATTTTCATGTTTTGGCGATTGTCAAACTAATGATCTATTTTAATTTTGGCTTATGGCTTTTCTACATTTTAACAAGTCTCTATACACTTCTGGAAATCAGGGATAACCATTTAATAAAGAAAGTACATGGAATTCTTCTTTTGAACACAGTGAGTACCCAATCATTGGTTTTGTTAGTTAATACGGTTTGGGGGCATGCCCCTATTGCATTAAACATAAGTTTAATCGGGTTGGGCTTCTTTTTATATGGCATCAACATTATTTTAATTATTCGGCGCTACCTGGACAAAGCCTCTTGGAAGCTAGCATCCGATTGGGCTAACACCAACTGTATTATCCACGGTGCTTTGTCGATCACATGCTTAGCCTGTATCAAAGCTCATGTCATCCCTAACCAAAGCCTGATGATAATTTGGATTTTTGTACTGGTTTTATTCCTCTTGATAGAATCATTCGAATTGTATCGAATGTATGTGAGAATTAAATTATTCGGATGGAAAAACGGTATTTTCATTTATGACGTTTCACAGTGGAGCCGATTATTTACATTCGGCATGTTCTATACGTTGACAGCTTCCATTACCCCCTCGGCGCTCTTATTCACTTATATTCATCAATTCATTGCAGCTGTTGGTATATGGGTTATAGTACTATTAGTCTTAGTTGAACTAGGTCTGCTTTTCGCTCATTTAACCAGACCGGCCAGTAAAAAAATGGCAAACACGAACTAAACCTTAGGGAAAACGTATCAACTTTTTTTGAGATTTGTAACAACCGTAATCGGTTGTGTGCACTCATATCTATCATTCTTTATAGTGGGGGGATTATTTATGAAAAAAATGGAAACTGTCCTGGCTATTTTACTTACCATGACATCCGGGTGTTCAGATGCTATAGGCTTCCTCGCACTTGGTGAAGTTTTAACTGCAGCCATGACCGGCAATACCGTTTTCCTCGGGTTATCACTTGTACATGCAGGTGGATTGAAGCCGTTAGGATATCTAGTGGCCTTATTGGGGTTCATGCTTGGTGTCGCTGTTGGAGCAATACTATTAAGAAAAAGACAACGTGTAACAGGATTGCACCCTATTGTCACTTCTGCTATTTGTCTTGAATTAGTTGCCTTTATCCTGTTTGGTATCCTTGTTACATGCGGAGTTATTCAAAACCATCTATTATTAATCATCATTCTTACTTTTGCAATGGGTGTACAAGGCATTACGGCAAGAAGAATTGGGGTAAATGGTGTCCCGACAACTGTTATCACGAGCACCACTACCGGTTTGATCGAGTCGTTAATTTGGAATCTCTATAATGTTGCTGCACATAAAGGAAAAAGAGTTGATGCGAACGCACCGACTTCATTAGTTCCGTCCAGTTCAATTTTTATTTGGCTAATTGACATTATCATCTATGGAATTGGTGCGGCAATTTGTGGTGCAGTCGTACTAAAATGGCATCTGGAGGCAATATGGTTGCCTACTGCTCTTGTTTTTGTCGTGGTCCTATCCTCCCTTTTTTTTCAACTCCAAGTTGGACAAAAGAAGAGAAAAAAACCAACTAACACCATAAGCCTTTAATACCTTTCATATGCAATTAATAAAGAGATGTCGTTTTTAACGGATCAATGAAAAGAGCCCCCAAAAATGAACAGCAAATCCATCTCTAATTTGGACTGAGGTTCAAAAGGGGCTCTTTTATTAAATTCGGTTCAAATTGATGGCCGCGTTGTAAGCCGCGTCTAAATCACCATCGGCATCTAATTCGTTCGGAAAATCGCCATTAGACGTAATATAACGATTTAACCAAACTTCATCTGTTTCTGGAAGAATCAGTCCTCCGTTCAAATTGGATGAGATCGCCGAATCAAAGGTATCAATGATAAAATTTATTTTCTCTTCCCTGTTCATCTAATTCAACCCTCTTTTTGGGATTAGTATAACAATTCCTTGCGCTTTTTAATCCCTATAGCCATTACTAATTACAACCAATTATCATCCGAATCATTATCCCAATTCCCAAAATCGAGATCATCTTGCTGAGCATCTGGCCGAGCATCTAACGGGTTCCGATCTTGATTATCGAGATCCCAATCGTTTTGTCCGTTCATTTCTTCTCTTAGTTGATCGATTTCATCCTGTTGTAAAATATTTTGATCTTCTAATTCTCGCAAAAGTTCATCGTCTCCGAGTCCTTGCAGAGCTTGATAGTGATCAAAGCCGATTCGGCCTTGTTCAAATAAATAAGTAAGCAAAGCACCGGTTGCCATTCCTCCAGCGAAAGAGCCGAACGTCCCCATTCCTGTCCCGCCAGAACGACGCCAGTCCTCCCTTCCATAATCACCAAGCCCATTGTAACGATTACGTCTCGGCTCATAAATAGTTGGGCGATCTCGTCTAGTCAATGGTCTAATAATGAGAAAATAAATAAGTACAATAATGATGATTAGTCCAAAAAAAGTCATCTTAGTGGTTGCCTCCTTATAAAAATCCAGCCTCCGCTTCGATCTTTATTCCTCCGTTAGCTCCCGAGTTAAATGTTATTGTAAGACTGCCAAGAGACTTTAGAAAAATCCTCTAAAACATACTTAATTGATAGCTTTTGGATAATTGCTCCAAAAGCTTTAATCCTGCAATACTGTTTCCTTTTTCATCAAAAGCAGATCCAAAAACCCGTATCCTAAACTTACCAGGAACTGCCCCCATGATTCCTCCTGAAACCCCGCTTGTGGTCGGAATCCCGATTTTAATCGCGAACTCACCTGAAGCATTGTACATACCGCATGTCACCCTAAACGTTTTACATATTCTAGAAGCGTTTTCTGGCATAATCGGTTTCCCGCTAAGAGGATCCCATCCATTCATCGCAAAAATGGATTTAACGGGTTGTTGGCGCCATGGACTCAAGCTTTGCAATCGAATTAAACGGGTCACCTGTCGACTCCATTCCGACCCGTTCAAAGACATAATCAAAGCCTCTCTCTATTAAGACAAAGGCAGGCGTAATGACCTTCGAAATGCTTTGGAGCGTAAATTTTTTATCGCTATCACCCGTCTGAAAACATCTCCCATCCGGATAATAAACCGCAATAGAAAGCGCATTAGGATTGGCTTTGCCCAGTTCAGGGATGTAACTCGCAGGCCTTACCGTCTTTTGCCTACTTTCGGGCTTCTTCTACGAAATGTTTGAGCCCACCATGTGTCTTACATGGTATTTGACATCCCCTATCATCATTTCTAGTTCTGAATACCCGTATTATGCGGCAGATCCGTTAAAAATATAGATGTTTACGTGGTCCAACTTGAATTGAGCGTATTAGAGAGGATTGAATTTAAAATTTATAAGAAAGTAATCGAATCATGTTTTTAAAGCTTGGAAAAAGAGACATCATCCTGTAAATTGTACGTTTCTTAAAGGGAAGCTTGCGTACATATTTTGAATCAAATAGGGAGATCGCGTTTACTCTAGTCATCTTCTCATTCAATTGATCTATGTCCTTTATCTTATCAACTGTCCATTTGTGCTCGGCCCCTGTCGACTCCTTTAAATCGTCTTTACCGGAACGGACGGCAAAAGCATTCATACAATCAAAAATGATTTGCCCACTCGAAAAATGATGGGTTAGGCGACTGAAAAGTAAGGTCACATCGCTCTCTGTCAAGTATTCCAGCACGCCTTCCGCTATGATAAGGACCGGTTTGTCATTTGGAATGCTTTCTAACCAATAGCTCTCCATTATAGAAGAGGCAATCATGGTGTACTCGTCATCATTTGAATAAAAAAGCTTCCGAACGTCAATCACTTCCGGGTAATCCACGTCATACCATAAAATTCTAGATTGCGGGTTAATCCTTGTGACTCTCGTATCGAGTCCGCAGCCAAGATTGAGAACGATGGCTGATGAATGATTCTTTAGAAAGTCATTCGTCCATGTATCCATTTGCTTGGCCCGAATAACCATCAAATCATTACCCATGTTCCCTAATTTTTCAAACGGATAGACAATTTTCTGCATCATCTCTTCTGCTTTGTCATCATTAAGAATTGAACGCTTTTGCCTATTGTCCAACGCTTTGGCGTATAGGGTGATCAAAAGCGTTTCCTGTTCTTTTTCCAAATGGATCTTATAGCTTGAATCAGATTTTTGGTACATCGCTCATTCTTCCACCTTCGTTAGGAGTACATTAACTTTGTGCAAAGCATAGCGTAAATCCATTTGTTCTTCTGCATTTAACTTTTCTAACTTCTTCTCTAATTTTTGATAAATGGCTTTCCATTTGGATTCTTCAACTTCCCTCCCGGCAGGCGTCAAAGTAACTTGAATCGCCCTTTTATCCTTAGGATCGGTTACTTTTGTCAAATAGCCCTTTTTCTCAAGCTCCTTTACAAGACCGGTCAGTTGCTGTTTGGCTATCTGTAAGCCAGCACTGATATCTTTAATATTTATCGCTCGCTTTTGCATATAGATAAATTCAATAACATGCTTTTGCAAATGGGACAACTCATCCGCTTTTTCGTTTAATTCGCTAAAACTACGAAATACATTCGGAATCAAAGCGATATATTCTTCCATAATTTCGTGACGCATACGTTTCCATCCTTATAATAGTAATCGATTTATTACTAAATTTATCATTTTATTAGATATATATAGATATATAATAAATGATTATTTACCAAATTTCAATCCTTAACAGTCCTGGTGTACGGCCCAACGCTCTTCCAGCTACCTCTTCCACTCATTTTGGCGTTCATACCGTCGATGAACGACATTCCGACTGCCTCTTCCACTCATTTTGGCGTTCATACCCTTGATGAACGCTCTTCCAGCTGCCTCTTCCACTCATTTTGGCGTTCATACCCTTGATGAACGCTCTTCCGACTGCCTCATCCACTTATTCTGGCGTTCATCCCTTGATGAACGCTCTTCCGGCTGCCTCTTCCACTCATTTTGGCGTTCATACCCTTGATGAACGCTCTTCCGGCTGCCTCTTCCACTCATTTTGGCGTTCATACCCTTGATGAACGCTCTTCCGGCTGCCTCTTCCACTCATTTTGTCGTTCATACCGTCGATGAACGACATTCCGGCTGCCTCTTCCACTCATTTTGGCGTTCATACCCTTGATGAACGCTCTTCCGGCTGCCTCTTCCACTTATTTTGGCGTTCATACCCTTGATGAACGCTCTTCCGGCTGCCTCTTCCACTCATTTTGGCGTTCATACCCTTGATGAACGCTCTTCCGGCTGCCTCTTCCACTCATTTTGGCGTTCATACCCTTGATGAACGCTCTTCCGGCTGCCTCTTCCACTCATTTTGGCGTTCATACCGTCGATGAACGCTCTTCCGGCTGCCTCTTCCACTCATTTTGGCGTTCATACCGTCGATGAACGCTCTTCCGGCTGCCTCTTCCACTCATTTTGGCGTTCATACCCTTGATGAACGCTCTTCCGGCTGCCTCTTCCACTCATTTTGACGTTCATACCCTTGATGAACGCTCTTCCGACTCCCTCTTCCACTCATTTTGGCGTTCATACCGTCGATGAACGTACATTCTGAAAAAGTCATGACGACACGAGACGGAAGGGTACCATGCTTCGGCTACACGGCTATGATTTTAATCATTTATGATATAATAAATGCAGAATATTGATTTTAAGAAAATACGGGGATGTATTGAAATGAATAAGATTGAAGAAATGGATTTGCTTATAAACAACTCTAATAAAATAAGTAGTTCAGAGGTTTGTGAGATCGTTCATCAACTGTTCGGCTTTGACCTGGACACCACACCTGTTTTACATAATGAAAATGAGCGAAACGCTAGAGAAGCGATTGATTTTTATTTAGCTGAATTTAAAGAAGAGGAAGTAGACGGGCTCAAAATCAAAAACATGATTAACGAACTTTTTGGAATTAATCTAGAGGCACTATCAAGACTGGATGGGAAAAGAATTTCATTATACTCGAAGGATCATTGGGTGATTCAGAACGATCATGATTTATTTGTTGTCCATACAGGTGATGGAGACATCGATGCAAAGATTTATCCGACAGCCTTGTTTAAACAAAAGACAGGATCAGAGACTATTCCTGAAGAATTAGCTACTCAATTAGAAAAACTAGGGTATACCTATAACCCAGAAATTAAAGGCTACTATTACTTAGACCCTAATAGTGAAGCCGTTTCAGATGAATTTAAAGGAAAAACGATGATGTCCATTATGAAGGTTATCCAAAACTCGTATTCTAATCTCTAAAGTTAATCCATGCTAAGAAGTCCGGGAGAAATTCCCGAACTTCTTTTTGCAATAAGGAATCGTCGTTACGCTTAAAGTAATTAGGCGTAACCTCAATACGCTATCCCCCTCCCAAATGCGCCGTTTGGGTGTTTTGGCGTAACCACAATTCGCTATCCCTCTCCAAAACCGCCGACTTGCTCAGGCGGCCGTCCCCTTTACAGACCTAAAAAAACAAACACAAGGAGTTGGCCTTTAGGACGGCACGCTTCCTTGTGTTAAAAAATTTTATTTACCGAAAGAAGACAAGAATTTGACACGGTCTCCCATAGGCGGAATATTGTTATCCACTAACGCAATTTCTAATAGAGCTGGCCCGTTTGAATTCATTAATTCACAGAGAGCGTCCGTATTTAGATCTTCAAAATCTTCCACACGATAGCTTGGAATGTTCATCGCTTTAGCCATTGCTGAAATATCAATCGGTTCTTGCTCAAAGGATTCATGTGTGCGATGGAATTGAAGAGCGTGACCATGATACACCATACCTAATCGAGCATTATTCATGACAACGAACAAGATTGGCAACTGATATTCTTTTGCAGTTAGCAGCTCCATCCCATGCATGAAGAAACATCCATCCCCAGTTATGCAAACAACAGGACGCTCAGGTTCAGCTAGTTTAGCCCCTATTGCAGAACCAATCCCGCTCCCCATTGCCCCGAAATGGACGTTGATATTAAACGAATCATCATCCAATACATTCATATAATGAATAACATAAGACATAAATTCGCCTATATCAACAGTATATCGGGTCGACTTCGGCAAGTATTGTTGAAGAGAATGCAAGACATTCTTCGTATTGAATTCTGATAGATCTTCTGACTTATGATCGCGATGCTCTATAATTTCCGGTTCTTCATTGGAAACACCTAATGCTTTTAACTCTTCTATGAGGTACATCAGACTCAAATTAAGATCGCCTAATACAGGGTAATCAATTTCATATTTCCTATTGAACACGTCTTCATCAAAATCAAATTGAACCGTCAATCTGTCTTTAGTAAGGCTCGGATTATAGTTATTGGTTGCCGTTTCACCTAAACTTGAACCGAGGATTAAAAGCGCCTCTCCTTCACCTTCTGAAATAAGGCTTGATGCTGAATCGTGACCCGCAAACCCAAAGACCCCTGTGAGCAGCGGATGCTTCTCAGGAATATAGCCTTTTGCCTGTGGTGTTGTCAGAATAGGCCAATTGAGTAGCTGAGCTAACTCAAGAACGAGATCCACCGAATTTCTTATCCCTTGACCGACAAACACAATTCCTGATTTCTTTTCTGAAAGTTCACGAGCGACATCCTTAATTAAATCTAAATTAGGCATGATCGGTAATCGGACAGGAGCCTCTGGTATAGGAACATTTCCCACTTCTTCGTGTTGAACATCTAATGACATCGCAATGTGGACAGGCCCTGGTACTCCTGAAATCGCGATATTCGTCGCTTTAACGACTTCATTTAGCAATTCCTTTGAATCTGTAACAGTTACACTATATTTGGTTACAGATCGAAAAATAGGTTCTGCGTCCAATTCTTGTGAGGCATTTAACCCAATGGTAGTGACCGGAACGCCTCCTGTGATAAACAGAACAGGTAAATGCTCTCTCATTGCATTGGCTGCACCCGTCACTAAATTCGTTCCCCCTGGCCCGCTGCTTCCTATACATACACTCATGCCATTGGAGTACTTGGCATAAGCTGCCGCCATATAAGAGGCAGCTCCCTCATGCTTAGTAACAATAGGTGTCAATTCCGGCATCTCGTAAAGTTCATCAAATAAAGCATTAACAGAACCAGCTGGGATACCAAAAATATACTTGACGTTATTCTTCTTTAAAAATTCCAATGCTGCCCTAGCTGCTTTCATGCGAATCTCTCCCTTGGTTTATTTATCTAAATAAACCTTAACGATCTTGCCGGCATCCATTGGCGGACTGAAGTAATAGCCTTGCATCATATAACAGCCTCGCTCAATAAGGAATTTGGCTTGCTCCTTGGTCTCGACACCTTCAGCAATTACGTTAAGGTCTAGATTCCGCGCCAAAGTAATAATCGTGTTGGTAATGGCTTCATCATCTTTCGTCATGTCACTAATAAACGATTTATCGATTTTTAATGTTTTAATTGGGAGATTCTTTAAATAGCCTAGTGAAGAATAACCTGTCCCAAAATCATCAATAGCCATGCTAGTACCTAGACCCTTAAGCTCATTCATCGTTTTAAGGGTTAGCTCTGTATTTTTTATAATCAAGTTTTCTGTAAGTTCCAAATGCAAATACTCAGGAGATAAATTCGTTTCCTTTAGTACATCCTTCACGATATCAAACAAATTATTCTGCTCGAATTGACGAACTGATAAATTAACAGCCATCGTTATTTTTGTGTAGCCTTTCTCATGCCATTTTTTCAGTTGGTGACAAGCCTGTCTAAGTACCCATTCACCCATTGACACAATAAGGCCCGTTTCTTCTGCAATTGGAATGAACTTCTCAGGTGAAATCATCCCTTCAGTCGGATGATTCCATCTCAATAACGCTTCGACTCCGACCAGTTGTCCAGTTTTATAATTGATTTGCGGCTGATAATAAAGAACTAACTCTTCCTGATCTAATGCTTTATATAAAGCATTTTCTAACTTAATACTTTCAAAAGAACGCGTGTCTAACCCTTCACTAAAGAAATGGTAGCTATTCCCTGCTATTTCCTTGGATTTATACATAGCGGTATCCGCATTTTTAATTAAGGTTTCAGCATTATCGCCATTATCTGGAAAGAGACTGATTCCAATACTCGTTTTAATAAAGATCTCATGTTCTTTGAGTTTAAAAGGCTGAGAGAAGGAATCAATGACTAAATTCACAACCTTAACGACTTCGCTATGCATTCTTATATTTGGAAGAAAGATCGTGAACTCATCCCCGCCTTGCCTTGATACGGTTGCGCCTTGTGGAACACAATGATTAAGGCGTTTGGCAACATACTGCAAGAGAAGATCTCCGTAGCTATGTCCTAAAGTATCGTTAATAAATTTAAATCGATCCAAATCTAAATAAAGGACGGCTAATTTTTCACCATGCTGTTTGGCGTTGGTAATACCTTGGTCCAGACGATCGTTCAAGAGGACCCGATTAGGTAAGTCTGTCAAACTATCAAAATAAGCATGGTATTTAATTTCTTCCTCCATTTGTTTCCGTTCAGTAATATCCTTAAAAGTTACAACATATCCGACGACTTCAGAGCTTTCCATAATAGACGTCGTCACATATTCAACCGGAAATTGGGTCGAGTCTTTTCTAATAAAGGTTCCTTCTTCATAGCCGTTTATCCCAACCTTGTCAGGACTTTTTGAAGCACTTATATCCGATTCATTATATATAAGTTGAGCCGATTTCCCAATCAATTCTTCTCTATTTTCATAACCCAGCATGGAAGCCCCAGCCGGATTACAGAACGTTATATTTTTATTGAGGTCTAAGCCAAAAATCCCATCACCAGCCGAATTAAGGATGAGCTCCTTCTCACGACTTATCTGCTTTAATTCTAAAACAACACTTTCAAGCTCTTTATTCTTTACGGTAATTTCAGATGTCCGTTCCTCTATAATAACCTCTTGTTTTTCCATATATAATAAGTTTGCCAACGTGGAGGCTGTGGCGTCAACAATGGATTGAGCGAGCTGTATCTTAGCATCCGAGTAGAACATTTTTTCTTGATCAAATGTGACAATGGCAATAACACCTAAGACCTCACCCATTGAAACTAGTGGAAGCATAAATAGACCTCTCATGCCAAAATTTCGACATAACTCATGATTAGGACGGCTGTCCTCAAACACATCGGAAATGAGGATTGGCTTCTTGGTATTGACCACCTCTTTAAATACCGCATCATTTGTTTGGTCAATATTCATTTTACTATGAGTCTTCATCCAATCTTCTTCAGACCAATCGCTATCTTTACTTAGTTTTGCTGGTTTTATTCTTTTTTCAGCGAGCGGATCAAGTAAATGAATCCCGGGATTATAATTATTTAATACTTTTCCAACATAAGAAAAACAGGTATCAATACTTTCCTGCATAGTCGAGCACATGGAAAGGTCTCGATTGACATCTAATAATAGCTGCTTTTCAGCAAGAAGGTTTTCTTTGTAAGTCAGATTATTGGCATTTTGAATGGCTACCGCTGCCATATTAACATAGGCTTCTACTGTTTGAATTTCAGAAGGGGTTAAATTCATAGGTATCCCATAATCAAACAAGAAGACTAAGCCAAATAATTCCTGCTCATAAGATATAGGAAGCGCCAATAAAGATTTGATTTGAAAGCCTTCTACGGCTCTAGGATCTGGCCGATTATCCTTTGATGTATCCGCTATATAGATTGTTTTTTTGGTTTCAATAACTTCCTTCGCTAATAAATCAAATTCAGTGTCAACAATATGCATGTCAAGCGTCCAGCCATTAATCACTTCTGGCTTCCCCACATAACCTTTAAACGTCCCATCAGCTTGCGGTAAATAAATACCAACTGAGTCACACTGAACGATTTCCTCAGAAATGGCAGTGACAACATGCTCTAAAACTTCGCGAAGTTCTCTTTTGGTATTAATTACTTTTGTTATATTGGCGAGCCGTGAGTACCTTGTTTGTTCCTTATACATATCTTATCTCCAATCCAATATGAACCCCAAAATAATAATTAACCAATTAAATAGTAGTTAAAGTCCAAATTCCAACCTTAAAACTCATCAAAACGTTTATCCCTATGATACCAATAAATAATAGGCCACTCTTCCCAAACTCAACTCGTTAAGCGCCATCATACGTGATTGATATGAATCTAACGGACTATTAAAAGGATACATTAATCTACTCCTATCTTATCACGTACTAACCAAGATTTCTCTATAAAAATTAAACGTTTGTTTAATCGAAGTCAAAATCGGATCGTTTTGTGCAGTCTTTATAAAAATAAAAATTTTAGAACCTGTTAATAAAAAAATCTCCTTAAAAGAAACTAATAATTAAGAAGAGAATAGTTCAAAAGACTCATCCTATTATCGATCCTTTTTAATTGTGCATTTTCTCTTTTGTTTTTTGGGAATTGCCGTTGGTTTAAGTTTGTACATAGCTATGTCCGCTTTTTTGCAGAGTACTTCAAGTGTATCCCCATCACCAGGTGAGATGGAAAATCCAATGCTTGCTGCAATAGAAAGAGAATGATGAGCAATTGTAAATGGTTGAGTGAAGGACTCCCGAATTTTCTCCATAATGCCCATCATTTCAGAACGTTCTTTTATATTTGGACATATTATAGTAAACTCATCTCCTCCCCATCTTGCGGCTAATCCCCTGTCTCCAACTGCTCCAGTTAACCTTGTAGCTGCTTCAATTAAAAGTAAGTCTCCTATATCATGTCCGAATGTATCGTTTACGTGCTTAAATTCATCCAAATCGATTAACATCAGTCCATGTGATTCATCCTTATTTTCTTCTAAAAGTTGTTTAACATGATTGTTAAAAAGACGCCGATTTGGCAAATTAGTTAAAGTATCGTGGAAGGCCATGTGAACGACGGTCTCTTCGGCTTCTTTGCGGGCGGTTATATCACGCCCGACACAAATTCTTTGCATGATATCCCCAGATAAATTGCGGATATATTCAACAGTCGTTTCATACCAGCGATAGTCGCCATCTTTATGCCTGACTCGACCGGTAAAACGCACCGTATCTTGATCAATAAATTCTGAGTTGCGAGCTTCAAGTAACTTTTTTTGATCATCCGGATGATTAAAATCAATGGAAGGTCTTCCAATGACCTCTTCTGGCGTGTAACCGAGCAGAGCTTCCACTGTTGGAGAGATATATGTGAATACGCCATCTGGTGAAAGGGATGAAATAATGTTTTGCGATTTCTTTGAAATAAAAGCGAACATATCTTGAATGTTTAACAAGATCTTACTTTGTTCCCTATCAACTGTGATATCTTCAAATGTCATGAACCATCCTATCTTCTGTCTATCACCTACAAGCGGAAGACACGTTAATCTAACATAAACTAAGTACCCTTTTTTATGGTGAATGGCAAGATCAAATCGGGATTCATCTTCTTCATCAAAACGGACCCGTTCGAAATCCTGAACATCCAGCAGTTCTTTCAATGATGCGTTCATCAGTTCTTCACGTGAATAACCAAACATATTTATGGCCGTTGTGTTAACGTTCAAAAACTTACCATTAAAATCAACTATAATAATGCCTTCTGGATGATGGTCAAAAAAATGTTGGAAGGCACCTGGCTGCTCTAATATTTTTTTCTGTAACATGATTCATGAATCCACCTTTGAATTCTTTAAGGTTGAAATATAGCATTCCAATTAGTGTTTCATCATTCATTATATTTCTTATTAAATTCCAAAATCAAAGGAAATATTATGTCGATTTATATTTCCTTAAAACAAGGTATCCTCAGAACCCTTTTACTCCAATTATCGTCCTGTTTTTATGGGATAAACGATCGTAAACTTTTTTAAGAATTAGGTGTTACGACATTCCGCTATTCGATTGATAAACGCGTGACTCAAAACATTTATAAGTACAGCATTCTCTAATGGGGGCTAAATTTATTAGCTTAATATCTGGCACCGTCTCATTTAGATGCTTGGGCCAACATTATCCCCTACTATTTAAAGAGACGTTCTTGAACTTGCTTATCAGCCAACCCTTTGATAAACACATTTATTATTTATGAAATTGGGGAAAGACGAGCATACTTTTATAAGTGCGAACTTTCGCTGCTAGTTGAAAATCAATGATCGTGCCGATAACGATTATCACTTAGAATCATTTCTCTTCTGCTTCTACAATGCTGAAAAAACGCCATAACCCTTGGTTTCTTCAGCTATCTTTCGATGATTTGCGAGGTAATCTGACATATCATTTGACAAACCTATTGCCACTTATATTATAATAACTATAAAGTAATAATTACTCTTCAAAGTGATAATTACTATATATAAAAAATTTGGAGGAGTGGACACTATGTCACTAATAGGAAAAGAAGTACTACCATTTACAGCACAAGCTTATAAAAACGGAGAGTTTATTGAAGTCACAGATCAAGATTTCAAAGGACACTGGAGTATTCTCTGCTTCTATCCAGCTGATTTTACATTTGTTTGTCCAACAGAACTTGAAGATCTTCAAGACCAGTACCCAGAACTTCAAAAACTTGGAGTTGAAGTTTTCTCTTGCTCAAGAGATTCTCATTTCACACATAAAGCATGGCACGATACATCTGACGCCATTGGCAAACTAACATACACAATGATTGGTGATCCTGGTCACGTTCTTTCTCGCCACTTTGATGTCTTTGTTGAAGAAGAAGGCCGTGCTGACCGCGGAACATTCATCATTGACCCAGACGGTATCATCCAAGCTGTCGAAATTAATGCAGAAGGTATTGGCCGTGATGCGAGCACACTCATCGATAAAATTAAAGCGGCTCAATATGTCCGTAATAACCCAGGTGAAGTTTGCCCAGCAAAATGGAAAGAAGGCGGAGAAACACTTAAACCAAGCCTTGATCTTGTCGGTAAAATTTAAGGGGAGCGTTATAAATGGCATTAGATGCAGAAATCAAGTCACAATTAAGTCAGTACCTTCAACTGCTTGAAGGCCGCATTGCCCTCAAAGTAAGTGCGGGTTCTGACAACGTTTCAAGTGAGATGCTTTCCCTTGTTGAAGAGTTAGCTTCCATGTCGCCTAAGATTACAGTTGAAAAAACGGAACTAACTAGAACACCTAGCTTTAGTGTCAACCGAGTTGGCGAAGACACCGGCGTTACGTTTGCTGGTGTTCCGCTCGGACATGAATTTACCTCTTTGGTCTTAGCCCTCTTGCAAGTTAGTGGACGAGCACCAAAGGTTGAGCAAAACGTCATCGATAAAATTAAGAACATTCAAGGTGAGTATCACTTTGAAACCTATGTCAGCTTAACTTGCCACAACTGCCCGGATGTCGTCCAAGCCTTGAATATCCTAAGTGTGCTTAACCCAAGCATCACTCACACCATGATCGATGGTGCTGCTTTTAAAGAAGAAGTTGAAAGCAAAGATATTCTTGCCGTTCCAGCGGTTTTTCTAAATGGCGAACCTTTTGCTAACGGTCGGATGAGCTTAGAAGATATCTTGACTAAGCTCGGTGAAGGTCCAAGTGCTGAAGGTCTTTCTGAGAAAGATCCTTTTGATGTTCTTGTTGTTGGCGGTGGTCCTGCTGGTGCCAGTGCAGCTATTTATGCTGCCCGAAAAGGGATCCGTACGGGTATCGTTGCCGAGCGCTTCGGTGGTCAAATTCTTGATACATTAAGCATCGAAAACTTTATCAGTGTGAAGAATACGGAAGGACCTCAACTCGCTGCTGCCCTTGAATCACACGTTCATGAATACGACATTGACATCATGAACAATCAGCGCGTCAAGGGTCTCGAAAAGAAGGATCTTATTGAAGTTGAACTCGAAAACGGCGCTGTTCTTAAGAGCAAAACCGTTATCGTTTCAACCGGAGCTCGCTGGCGTCATATCAATGTCCCTGGCGAAGAAGAGTTCAAAAATAAAGGGGTTGCTTACTGCCCTCACTGTGACGGACCATTGTTTGCTGGAAAAGATGTGGCCGTTATTGGCGGCGGTAACTCAGGGATTGAAGCAGCCATCGACCTAGCTGGAATTGTCAAGCATGTCACCGTTCTTGAATATAATTCTGAGCTTAAAGCAGACAAAGTCTTGATTAACCGTCTCTCTACCCTTCCAAATGTGACGGTTTTAACTAATGCACAAACATCCGAAATCACCGGTAATGAGAAGGTCAACGGCTTATCGTATGTCGACCGTGAAACAGGAGAAAGCAAGCACATTGAATTAGCGGGTGTGTTTGTCCAAATCGGACTTGTGCCAAATACCGAATGGTTAGAAGGCAAGCTTGAACGCAACCACATCGGCGAAATCATTGTTGATAAACGCGGGGCTACCACGATCCCAGGCGTATTTGCTGCTGGTGACTGCACGGATAGTGCTTATAACCAAATCATTATTTCCATGGGATCCGGTTCAACTGCTGCATTAGGTGCTTTTGATTATCTCATAAGAAACTAAAACTAGTAATCAAGTGTCAAAAAACATGGTGCTCTTTTTCTAAGAGGAGCACCATGTTTTTTTATTTTGAAACCGATAGAATCTGAACTTGCGGTAACCGAGACCCGCAACACCAAAGTGCGGAGGCTCGACCATTCGTCCACACAAGGCAAGAGCATTCTCACATTGTTTAAGCGTTAAATCTATCCCTGGGAAGAAAGAAGTCATGTTAGGGCTACTTCCCTAACCAAACCCGTTTCACTTTACCCTATTTTGGCGATGAGTGATAAAGGCTAATAGAATTAACGCAATTAACGTAACAGCACATACGGTTGAGCCAACTATATTACTTTTATTAAAAAATAACGATATAAAAATATAAGCCAATGCTATAATCGCAATGAAATTGGTATAAGGCGCCCCTTTTAGCTGGAAGGTTGGGGTCATTGGATAAGATGGGCGAAGCTTTAATTGAGCGGCACAAATACTTATCCAAATGAGGGTAATTGAGAATCCTGGAATCGACATGATGTAATTAATAATTTGGCTTGGCATGAAGTAAGCCAAAATAACACCAAATATAATACAAAGGCTTGTAATAAGGATGCCAAACACAGGGATCCCTTTGCTAGTCGTTCTTAACAAAGACTTCGGTGCCACACCGCTCTCAGCCATTGATAATAACGTTCGTGAAGTCGCATAAATACCAGAGTTAGCTGCCGAAAGTACGGCTGTAAGAAGAACAATATTCATAACAGTCGCTGCTCCCGGCAATCCTGATAAGCTAAACACTTGAACAAAAGGGCTCCCCTCATTACTAACTTTATTCCACGGAATGAGCCCACAAATAATCAATATGGGAAAGACATAAAACGTGATCACCCGAAAAACCGTTCCTTTTATAATCCTTGGTAAAACCTTTTCAGCATCCTTAACCTCCGTAACAGCTACACCGACCAACTCGGCTCCCCCATAAGAAAACATAACGATTAGGAGTGCCCCTAGTATCCCTCTTACACCGTGCGGGAAAAAACCGCCGTGATTGGTGTAATTGGATAACGGAGCTTGTATAGGACTAGGAATGATTCCAAATAGAATCAGAGCTCCCAGTATAATAAACGCGACTAAAGCGAGTATTTTAATTCCTGCAAACCAGAACTCTAACTCTCCATAAATTTGAACCTGAAACAGATTGATACCAATAATAACAGCACCACAACACAAACTTAATAACCAAAGTGGATAATGAGGCAACCAAAATTGTAAAAAAGAACCTCCAGCTAATAATTCAACTACTGTAACAAGAATCCAGTTGATCCAATAAAGCCAACCCACAACAAAAGAGACCCGAAACCCAAATGCCTTATAAATGATCGTCTGAACATTTAAATGAGGAAAGGCCATCGCCATTTCTCCTAAAGCAGCCATAACGATAAATAGCAAGAGTCCGCCTGCAAGGTAGGCTAATACAACACTAGGCCCAGCTATATTAAGCGTATCTGAGCTTCCTTTAAAGATACCGGTCCCAATCATACCAGCTAAAGCAATGAATTGGGCATGCCTAGGTAATAGGCCTTTTTTTAATCCTTGATGTTTTTCCATGATGTCTAACTCCTTTTATCTATCCCGATTTCCTTTGAATCTAGAGCGTGTTTCATTCCTTTAACTCACCTTAAAATAAAAAAACCACTGAACGTTTAGCAGCGGAATGTTTCATAAATGATTTATAACGACGTATAAATAGATATCTATTATTCCAGTTATAGCTTTTCCAATTTAAAAAATTTAATGAGGAAATTGAACAGCCTATTACTTAAACGCTTTTACGCATTAAAGCAACATGTCCTATAATAACATTTGAATAATGAGAGGTCAATAGATTCACACGCCTTTCCTGTGAAAGCTCTCCTCCCCTATTCCCGATTCGAACTGATGATCGATTTGCTTCTTCAAAGTCCATCCCCCCTTCTATAGTTTTTAAATCAAGAACGATAACTTTCGCGCATCGATTTCATGCCTATTAACGATTAGAAGTTATGCGTGAAAAGGCGTATGATAGAAGAAGAGTAAGATCAAAGTGAGGTCCTTCTATGGATTGGCATCAAATTATTTATTTTCAGAGCGTAGCAAATGTCCAGCACATTACCCGCGCGGCCAAACAATTATCAATATCTCAACCAGCTCTTAGCCGCTCCATTTCAAAGCTTGAGGATGAGCTGGGCGTTCAGTTGTTTGACCGGAAAGGTCGAAACATTTATTTAAACCGATATGGAAAAATGTTTTTAAGTCGAGTTGAGCAATCGATTAAGCAAATTGAAATCGGTAAACAAGAAATTTGGGACGACATCCATCCAGACAAGGGAACAATCTCCTTGTCCTTTTTGCCTTCACTTGGAATCAGTTTAGTCCCTGACTTGTTAAGCTCTTATCAACAGGAGCATCCGAACGTAAAATTCCAATTATCTCAAGCCTCTAATCGGCAAATCTTAGATCAATTAAAACAAAGAAAAACGGACTTGGCCCTCATTTCTTTATATCACGAAGATGAAGAGATCCAGTGTCAACCGCTTATAACTGAAGAGTTGTTTGTCATTGTATCCATTGATCATCCGTTAGCTTCTTATCACGAAATTGATTTAAACATGGTTCGGGATGAACCTTTTATTTCTTTTAAAGACGTTAATGAATTGCAAACGATTATACTTGAGTTATGTAAGGAAGCCGGCTTCTCCCCTAATGTTGTGTTTGAAGGGGAGGATATTGGGACAGTAGCCGGATTAGTTGGCGCCAAATTAGGAGTTTCTTTAGTTCCTAAGCTAAAGGTTTTAGATAAAACAAAAATAAAACTCATTCGTGTCACGAATCCAATCTGCAAAAGGGAGATTGGTGTGGCCTGGTTAAAAGACAGCTATATCTCTCCCGTTGTTGAGCGATTTGTACAATATATTCAACACTTTTTCTAAATTCATTAAAGGAGTTCAAATCAACAATGCCTTACATCCAGCGTGGAACAAAAGCCTTCACGAAAGCGAGCCTTGCCTTATTTGCTGGCGGTTTCTGTACGTTTGCCATCCTATGGGGAACTCAGCCCTTGCTGCCGGAAATCGCAACCGAGTTTCACCTATCACCTGCCATATCAAGCTTATGCCAATCATCCACGACGATTGCTTTAGCGATTAGCATGCTCATCGCAGGTTCTTTATCAGAGGTCTATGGACGCAAGAGAGTCATGACTTTTTCCTTAATCGCTTCATCCATTCTTGCCATTTTAACTGGATTTGCGCCAAGCTTTAGCTTGTTAGTGTTATGCAGAATTTTACAAGGAATCACTTTGGCTGGGCTTCCAGCTGTCGCCATGGCATACTTAAGTGAAGAAATCGAGCCCAAAAGCTTAGGTATGGCGATGGGATTATACATTAGCGGGAATTCCATCGGCGGAATGGCTGGTCGGATCATTAGCGGGACTTTAACGGATCTATTTGGCTGGCATACTGCCTTAATAGGAATTGGTGTGATTAGCTTACTTTCAAGCTTCGTTTTTTGGGTGATTCTGCCGCAATCGACTCATTTTGCCTCCCAAAGCTTTAAGATCAAAAACTTAACGCGCTCTTTATTTAGTCATTTTAAATTACCTAGTCTTCTCTGCCTTTTTGCAATTGGATTTTTATTAATGGGCGGCTTTGTTTCTTTATACAACTACATTGGCTTCCAGTTAATTAAGCCCCCCTATTCCCTTAGCCAGACTTTAGTCGGCTTTATTTTCATCGTTTATCTTGTCGGGACCTTTAGTTCAACATGGATGGGGATGTTGGCCGACCAACATGGAAAAAGGCGAATCTTACAGTTATCCTTGATTATTTTATTAGCAGGTGTTTGTATCACCTTAAGTCCTAACTTATGGTTAAAAATTATAGGGATTGCCATCTTTACTTATGGTTTTTTTGCCGGACATTCGATCGCTAGCGGCTGGGTAGGAAAACTTGCAACTCACGATAAAGCTCAAGCCGCTTCCCTCTATTTATTCTTTTATTATGCGGGATCCAGTATCGGCGGGACGGCAAGCGGCGCTTTTTATTCCAACTTTGGCTGGTTCGGCGTCGTTGCTATGATTGCTGTATTGTCGATCCTTTCAATCTTGGTTTCCTTTCTCCTTGGAAGATTGACAAAGGAAAGACTCCATTTGTCAGCCAAACAAGTTTAATGACAAATGGGTTTAAGTAAACGGAATAGTCGTAAGAAAAAAACCGAATCCTCTCATTCAGGATTCGGTTTTTTCTATGAGGTTGCTCACTTTTTTAATTGCTTACAATGAACGATTTCGTCTCATTCCATGTAAAACAATCAATCATTTTAAAATAGGCATCGTTAGTTTACAACTAACTGTTTGGTGATGGTTTCCCCATTGACCTTTATGATGACATTATAAGTACCTGCTTTTGTTCTTGAACCGACCGTCCAAGTCCAACTAATCTTGCCTTTAGCGTCCGACGTCTTAGGTTCTAACCCTGATGCGTGACTCGGACCAGAGCCATAATCGACTTCAATCGTCCCTTGTACATTCGGTTTTGTTTTAACGGTTACCGTTGCCTTACCCCCATCATGTACAGTTAGTTCGTTCGTAGACACACTCCCATCACCAGGATTTAAGGGCTGGGTGCTTTCCTTTGCTTGTGCAGAGGAGGTCTGATTATTTTCTGTTGTGCCCACTCTAGAAGAACCATCTGCGTAATTGATCGTTACACCCGGTTCCACATTAAAAATATACACATTAAAATCAATTTGGTTATCTTCAATACTTTTGGCTTGCATATGAACCCCTCTTGCGACCAATTCATTTCCTCTAAATATAGGCTCGACTTGGTAACGGACATGATGATTTGTTATCCTTATATATGTCGCAATTTTGTTTTCATAAACAAGCATGCCTGGGTCATTAAGACTTCTTGTACCAGTCATTAAATTTTTTGGATTATTATTTTCCCCTGTTAATTGGTAACCGATAAGATGACTGCGATTGTACAGCCATTCTGTTTTCCCATTGACTTCAATTTTTTTGTTCTTCCAACCGGTAGGATCCACATAAAGCGGCTCTCGCTCTTTTGAAGGCATGAGAGATTTTGACAACATAGCGTTGGCTGTACCTACACGATTTAAAGCATCTAAATTAGAAAAGGATTGCCAGCTCCCGTTAGCTAAACTTAAATCTTTTTTGGTAAAAGAAGCATGATTATTATTTAAGACAATCACTTGTTTCCCCTGATAATTGAGATCGGGAAGTGATTGAGTTTGCGAGGATGAGTGACCGCTCCCATCACTGCAAGCACTGACCATTAGATACATAAAAATAACGAATAAGGCTAACGTGACTTTACTTAATTTCATAGATTTCATAACTTTTCACACCTATCACGGAAAAAAACTTTATCGCCGACACTTGTCTTCCCCATAAAAACCCCCTCGTTCATCCAATCATTCTATCACATTAATTAATGTTCTAAAACTTATACCTTAGCTTTCTAATCCCGTCTTAATACCGTTTATAATAAAATGTAAAAACGCTTGAACCTTTTGCTAACAAAAGGTTCAAGCGTCATCTACTAAAGTTAAGTACGTGTTTTTATTTAAAAAAGGCTCTTTTCTAAAAGATTGTTGCTAGTTGATAAAAAATAGGTGGAAATAGACGAGACTCCTGCGGGAATAGCAAGCCAGGTGAGACCCCGCAGGCGTATTTTGCCGAGGAGGCTCACGGATTGCCCGCGGAAAGCGAGCTTATTGGAGCCTAAAAAAACAACAAAGTTTACGAAAACAGCCTTAAAAAAGAGTTAGAGTTCAGGGATCTCGATCGTTACTTCTCGACCTTGCTCAGAAGAACGCAAAACGCCGTCTATAATCGCTTGATTGAAGAGAATTTGCTCGGCTGGAATCGGCGCTCCCTTCCCTTCTTTAATAGCGACAACAAAGTCTCGTACTTTTTCATAAAAGATATCAATAGCATGCTCCTGAACAGGTATTGTGGTGTCCACATGGTGACCTTTGAAATCGTGAAAGAGTTCAACAGAACCTATGCCTCCATCCCAAACACCGCTCCATGGCCCGTTACCAGCAGGGGTCAGTTTAAGACCTGCTTCTTTTCCAAGGAAGAGGGTGGGTCCTAGAGAATCCATATGCATAGCCCAAGAAATCTTGAAATTCAAAACTTTATCACCTTCAAGGCGAACCAAAGCAACGCCAAAATCTTCCACTTCAAATCGGTCTGCTTCAGGATGGTAAAAAGGATTTGTTCCAAAATGATTTGAGGTGTAAGCAGAGACGGTTAAAGGTTTTGGATAATCCAATGCGTTTAGAGCTAAATCGAGTGAATAGCAGCCAATATCTGCCATAGCTCCAGCCCCTGCCAGTTCCTTGTTAATAAATGTTCCGCCTGGCATCCCTCGACGCCTGCCTCCACCTGTCTGAACATAATAGACGTCTCCGAGCTGTGTTTGAACGATTTCTTTAACGGCTTTCATATTTGGATCATACCTAGGCTGGAACCCTACCGTTAAGAGTTTCCCTGACTTTTTCGCCGCTTGAACCATCTCAATTCCCTGCTGAAGGGTCACGGCAAGCGGTTTTTCGACGAGCACATTTTTGCCCGCCGTCAGAGCAGCTATACTCGTTCTGTGATGCGCGTTATTAGGTGTACAGATACTCACCCCATCCAAATCGAGTTTGAGTAATTCGAGATGATCTTGAAATCCGACAGCCCCGTTTATTTCCCATCTTGAAATAAAGGCTTCAGCCTTTCCAGGAATAATATCTTGTACAGCGACAATTTCAACATCCTCCATTTGCTTATAAGCCTTCGCGTGAGAACCTGCAATGCCGCCGCTCCCGATAATACCAATTCTGATTTTATTCGACATACTGCGCCTCCTTTTAATCCTCATTTTGACACACCTAACGATGAAGGATTGTTCTTTCTCCGTTTAGATACCGACTCTCTTAATTCAGCCCCCCTGCTATTTGGGCAGGGGATCGTAACACACATTATTAAATGGCTTTCTAAAAATGACTTTTTTCACATTATCTTTTGAGTTAATTAAAGTAAACGGCTTCACCCGTTTTGGCAGATTCATAGATTCCTTCAAGAATCTGAGTGACCACAAAAGCTTGCTCAGGCTTCACGAGTGGCTCTGTATTGTTGACGATGGCCTCAATCCACAGCCGTGCTTCTAAGTCCGCATCCGATTCTTTTTTGCCACTGAAGAAGGCTACACCAGAACTGCCAAGATCGACTTCTTTGGTGTAAAGCTTACCGAACTCTTCCCCATTAATGCGAAGGCCGCCTTTCATATCAGCTCCTGCTTTAGTCCCGCTTAAAGAGCATTTTGCCTCATCAACTTCAAGTGTATTAAGAGCCCAACTCGACTCTAATGCGATCGTTGCCCCATTCTCCATTGTGATAAAACCAAACGCTGAATCTTCGACCGTAAATTTTTCTGGATCCCACGGTCCAAAGGCATTAGCCGCATTTTTCGTTTGAGACAGTTTATGATAGGTCGTCCCTAACACGGCCTTAGGCTGATAGTTATCCATCATCCATAATGTGAGATCAAGGGCATGTGTCCCAATGTCAATGAGCGGTCCACCACCCTGCTTTTCTTCATCCAGGAAAACACCCCATGTCGGAACAGCTCTTCGGCGAATCGCATGCGCTTTGGCATAATACACCTCACCTAAATCACCTTGTTCACACAATTGTTTTAAGTGTAAACTGTCTGGTCGGAAGCGGTTGTTGTAACCAATGGTTAGCTTTTTGCCCGTTCGCTTAGCAGCTTCAACCATTTGCTTAGCCTCTTCTGAATTGATCGCCATAGGCTTTTCACACATCACATGTTTTCCCGCTTCAAGTCCCGCAACTGATATTTCAGCATGTGAGGCATTGGGTGTTAAGACATGCACCACTTCAATCGATTCATCCTTAAGAAGCACTTTATAATCCTCGTAGACAGCAGCATTTTCACATCCATATTCTTTGCTGGCCTTGATCGCTCTTTCAACTTCAATATCACAAAACGCCACTAACTCCACGTTTTGCAGCTTACTTAGACTAGGAAGATGCTTCCCATTTGCAATTCCACCGCACCCAATAATTCCAATTCGCACGATTCGTGTCATTAGTTGATCCATCCCGTCTAATTAGATTTGAAGCTTATAGTTAGCAGAAGCGTATATTTTCTCCGTTAACTCAATCACTTTCAAAGCATATTCCCCTCTTACGTAATCATCATTTCGGCCTAAAATAGCCTCTATAAAACGTTTATCTTGATTGGTCGTTTGGACTGGAAGAGTTGGAATGAGTGGCTTTTGATCCAAATAACGCAGGGTTAGTTCTCCATTATCGTAAAAGATGGCGCCTTTTTCTCCACCAAAAACATAGGTTTCATGCCAACATGGAGCATCCCCAATTATAGTCAATGAACCTAAAAGACCATCTGAAAAGCGCAGTGTTGTCATCGAATTAATTTCTACTGGAAATCCGGTTGTCTCAATAGTGGCATGAACCTCCTCGGGCTGTTGACCGGTGATCCATAGCAGGACATCGATAATGTGACTGCCTGAATCCATCAACATGCCACCCCCGGACAACGAAGGATTCTGTCTCCAAGTGTTCGCCGTAAGTGTATTCCAGTCTTGATAAAGAGAAGCGTTTACAGTTGTTAATTTTCCAATTAGTCCATTCTGAACACACTCTCTTATGTACTGAAATTCAGGGTGAAAGTGTCTTTGATAGGATACCTGAAGGATAATGCCGTGGTCGCTGGCAAGTTTGATAAGCTCTCGACACTCAGCGGATGAGCAAACCATTGGTTTTTCCAACAAAACATGAAGTCCTGACTTTATGGCATCCTTTGCCTGCTGGTAATGAAGCATATGAGGCGAGCAAATCACAACCGCATCCAATTCGGTTTCCTTTAGCATGAGTTGATAATCTGTATAAGTTCTTGATTGTTCAACCTCAAATTCCCGAGCAAAGCTTTCTCTTTGCGTTTCACTCGGGTCCGCAACGGCCTCAATCACGACTTCATTTAATTCTTTAAGTTGTCTTCCGTGGACGCGTGACATGCCGCCAGTTCCGATAATGCCAACTCTAAGTTGTCTCATGTTTTGCCCCCCATTCGCTTTTTTTAAATGAGAATCAGTTAAACGGCTTAAAATATCAGAACAAATTAATTTCGTTAATGCTGCTTTAATATTTTCATTTAACAGTCATGATGCAACGCCTAATAAATCCAGCTGTGATTCTTCAAGGTTGATCAAAGCGGTGACAAATAGGGATTAGGAACGTGATGAAATAAGCAAGATTTATAGCTATTCGATTACTTAAAATAGAGTTGTAAATGTTCCTTTGCTTTTATAATTCCGTTCTGTTCTGCTTCAAGACTGCCCCAGAAACGATGGTCCTCAAGTTCAATCCCCACGTTTCCTGTATAACCAAATTTCTCAAGACGTACGGCTACCTTTCCCCAATCGACTGTCCCTTGACCTGGAATAGTATAACGCCATCCTCCCTCTGAAAATGCGTACTTCGTCCCAAATGTAGCTGGAAGTGTCCCGCTTTCATATAATTCCTCTGGCAAAATCTCGGTGTCCTTTCCATGACAATATGTTATGCGCTCACCGAATTCCTCCAAAGCTCTTAAGTAATCAACGCGTAATCGAACTAAATGTGAAGGGTCATAGTTGATACCAAAATGCTTAGAGGGAATCGCTTCCAGCATTGCCCGCCACATTTCAGGTGTACACCCAATGGTCGGATGTGTCGGTGCAGGTCCAGGCCACCCCTCAAGTGCAAAATAAACGTTGCAGCTCTCAGCATGCTTAACAAGCTCCGGGAATGTTTCTTTCCAAATATCAAAACTGCTAGCTCTCGATTGATTCGGATCTTCAGGCACTAAGCAAATAAAAATAATCTGACCGCCTAATTCAGAGACTTCGGTCAACTGACTTTTTAAAGCCGATACAGCTTCTGCTCGATCAGTTTCGTTTTTGCTTAATAGTTTGGTAGATCCTACAGCGCCTGTTCCATCAATAGAGCCAACTTCCAAGCCATATTTTTCTAGAACTGTTTTTACCTCAATATCGTATTTGGGGACATCTATAACATCCAAACCGATTTGGCTTGCCCATTCAGCTAATCCATCCATTCCTAAAGCTCCAATTTTTGAAGGAATACGCATTCCGATTTTTGTCATCATTTCATCCTCTTTTCCTATCAAATTAATTTGGCAATTCACTCAATAATATCACAAATAATTTCGAAGCTTAAGAAAACCGTTTTATAATTGGCTTCTCAATTTAAACTGTCTATCCTTTGGTTCCCCCGCTAAAATTAAATCCTTGAGACATGAAGCGCTGTGACAAGATATACAAGAGAACAGCAGGAATTGTATATATAAATGAGAAGGCAGCCAATTGCCCGTATTGCACCATTCCATATTGGCCGAAAAATTGATAAATACTAACTGATGCCGGCAATTTGGATGGTGTCTGTATCAAAATAAACGGAACAAAAAAGTTCCCCCAGCTTCCTGAAAAAGTAAAGATACCTACTGTAAAGACGCCTGGCAGCATTAATGGCATCACGATTCGAGATAAGGTTTGCAAAATAGAACCGCCATCTACCCAAGCTGCTTCTTCTAGCTCTAGCGGAACAGAATCCATGAAATTTTTCATGATCCAAATCGCATAAGGAAGCGATGAGGCCGTTAAAAAGATCATTGTCCAAATAATAGAATCTTGTAAATGAAAATGAACAAATAATTCATAGACTGGAACCATTACGGCGGTTATTGGAAGTCCCGTTGAGAAGAGTATGGTGTACATAAAAGGTCTTTTATATTTTAACTGGTATCTTGAAAGCGGGTACGCAGCTAAACCAGCAAGAATGACAACAAGAATCGACTGGCCAAGTGATAAGATGACACCATTTACAAATGATTGAATATTAGACGGATTGGTAAGAACTGAACGAAAATTCCCTAATGTCCATTGCTGAGGCAGAGCGGCTTTTAATGAAGCATGACTATCAAAGGAAGCCAATATCATCCATAAAAGAGGGATAATAAATAGAATTCCAATGATCGTCAGTATGGTATAAGGAATGACCTTCGAAATAAAAAACTGTTTACGCTGCATGTTTCCCATTTGTTCCCCCTCCTTTATAAATTAACTTTGGAAACCTTGATATAACCAACACTAAAAATAATCCCAATTAGTAACAGAATGAGTGAAATTGCTGTCCCATATCCGAGTTGATAGCTTGAGAAAGCCGCTTGATACATATAGATCGGAAGGGTCTCCGTTGAAGTGCCAGGGCCGCCTCCTGTCAGAGCATAAATTAACGTAAATAGGCCAAGAGTCTGGAGTGTAATTAAGACCATATTTGTCACGATTGAACCGCGAATCATCGGGATGGTAATTTTCCATAATCTTTGCCAGCCGCTAGCGCCATCAATTTTGGCAGCTTCTTGAATATCTTTTGGGACGTCACCAAGTGCGGCTTGATAAACTAACATTGAAAAAGCAGTTCCATGCCAGACATTTGCGACGATCACACTTACCATTGGAAAACTTGTTAACCAAGAGATCGGTTTAATCCCAAACCAGCCTAAGGTCACATCCAAGGTTCCGCTAGTATTTAAAAAGGCGAACCATATGAAGGCCACTACAATCTCTGGTGTCACCCATCCGGCTATAACTAAAATTCCTATGAGACTGCGGAACCATCGTTTCTTTTCGTCCATTAACAAAGCAATAATGAGTCCCAAAACCTGTTGACCAACAATTGCAGATAAAAGGAGAAAAATAATGGTGTTAATGACACTGATTCGGAAACTTGGGTCCTTAAACATAGCTGTAAAATTAGCAAATCCGATAAATTGTGTATGAGCAGACCCCACACCTGTCAAAGACATATTGGTAAACGCATAATAAAAGGTCAGGACAATTGGTAAAAAGAAAAAGACAAGAAGCAACACCCACGTAGGGAACAAAAATAAAATAGCACGGAGACCATCCCTCTTATTTCGTCTTGAGCGGATCGTTTTTTGATTGGCTTGTTTTGTTGCAATCTCCAACCCCATCGTATCGCCCTCCTTATTTTAAAGGTTGGCAGGCGCCGTACACGTACGGCGCTGCCCTAAAATCCAGACCTTATTTCGTTTCAGTATGGCTCGCTCCTACAATTCGTTGAACACTTGCGGCATATTGGTCCATAGCTTGCTCCGGTGTTTCAGCACCTGTTGCCACGGCTTCAACGACTGCTTGAATTTGAGTAGAAACAGTTGGGTATTCAGGATTAGCAGGACGGAAATGAGCAAATTTAACGAAAGAAGATGCGGCTCCGTATTCTTGACCTGGTGTATTGGTATAAGATGGATCCTTTCCAACATCTGTACGAGGTGAAAGGTTACCCGCATGCACATCAAACCATTCATCGTTTTCTTTATTAACTGCTAACTCTATAAATTGTGCTGCTAAATCTTTGTTTTGTGATAGCTTAGAAATGGACAGTGTCCAACCGCCAGCTAATGAAGTAAATCCGGGATCTTGCCCATTCTGAGTTGGCATAGCAGCCAATTTCATCACTTTTGTCGCATCTGGCCATGGAGCGGCACCATTTGGTAGCCAGTTACCTGGAATCCAGTTTCCATCCAATGCTATACCTACCTGACCTTTTGGAGCCAACTGTTGGGCCATAGTTTGATCAGCTTGACCGGTTAATAAAACAGATAAAGGTGCGTTTAATTTATCTTGGGAGAGTGTCTGAATAAATTTAAGGGAGTCTAAGAAACCTTGGCTTTTAACAATCCATTTCTTTGTTGAGTTATCGTATAAGGTATCATTTGTCCCATAGAGGAGCATTTCAAAAGTTTGCATAGAAGTGGCTTCCCCTGTTGCCTTGCCTACTTGCGCATAAAAGGGCACTTCAACACTTGGATCTTTTGCCTTAATGGTTTTTGCAGCTTTTAATACATCATTCCAGTTTTTAGGTGTCCATGGAACTGGAAGGCCGACCTTTTTAAAGATTTCCGTGTTATACCAAAGACCACGCGTGTCTGTGCTGTATGGAACACCGTAAACATTTCCGTCAGCTCCTGTGCTCCCTTTCTTCATAGCATTGCTAAATTCATACCAATCCGACCAGCTATTCACATACTTATTAAGAGGTGCCAAATAACCAGCTGACGCATCCGAATTAATTAAGAACGTATCTTCGGTAACAATATCTGGAGCCGTACTTGCTGACTTCATCATTAAATCAATCTTTGTATAAAAATCATTCTCAGAAGCCGAAATAGGTTCTAGTTTAATTGTGACTCCAGAATGTTGTTTCTCAAATGCCGTTTTAGCCTTGTTTAACCATTCCTGCGTATAGTTTGGTGGTGATCCGTAATTTTGATAGGCAATCGTGATGGTCTTAGAACCCGAGCTGGAGCCTGAACCTCCCCCGCCTGATTTATTTGTGGTTGTGCCAGATGACGCTGAGCTATTACCGCCACATGCGCTTAAAGAAATAGCCATGGTCAATGTAACAGCACCAACTAAACTTTTCTTTAAAAAACGCTTCATGTTCATCCCCCTCTTCAAAATATGTAGGCAGGTGTCATTTAACAAAAGGTATAAGGTTACATGGACATCACTCCTTCCTTATATCGAAATTGTGATATTATAGAATTCACCATTATTAAGCGCTTACAAATCTAATTTTAAACGGAAAGCGTTTTCATCAATGGATTAGACTAATACCAATTAGCAGATCCCTGATATACCGGTTCTACTCCTTGGTACGTCTTTAATTTATTGATATTATATTTCACATATCAATATGCCAACCAACTATTCAAAATATTTTTATATAGCCTTCATACTTTTAATACCTCTTTAGTGGAACTTCCTTCTATCAAACAAAAATCAATGACCGTTTGGATAGGGCCATCTTTCTGATTGAGTTGATCGAGGATATTATTTACAGCCTTAATCCCCATCTTCGTTTCATTTTGCTTAATATGTGTGATGACAACATCGGTATTAGGTATTTTGGGATGGTCAAAGCAGGCAATGGAATAATCCTCTGGCACCCGCTTTCCAAGCTTTTTAAGAACATGAGACAATACCAAGGCAATTTCATATTCACAGGCGATGAACGCAGAAACTTGAGGATTTCTGTGGATAAACGCTTCCAATTTTAACTGATCCTCTATAAATTCGTGATTGAAATCAAAAATAGGAAGTGTACTAAACAATTCAGTAATCATATAATCCGGGTTAACTGCAAGCCCCCTTTGTAGATGGGCAGACGTAAACCCTGTTAGGCGTTCTTCGATAGAGGATGTGAACTCTTCAGGAGGTGAAATAAAAGCGATATACCTATGACCTCGGTCTAATAAATAATCCGTAATCTTTATGGATGCCTCTCTATGGTCGGTGTAAACCGCATTAGCCGGAATCCCTTTTAAATAACGATCAACTAGTACCAATGGGAATTTGTCAACAACCAGTCTCAGAAGAGCCTCAGTATAATGTTCTCCGTTTACAGGGTAGATAATAAGTCCTTTCACGCCCCGCTGAATTAAAGTTTTTATGGCTAATTCTTCTTCCTCTTGAACACCATATGTACATTTAATAATCAAATTAAGTTGATACTTAGAACATTGCTTCTCTATGCTTCTTAAAAGATCTCTACCATAACCGTCTGAAAGAAAATCCGGAACAATCAATCCGATGAGGCCCGCTTTTGTATCAAGCTCAGTCATTTTAGACTGGGCATCTTCTTGCAGATCTAATTCAGCAAAGTCAGGCAAGCGATTGGTCACATAAGAGCCTTTCCCACGTATTCGTTCAATAACACCTATCTGAGCAAGTTTATCTAATGATTTTTTTGACGTAATTCGACTAACTTGAAATTGAACGGCCAGTTCCTTTTCGGAGGGCACGCGGTCATTAGGAGATAACTTTCCTGTCTTTATTTGCATCAGCAAATCGTTAAATATCTGTTCATATAATGGCGTATCCATCCTAAAAACCACCTATCATCTTCTTGTAAGTTATTAGATTAAGATTACTTTTGAATGAATTTACCCCTAAAAACTTTGAATAACTAAGGTATATAGTGGTGAAAACTTGTTAACCAGTTGTTATAAACAATTGATATAGTTGTTTATAACATCTTATTCAAGATCGTTCTCAAAAATTCCCATAGCCATTATCTGCACGCTTCTATTTCTCATAGAACCTTTGCTTAAAACAATAAAAACTTGAATCCCTATAATTCAAGGATCCAAGCTTTTTTAGAATCAGTAAGCTAGTTAACAATCTTATAAATGGTCAGCCTCATTGGTAAGAGGGGTCGATTTAAAAGATCTATTTCGAGTAACATGTATGAACGAATCAAGTTAAGTCTTCGAAAGATTTAGACTGCTCATCAATTAATGATTTCATTAACGTTGATACACGTTGGTTTTTGGCGAGTCTTGGGCTCTGACCGGACCAAAGCGACATAAAGTCCTTTTTTCCTTCTAAAGCCGCAGCCTTTCTTATACTCTTAGTTAATGAATTTTGAACTGGAAAAGCAGGTAAAGACGATTCATATTCCTGCATTTCTGAAATAAATCTATTTTTTATCCCCCTTGCCCACTTGCCTGAGAATGCGCGAGTTAAGACAATCTGATCCTCTGTGGTCCCGAGAATAGCCTCTTTATGAAGCGGATGTGCACCACTTTCAATACATGTTAAAAAGGCGGTACCCATCTGAACGCCTTGTGCTCCTAAACAAAGCGAAGCCATGAGTCCTCTTCGATCCATTATCCCACCAGCAGCAACAATAGGGATCTTGACATGGTCAACAACTTGAGGAATCAAGGACATAAGTCCAATTAAACTTTCTTGAGTGTCTTTTAGAAAATCCCCTCGATGCCCGCCAGCCTCACTTCCTTGAACAACCACTATGTCCATTCCTTTATTTTCAACTTCAATAGCCTCAGAAACAGTGGTAGCTGTTCCGATCAAAATTATCGAGTGTTGTTTTAACTCTTTAATAATTGGTTCTGAAGGAAGGCCAAATGTAAAGGAACAAATTGGAATCTTTTCTTCGATCAGCACCTTAATCTGTTCATAAAATTGGTTAACCAGATGTTTATAGTTGGGGACTTCAATACGATCAGGGTGTTGAACCTTTAATTCCTTACATATAGATTCCAATTTTTCATTTGCCCATTCGATGTTTTTTTCTGAAACAGGAAGATCATTCGGGACAAACAGATTAATACCAAATTGCCTTGAGGTTAACTGCTTAATTTCACTCGTTTGTTCTCTTATTTGATCAGGGGTCATATAACCCGCTCCAATCATCCCTAAACCACCGCAACTAGATACTTCTGCTACCAATTGAGACGTTGTGATTCCCCCCGCCATTGGTGCCTGTATAATCGGATAATGACTGTTTAAAAGGTCTATTAGTTTAGTTCTCAACATACGGTTACCCCCAATAGTTAAAATAAACGAAGACACTGATTTAGGAAATTCGGTCCGTACTCTTAAGCTTAGAACGAAAATTCCCCATAAAAAAAACTACCGCAATGACAAGTAAACTACCCGCTATTACTCCCTGCACTGTCTTTACGGTCTTCTTAGTCATGCTTTGTTAATTTGATAAGGATCTGAACGTAATAGAAAAACGCACAGCAATTCTCTAACGGGTTCGCTTGTGAGGTGCAAAACTCTAATTATCACCTTCAATCACACTACTATTCACAATAAAATCACAGAAAGAAAAGACTAGTAAGCGTCAAAACAACCGAATCCTTTGAGATTCGGTTTGATTATTTTTTTAAAATGCATCTATTACCTATTTCATTAAATGGCTAAAGTGAACTTTCTAAATAAGCGGAGAAATTCCGCTTATTTAGAAATCAGCACCAAAAATAGCTAAAATAGACGGAGAAATTCCGACTATTGACTCGAAAAACATGAAAATGGGTCATTTCTTTTTGTTTAAGCGGAAAAACTCCGCTTATTTATGACGAACTGAACGCTACTTTGGTTGATAACGGAAAAATCTCCGCTTATTTCAACGATCACAGGTGACTCTAAAATTTCTTGTTAACCATTACACTCCGGTTTTTACCTTAAGAACCATTTTTTCACAAAGTCTTCGATAATCCAACATTTATTTTAACAGGTATATCCAAATGACTTGGTAATCCCCCTACCTTTCACTTGCTCAATCACCGGTTAATTCACACACCTCCAATAATTATATCCACCCATGTAAATTAAACTGTGATTGGAAAAGGTCCACGGTGAATGACTATGTGAAACGGTGGTTACCCCCGAAAGTTAGATTTTTTCACTCTAACTTTTGGGGGTCGGTACCGAATGACTATGTGAAAAGCTGTGCGATTTACCTTGATAGTTAGTTGTTTGCACCTCTGAAGTGAACCCGTTAGCGATTCTCTATGCGTTTTTCCGTTATGCTTATTCCGTTAACTTAAGATTTACTGAAAAAGGACATTATAGCGTGCCCGATCGATTTTAAAAAGGCAAGAAAACTGCTGATAATACTTTTTCCTTGGTCTGAATTAGAAAATTGATCCCACTTAGCTTTTGCCGTCTGGTAAGTTTGATTAACTTTTGTCCAATCAATATTTAAATTCTTTATTTTATTAAATAGGTCCACTAATTGATTTAATTCGTCAGCAGTCAGCTTAATGCCCATATTGTCAGCTACTTGTTGAATTAAAGATCTTAATTGATCTGTTGTTTGCGGCTTTTGTTTGGAAATCTGTTCTTTAACCTGCTGCATGAATTGAACGGCTTTGTCTTGCCCGACATCCGGTTTAGAAGCTAATTGCGCTGTTTGGGCCATTTCTTCATTCGCTGCTTGCTTCTGCGTTTCGTTAATTGCTGATCCGCTCGATTTTTCATAGGCTTTAATAATCCCAGTCAGTGCTCCGGTTCCTGATACAGGAAATGGTGCCGTCACGTAGATTTTGGCATCGGTCACGCCGGCCGTCGAAAGCGCATTTCGATACATGTCCGAAGTGATATAAGTAATGTTGTTCGTTTGAACGACTAACCCATCGCCTTTATTTCCTAAAGTAATTTCCGCACAAGATATAGATTTTGTTCCAATTTCGGATTGCGGAACATACTTGTCGAGGTATTGATGTTCTTCGCTATTATTGACGTAGACAATCTGTACATCGTCTTTATTGACACCCATATCATTTAAAACTTGATTTTGTTGATCAGCTGTTAAATCTTGTCCTAAAGTAACAATGATGTCACCAGGAACGGCGTCCGCCTTGGCAATTGAACTGAAGGACGGCAACATCAACCCTAATCCAATAACAGCTATCCCTATACTAACTAGTATTTTTTTCATATGATTACTCCTTTCAAAAAAACAATAACTCTTTAACGATAATCCTATTCCCTGCTTGGCTAATAAAAATAGCAGCTGATTAGAATAAAATGCCCTTTCCTAATTGTTAACCTGTTTGGATCCTATTTTCGTCTTCCCATTTCGCCATTCTGTCACCCTTATTATTTATTTAAAAACGACACTTTATATTCTACTCCTTTTATTTAAATAAGAAAAACCCTCTTTTCTTTTATAATGATGGCTTCATTTGAAAGTAGTCCTCCCAACTCTTATTACTCATTATGTTAATGCTTGAACTAGTCTTTTATTATTGTTTAACTCCTAATTATCCATCATCATATTCCAATGAATAAAATTCTTTTTATGATTAGATACTTAAAAAAGCATTTTAATTTTTTTTAAGGTGATGGGGATCTTGTTGACTAAAAAGCCTAGACAAAAAAATGAAAAGGAACTAGTGTCTTCTAAAACACCTCTGACCGATGGGTTATTAACGCAATCTCTTGCTAATATGGAAGACTCCGAAATCATTTCCCTTGATACCAACTTAGGAGAAAAGATATTTCTATATTACATAAAAACCTTAATTGATAATGAAAGATTAAATGAGGTGATTGTGGAGCCTTTAAAGCAGTGTTCAAAGGATCAGATTAATAAAAGTCTTTTAAACGCCAAAATAAAAAAACTATCGTATCTTGAAGAGGCTGAAAAGGAAATCGTTCATGGATCTGTTCTATTATACGATCCAACCCAAAACCATTGGTTGGCCGTTCCTTTAGAGACAAAGTTCACTCGTTCCATCGAGCCCCCCGAAACCGAAACCGTCATATATGGGGCAAAAGACAGCTTTGTAGAACAAATCGACCAAAATATTACAATGATACGACAACGTCTTCCCATAACTGCGTTGAAAACAGAAACATTTACCATCGGCTCTTTAAGCCGAACGAAAGTGGTAATGATGTATATCGAAGGTTTAACTAATCCCGAGTTCATTTCTATTGCAAGAGAGAAAATGATGAGCATTGATTTTGACCAATTCTTTGACGCCTCCCAAGTTGAGGCTTTTATTGAAGATCATAGGCATACGCTCTTCCCGCAATTTTTGGAAACAGAACGACCGGATGTCTGTTCCCACTCACTTGTATTAGGGAAACTTGTCTTTTTAGTTGATAAAACACCTAATGGACTTATTGGTCCAATTAATTTTTTCAATCTATTTCAATCACCCCAGGATTATTTCCTTCGCTGGTTTATTGCAAGTTTTCTAAGATGTATTCGATTCTTTAGCTTTTTTCTTACTTTAACATTAGTTCCGCTTTATGTTGCGCTTACAGAGCATCATTATCAAGTAATTCCACTTCAAATTTTATATGTTTTGTTAAAATCCAGAAGCCAGCTCCCTTTTACCCCTTTTTGGGAAGCGACAATAATGTTGATTACTTTAGAAATCATAAAAGAAGCCAGCTTGCGTATGCCTACAAAATCCGGACAAATATTAGGAGTGATAGGCGGCATTGTTATTAGTCAGGCCACCGTTCAAGCAGGGGTTACCAGCAATATCCTTATTGTTTCAGTAGGGATTTCCGCCATTACTTCTTTTTTGGTTCCCGACTATTTAATGACAAAAATTATTACATTATTACGATTTTTTCTCCTTGTTTTATCTCAATTAATTGGACTTCCAGGAATTGTTCTTGGGATGTTTATCATTTTTGTTCACTTAATAGGACTAACCTCTTTAAAGCAGCCTTATTTAGCTCCTATTACCCCACTTTATCTCAAAGACTGGAATGACCTTTTTATCCGGGTCCCTCTTTCGTGGATAAAAGAACGGCCAAGGTTTTTAAGCCCCTTACAAAAATGGCGTATAAAAAACAGAAGGTGATTTGTATTAAACCCTTTTCTTTATTTGAAAAATCCAAAACGAATAGCGGTCCCTACCTGATTTTCTTGGTTAATCGAATACAAATCCTTTATATGCCCTTAATTTTCCAAAGGTATTTAATCTATCCTTATATGATCTTAGTCATTATAGGGATCGGGTTAATATCTCAATTAAACCTTCTTATTTTGTCTAAGTGCTGGAAATCTAAGTATCTCAATGATGGCGTTCAAGGGATAACAAAACTTTTTGGAAAGCGACTGATTCGGTTCTATGCTTTTGTTGGTCTCTTCATTTGTTTTATTAAGATAGCCGTCGTCATCTTAGGATATTCCGATATTATACACCAATATATTTTCCCTTCTATAAACAATAATTGGTTAATCTTATTCATTTTTCTCTCAAGTTTATATCTTACATCTAAAGGGATGGAAAAAACGATCCATTTTGTAGTCATTGTTATTTTTAGCGCCTTTTGGGTTATTTGGATCACTATTCTGATCCCGTTTACACCTAATTCATCTATTCACGATTTATATCCATTGATCCCGCATAGCCTTACTTGGTTTTCCTGGAAAGGGTTACTATTTATGTGGTCATCATTGTCAGGACCGGAGTACCTAATTTTCTTGAAACCATGGTTGACGAACGAGAAGAAGCCACTTAAATATTTTACGATAGGAAATTTAATATCTGTCATTGAATACCTTCTTTTATTCATAGGTGCCATTTTATTTTTCGGATCTAACTATTTAAGTAAAACCTTGTTTCCTACAATTGATATGATCAAGTATCTTCAATCCCCAGGTTTTGAGCGAATAGACATCATTGTCATTTCTGTTTACCTGTTTTATATACTATTTGCATTAGCACTCTTCTTCTTGTTCTTTTATGGTCTATCCCGAATAACCATGGCGAAATGGGATCTTCCAACAACAAGAAAGGGTTATTTGTTATGCGCTGTCGTTACTTTTTCGAGTCTTCTGACCCTCTATAATTGTTGTTGGAAACTCCCCTATCAATACCACTTTTGGCTATTCTTAGACATTTACTTAAGTTCTTTGAGTTATCTCCTTCTTCCGATAACCCTTTTAATTGCCATTAAACGAAAACGAAGGGGGGACAGCAAATGAAAGGAATTAAACCTGCTATTTTTTTCGCTGTTTTTTGCCTTTTCCTATTCGATTCAGGGTGCAGTCCCTTTACTGAAAATAATATAATCGAGGAAATTGCACCTGTCATCTTTTTATCAGTTAAAAATGATCCAAGTGGTCAATTATTACTTACGACATTAGTTCCTCCACTAGAAGATGAAACAAAGCAGAGCTTTTCCTCCACAGTTAAACTTATCAAACAAGGCGAGAAAGAATTTAATTTAAACTACTATCGAGAACTCAAAATGGGACAACTTCGAATGGTCTTCATCAACAAGAATCTGGCTTCGGATGGAATTAGACCATTAATTAACACCTTGTTTACGGACCCAAGCATCTCTCCACGTTTGTATATTGTTGTTGTTGACGGCAATTTTGAAGCTTATTTAAAAAATCAATTGGAAAAACAGCAAAATCTTGATTATTATCTATATCGAATGTTGAAACACTACGAAAAGTATAATCAAGGAGACATGAGTATTGTGAATCTTCATCAGTTTATGAAACAGTTGTATTCACCTTTACAGGATCCCATTTTACCAGTTTTTAAAGCAAACGGTGAAAGGCTATCCTATGACGGAACAGCCCTTTTTGATGGGGATAAATTAAAGACAACGATTCATGAAATGGATGACCAACTTTTTCAGCTACTTGGCAATGACCGCTATGTAAAACTTTTCGCCTTGCCAAAGCAGCAGCTCGTGTTGGGCCAAGTCCGATCAAAAGTTAACTGTCGATTGGACGTCAAAACGAATGTATTGCATGTTACTGATCAAATCAGCGGTAGACTTGAGGAATATCAAGGAAACGAAGATTTACTTAATCAAAATGAACTGTCTTCCCTAACTAAAGAAATAGAAATGTCTTTAGAACATCAAACAACAGCACTTTTGGAAAAGATGCAAAAGGAGCATGTTGACCCCCTCCAATTTGGCTTGCTGACCACATCGCCGATTAGTCCAAGGATGACAACCAAACAATGGAAGGAGCAGTGGGAAAACACCAAAATAGATGTTCACTTTTCTCTAAAAATACAACCTATTACAACTGGAAATAAAATGTAAATAATACCCAACATCCTCAGAAGGGTAAAAGGGACTAGATAAAGCCTGTTCTACGAAAAGGCAATTATAATGCCCGATTTTGGCATCTCGAAATGTTAATGGGCTTGATGGGATCACAACCATTAGCATGACAACACTTATCTTTCCGTTCACCATAAACAAAATATATGTTTTTTAGTTTAATAAACAGGCGTTCCTTCTTTTATGAAGAAACGCCCCAGCTTGCAGACAAAAGGCTATCCTGTTAATGATTCTAAAATCCCCTTAGTCTCATTTTCTTTGGATAGGATTTCCCCCTCCTAACTCACTTGTTAAAAAGAGTCAGGTTGATTGCATCCGCCATCGCTTGGTAGCCTTTATCATTTGGATGAAAATGGTCTCCGGCTTGATAATCTGAACGATATTGTTTGGGATGTTTCGGATCTCTTACCGCTTTGTCAAAATCAATTACCCCATCAAATTCGTGACTGGTTCGAATCCAATGATTAACGGCTTCTCTAGTCTCTTCGCCAGTTTGACTGTAAAGGTTTTCTCCTTTAAAAGGAGTCAAAGTGGCCCCATATACCTTAAGCCCCCGCTTATGGCCTCCTGAGATTAATTGTTTCATTTCAGCAATAATTTGGTTGCTGATAGGTCCATTTGAGGCATTGGCATGGCGAATGTCATTCATTCCTTCACTGATAATGATCGCTTTAATGCCTGTAAGATTGAAGGCATCTCGTTGAATACGGTTTGCTGCCTTTAGTCCTTTCTCAGGGGGCTGACTCAACAACCGATTTCCAGAAATCCCTGAACTAACGACCGACCATGTATTTGGCATGTCTTCGTTTAAACGTCTGGCTAAATCATCCGTCCATCTAAGGTTGGCATTTGGTGTAGAATGATTGCCATTTACCATTGAATCTCCTATTACAGCAATTGTCCCTTTAACTGACGAGGCAGCCTGAACATCAACCCCGCTTAACCAGAACCACTCTT
This sequence comes from Pullulanibacillus sp. KACC 23026, assembly GCF_029094525.1. Classification (NCBI taxonomy): domain Bacteria; kingdom Bacillati; phylum Bacillota; class Bacilli; order Caryophanales; family Sporolactobacillaceae; genus Pullulanibacillus; species Pullulanibacillus sp. KACC 23026. The sequence goes on along the minus strand of NZ_CP119107.1, from coordinate 2,149,092 downwards.
GATAAGTTTTTCCAAAAGCTGTGCTTAAATGATCCGAGACATGGTTTCCGGTTGCCACATATGTATCTTGCATGGAATAGCGATGCCAAGTAACGTTACCACTAGGCTGTTTCACATAAAGGCTGACGACAAGATTTTGATTTTTTTTAAGACGTAAAGGAATCACGTCACTTGTTAGAGTCCCCCCCTTAGGAAGAACAACCGTCTGTTTTCCTTCAAAAGTAACGGTGTGATCCGTTCCAATAGAAGTGGATGCCCCATTTGCTGAAATAGCAACATGAATCGCTTGTAGAGCGACATCTTGTGCTCCGAATTCATTTGTTAAATGAATACGCAGTTTTTTACCCTCCATATGCGGATGAACTATCATTCGAATCGTTTGATTAACGAAACCGCTTTTGGAAATACCCGTGTTCAGAGGAGCCTCAGGCGGGGCATACCAAGCCGTTACCCATTTTCCAGCACTCTCCTCAGTTGCTTTCGACGTCTTATCTATACTGCACCCAAAGAGAGTAAACCAGACACAAGCAATTAACAATACTCTTATCATTTTTTTAGTCATCTTAACTCCTTCCTCTATTTCGGACATAATCTTACTGTTGATTATTCCTGGTTAAATGATTCATAGTTTGTTGTCTTTTTCTCATCTCTTTTCAAAAAGATTGCTGCAGGACTGAAATTTAGGATGCCTAATTTTTGCCGTTTTAGACATAGCTGCCTGAAGCAAGTCTGCTATTTCCGATTATGTAACGAGCCACAACATTTACTAAAATAGACCCTTTAGAATGAAAAAATCCACCGTCTTAGTGGATTCGAGGTCAAACAAGATAAAGAGTGATGAAAACCACATCCATGAAAGGTAAGGTCATGAAGTGGTTTCCGGGTTCTATTGATTATAATTAAGACCATAAGTCTTGGTTGGTTTTGTTTTTATACTTTTCGACATCAGCCAATTAAATTCAGGTTCAATCAGTCGGCTAAATAAGGCCATGATCGGTTTGCTTGTTGCTGTCCAACAAATCAAGAAGGCCAGCACAAAGGCCGATGGGATGAGCACCTCGGGATGATGCGTCATTCCTTTAGACATCACAGCACGCAGTATCCTTATACAATTGGAATGAAGCAAATAGATGAAAAGCGAGTAATAGCCAAATCTATTTAAAATAAACAGCTTTTTATTGATTGGGATTAAAATGAGAATGGACAGACATAAAAGGGTGACACAACCATAATAAATTAAAGAATAGAGCGACCCTTGAAGAATTGACCAATCCATATCTTTAAACGCATAACGCGCGAACATTTGCTGGGTGTTATAGATATAGCCCCATTTTGTATAAAAGGCCATGAAGACAATAAAGCTTAAGAAAATGCCTCCCGCAACAAGCCTCATCCTCCAAGGTCTTAAAGTGACTTGGTTCATAATCTGGTTTAAGGACCCTTTTTGAGCAAGCCAATACCCAATCAAATAGAACGGATAAAAGGTCAAAATTTTCCTTAATGAAAACCAAGAGGTTAAATCTGGTACATAACTTGACCAAATCGCAAGGCCAATGGCAATGAGTATCGGAAAACGCAATTTAAGAAAATAAGGTGTTACCATTCGCCATATGATCATCCCCATAAGGAACCACAGTGTCCAATAAGGGATTAAGAGCTTAAACAAACGGCTCCCATCCGTAAAACTTGGCAGCGTGTGTGAACTGATGAGTGGTGTCAGGAACCCATCAATCAGTTGCCAAATTAAAAAGATCCCCATAAACTGAATGACCTTTTTAACTCTTCCTTCTCTAAAAAAATAACCGCTTATGATAATAAAGAGTGGCATGTGAAAGGTATAAATTGTGTTATATAGCCATAAAATGGTTTGATTCCCATGAATTTGTCGGTAACTTTCAATTAAATGACCAAACACCACCAGAAAAATTAAAATGCCTTTGCTATTATCGAACCATTCAATACGTTTTGAAGTCATCGTCTCCTCCTCTAGTATAAAATCCATTGATCAAAAGAATCAGGATCTACATTATTATTCTTTTTACCCGATTCAGGTTAAATTTACACTATAAAACTTAAATTTAACTTAAATGAGTCTTCATCCCCATGCCAGATGGCTGTTGTTAAATGCTCAAAAAGCCCCCCCATGTGCGTTTCAAGGGCGCTGCCAACAAGAGAAAAAAATTTATGTTTTAGGGGTGAAACAACGCAAAATAAGAAACGACTGCTTTGCTCAGCAGCCGTTTCTTGATTTTTTTCCGAGACCAATTTTCCCTTTCGTACAGTTCAATCTAAATATGTCTAGATATCGATCCTTCTGGGAGTGGCCCGTCTTTTCCTAAATAATAATGTTTGATTGGTTTGAGGTCATGATCCAGTTCATAGACTAATGGAACACCAGTCGGGATATTTAAGCTCGCAATTCCATCTGACGGAATGTCATCCAAATATTTCACCAGCGCGCGAATCGAATTCCCATGTGCGGAAATAATAATATGCTTGCCGTCTTCCAATTGAGGCACTATATGATGACACCAATAGTGAATGACTCTTTTTTCTGTATCCAAAAGGTTCTCTGTTAAAGGGACCTCAATGTCTTTATACTTCGGGCTCTGAGCTTCATAGCGAGGATCGTTTTTATCTAATGCAGGGGGCCTAACGTCAGCAGACCGTCTCCACAATTGAACCTGTTCCACTCCATATTTTTGTGCCGTTTCGTCTTTGTTTAATCCTTGAAGGGCGCCATAATGTCTCTCATTCAACATCCAAGTTTTATGAACCGGTACCCACATCCTATCCAATTCATGAAGTGTAATCCAAAGTGTCCGAATAGCTCTTTTAAGTAAAGAGGTAAAAGCAACATCCAAGGTGTATCCATTTTCTCTAAGAATAATCCCTGCTTGTCGCGCTTCTTCAAGCCCTTGTTTTGACAAATCGACATCGGTCCATCCCGTAAATCTGTTTTCCAAATTCCAAAGGCTCTGACCATGACGAATTAAAACGACTTTCATTGGATCGCTCCTCTCCTGTTTAATCCCTATTCTTAGTTTGCAACAATTCACCTAAATTACACTTACTGTTATGTCTAATTATACGTTGTTTTAATATTAAGTAAGTGAAATAAGTCACATGAAAGTCAATAGGTGTGCTTAGTGGTGACGACGAGCTTCGAACAGTTAGTTCTTCAGTAAAGGGCTTCCTCTTAGGAAAAGCGTCGATCGGTCATTACGATCAATTCAATCCATTCCGTGGAGATGCCTTCCCCCTGTTGGTGTTCATCGTTTTGAAACGAGAGAACCGTCCCCGTGTTCCATGCGCGTTTCATGAGAAAAGGCACTCGAGTCGTCCGAGTGCCTTCGTTTTAAAGCGTATGGATTTTCTGCATATCTTATTGGTATTTTTTAATTTCCCATTCAGAAACGGAAAGGCGGTATTCGTCCCAATCGGCTTGTTTTTCTTCGAGGTAAGAATTGAACAAGATGTCACCGAATACCTCTCTGATCATGCTGCTTTCTTTTAATTCTTTTAATGCTTCGCTTAGGTTTCCAGGTAAGAAATCAACACCTAAATCAGTAATTTCATCTTTATTCAAAGCAAATAAGTTGCGAGTCGCTTCTGGAGGTGCGATAAGGTTTTCTTCAATTCCTCTTAGACCCGCTTCAATAAGAACTGCTAGTGCTAAGTATGGGTTAGCAAGTGGATCTGGGTTACGCACTTCGACACGAGTCGATTTTCCTCTTGCTGCTGGAATACGAATCATACAAGAACGGTTAGCAGAGGACCAAGCAATGTTAACAGGCGCTTCATAGCCCGGAACAATACGCTTGTAAGAGTTAACAGTTGAGTTCGTAATGGCTGCAATTGGTTTCGCGTGAGTTAAGACCCCTGCGATAAAGTTTTTAGCAATATCGGACAACTGCTCTATTTGACCAGCAAAGGCGTTCTCGCCATTTTTGAACAAAGACATGTTACAATGCATCCCAGAACCGTTGATGCCTTGGATTGGTTTTGCCATAAAGGTCGCTGTTAAGCCGTGCTGCTTAGCCACATTTTGGACAACATATTTAAATAATTGAATGTTATCTGCCGTATTAAGGGCTTCATCAAAACGGAAGTCTACTTCGTGCTGACCAAGAGCGACTTCGTGGTGAGCGGCTTCAACAACAAACCCTAAAGATTCAAGGGCAAGAACGATTTCACGGCGAACTTTACCCGCTGTATCAATTGGAGAAAGGTCAAAATAACCGCCATTATCGTTTGGCTCACCATTTTCTTGAAGCAAGAAAAATTCTGGTTCTGGTCCAACATTCACTTGATAGCCTAATTTTTTTGCTTTTTCTAAAGTGCGTTTTAAAACGTTGCGTGAATCCCCTTCAAATGGCTCGCCATCTGTTGTATAAGCGTTACAGAATACAAGAGCAACTCTTTGACCGTCTTCAAGATACTCAGGCAAAACTTTAAGAGTTGATAAGTCAGGAACAAGTTTCATATCACTTTTTTCAATACGAGAAAATCCTTTGATTGATGAACCATCAAACATCGCTTCGCCTTCTACAATTCTCTCTAATTGAGAAATAGAAAGCTCAACATTTTTTAATTTTCCATTGATGTCTGTAAAAGCCAAACGGACAAAGTCAACATTTCTTAATTGCTCACGTACTTGTTCAACTGGTGCCATTACTTGTTCAACTGTCATTTTTTTAGTTCTCCCTTTCCCACAGCACTTAGATTTTAGATTAATAGATTTTTCTTTTCATGTTACAAAAGGTATTATCTGATGTTATAAATCATCACATAAAAAACAAATTCTTTCAATGGGAAATTTTGAACATTTATAAAAACTTTGAAACGCGGGGAAACGCGGGGACGGTTCTTGCGTTTCACTTGAGGTTGAAATTGAAACGCGGGGACGGTTCTTCTGTTCCACTTGAGGATTTATAAAGGTTAAATCATACCAAAAGTGGTACACTAATTTTAGAGGCCTCTTCTACTTACTTTAATAGTTTGATATAGAAGGAGCTGTAACCAAGGCTAGGAGTGAAAGAGATGAATGTTGATCAATTTAAGAAAATGAAGGATGGCAAGGGATTCATTGCCGCTCTCGACCAAAGCGGCGGCAGTACTCCAAAGGCGTTAAAGGGATATGGGGTATTAGAAGACGCTTATTCAAACGAGGAAGACATGTTCGATTTAGTTCATGAAATGCGAACCAGAATCATCACCTCTCCAGCTTTTGATTCTACATACATTCTTGGAGCCATTTTATTTGAACAAACGATGGATCGCCAAATTGAAGGTTTGTACACAGCCGATTATTTGGCTGACAAGAAAGGAATTGTCCCCTTCTTAAAAATTGACAAGGGATTGACTGACCTTTCGAACGGTGTTCAATTAATGAAACCCATCACGGATTTGGATGAAACGCTAAGACGGGCCAATGAACGCCACATCTTCGGCACCAAAATGCGTTCCGTGATTAAAGAAGCTCAACCTGAAGGAATTAAAGCCATTGTTGACCAGCAATTTGAGATTGCCAAACAAATCATCGCAGCTGGACTCGTTCCTATTATTGAGCCAGAAGTAGACATTTACAGCAAGGATAAAGAACAGTCTGAGGAACTTTTAAAGGCTGAAATATTAAAACAGCTTAACAACTTACCGGAATCGGATTATGTTATGTTAAAGCTAGCCATTCCTACCGTTCCAAATGCTTATAAGGAATTGATCCAGCATCCACGTGTTGTGCGTGTCGTTGCACTTTCCGGCGGCTATTCACGTGAAGAGGCGAATGAAAAGTTGAGAAAAAATGAAGGCTTGATTGCCAGCTTCTCAAGAGCCTTGAGCGAGAATTTAAATGTCAATCAAACAGACGAGGAATTTAATGCTGCTTTAAAAGAAGCCGTCACTTCTATCTATGACGCCTCAGTCAATAAAAACTAATAGGTACTTTCAAAGAGGCTCTCACTTAAGTGAGAGCCTCTTTATTGCGGGGGTTGAAACGAGAGAACCGTCCCCGCGTTTCACTCGGCCAGTTTGTAGTTGTTTTTTCCTTGTTTTTTGGCTGCATACATGGCTTCGTCAGCTTGTTTAATCAGTGTATGAACATCTTCAGCGTTTTGAGGGTAGAGTGAGATTCCAATACTTAGCGTTACTTGATGAGCCTTTTGTTCTTCAGTGAATAAGGGCATGTTATCGATCAGTTTCTTTGCAATAAAGAGACAATCCCATTGAGTTGCGCGGGGCAGGATGACGATGAATTCATCCCCGCCAAATCTCCCGACAACGTCTTCAGGTTTTATACAACGTTTGAGGTATTCACTGATTTCCCTTAATAAGTGGTCTCCTTTGTCATGTCCGTATGTATCATTTATTTGTTTAAACCCATCTAGATCAACAAACATCATACCAAAACTTGTATGCGTTTGTTTAGACTCTCTTATTAACTGTTCCAATTGACCCAGTAAACTCCTGCGATTGGGCAGTTCGGTTAAAGGATCTATATAAGAATATTTTTTTAACATTTCTTGTCTTATTTCTTGTACGGTGATATCCCTAGCGATGACTTCTCGTGCCGGTTGACCATTAAATTCGATATAGGTTGATTTGGCATCAATGTAGCAAATGCTGCCGTCCGGTTTATAGAGTTTAAACTGATGGACTTTAAATTGTTGATCAACACTGTATCTATTACTCGACTCCTTTAGACTCGCATATGAATTCGGGTCTAATACCTCTTTCCATGGCCGATTGATTAATTCCGAAGGCTCATTGTAACCAAATAATTTGGCTCCTGCATCGTTGGAATAAATTAACACACCATTTCGATGGACATAAATAGCTTCCGGTGAATGATCCAGCAATTGCTGGTACTGCTTTTCTTTAGTAAAAAATTGATGAAAGACCCTTCTCAAATGAATGAATAACACAACTAACAATAAAAGGTTCAGACAAGGAATAAGGATAGACAGAAAATAGTCCGGCAATCCACTTATATCGCCGAAACTTTCAAACAATTCAACAAGGGCTAGCACTATTAATATATAAATAATCCCCATTATTCTCATCAATTATTCTCCTGGCAAATCCTTTAGGGTAAGGAAGTATTTACGAATAGACAACTTGAATTCAGACGACATTCTAATTCTCATTGATCTCAAACTGCGTATTATAGTCACTAGTATTCCATTTGGAGTTGACCGCATATGGAAACTAATGAATGGATGATCGTCAACTTCCGATTACCATTAATTTTTTATAGCATGGAAATGGGTTTTTAATGTGTGGGCGCTTTCGCAAACTTGGTTGCTTTTTATTAAAAAATCTATCAAAAACCTTGTGCTTTTAAATTTTTCAATTTCCAATGTCTTAATTTCCTTATGTGAAAAAATTTTACTATATCTTGTTTTAGTAGAGAGAAGACATCTTAGAAACACTCGACTTTGCCCTTTATCTCAACATACCAAATTTAATGAGACTAGCAAAGCCTTGACCTTTATTTTAGTTGAGCGATTGTCTCTTCATCACAAATGACAAATAGTTTAGCATCTTCCGGGATCGGCTCATCTAACTTCTTATTGATCGTAAAGTCATGGTGATTAGCAACCAATGTCGCCCCTTTATTAATTAATTCCGTGAAAGCATCCCCAAAAGTAAGCCATTCTGCCCGTTTCGGAATCTCATACATCCCTTCTTCATAACGCCCGCTCATGAGTTCTGAATACACCTGGGTGACACCTGGTGAAAATAAGGATCGGACAGCAGCATGAGAAATCATTTCTTCTGTTGGAACAAACTCGTCGACCATTACTTGTTCAAATAAGCGAATATGTTTTTGATTAATCACTTCGACGGTTACATGAACGGAAAGATTCAACTTTTTCTCTATGGCCGTAATGGCGGTTGCAATAAGCAAGGTTTTTCCGTCAACAAGAAGCGGGTCATGCTTCGTATTGTCCGCTATCGATTCTTCCGCAAAAATGATCACACCTTTAGCTTTGTGGACGTTTGCCCGAAGCAAGGTTTCTTCATCCGTTGCATCACCGCGAATATAAAAGATCCGATCCTCGACGATCGGTGAGGTTTTCATACTATCAATGATCACAATATCATTCATCTTATAAGACGTTAATATTTCATGAATGGCCGATTTTGCCTTATTTCCCCAACCTATCAGAATAATATGATTCTTCCCTGTATACTTCATCTTCCCACCAACTTTAAGTTTTTCAATGACATACATCGAATCGATGAGCTTACCAATTGAAAAGCTGATCAACCAGATCCCTGTCATATATAGAACAATCGTGAAGACTTTGCCAGAGGTCGTAACAGGGGCATAGTCGCCAAACCCTACCGTAGCTAACGTTGTAAGAACCCAATAAACAGAAGTGAGATAGGTTTTGAAGGTCTGAGGCTCTATTAGTAAAGCTAAATAAGCCATCATTAAAATATAGAGAAGGATAAAAGGAATAAAAATCCTGCCTTTTAATTTAATAAGATAATACACAAACTTCTTGATTTTAAATCCCATTTTAATCCACCTTATACCCTAATAACTTCTTAAATTTAGTCTTACCAATAAAGGAAGCAATCAGACTTATTTAGAAAAATTTGGCTTGCCCGCTAATCGTTTTAGAAATCAAGGCCCGCACCATTCCTTTAAGCGAAGGCGAGCAGCCTTGTTGCCCTTTTCCCGCTTCGATTTCCTGCCTTGCTAAAATTTTTCTTAATGGAAAAAGGCCCCTAAGAAAGGGACCTTTAAATTTATTTTGGAGTTAAATCGATCCGACGTATTGATCCAAAAAGTTCGCGACCGCCGTATATGCAGTCACATTGTTTTGGGTTTTGACAAAGAAATGCCCCTCGTCTTCAAATCGAATGTATTCTACCGGGTGATTTCGGGCTTGTAGCGCCTGTACCATTTGTTCTGTTTCTTCGATCGGCACACGCGGGTCATTGGCACCGTGCAAAACCAATAAAGGACTTTGAATCGCATCTGTTCGGTGGATCGGATCAATCTTATCAAAAAAGTCACCATCATTCTCAACACTGCCATATTCCGCTTCCCGAAGCTTTCTTCTCCAAACACTTGTATTGTTAAGAAAGGATCTGAAGCTCGAAATACCCACGATATCAATCGCGGCGGCCCAGATATCTGGATAATGTGTGATCGCAGCAAGTACCATAAAACCACCGTAACTTCGGCCCATCACCGCAATCCTACTTCGGTCCGCTCCCCCATCCGTTGCTAGCCAATCGACAAGGGCAGTTAGATCTTGAACCGAGTCCATTCGTTTACGCACATCATCTAAATGAATATATTTTTTTCCATACCCCGAGCTGCCGCGAACATTTGGTGTACATACCGCATAGCCACGGCTTATAAAATACTGAAGAAAGGGATTATAGACGGATCGAATCTGGCTTTCTGGTCCGCCATGAACAAAGACAACAACCGGTAGCTTTTGATCGCTCGACACGGTTTTTGGTTTGTAATAGAAAGCGGGCACTTCTAACCCATCAAAGGCATTAAAATGGATGAGTTCAGGTTCTATTAGATGTTCTTGAACTTCAGGAGAGTCTGAGACAAACGTGAGGCGCTTACTGTCCAAAGAATCAAGGTCCAGCTCCCAAATATCAGTTGGATGACTGGCACCATTTAATACATAACCCAGTGCTTCTTTGTCAGGAGCGAAGGACAGTTCAGATAACGTGCCCTGCGGTGTGTCCCATTGACGACTTTCTTGCTTAATCAAATCATACAAACGGCCCTTAGAAACTCCGCCAGTATTGACTGTATAAGCGAGCAAGTCTTTCCTAGAGTTGATCGTTAATTCCTCTAAATCCCAGTCAGGCTGATCAAGCCAAGTCCAATTACGGGTTTGTAGATTAAGAGAAGCAAGTCCGACGAACTCCACACCCAAATTGGTCAGGACATATAATTGGGTCCCGTCCTTGCTAAATTGCGGTGACTGAAAGCTGGCTTCTCCGTCATGCTTAGTCAGCCAATCAACTTCACCTGTTTCTAAGGATAAGAGACCAAGATCATGATCAAGATTAGTTGTCGTTTTTTGGATAAGCAGTTGTTCACCATTAGGGTGCCAAGCAACGGCCCCGTATGTCCCATCATTCTTATAAACAAGTCGAAACTCTTTTGTTTCAATGTGTTGAATATAAACATCGAAAAAAGCAGACTCGCGCCGGTTGCTTGACCAGGCAATCCATTTCCCATCAGGGGAGCAGCACCCATAGCGATGGATGTGATCTGGAGAAACCACCAGCTCCTCAACCTCACCACTCTCGTGCAGCAAATAAAACTGACCGCGTTCATTCACACCCTTATCCATTCCAAACAACCGTTTTGATGAATGGTTCAGGTATTTAACAAACATAATCCGCTCCTCTGTTTTTAACACCTGCCGCGGCTCCCCCTCCCCTCTCTTCAACGCCCAAACCTGAGGAAGCCCCGTCGCATTACTTATAAAAGTCACTTCCAAACCATTCGGATCATACACCGGCTGCCCAGCCACCTTAACACCTAAAAAAGCCTCAATATTTGGCATAAATTTACTCCTCTCCACTGAAACGCAGGGACGGTTCTCCCGTTTCATTTTTCGGGTGAAACGCAGGGACGGTTCTCTCGTTTCATTTTTCGAATCCAACTGCGAAGTTTATTAGAGTCATAGCTACTAATCTAGAAGCATTCTCCTCTCTATTTTAGCACACTCTTCTGAAAACAAGATTAATAGCACCTTCCTCAAGTATGGCGGAATCCATGGACAAGTTTCTCTAACGGTTCGCCACTTCTCTTCTTGAGCCGTACTTTAACTCTCACTTTTAGATTTTGTTCAAAAAACTGGAACCAACCTAACCTTTCATACGTAAATAGATTAGCTCTTTTGTCCAGGTACTTAAAATAGGAGGACTTTACATGAAGAAACTCTGGCTGCTGCCTCTTACCTTATTGCTCGCCATTGGTGTATTAGGCGGCTGTGATCAAGAAAAATTTTTTACAATTGATCAAGTCACCATCAACGCTACGATACAGCCGAATGGGTCGATGAGCGTAGCGGAGCTTTACACCTATACCTTTCATGGAAGCTACAACGGTACAACCCGAACGATCAATTCGGACGTTTCCGATTTCAAAGCCTACCTCGTGCCCAAGGGTGACACCACTCCGTTCATTTCGCGTAAGGAGCAGCCTTTGAAGGTTGAAGTCGATGACGATGATGATCACACTTATAAAATCTATTCAAAAACAACGAATGATACGAAGCAGGTGCTCTATACGTACAAAGTACCAAACGTGGTAAAGAACTATAAAGATGTCGGGTTCATTAACTATCGCTTTTTTGATCGTGACAATGACACCTCTTTAAACCATCTTACTATTAACTATCGCTTTCCTAATGCCAGCCCCTCTCAGATTCACGCTTACTTACATGACTACACTGGGAAAGCCACTTTAGAGCCTAATCGAACTGCTTTTGTCTATTCGATTAATGCCTTGCCAGCAGGGGCATCAACGGAAATCCATTTTCTAGTACCCGCTACCTATTTTTCTAAGCAACCAACCAGCAACTCTTCTATGATGTATTCTAAGTTAAAAAATAAGGAAGATGCTCTGCAGCAACGGCTGGCAGAACGCTCTGACAAGTTAAAAGCCTTTCAACCGATCTTACTTATAGGAACATGTGGCATTTTACTGATCACCCTGATTTTATTTTTTATCAGAATTCTAAGGCGAAACCGACGTTATCCGGAATTAGATAAATTTGATCTTGCAAAGCTAGACCCCTTATATGTTCATTATCTGTCCAACAGGTTGCGTTTGACAAATGAGGCTGTTTTCGCCAAGCTCCTTTCGCTTGCTAAAAAAAAGGTGGTGGCATTAGCCATTGTGCCTGTCAAAGAAAAATATACAAAAGATAAGAACTATCCAAATGAGACGATTCAATTCTCTCTAATCAATGAAAATGATCTTTGTTCCTCTGATCGCCGATTGGTTGATTGGCTGTTTACTAAGACCGATAATGAAAGACCTAGCTTCTCTTTAGACGACCTTTATGGGATGACCGAGCAGGAAAAAAAGACCAAAAACAAGTCTCGGGACTATAAGAAAAAAGCGGAGCAGTTTCAACGTCATTTCGATAGTTGGAAACAGGAAGAAGAGAAAGAAAGTCATCTTCAGAGAAAAAATTTCAAGGCCCCTGTTCCATTTTTCAGCATGATCGCTCTACTTCTCACGTGTCTTGTTTTAATCGCTGTGAATCATGTCTATGCCATTGATGCGATGTCAGCCACATCAATAACTATTTTGAATATCGCCTTAGGGTTCTTCTATATATTTGGCTTTTTCCTTTACTCGGTAACGAACAGATGGAAACTCGGGTTTTATCTCTTTCTTGCGGCGGCCTTTATCAGTCTCTTTTTCTTAAATGATCACTTAACGACCGTCATTAGTCTCTTTTTTGTTGCAGTGATCGCCTTATTATTGAGCTATTTCCCAAGTGAACGCTGGCTTCCTGAAAAAGCAGCGGAATTAAGGAAAATTCACCATTGGAAAAAAAGTGGCGCCGAGCAACAATCTGAACAGCCTATGGACGAAGAAACCTTTAAATCACTTTTATATTTGTCCATTGTGCTGAAAGTAAGCAAGAAATTTATGAATGGGCAAAAATCCAACGAGGTTTATAAGCGACTCGAACAAACTATGCCGTTACTAAAATACCCTGATGTAACGGACACGGCTTTTATCTCGACCTATTACATTTACACCGGAAGTGCAATCGGGGCAAGTTCGCCTTCTGGCGGAGGTGGAGTTTCTACTGGTGGTGGCGGTGCTGGCGCATTTTAAGCACACCATGGGACAGAAAGTAACGCTTACGCTTAGTCCCCACCGTTTCAGTGAGTGAAACGGCGGGATGAAACGCCTTGCTTTTACCACGTTAGTCAATTTGAAAGGAAACGGGAGAACCGTCCCCGCGTTCCATTAAAAAAGGTTCAAGTCAGGCTAATGATAATAGTCTGCTTGAACCTTTTGTTTAGTTTACATGAAAAAGGTGACGATCACCATTAATGAAAAGACGATCATCAGATAGTTGAGGGAATAGACGAACATCATGGTTGCCCATTTTTTATCATCCATTTTCCCGAAGCCTTTAAGTCCTAACACGGCCCATACAACAGTTAACAAGGCAGAAATAATCACAAAGGCCAAGCTAAAGTGAATAAATAAAAGCGTGGAGCCAAAAAGCGGTACTAAATAGACCAAAGTTTGTATTTTGGTGCGTTTCATCCCTTTCACTACGGGCAGCATTGGGACTCCTGCTTCTCGGTAATCTTCAAAACGTCTCGTCGCAATAGAATAGAAATGAGGAGGCTGCCAAAAGAACATTAATAAGAACATCCCAATTGCAATCGGGTTAAGCAGGTGTGGCGACATGGCTCCCCAGCCAATGAGCGGCGGGATAGCCCCTGAGATGCACCCTACTTCTGTGTTCCATATCGTTTTTCTTTTCGTCAACATCGTATAAGCAAATACATAAAAGACAAAGCCTAATAACCCCATAATACCGGCTGTCATTGACACACTAAAAAGCATGATCGAACCGATAATGGTTAAAGCAATCCCCAACCAGAGAGCAATCGTTGGATTAATGGACCCATCTACAGTCGGTCGGTCTTGCGTTCGTTCCATTAATCGGTCAATATCACGGTCATAATAATTATTAACCGCCCCCGCACCGCCAATTACAAATGCAGCCCCAATAAGGGTTAATAAAATGAAAGGCAAATGCTCAAGAAATCCTTGATGATAAACATATACAGCCAGATAGGCACCTACAAATGTAGTAAAAACATTAGATTGAATAATTCCTGTCTTAACGACCTTCTTAAGAACACTCCAAGATAAGATCGACTTATTCACAGACGCTGTTGAAACAGCCTGACTTGTTTTAGACATACCGTGTTCCTCTTCTCTTTATCATGAATCTTAGTTTAATTTTACCCCAAAATTGGAAGAGCACCCTACCTAAGACCCATGAAGGAACTGTGAACTTTGTCATTTTGTCACAAAATGTTCGAATGAAAGGTATTCTATGGCGGTTTAAGTCGACTTAAACCGTTCCTTTACGCGAATAAAATATATAATCAAATAATAGCCGCTATTTGAAAATAACTACAAAAGTATGAAAAAAACGTTTAGCTAATCGGCTTTTAAGGGACTTTTTAATAAGGATTCATTTAATTAACTAACAAAAAAACAGATTGACACATTTTGTTCATAGAAACGCTTACATTTCACTTGATTAGTAAGCGCTTTCCATATACAATTAAGATAGACAAGGAGGAATACCAATGAAACTAAGAAATCTTCTCATGACTGGTGTCCTTGTTGCTTCAATGAGTACAAGTTCTGTCGCATTTGCAGCTACACAGCCAACACAACTCAGTCACACAGCAAGTGCACGTTTAAATAAGCAAGAATTAATGTTATCAGGACTACTTCATGACGTTGCAATGGTGCTTAATCTTGATCAAACGACATTAATTGATCAACTGAGAACTGGAAAATCTATAACCGACATTGCTGAAGAGTCTGGTGTCAATAAATCCTATTTAATCGCCGCACTTATTTCAAAAGAGAAAGATGAACTTGATATTGAAGTCAACAATGGGACTTTAACACTTCATAAGGAAACACAAATTTTATTTAAAGCCACGTCACAGCTATCCACCCTACTGGACCAAACCACGCTTTTGGCTAAATAGAGCGAGTCGCAGCAACCTTTTATGACTCGTCCAGAAATCTAAATCAGGGGGGTTAAGTCAGATGTGTGCAAAAGTAATCGATTTATCCGAACACTGTCAGACCCCTTTTAAACCCTAGAGGCTGTAATCAAAGACCGATCTTTGATTGCAGCCTCTTCCATTTCATCTGCCCTCAATCACTGGTCGAGGTAATAATTTTTGGAGGAAACTGTCAAATGATGCCAAAAATGGTAAATTAGCTTAAGACTTCATTTCAAAAATTTCTATTGTACTAGCCCACTCCCCTTTCTTTAATAGCGGTGGTCATACGCTATTTTTTTAAGAGGGGTAGATTATGAAGTTGACAAAAGTAATAACAGTTAGCGCAATGGCAGGTGCACTCTTAATCTCTCAACTTGGAAACTTCTGCGAAAATCATTTCACAAAATAATAATCGAGCAGGCCTTCAGAATCTTAACAAAATGACTGTGGAACATCATTCAGTCGGTCACTTATCTTTCATTGGTGAACAACGCATTCCAAATGATGCCTTGTTTAACGAGACTTCAGTTGGCAGCCTGTCAGGAATCGATTATAATCCACAAATACGTTTATCCTGTTTCTACATACTAACCCAGCCAAGTGAAGGTAAATCAGCCGATAACGGAATCTCAGAAACCGTCTCCATTGAGCTTGTTAAGATTCCGTACAAGTTCTTTGGAGACCGGTTTGAAAAAAACGCCTCATGAATGATTTCTTGAGGAGCTTTTTTATTTAAATTCGCCTTATTGGGGCCTTTTTTTCTTTACATTACTTAGTTTTCCGATTAAACTAAGTTAATGTTCAATTCAACAAGATGAGGTGTTTTTTATGAATTCGAATTTGAAAAAGCTGTTTCTTCTTAATTCCGTTTTCCTAAGCATCACCGGATACAGCACGATCTTTATCAGTTATTTTTTCTGGAAAAACAGCTCCACACTCGGGCCCTTAATTGCCTTTAACGGCTTAAGTTATTTCTTATCCTGTTTTGCCTATACCATTGGCACGTATTATCTCTATAAAAACAAACTTCAAATTAGTTATTATCTGAGTGCCGTTTCTGCTATTTTACTTTTTATCGTCCTTCTTTTAAGTAACCACTTAGGTCACCTTGTTCTTCTTATCGTTTCTGCCGCTTGTTTCGGCTGTGTATTTGGTTTCTTTTATTCCTCCTGCAATTACGCGTTAAGTGTCCTGTCGACGAGAGAAGAACTTAATGTTTTCAATTCGCGTATCGGGTATGTAAAAAACATTTTATTGATTGTTCTACCATTAATAAATTCATTTTTAATCTATTATTTTAGCTTTACGGTTTCCTTTTGCGTCATGCTTGTCATTTCTATTTTTTATTTTGTTGCGGTTACAAGACTGCCCTCCATTGAGGCTGAATTTAACTCAAGCTTTGCCCGAGATTATCAAAAAGTAAAAGTGTCTAAGCAAATGGTGCCCTTTGGAATTATTACAGCAGGTGTTTTAGAGTGTCTCGCCTGCCTGCAAGTCATTATTTTGGTGATTTTATCTAAAAATGCGCTCTACGTCTCTTATTTAAATATCTTAAACATTGTTATTTTAACCATAGGTATTGTGTACATTTCCAAACTGAAGAAATTAAAACTTGAAACTCAATATGTGATCTATACCTTAATCAGCATGGCCTTCATTTTATTGGCTGGATTTGCGCATATTAAGCCGCTCTACTTTGTCGCCATGATTGGACTTGTGATTTCCGTTTATGTGTACGGTTATACGATGGACAATACCTTCTTCAGATATCTTAATGGCATGAAAAAAGAGGATCAAATCGTCATACTTTTAAAACGCGAATATTTGATCACACTTGGCCGCTCAATCATGTATCTCGCACTCTACCTATTTGTCCAATCCATCCACTCGCCCTATCTCCCATACTTATCGCTCGGCGTCATCCTTGTCCTCATCTACTCCCTCTATAAATTCAGAAAATTTGACCACGAAAACCAACCCCTTAGGATGACTTCCTAAGGGGCATTAAAACGCGGGGACGGTTCTGCCGTTTCTGAAAGGGGAAACGCGGGGACGGTTCTCTCGTTTCATTTTTTCATTAAACTAAGCCGTATGCCGCAACTAAATGCGGGACGAACCTACTAGATTAGGGTGTCCTATACGAAGATAAAGCATAGAAAACGAATGATTGAGATCGTTTCAAGCAATCGTCTCACTATGTTTTGACTCCAACTCAAGAATCACTTGGTCAATCGGTTCATTAAGTAATTCCTCTTCATCATAGGCCGCCATGATCGCTTTTCGATAGTTTTGTTCCACTTCTTTTAATCTCACTTTTAAGGAAGGGGTCAGTTCACCTGTTTCAGCGCTCCAGATTTCCGGGCAGATCACCAGTTTCTTAGGTTGTTCATATCTGGGGAATTTTGAAATCGCTTTTTGGATGTCCTTCACAATCAGTGTTTGAAGCTCCGACTGATGAATCAATTGGTCGGTTGAGGAAAGAGAGAGGTTTTGTTTTTCAGCCCATTGCTTCAAATAGTCGTGATCAAGAGCGACTAAGAGGATGACATATTTTCTTCCCTGGCCGATTAAAAGGGATTGATCCACATAAGCACTCTGATTAACAGCACTCTCAACAGGCTGAGGGATGACATTTTTCCCAGTCGATAGCACTATGATGTTCTTCTTCCTGTCGACAATCTTTAGAAAACCCTCTTCATCCATCTCCCCGATATCTCCTGTTTTATACCATCCGTCTACAAACGCTTTTGCCGTGGCTTCCTCATTCTTATAGTACCCTTTCATGACACTAGGACCTTTTACGAGGACTTCCCCGTCATCTCCAAGCTTTACTTTCAAATTGGGCAACGGTTTCCCGACCGATCCAATCTTGGCTCGCAAAACAGGATTAACCGCGATAACCGGAGCCGTTTCAGTTAGACCATAACCCTCAAATATCGGTAAATCTATCGACCAAAAAAATTGGGCAATATCAGGATTAAGAGCAGCTCCGCCTGAAATCATTGCTCTTAACCGACCGCCTACCTTCGCTTTAATTTTTTGATATACAAGCCGGTCGGCCAATTTCCACTTTCGATATAAGCGAGAAGACGTATTTAAAAAAATCAAATCATCTGTTGATCGGCTCAAATAATCCTGATATTTTTCATGACCAACCTTTAACGCCCAATTAAAGATTTTTTGCCGGACAGGGGAACCTGACTCAATTTGATCAATGACTTTCGCGTACACCTTTTCAAAGAGCCTAGGAACACTTGTCATGATCGTCGGTTTCACCTCAAGAAGATTGTCTTGGATGGTGTCTAAGCTTTCTGCATAAGCGATGGTTGCCCCGACAGATAACGGGAGATATTGACCCGCCATCCTTTCAAAGACATGAGAAAGCGGCAAATAAGAAAGAAAAACATCATCTGAACGCGCCTCTAAGACCCAGAACTGGATCCCTTCAATATTCGAGATAAAATTTCCATGCGTCAACATAGCGCCCTTGGGTTGTCCGGTTGTACCTGACGTATGAATAATGGTAGAAACATGATCACGTTCAAGCGATTTCCAAGTCTCTTCCCAAAGCGGTTCGGGGTGTCTCGCCCCAATTTCAAGAAGATGGGCAAACGATAAGACGGAGCCCTGATGAGACGTCCACTCTCCTGGGTCGATGACAATGAGATGTTCAAGCGCAGTTTGATTCACATTAATTTTCTGAACCAATTCTTGATTTTCAACAATGGCCACCTTACAGTCCGATTTTCTTAAAATCAGATTGATTTGCTCCGGCTGCAATGTTGGATAGACCGGGACACTGATGGCACCCAGACTGCCAATCGCAAAATCGGATATCGGCCAATGAATCCTGTTATTGGATATAATAGCGACCTTATCATCTCTTTCAATTCCAAGGTAAGAGAGTCCTTCGGCAGTCCGCTTAATTTCAGACCAAAGATCCTCATACGTCATATATCGATATTCCTTCTGTTCCTTCCACAAATAAGCTGCTTTTTCAGGGAATCGATCAACGGATCTTTTGAGTAATTCCAATAGATTGTGTACGTCCACTCATTTCCCCTCCATAAGAACAACCCCGGAGTATAGGGCTCAAGGAATTAATCTTAGGTGAATTGAGTTAGCCAACAACTTCTTTTTGTGAGCTCACTTTTGCGAGTTGCTCCTGTTAATTTTTATAGATGACTTCAAATTTGCCTTATCCTTTCTTGAGTTTACAGTGCGGTTTATCCTTCTTTTCGGCCAAACTTATAGTTTCCAAGAATGGTATCGAGCTTCAAAGCAAGCCCCATATTTCCTTTAACCTTTAGACGCCCTGTCATAAATGCAGCAGCACCGCTTAATTGCCCTAGAAGAAGTGATTTAAAATGTGACGTCTTCATGATTAAAGTGCAATCTGGCTTAGAAAAATGGTCGCGAACAACAGTCGCTCTTCCGTCAGACAAGTGCAATTGATAAACCCTTTCTGCCTCTCCTTTTAAATGGTATTGATAGACGACATTTATCCCTTCAATCGGCTCAGGATATTCATTCATCGCTTTTTCAATCTCATTCCATATTTCATCTACTGAAAGGTCTTGGATCGCTCTTTGCAAATCGGCTCACTCCTCTAATAGCGCTTTCATTTTAATTAACAAACGGCAAAAATGGAGGTGCTTAAGCACTAGAAATAAGTGAAAACGCCCCAATGATAATTCCATTTAACAAATGAGCAACGTCATCCTGATTAAGTTCTTCTTGATCAATGATACTTTGCAAGACCACTTCATTAATGGCTCCCACCATGGCCCGAGAGACTAGTCGCAACTGTTCTAAAGACTGTTTTTGTGGAATGATCGTGTGTACAGTTTCATAAATACGGCCCGCAAACCTTTGAATGGCCTGCCTTCGAATCCGTTCTGTCTCATGGCTCACACCACATGAGACAACAAGTAATAAGCGTGCTGCTTTCTTCTGCGTCATACAAATTTCAATATACCTTCGAATTCCCGCAAAGGCTTTGTAAGTGACCTTTGTTTCATGGTTCACAGCGTCTTCCACTTCTTCAATAAGCTCCTCCTGAAGCGTCTGACAGAGATGGATAAGCAAATCTTCCTTTGTTTCGAAATGTTGATAAAACGTGGATTTAGATACTCGCGCTTGTTCCACTAAATCCAGCACGGACGTCTCCATATATCCTTTTTCAGTAAACAAGTTGATCGCCGAGAAAAATAATTTGTCTCGTGCCTCTGTAGGCATCACTTGTGTAAATAGCATATGTCTCCCCACTTAACTTTAGTACGATCTCGTATCCACTTCATCGTAAAACAATCAAACAAATCTGTCAATTGATTTGTGATTAAAACTAACGACAGTTTAATGTACACGCAATCTAGAGCAAAGAAAAATCGATTAGAGACAACAGGATAAACGCGATGACATTTTTTATTTTATAAAAAAAGAGCAGACCCCTATAAATGAGGCCTGCTTCTTTTACATAATCTATTCAAGATTATAAAGTTTGTTTACTTCTATTAAAAACATTTAACTTTGAACCGTTTCAGTCTTTAAAATAAACGATTCTACCACTTTCGCAACACCATCATTCATATTGGTATCTGTGATAAAATCGGCATGAGCTTTAATTTCTTCTGTGGCATTCCCCATTGCGACGCCAAGACCCGCAAATTGGATCATGGACAAATCATTATTACTGTCTCCGATAGCAATGACTTCATCACGGCTTATGCCAAGCTTTTGAATCAGTTTGTCTAAGCTTGTCCCTTTTGTTACGCCAACTTCTGTAAATTCTAAAAAGAAAGGCTTTGACCGCATAATACTTAAGCAACCGTCGAACTCTTTTTGCAGCTTTTTTTCCACTCCTGCAAGAAAATCAGGTTCCCTTAACATGAGTGCCTTAACAACAGGAGCTGTGACGGCCTCTTTAAAACTGTCCACAACATCGATTGGCAGATTGGTCAATTTCCCTTCTATATCCGTGTACTCATTAGGATCTTCTGTTATGATCTTGTCTCCCAAATACGTATGGATCCAAACGTTTTCACGACGACTAATATCGTATAGTTCATGCACGGTTTCTACTGGAAGTGTCGAACTGAACAAGACTTCGCCCGTTCTACAATTGATGATGTTTCCTCCGTTAAAAGAAAGAATGAAACTTCCATAATCCTTTAGCCGCAGTTCTTCAGCAATAGGAAGCATACCACTTTCCGGCCGGCCAGATGCCAGCACGACTTTAACCCCCGCATCCTGAGCATCCATCAAAGATTGTTTTGTTCGTTCTGAGATCGTTAAATCGTCACGTAATAGCGTATCATCTAAATCTAGAACAATCATTTTATAGGTCATAAAAGTCATTCCTCCTATTTAATATCCTGAAAATAAGTCCAATTTGAAAAGGCAGACCATTTTTCATTCAATTGGTGGCGGCGTAAAACACACCATGGGAGGTTAGCTCCCTTATTCTTTCGTGCTGCCTTGCCTAAAATCTTAAACTAATGAGTAAAACAAAGATCACCCTAAAAGGATGATCTTCAAATCCATTTTTTAGACATTTGAGAGATTCAAACAAAGGGAATCCCGCTCCCTTGGTCCTAGCTTTTAAAGAGTAGCTAGAGAAACGGGCATTATTTAAATGAGACCGTACAGACGGTTTCCTCATAATTAAAATAGGCGTCCACAAACGTGGGCGCTATGTTTCTAATAGAAAAAAAGACTGCTTATCGCAGTTCTTTTAAAATGGGCCTGAGTGGACTCGAACCACCGACCTCACGCTTATCAGGCGTGCGCTCTAACCAGCTGAGCTACAGGCCCACATTCAAATAAATGGATGGAGCGGGTGATGGGAATCGAACCCACGACCAGAGCTTGGAAGGCTCTTGTTTTACCACTAAACTACACCCGCATCTACTAGATTTAATTGGTAGCGGAGGAGGGAATCGAACCCACGACCTCACGGGTATGAACCGTACGCTCTAGCCAGCTGAGCTACTCCGCCAAGTTGATTTATTTAAGTTATCTTCTTCTCTTAAATGAATTGTTTAAGAGTATCGGGAAGACAGGATTTGAACCTGCGGCCCCTTGGTCCCAAACCAAGTGCTCTACCAAGCTGAGCTACTTCCCGTAAATGGCGCGCCCTGGAGAACTTGAATCCCCAACCTTCTGATCCGTAGTCAGACGCTCTATCCAATTGAGCTAAGGGCGCATTCTATTTTTAGTATTGGTGCCGAGGGCCGGAGTCGAACCGGCACGGTAGTCACCTACCGCAGGATTTTAAGTCCTGTGCGTCTGCCAATTCCGCCACCCCGGCATGCGCTAATTACTATAAGATTGGAGCGGAAGACGGGATTCGAACCCGCGACCCCCACCTTGGCAAGGTGATGTTCTACCACTGAACTACTTCCGCATGGTGCGGGTGAAGGGACTTGAACCCCCACGTCAAAGACACTAGATCCTAAATCTAGCGCGTCTGCCATTCCGCCACACCCGCATATATATTAAATTAAGATGGTGAGCCATGAAGGATTCGAACCTTCGACCCTCTGATTAAAAGTCAGATGCTCTACCGACTGAGCTAATGGCTCAAAACTTGGCTGGCCCACCTGGATTCGAACCAGGGCATGACGGAATCAAAATCCGTTGCCTTACCGCTTGGCTATGGGCCATCATAGAACTAGTGAGAAACGAACTGTCCCGAAGATTAATTGGGAATCTTATTTGGTCGTTACTAATGCTCATATGATGAGTGGAGGGAGAAGGATTCGAACCTTCGAACCCGTTGGGAACGGATTTACAGTCCGTCGCGTTTGGCCGCTTCGCTATCCCTCCACGAAACACTTCATGTATAGAATGAAGCATGGTGCCGGCCAGAGGACTTGAACCCCCAACCTACTGATTACAAGTCAGTTGCTCTACCAATTGAGCTAGGCCGGCATAACCTATAAATTTTAATGGTGGCTCGGGACGGAATCGAACCGCCGACACGAGGATTTTCAGTCCTCTGCTCTACCGACTGAGCTACCGAGCCATATAAATTTTGTGTCGGTCTTGACTAACTCTGTTTAAAATCTCTTGTCAACTTATGATGATTTTAAACAACTCGTAGTTTATTCAAAGGTGTAATGCTCGTTGCTCTACCGACTGAGCTACCGAGCCATATAAATTTTGTGTCGGTCTTGGCTAACTCTGTTTAAAATCTCTTGTCAACTTATGATGATTTTAAACAACTCGTAGTTTATTCAAAGGTGTAATGCTCGTTGCTCTACCGACTGAGCTACCGAGCCATATAAATTTTGTGTCGGTCTTGACTAACTCTGTTTAAAATCTCTTGTCAACTTATGATGATTTTAAACAACTCGTAGTTTATTCAAAGGTGTAATGCTCGTTGCTCTACCGACTGAGCTACCGAGCCGTATAATATGGCGGACCCGACCGGGATCGAACCGGCGATCTCCTGCGTGACAGGCAGGCATGTTAACCGCTACACCACGGGTCCATATTAAAATAATTTGGTTGCGGGGGCAGGATTTGAACCTACGACCTTCGGGTTATGAGCCCGACGAGCTACCAGACTGCTCCACCCCGCGACGAATGGTGGAGGATGACGGGATCGAACCGCCGACCCCCTGCTTGTAAGGCAGGTGCTCTCCCAGCTGAGCTAATCCTCCATTGGTGACCCCTACGGGATTCGAACCCGTGTTACCGCCGTGAAAGGGCGGTGTCTTAACCGCTTGACCAAGGGGCCATTGCATTAGAAATTCTAAATTATATAGAGACTATAATAACCTACAGTTCATCTTATTATGTAAATAATCTGCCCGGCGGCGTTCTACTCTCGCAGGGGGAAGCCCCCAACTACCATCGACGCTGAAGAGCTTAACGGCCGTGTTCGGGATGGGAACGGGTGTGACCTCTTCGCCATAACCACCGGACAAAGTATTCAATTGAAGGATCGTACCTTCAAAACTAGATAGGAAGTCAAACAAACACTAATTTAAGGTTAAGCCCTCGATCGATTAGTATCCGTCAGCTCCATGCGTTGCCGCACTTCCACCTCGGACCTATCTACCTCATCATCTCTAAGGGATCTTACTGACTTAAAGTCATGGGAAATCTCATCTTGAGGGGGGCTTCATGCTTAGATGCTTTCAGCACTTATCCCGTCCACACATAGCTACCCAGCGGTGCTCCTGGCGGAACAACTGGGACACCAGCGGTGTGTCCATCCCGGTCCTCTCGTACTAAGGACAGCTCCTCTCAAATTTCCAACGCCCGCGACGGATAGGGACCGAACTGTCTCACGACGTTCTGAACCCAGCTCGCGTACCGCTTTAATGGGCGAACAGCCCAACCCTTGGGACCCACTTCAGCCCCAGGATGCGATGAGCCGACATCGAGGTGCCAAACCTCCCCGTCGATGTGGACTCTTGGGGGAGATAAGCCTGTTATCCCCAGGGTAGCTTTTATCCGTTGAGCGATGGCCCTTCCATGCGGCGCCACCGGATCACTAAGCCCGACTTTCGTCCCTGCTCGACTTGTAGGTCTCGCAGTCAAGCTCCCTTGTGCCTTTACACTCTGCGAATGATTTCCAACCATTCTGAGGGAACCTTTGGGCGCCTCCGTTACTCTTTAGGAGGCGACCGCCCCAGTCAAACTGCCCACCTGACACTGTCTCCGAACCGGATTACGGTCCCGGGTTAGAATGTCCATACCGAAAGGGTAGTATTCCACCGACGCCTCCACCGAACCTGGCGGTCCGGCTTCAAAGGCTCCTACCTATCCTATACAATCGATACAGACATCCAATATCAAGCTGCAGTAAAGCTCCATGGGGTCTTTCCGTCCTGTCGCGGGTAACCTGCATCTTCACAGGTACTATAATTTCACCGGGTCTCTCGTTGAGACAGTATCCAAGTCGTTGCACCTTTCGTGCGGGTCGGAACTTACCCGACAAGGAATTTCGCTACCTTAGGACCGTTATAGTTACGGCCGCCGTTTACTGGGGCTTCAATTCAGAGCTTCTCCTAAAAGGATAACCCCTCCTCTTAACCTTCCAGCACCGGGCAGGTGTCAGCCCCTATACATCACCTTTCGGTTTAGCAGAGACCTGTGTTTTTGCTAAACAGTCGCTTGGATCTTTTCACTGCGGCTCAGCAGGGCTATTCACCCCGCCAAGCACCCCTTCTCCCGAAGTTACGGGGTCATTTTGCCGAGTTCCTTAACGAGAGTTCTCCCGAGCGTCTTAGGATTCTCTCCTCGCCTACCTGTGTCGGTTTGGGGTACGGGCACCTTGAGACTCGCTAGAGGCTTTTCTTGGCAGTGTAAACACGGGCACTTCGGTACTAAAATTCCCTCCCCATCACAGCTCAGCCTTACGAAGGCGGGATTTGCCTCACCTTCAGCCTTACTGCTTGGACGCGCCTATCCATCAGCGCGCTTGCCTTGCCTTCCTGCGTCCCCCCATTGCTCAAACGTCTCCTGGTGGTACAGGAATATCAACCTGTTGTCCATCGCCTACGCCTTCCGGCCTCGGCTTAGGTCCCGACTAACCCTGAGCGGACGAACCTTCCTCAGGAACCCTTAGGCTTTCGACGGAGGGGATTCTCACCCCTCTTTTCGTTACTCATACCGGCATTCTCACTTCTAAGCGCTCCAGCAAACCTTCCAGTTTACCTTCTCTGCCCTTAGAACGCTCCCCTACCATCCCATTGGGATCCATAGCTTCGGTGATACGTTTAGCCCCGTTACATTTTCGGCGCAGCGCCACTCGACCAGTGAGCTATTACGCACTCTTTAAATGGTGGCTGCTTCTAAGCCAACATCCTGGTTGTCTGGGCAACGCCACATCCTTTGCCACTTAACGTATACTTGGGGACCTTAGCTGATGGTCTGGGCTGTTTCCCTCTCGACGACGGATCTTATCACTCGCCGTCTGACTCCCGAGAATGAGTCCTTGGCATTCGGAGTTTGACTGAACTCGGTAACCCTGTGGGGGCCCCTCACTCAATCAGTGCTCTACCTCCAAGTCTCTTCCCTCGAGGCTAGCCCTAAAGCTATTTCGGGGAGAACCAGCTATCTCCGAGTTCGATTGGCATTTCACCCCTACCCACACCTCATCCCCGCACTTTTCAACGTGCGTGGGTTCGGGCCTCCATTCAGTGTTACCTGAACTTCACCCTGGACATGGGTAGATCACACGGTTTCGGGTCTACAACCTTAAACTATCGCCCTATTCAGACTCGCTTTCGCTCTGGCTCCGTCTCTTCAACTTAACCTTGCTTAAGATCGTAACTCGCCGGTCCATTCTACAAAAGGTACGCCGTCATCCCCCCGGGTCCCCGCAAAAGCCTACTTTTGTGGGTGGGGTGGACTTCGACTACTTGTAAGCACACGGTTTCAGGATCTCTTTCACTCCCCTTCCGGGGTGCTTTTCACCTTTCCCTCACGGTACTGGTTCACTATCGGTCACTAGGGAGTATTTAGCCTTGGGAGATGGTCCTCCCGGATTCCGACGGGGTTTCACGTGTCCCGCCGTACTCAGGATCCACTCAGGTTGGGGGTCTGTTTCGACTACAGGGCTGTTACCTTCTCTGGCCGGCCTTTCCAAACCGGTTCGTCTACAGCTCCCCTTCCGGGATGAGTGTCCTACAACCCCAAGAGGCAAGCCTCTTGGTTTGGGCTGTTCCCGTTTCGCTCGCCACTACTAAGGGAATCGCATTTGCTTTCTCTTCCTCTGGGTACTTAGATGTTTCAGTTCCCCAGGTCTGCCTTCCATACCCTATGTATTCAGGTAAGGATACTGCCCGTTCAGGGCAGTGGGTTTCCCCATTCGGAAATCTCCGGATCAAAGCCTACTTACAGCTCCCCGAAGCATATCGGTGTTCGTTCCGTCCTTCATCGGCTCCTAGTGCCAAGGCATCCACCGTGCGCTCTTATTCGCTTAACCTTGTTACAATTAATGTCTTGTTTGCACTTCATTATCCAGTTTTCAAGGAACGATTTCGAGTGTTCACACACTCAAAACCAAACAAATAACCAAAAGCACCTAACGCTAAGAATCGTTTCCTTAGAAAGGAGGTGATCCAGCCGCACCTTCCGATACGGCTACCTTGTTACGACTTCACCCCAATCATCTGTCCCACCTTCGGCGGCTGGTTCCTTACGGTTACCTCACCGACTTCGGGTGTTACAAACTCTCGTGGTGTGACGGGCGGTGTGTACAAGGCCCGGGAACGTATTCACCGCGGCATGCTGATCCGCGATTACTAGCAATTCCGGCTTCATGCAGGCGAGTTGCAGCCTGCAATCCGAACTGAGAGTGGCTTTATGGGATTCGCTCGACCTCGCGGTTTCGCTGCCCTTTGTACCACCCATTGTAGCACGTGTGTAGCCCAGGTCATAAGGGGCATGATGATTTGACGTCATCCCCACCTTCCTCCGGTTTGTCACCGGCAGTCACCTTAGAGTGCCCAACTGAATGCTGGCAACTAAGATCAAGGGTTGCGCTCGTTGCGGGACTTAACCCAACATCTCACGACACGAGCTGACGACAACCATGCACCACCTGTCACTCTGTCCCCCGAAGGGGAAAGCCCTATCTCTAGGGTGGTCAGAGGATGTCAAGACCTGGTAAGGTTCTTCGCGTTGCTTCGAATTAAACCACATGCTCCACTGCTTGTGCGGGCCCCCGTCAATTCCTTTGAGTTTCAGCCTTGCGGCCGTACTCCCCAGGCGGAGTGCTTAATGTGTTAACGTCAGCACTGAAGGGTGGCCCCTCCAACACCTAGCACTCATCGTTTACGGCGTGGACTACCAGGGTATCTAATCCTGTTTGCTCCCCACGCTTTCGCGCCTCAGCGTCAGTTACAGACCAGAGAGCCGCTTTCGCCACTGGTGTTCCTCCACATCTCTACGCATTTCACCGCTACACGTGGAATTCCACTCTCCTCTTCTGCACTCAAGCTCCCCAGTTTCCAATGACCCTCCACGGTTGAGCCGTGGGCTTTCACATCAGACTTAAGAAGCCGCCTGCGCGCGCTTTACGCCCAATAATTCCGGACAACGCTTGCCCCCTACGTATTACCGCGGCTGCTGGCACGTAGTTAGCCGGGGCTTTCTGGTCAGATACCGTCAAGGCGATAGCATTTCCTCTATCACTTGTTCTTCTCTGACAACAGAGCTTTACGATCCGAAGACCTTCATCGCTCACGCGGCGTTGCTCGGTCAGACTTTCGTCCATTGCCGAAGATTCCCTACTGCTGCCTCCCGTAGGAGTCTGGGCCGTGTCTCAGTCCCAGTGTGGCCGATCACCCTCTCAGGTCGGCTACGCATCGTCGCCTTGGTAGGCTATTACCCCACCAACTAGCTAATGCGCCGCGGGCCCATCTGTAAGTGATGGCAGGACCATCTTTTACATTGACACCATGCAGTGTCAACGATTATCCGGTATTAGCTCCGGTTTCCCGAAGTTATCCCAGTCTTACAGGCAGGTTGCCCACGTGTTACTCACCCGTCCGCCGCTCGATCCACAACCATCACCCCGAAGGGATCTGGAAGTTTCACGCGCTCGACTTGCATGTATTAGGCACGCCGCCAGCGTTCGTCCTGAGCCAGGATCAAACTCTCAAAAAAGTGCAGTTAAAGCACTGCTGGCTTTTGCCGAGAACAGATCTCTTCTAAAAAAGGTCTGTTCCCCTTAAAAAATATGTTCGTTTGATTCCTAGCGTTAAACTCAAAGCATGACTTTGACTGGCGCTTTTGGTTTTTGTTTAGTTTTCAATGTACGAAACAATCTACTAATCTCTCACTATCAATCGCCGTTTCTCAAAAGCGACTTTAATATCATAACATGCCTTCAAGATGAAGTCAACAAGTTTTTTTCTTTGTTAAAACCATCCGTCAGAAGCGACATTTGTTATCTTAACTCTTTTAATTGCAATAGTCAATAGCTTTTCATATTTTTTTAAAAAATTTCTAAAGGCTAGTTATATAATCGAATGCAAGAAGCTAATAAAACGCATAACCAATAGATTAACCACGTATGTTTATCTCGACTAAAACAAGTTCAATACAGAGGTTTCTGATGGTAATTACTAATTCTACTGGTAATTACTAATTCTACCATAAGACAGCGTTGCTTCAAACACCTACTCGCTTATGACCTATGGAAAATTTCTGCCTGACTTGCTGCTATTAAGACCCGACAGGAGATTGTAGATGATATGGTTTATCACAAAAGTACATATCTAGTGAGTTTAGAAAAGGTACAGTGCTACAAAGAAAGCCCGGGAAACTTGTTACATAAAACGAATTTACTCGAAGTTAAGCAAAATTATCCATGGTTCCAACATATAAAAGGTTATATAAACCGATTTCGGTTAATTCGATTTCTTCGACTGCGTCACCCAAATGGGTATAGAGGTTTCCAAGACGGAAATAGGTAAGACTCCTACAAACCTATTGCTTGTCTTCTCATTTTGTGGGTACTCTAGAATCTTCTCTTTGCTGGATTTGGGTAAAATTCAAGGCTTTAAATAAAAAATGTTTGGCAGAAGTTAAATATAAGGAAACGAAACACCCAAGTTATTTTTGGGGTGTTTCGCAATGTTCGAGAGGTTATTTTTGGTGACTATAAAAATGATTAAATAGTCGTAAGTGGCCAGTTGTTGTCTCTGATTCTACTAGCAGATACTCCGAAATAGGCTTTCAAGGGACAAAGCAGCATGATGAACGTACCAGTCAGAAGCGCCCCCTTGCGTCTATCTACCTGCAAAGCCAGGCTCTGGCGAAAGCTAGCTCGGTACAATCGAGCACGAAGTCATTCCGTGAAGATAAATCATGATGACAGGTATAAGATTAGCTAGAAGTTCGAAAGGAGAAAAATGAAACAAGAGAACCGTCCCTGCGTTTCCACGCGTTTCTTTCAGACGCCTTCGAGGTTTTTGAATTGGTTGTAAAACATGTTGTAGTATCTGCCTTGGTGATTGATGAGTTCGTCGTGGCTGCCTTTTTCTATTATTTGTCCGTGGTCGATTACCATGATGGTATCAGCTTCACGGATGGTGTTTAATCGGTGGGCAATGATGAAGCTTGTGCGGTCCTTCATTATCGATAGCAGGGCATCCTGTATATGAAGTTCCGTCCGTGTATCAATGCTGCTGGTTGCTTCATCTAAGATGAGTAAAGCAGGCTTGGCAAGGAATACTCTAGCGATCGCTAAGAGTTGGCGCTGCCCTTGACTGAGGTTACCGCCATTTTCCGATAGCATCGTCTCGTACCTGTCCGGCATTCGGTTAATAAAGACATCGGCGTTCGCCATTCTCGCCGCTTCTTTTACTTCCTCATCAGTTGCATCTGGGTTCCCGTATTTTATATTTTCTTTAATAGTTCCTGAAAACAAATACGTATCTTGAAGGACAAAACCAAAACTTCTTCTTAAGCTGTCCCTTGTATAATGACGGATATCGACGCCATCTATTAAGATTCGCCCTTCTGTTACATCATAAAATCGGGTTAACAGATTCACTATAGTTGTCTTACCTGCTCCGGTAGGTCCGACGAGCGCTGTACTTGTGCCCGGCTTTGACTCGAAACTAACATTTTTTAGAATCGGTACATCCGGCCGGTATCCAAAGCTGACGTTTTCAAAAACAACATGGCCTTTTGGATTCTCAAGTGGAATAGCATCCTCTATATCTAATGGCTCTTCTTTTTCATCAATAATTTCAAATACACGCTCGGCTCCGGCAACACCTGATTGAAGGACGTTAAATATATTGGCTAAATTATTGAGCGGCTGTACAAACTGACGTGAATAGGTCAAAAAACTCGCGATCACCCCAACCGTGATCATACTTTTTACCGCTAGGATCCCCCCTACTACGGCGACCATTGTAAAGCCAAAGTTGTTAATAACATTCATGAGCGGCATAAGAAACCCGGACCAAATTTGTGCCCTAAGGCCAACCTCGCGCAAGGATTTATTAACTACTTCAAATTCAGCAATGGCTTTTTCTTCATGGTTAAATGCCTTTACGACCTGCAGGCCTGATATAGTTTCTTCAATATGACCGTTTAATCGGCCAAGCTCCATTTGATTATTTTTAAATAATTTCGCTGTTCGTTTAGCAATCGTTCGCGTTAGCAAAAACACTAACGGGACAGTGATTAAACTAGCAAGCGTTAAGATCGGGCTCAAAATAATCATCATAACAAGAGAGCCAAGAAGAACGATGGCACCTGACATTAATTGTGTCGTGGATTGAGATATGGTGTTGCTGACATTATCGATGTCATTAGATAGTCGACTCATCAGTTCGCCGTGCGTCCTAGAGTCAAAAAAGGCGACTGGGAGTTTTTGCAGTTTTTGAAAGAGATGGGTACGAAGGCTTTTGACAATTCTTTGGGAGACACCTGCCATTAACCACCCCTGTAAAAAAGTTAAGATCCCATCTGCCACATAGGCTCCAGCAAGAACGACGATCATGATTCCAAGTAGATGAAAGTTAACGCTACCGACCTTTATTGACATAGCATCAACGGCTTTGCCAATCAAATAAGGAGCAGATAACATCACGATGGAGTCGATCAAAATAAACACAAATATAGTAGCTAATAGATTTCTTTCTTTGCCGAAGTATGCCCAAAGCCTTTTCAGTGTCCCTTTAAAATTCTTTGGTTTAACGACTGGCCCTCTGAATCTTGAGGCTCCGCCGCCCCCTGGTCGCCCCATCGGTGTAAATGATGGGCGTTGTGCTTGATTTCCATTCGTTTGTCCGGATTGACTAGTCATCTTACAACACTTCCTTGCCCATTTGCGATTGGTAGATTTCCTGATAGACACGGCAATTTTTAATCAGGTCAGTATGCGTGCCCAAACCAACGACTTCTCCTTGATCCATAACAATAATCTTATCCGTGTCCATGACTGAGGTAATTCGCTGAGCGATGAGGAGACAAGTTAGGCTTTTCGAATAGGTCTTCAAAGCTTCTTTTATCCGCATTTCAGTTGCCACGTCGACCGCACTTGTACTATCATCCAGAATAAGAATTTCCGGATGTCTGACTAATGCCCTTGCAATCGAAAGGCGCTGCTTTTGCCCACCCGAAAAGTTGACACCACCTTGACCAATCCTTGTATGATAGCCTTCTGGTGTCGCATGGATGAAGTCATGAGCTTCAGCAAGCTTTGCCGCCTGCTCGATCTCGTCCATATTCGCCTTGTCGTTACCCCATCTAAGATTTTCAATCACACTACCTGTAAAGAGGATGTTTTTCTGTGGAACCATGGCAATTTTCTCGCGAAGATGATGAGGATTTAACTGCTCAACATCAACACCATCCACTTTGATTCTTCCTTCCGTCACGTCATAAAAACGGGGAATGAGATTCACCAGAGTGCTTTTCCCGGATCCTGTTGAGCCGATAATCCCAACGGTTTCACCTGGATAAATCGTAAAATTAACATTTTTCAATACAGCATCCTCTTTATTTCCCGTATAAGAAAACGTCACATTTTCAAAATCAATGCGTCCTTTTTCAACCATTTTTTCAGGATTCTGATCATTCCAGGTTATTTTGTCTTCCACTTCAAAAACCTCACCAATTCGGGATGTGGAAGCCTTGGCCCGAACGAACATGTTGAATACCATGGAGATCATCATGAGAGAGGTTGAAATTTGTGTCATATAGTTGATAAATGCAATAATATGCCCGACTTGCATCGAACCGCGACTGACTCCAAAGCCGCCAAGCCAAAGAATCGCTACAATGCCAAAATTAACAGTGAGTAGGATCGCAGGACTAAAAATAGACATAATCCGAATTGACGATGTTGAGCGGCTCTGCAAGTGGTCATTCGCTGCACCGAACTTTTCCACTTCAAAATGAAACCGATTAAAAGCTTTAACAACTCGAACACCTGATAAGTATTCCCTCATGATCCCATTCACACGATCAAGCGCCTTTTGAACCTTGATAAACAAAGGAAAACCTAACCGCATATTAGCAATTATTAAGATGATGACAATTGGTACGACTATAACTAAGATAACGGACAGTTGAGGATCAAGCCGAACGGCCATAATCAGAGCCCCAAGCCCCAAAAGAGGTGCTTTTATAAACATTCTCATTAGACCGTTAACAAAATTTTGCACCTGCGTGACATCATTGGTTAGCCTCGTTATAAGAGACGCCCTGTCGAATTGATCAATGCTTTTAAATGAAAGTTTCTGGATTTTTCGAAATAAATCCGAGCGCAATTCCGCACCAAAGTTTTGCGATACAATGCTTGCCAGCGTGCTTCTTGTTGCTGCTGCTACGGCGCCACAGGCCGTAATCAGCAGCATGAAACCGCCTAGTTTTAGCACGTACTGCAAATTTTTTGATGCCACGCCAACATCGATAATTTTAGACATAATCGTCGGCTGCATTAAATCACAAAAAGCTTCACACATTAAAAAAAACACAGCCGTACAAAAGAGTTTCCAATATTTCTTGACGTACTTCTTTAAAAATTGCATGGGACTGTCCCCTTTTCCATTAAAAAGTCATACTTCAAGCGCCAAGGCGCTTGATTTAATGCATATTTTGCTTTAACAGCACTGTCCCCACATACGTTAAAGGAGTAAAGCGAAATTAAGGATTTGACGGGGTATTCGAATCTAAGGGGGACTGACCCCTCTTTATTTCTTCGGCCAATCGCTTAAGAAAGCCGATGAATTGGTCTTGTTCGTTGCTGGAGAAGCTGCTTAGTCCGTTGTTCAGCAGTTTGAGGTAGGCTGCTGTTACGTCTTCTATAATGGCTTCTCCTTTTTCTGTTAGTGAAACGATTTTCACTCGGGCATCTCGGGCTGAGGAGCCGCGTTGAACATATCCCCAATTTTCAAGTCGGTCAATCATTTGTGAGACGGTGCTCATGCTGACATTAAAATGTTCGGCAAGACTTCCCATTGTGCACTGATCCGTTCGACTCACGTGTCTTAGCAGCGTCCATTGTAGCCGTGTAATTTTTTTATCTCCATGAGACAGTTTCCCTTCACGCAGATGTCGGTTAATGAACCGCCAGTGCATGAGAAACTCATCAATTTTATTATCATCAATCATAGAGTTCCTCCTAATAAATTTATTTTATTTAGGTTACTAAACTATTTTAAAATTGTAAAGATAAAAGCAAAGCAGGATGCTTGCTTCAGAACATTTTCTTTGAGATGCAAGGATCCTTCTCCTTCGGTGGGAAGAACCGCTTGCCCTTACCTCAGTCCCGCGGGTCAGACGCCAGCATCGGGCAATTAGTCTTTTTGATAATAAAAAATCAGAGAAGCCTTTGATGCTCGACTCCCCTGACTGCTTCTCTTATAGTATGCAACACTTGCTTAAGCCTCTTTTTGAAAATCATACATCTTTTCAATTTTGCATATATGGACGGTGAAATAGTCGTACCAAGTATCTCTTCCTTTCTTTTGTACAAGATGATGGGCTCTCAACCGGTTCCACTCATGGATGGCTTCAAGTGACTCCCAATAAGAGACCATAATACCAAACCCACGCGCATCTTGAACGTTTTCTATTGCAATAAAGCCTTTTTGATTGCGCACAAGCTCGACCATTTGTTTCGCCGCTTCTGTATACTTCTCTTCCTCTGTTTCTGAACGTTTTGATGTAAAAATAACCGCATATTGCGCATCCCTATTCACATTTATCCATCCCATCAACTATAATTTGTGTGATTCTTCCTCTATGGTTTTTCTTCTTATCAAGCACCAAATAAGCAACAATAAAGGGACGATTGCCCCCATCAATATATTAACGGGAACATAAGACTGAAAAAGAAAGGCGTTAATCTCGGAATAATTAGTCGCAAACAGATAAGCCCCAACACCTGTCAGCCAAGCGAGCGGAATAACCAAAGGGTGATACGTTTTTAATTTAAGAGCCTGGGCAGTCCCATGACTGACCCCGTACAAAAAAGTCGAAATATATATCATTAATCCAACCGTCCAAAACATAACTGCTATCGCATCAAAGCGGTTAATCACTTCCCCTGCTGAAATATAACGCACTTCAGAAAAGGTTGGGAAGGACATTTTGGCCGCCTCGGTTGGACCAAATAGAGCAATCGGCCCCGTTATAGGACCTAAGAAAAAGACAAGCGTAATCACCCCTACCCATATTCCGGTTTTAACTAGCTTTTTCGGATTTTGAACATAAGGAAGAACCATTCCCATCACCACAAATTCGCCAAACCACCCCATCATCGATAAGGAGCCAACCGCAACAGGTTTCACCCCATTTCCCATTATCGGCAGAAGATTGGAATAATCCTTGTTTTGACTCATCGTCAAAAAAGCAACAGCTAGCGCAAAGAGAACGAGTACAACAAGCATGATCTGATTAAGACGCCCTAATGTTTCTAAGCCTTTATACACGATATAAGCCGTAAGCATTAATATAATTGCTTCGAATGCCCACATAGGAGTCTCCGGCATAATTCGTTTATAAGCTTCAGCAAACAAGCGAACACCTAATATCAACATTATGTAAAAATAAATAAGATAGAGGATTCCAATCACTTTTCCGATCCATGAAAAGTGTACAAAAAGAATTTCTATGAGCGTTCGTCCAGGAAACCTTTGCACTAATTTCACTAAGGCTAATATCCCGATTAAGCCTAAGACGGTGCCGACGATCGCAGCCAGCCAGCCGTCTTGACGACTTTGGGAAATGATGACAGTC
The DNA here is from genome assembly GCF_029094525.1 of Pullulanibacillus sp. KACC 23026. Taxonomy (NCBI): domain Bacteria; kingdom Bacillati; phylum Bacillota; class Bacilli; order Caryophanales; family Sporolactobacillaceae; genus Pullulanibacillus; species Pullulanibacillus sp. KACC 23026. Next base: position 2,113,566 of record NZ_CP119107.1, on the reverse strand, counting down.
AATAAAATTAAATGACCAATAATCGTCAATGACGTAATAGCTAGCATGGCTGCTTGGATATTGCTCAATCTTCCTTGCTCCACAAGTCTCACTTCCTTTTATCGTTTAAAAAGGACTGATAGCATCCATCAGATTTGAAATGGACATGACCGAATTTCCCCATATTGCCCAAACACCCAAGACTATGGCCATTGCCAAAATTCCAAATTGGACATACAGCGTCCGATAATCCTTCTTCTTCCATACAAAATAGAGGTGAATGCCCGATGTAATGAAAATTAAAAGGATGAACAGCAAACTCATTGCAACTTTCATAACCTACCTCGTTTCATTGGTTCCAATTGTCCCTTTTCGCAGCCCATAACGATTGATATTAGCGTTGATTTGTACGTCAACATCCATATTTTTAAGTAACCCATGTCTCCAATTAGGCTCCAACAGCTTCCACACTTTAGGATCTTTCTTGTAAAAAGCCTCACCAAACCCAAAGATATCGGTTTGCCATTGTTTTTGCGCGAGATTTAGAACGTCCTTAACTTCACTTTTCATTTTTTCTTCAAGCTCTTGATTCAACTGATCCATTTTAAGAGGGCTAATAGGTGACGACTGACAAGTGGTTTGTCCGATATCCGCCTCAACTGAAATGGATGCAGTTAAACTCGGCTCGCCATCAATCATTTTCGGTTGATAAGTGGCATTAGAATCCGTAATGAGTAATCCCACATTTCCTTTTTTGCTATCACCACAGTCTAATGTCACCACACCATTTTGAAGTTTTCCTCTTAACAACATGAGACCTTGAGTTTCAGGCTCATTAAGATAACCTTTGAGGCGAGACCCTTTAAAGACAGCTGTACCTTCCAAACTCAGTCCAATAGAATTGGTTTCATTTTGCTCACCCGAAGATTTCTGGTCTAACTTCTTATCCGATTCAAGAGCCTCGTCATGAGATGCCGACCATTTCTGAAAAACCGGTTTCTCATCATTGCTTCTCAGAGATATCGGACTGATTAAGCCCGTATAAGGGTCCTCTGTGCTCTCATCCATTTTTTTAGTAAACTGCCGAAGGTCTTCAACCATATTCGTCATGCTATAGCGTCTCGCGTTGACGAGTTCCTGCACCTGTTGACCAACGGACAAATCAAGACCAGGAGGATTACTTAGTACGCTTTTAGCCGTTCCATTGGCCACAAGTATTCTGATATTAGGCCTGAAATCAATGCCTCTCGTTAAATAATCTAAACAATCCTTAAGTTGAGTTTGAGCTGCTTTTTGACCAAAAACGACTACATCCATGTGTCCTAAATAAAGCTTTTCAGGCGTTGAATCCGATAGTTTCCCCATAATCTCAACCATGTTTTTTCCTGTTACCGTTTGAATGATATAAGCATCTTGATTGGGGCTGCCATTCTCCCCGAGCCCCGAAAAGAGACTGGACGGTTTCACCATGACACTCGTTACTTCAAGCTCTCCGTTTTCGTTTTCATCAATCCCTATCGAATCCATAATGGCAAGATGACTGATTTCATGAGCGCTCCAGCAACCTGCGAGTATCGGGAGAAAAACTAAACTGACTATAAAAATGAGCGGTTTTAATTTAAACGGTTTACTCTTTCCCATATGTTTCCTCCTTCTGCTTTGGAGGGTTTGGTTTTAATGTATCGCCTGAACGCTTAGTGTCGAGAGCTCCTATTCCAGGTGGACGCGTATCCATTGCCCACCAAGGAGCCCTTATAAAAACATCCTTCCAGCCTTCTTTTCTCGCAGGAGATACCGGAGAAAAATAAGGGACTCCAAAGGATCTCAGACTAACAAGATGAGTGAGACCAAACATGAGGCCAACCAATATTCCCATAAATCCAAAAAAGCCTGCTAATAGAAGCAATGGGATCCCGCAAAATCGGACCACTTGATGAAAGCGATAGTTTGGCAAAATAAACGCCGTTAAAGCCGTTGTTGCCACCACAATGGCCATTATCGGTCCAATAATTCCGGCTCTTACTGCTGCCTGTGAAATTAGAATAAGACCTAGGATGGTTACGATAGGTCCGCCAAATAATTTTGGCATTCTTAAGCCCGCTTCTCTCAACAATTCATAAGTTAAATACATGAAAAGGGCTTCAATAAGGGCTGGGTAAGGCAAATTAGCCCTGTTAGCGGCAATTCGAATCAGCAATGGCGTTTGCAGCAGATCCTGATGAAAGGTGGTGACCGCCACATAAAACGGTGGAAGAATTAACACGACAAATAATCCTAAGAAACGAACCCACCGAATAATGGTTGAAATAATGGCATTATTGTAATAGTCCTCGCTTGAATGAAGACATTCAACAAACACGACGGGTGCGAGTAAGGCAGAAGGTGCGCCATCAACAAGAATGGCTGCTTTTCCTTCGAGAAGAGAGGCTGCTACGCGATCTGGGCGGTCCGTCGTTAACAGCGTTGGAAAAGGTGAATAGGGCGCATCACTGATCATGGATTCCAAATAGTGAGTATCTAAAACGCCATCGATCTCAATACGGTTTAACCTGTTATGTATCTCATTTACAAGCCCGTCATCCGCAATTCCATTTATGTAAAGGACGGTTACAGTTGTTTGGGTGCGGGTCCCAATAGTAAATTGTTTCACCTTGAGGGCAGGCGTTTTAATTTTATTTCGAATGAGATGTAAATTGATGGCCATATTTTCAACAAAGCCTTCCTTTGGCCCTGCTACCGTTCTTTCTAATTCAGGCTCAGACGTTTCCCTACCTACTGACTCCGCTACATCAAAATAAAGGACCGCATCAGAATGATCGATTAAGAGGACGGCCTTCCCTGATAATAAGCTCTCGATCACATTGGACCAATCCCTCATCTCCTGGACTTCTTGAAATGGGAAATGTCGTTCTATGAAAGAAGAGCGAGTTGCTGCATAAGCAGGTTCTTTATCTTGAAAAAGGGCAGTCAGCCTTGTTTCTACTTCATTTAATTTTTGGGTATTTACCAAATTGGCAAAATAGACCAGACATCCCTTTGTCTGTCTTACTTTTATAAATTGAAATAAGCAATCATCACACGAATCAAAAAGAGACTTCAAATTGGAAACATTCTCGTTTAGTGAAGTAGAAAGTGGGCCCGTTAGCGTTTGCTTAACATGACCGTTTGCCACATTCTACACCCCCCTTCTTTTTTAGCTTTCCAACTGAAGGGGAAATCTATCCACGAATACTTATTTATCGAGTAGAACAAATCGCTCCACACAGGAATTCGTTTGTAAAAGAGAACCCTCCAATTTTTCAAAGGACTCTTCCTTCATTATTAATTTAATTTCTCTGTATATTTCATTAGTAATACCGCAAAATAACTTCAGATTTCCAATGAAGGGCTTGGAGGGATTTCTTTGAAGACTTTTAGAAAGACAAAAAACCCCAACAAATTAACTGCTGCGGAAGTCTCTGCTCTTTGGCTTCAATATTTGGGAGATAGTATGGCTATTTGCGTTTACAATTATTTTCTGAACATAGTCGAAAATAAAGAGATTGAAGGGATTTTAGAATCAGCATTAAGTTTAGCTGAGGACCATATTAACAAAATCACAGACTTCTTTAAAAATTCCGATTTTCAACTCCCGTTAGGTTTTACAGAAAGTGACGTAAATGTTCATGCTCCTAGATTATTTTCCGATCAATTTCTGCTTTTTTACTCCTATATCATGACCATACATGGGTTAACCGCTTATAGCTTAGCAATAACGAATGCAGAGCGGGAAGACATTCAAAATTATTTTACTGAATGCACACTAACATCAAAGGAATTGTTTCAAAAGATCATGGCAACAGCTAAAAATCAGCCAAAATTCACAAGTGTCCCATCTGTCCCTTCCCCTCATGGAATCCAGTTTATTGAATCACCTCGATTCCTTTCAAATTTATTGGGAGAGAAAAGCCCATTAAACAGTTCAGAAATCAGTACCTTATTTTTTAATTCAACCAAAACAGGATTAATTAAATCATTAAGTTTGGCCTTTAGTCGGGTTGCTGTTCGGGAAGATGTCCGCCAGTTTATGTTAAAAAACACTAAATTAGCGAATGAAGATGCAGAAAGCTTTAATGCCATACTAAAAGAGGCTAATTTGCCTATTCCTGAGAAATGGGATGATGACATTCTGCTTACTTCCGTCAGTCCTTTTTCTGACAAATTAATCATGTTTCACTCAGGATTCTTAGTCAATGCCGCTATTACTTATTACGGGGCATCAATCGGTTCGAGCTTCAGATCGGATATATTAGCCACCTATTCGAAAGTATTTGCTCATGCCATGGAGGCTGGCGCATTGTCTTTCAAAATTATGGTGAAGCATAAATGGTTAGAAAGACAACCAGAAATAGGGAAGTAACGGTCCCTTGTTCATACAAAAAGCGCATTCCGAATTTCTCGAATGCGCCGGTTTATAGAAAAAATTTAAGTCAGCTTGATCACACACTCACCAAGGACTTGATGGTTCCATGCGAGTGCCAATTGGTCCTGATCATTGACGGGCGCCACCCCTTCTGGCGTCCCCGTAAAGATAATATCTCCTTCTCCTAACCCAAAGTTTTCTCCCGCAAAGTCAATAATGGTTTGCAGATCAAAAATCATATTTTCAATTGTTCCTTGTTGGGCCATTTCACCATTTCTATGTAAAGAAAAGGTCTTCATTTTTAACTCTTCCACTCCAGGGAAAGGAATAAATCGGCTCACAACAGCCGAATTCCGGAACCCTTTGGCAAGCAGCCACGGATGTCCTTTCTTCTTAAGTTCACTTTGGACGTCACGCAAAGTAAAATCAATCCCAATGGCCATGCTGTCTACAAGTTGATCCACTTTAATTCCCTTCTCAAAGGGTCTGCCTATTCTTATAATAAGCTCTGTTTCAAAATGGACAGATCCTTTATTCCCTGGTAAAGAAATAGACTGACCGTTAGCCTCAACAATAGCATGAGTAGGCTTAGAGAATAGGAACGGAGACGTAGGGACTTCATTTTTCAATTCCTTTGCATGAGCAGCATAATTGCGGCCCACACAATAAATGTTTTTTATCTCAGTCATAGGAGGGATCCCTTCTTTCATAATGATGCCTATATTTTACTAGTTCGCTAAAAGCGTAAAGAAAATAGTATCCAATAAAGGCAAGTGGCTCGATCGAACTCTAACCGCATGAAAAAATTTTAATTAATAAGTCAATTTTAACCGGTCTCTCTTCTATTTTGCAATAATAACTCCTTCTGCTTGAAGTGAAACTTGGCCATCGCCATCCAGAGTGCTTATAACCGATACTACCCATTCTATTTTTTCCTTACAAAAATAGAATGGGTTAAATGCCCTAATAACAAAATCGCTAATGCCGCGATTCCCCTCTCCCCAAGTATAGACTTAACCCATGAGTTTTTCTTTAATGGGTTTACTTGTGAGGTGCAAAACTCTAATTATCACCTTCAATCACACTACTATTCACAATAAAATCACAGAAAGAAAAGACTAGTAAACGTCAAAACAACCCAATCTTTTGAGATTCGGTTTGATTATTTTCATAAAAGGCAATCGATTACCTATTTCATTGAATGACTAAAGCGAACTTTCTAAATAAGCGGAACAATTCCGCTTATTTAGAAATCAACATTGAAAATAGCTAAAATAGACGGAAGAATTCCGACTATTGACTCGAAAAACATGAAAATGGGTCATTTCTTTTGGTTTAAACGGAAAAACTCCGCTTATTTACGACGAACAGAACGCTACTTTGGTTGATAACGGAAACATTTCCGCTTATTTCACATATCACAGGTTACTCTAAAATTTCTTGTTAACCATGACAGTCCGTTTTTTACTTAATGAATAAAACTAATTGTTGATGACTTCTTACCTGGTTGAATATTTTCCATAAACTTGGGAATGCTTCTCATAGGATAAAGATAGTTCTTTTTAACTAAGTCTTTTATCCTACAAGGAAACACTATTATGAATTGGGGATGGTTTGGTAGTGGTTGGACTGATTTTAGCAACTCTCCTATTCAATATTATTGCCTTTAAAACAAACAAAAAACTAACAACTAATCAAATCATTCATATATGGCTTTTTACGATCGCCGCACAAAATATTTTTGATTTAATTATCGATCTAAAATATCACGGTTATTGGTATTTTACTAAATATGTTGATTGGATTTCTCTTCCTGCCACCGTTCTGCTCGTCCCGCCGGCCAATATGATCTTTTTAAACTTGTATCCTTTTAAAAGCTCCCTACTTAAAAGGATCACTTTTTTTAGTAGTTGGTTATTTTTTATATTAATTTATGAATTAATCGCGGCATTACCAGAACCTTGGGGTTATTTTAATTATGGTTGGTGGAAGTTTTGGTATTCCGTTTTAGCTGACCCTTTTTTCCTTCTTATAATACTGATTTTTTACAAATGGATTCTTAAAGTGGAGAAAAAATCCTTTCAATCCTTTTGATACCGAATGAATGACTTTTCAGACCGCTTTTTTGTAACCAAATAATTTCGAATTCGATGTGCCTCATGTTTTGCGTTATCCTAGAGAATCTAAGGAATGATAACCAATCGTTTGGCCTCTCCTTGGCGCTGTCTGTCCCAGGCAAACTCAATGTGGGACAGCGGCACTCGTTTAAATTCGACTGATAGCTTGCCATCCCGTGCTAGCCGACATAGTTCTTGATAAGCCGATGTCCTTTCTTCACCTGCATGATAGCTGGCAAAGCCCATCACGGACAAGTTTTTATTTCTGATCAGTGAACCAGATAAGGTTAAGAGATTAGAAGCCTTTGTTCCAATTTGTACAAGTCTTGCACCAACCGCTGCCGTCTCTAGAGCCGCTAAAGCCGGTTCCCCCCAAAGATAATCGATGATCAGATCCACACCTTCTGGGGCAACATCACGAACCTTTTGGCTCCAATCCGGATTATCCCCTATGTTTATTAGGACATCCGCCCCTAACTCTTTTGTTTTCATTAACTTAGTTTGATCTCTTCCAATCGCTAGGATCTTTCCAGCCCCTAGTTGCTTGGCTGACTGAACCGCTAATTGACCTACCACACCCGTTGCACCTAAGATCATAACTGTCTCTCCAGGCTCAAGCTTGGCACGCCATGATAATGGCAGCCAAGCAGCTAATCCTGAATTGGCTAAAACGGCTGCAACCGCTGCATCTACGCCCTCTGGTACTTCAATGATAGATTGTGGCGAAACGAGTGTTTGCTCTGCCATTGAACCGAATGGCGAAACCGGTTTAGAGAAATAGACAAGCCGTCCATCCTCCAATTCACCAACTCCTTCAAATCCCGCTACAAAAGGAAGTTTTTCTGGTTTCATATAATGGGTTCCGGATGCAAATGCTAAATCAAATTGACTGATGGCCGCTGCACGCACATCGACAACAAGATGTCCTTCTTTCGATTGAGGACGATTAAATTCTCCAAATTGTGGAGTACCAAATTGATTTAAAATAGCTGCTTGCATTGAACTCACCCTTTCGATTTAATCAACTAACAAACCATCAACATGGTTAGACACATCTGTTAGAAACTTTATAATAACTTGAAGGTCTTCATCTGAATAGTGCTCGAAAAAAGCCACCACTTTCCTTTCAGCCTCTTCATGAATCGCCCGATGGTAGTGGCAAATTTTTTCCCCCTTGGAGGTTAATCGGTAATATAATTTTTTTTGATTATCAGCGTATTGATAACTGTCTATTTCATGACGCTCTTTTAGTCTCGAAACAATTTTGGAGATCGCACCACGTGTCATCTTCATCCTCTCAGCAAGTAAAGTGACATTCGGGTTTTCAAGTTTCTCTATCAGATCTATAACCTGCAGCTCGGATAAGGTATAGCCCGAATTTCGGGAATCTTCATCTAATTCCCGCAACATTTTATTGGATTGTTGACTCTTCTCTTGTTCCAATTTCTGTAAGACAACTCTCCATAAGTCCACTGCTTTATCTGGTAAATTCAAATCATCACCCCTTTGTTGTTTCCTAGGAAACATTTAAGTTTCACTGAATAAATGAATTGCGGAAAATAAAGTAAGGTATGATGTTTCCCGAGAAACATCATACCTTACTTTAACCTATTGTTTTTTAAAATACAAATGGATTTTAATAGGATTTTTAAAAACGGGCAATGAATTGGCATTAAGCTTCCTAACAATCAAAAGAAGGTAGTGAAGTGTATTCACCTCACCGCTACCCTTTAACTATATTCAAAAAAGTAATCAGATGGTCTGCTACCTCTATTCCTATTCGTTTGTACTTACCTCATCCATCCTGATCCCATAAAAATAAGAGCCTTCCTTTATAAAGGAAAGCCCCCTATCTTGACTAATTGTCAATAATCAGCAGGAAATGACTTAATTCTTACCCATTACGAGTTGAATCGAAGAAAGGAGTGAAACGGGAGAACCGTCCCTGCGTTTCAACCTGTGTTTCTTAGGCCGGCTGCGATGCCGCTGATGGTGAGTAAGACTTCGTTGAATAGGTCGTCGTCTTTTTCTTCGGTTTGACGTGATTTCGAGATCAGGTCTACTTGAAGGAAGTTCAATGGGTCGACGTAAGGATTTCTTAGACGTACAGAGGCCTGAATCGTTGGTGTTTGGTCTAAAAGCTCTTCGCTCTCTGTAATTTGTAAAAGAACAGACTTGGTTCGTTCATATTCATCGACGATATTATTAAAAATACGATTAGCTACTTCTTTATCTTCAACCATATCGATGTATTCAACGGCCGTTTTCAAATCTGCTTTTGTTAATGCCATTTGTAAATTATCAACCGTTGAACGGAAAAATGGCCAGCTCTTATACATTTGCTTCAGTAAGTTGAGATGATCAGCATCTTTCTCTATAAAAGTTTGAATGCCCGTACCCGCAGCATACCAGGCTGGAAGAAGTTGACGGCTCTGAGTCCAAGCAAACACCCAAGGAATGGCACGTAAATCCTCAAAGCGATCGCTGCCCTTACGACTCATCGGTCTTGAACCAATATTGAGAGCACCAAGCTCTAATAACGGAGTCGCTTGCTTAAAGTAGGTCAAGAAATCAGGATCTTCAAAAACTAAAGACTGATATTTTCTTAAGGAAGCAGCTGACATGTCTTCCATTGCCTCTACCCATTTTGTATCATGTTTCCGAGAAAACTCTGAGTCATTTGATACGTGGGCGGAAGCAGTCAAGAGCGCCGATGTTGCTTGCTCCAAACTCCGATAGGCAATCTCATAAAGTTGGTAACGGGAAGATAGCACTTCCCCTTGCTCGGTGATTTTAACTCCGTCACCCAATGTTTCGAAAGGCTGTGACAAAATACTTCGGTTTAACGGACCGCCGCCACGACCAAGGGAACCACCGCGGCCATGGAAGAATTTCAACCCGATTCCATACTTTTTGGCTACATTATGAATCTCTTGCTGCGCCTTATATAAGTGCCAATTGGCGGTGAGTGTGCCGCCGTCCTTACTGCCATCTGAATAGCCAAGCATAATTTCCTGGCGGTCATTGTGCTCAGCAACTTGATTACGATAGACGTCCATCTGGAATAGTTTTTCCATAATAGCAGGACCTGCAACTAAATCGTCAATCGTTTCGAGCAATGGGGCAATGTTGAGATGGCTTTCGATACGGCCATCCGCATGAAGTCGGTAAATGCCGGCTTCTTTTGCCAAAAGCAGCACTTCTAGAACATCACTTGCCGATTCCGCCATACTGATCAAATACACTTCAATCGAGCGTCTGCCAAATTCATCATGAGCTCGTTTGATCATTCGAAAGACATTCAGCATTTTTTGCGTTTCTTTCGAATAATCTTCATTCAACAAAACGATCGGCCGCGGATCCTTTAACACTTTATTTAGAAGGGTTACTTTTTCATCTTCTGAGAGCTCCGCGTAATTTTCCGCAAGATTAACCGTTCGGAGAATTTCCGTGATAGCTGCTTCATGTTCACCACTGTGATTACGTACATCAAGGGTAGCAAGGTGGAACCCAAACAGTTGGACTTGTCGAATTAATTGACGTAATTTCTTTAAAACTTGACCTTTTGGCAAATGGCCTTTAACGCTTTCATTAATCAGTAAAAGATCGTCTAATAAAGCCTCCGCTGATTGATACCCTTTCTCGGAACGACCTACATGACGGAGCTTTTCAATCATAATGGCAAGCTTTCGCCGATAAATCTCATGAGTGGCACTCCACTTTTGGTCATCGCTTAGTAAGGTGCTTTCCTCTTTTTCAACCGAATCGATTAAGGCTTGACTGACTGCCACTCTGTTCGTTGAATAACTGAAGTGCTCCATCAACAATAGTAGTGCTTTCTCATATTTTTTAAGCACGAGAGCCCTATGTTCTTTCAGCGTTTGATAAGTAATTTCTGGTGTGACGTTTGGATTTCCATCACGGTCACCGCCAATCCAAGAGCCAAAACGCAAAAAGTTCGGAACCTTCCAATCGTAATCAGGATAAAACTCTGATAAGCGTTCTTCTAACTCTTGGTGGATTTCAGGTAAGCAGTCAAATAAGGTCTGATCAAAATAATAAAGACCATTTTTCACTTCATCCATAACAGTAGGTTTTCGGTAGCGAAGTTCATCCGTTTGCCATAAAGCAGTTATTTCGTTAGTTAAACTCTCATTTAGATGCTTTTTTTCATTTTTTGTAAGCATCGGATTATCTAACTGTTTTAATAGATCAGCAATGCGTTTGTGCAATTCTAAAACCGTTCGTTTTGTCGCCTCAGTTGGATGGGCTGTAATAATTAATTCCAAAGATAATTTGTCTAAGACATTTTGAATGACCTCGCCAGACACCTGTTTTTCTTTCAAAGCTGCAACGGCGTTCTCAATAGAGCCTGGTTGTGAAATAGAATCTTCTTGCAACTGATACTCACGACGGCGACGGATCCGATGATTTTGTTCCGCAATATTAACCAGGTGGAAATAAATCGAAAAGGCTCGGATCACTTGCTGTCTAAATGGTGGTTTTAAATTGTGAATTTCTTCTTTTAATTCTTTGTAAGTTTCATCGACATGCTTTGTACGCAGTGATTTAGTCATTTGGCGAATTTTTTCAACCTTATCTAATAACTCCTGCCCACCATGATGAACAAGTACTTCACCCAAAATATGGCCAAGTAAGTTCACATCATGACGCAAAGGGGCACTGCTATCATGTTCATTCGTGGATAATGCTGTTGTCATTCTCTCACCGTCCCTATTACGAACATTCTGTTTATTTTTGCGCTGTTTTAATACCTCATTACTCTTAGGCTACCATGTTTTTAAAAAAATTTCATGTATTATGAATGACCAAACTGTATGACAACACTCTTAAATCATTGATTTAATGCCAATGGTAGCGGTTACATAGGGAGTGTAATATTTTTTCACATTAATATCGCTTTAGATATAAATCAGATTAAATCAATCTAGAATCGAGATGATTACAAATAAAAAGGCTAAAAAAGGGTAAATCTTCCATCGGTTTACCGTGTCAGACACCTATCTAATTAAAAGACATGACACAGGTTCTGACCAGTCATGTCCCAAATACAAATGTCTTAAAAACTATCACCTTATGAAGAGACAACCTTTCTTACTTCAAAAAGAACTCTTTTCACGCTGCACGCTCGAAATTTGTCGAATTATAAGTTATTGACAAACCGGATTAAGTCATGAAATAATCAAAATAGATGAACGATTCCTCTTTTGGTTTAACTCGCTAGATTCCACGAAAAATCGATCTTTCGTTACCTACAACGCGTCAACTCTTTCTTAATTTAACTTCGAAACTTTCTTTTAGCAGCCTTCCTTATGTTTTTTATTCATACTTACCCTTCTCGAATCATTTTTTGACATGCCCTTTTTAAAAACACACTTGCTCCGAATGACGTCTATCCTCGATGGGTCCTTCATACTCCCCCTTACAGCCTTTTTTTCTCTATTCTCTCGTGTTTTATATAAGTTTATATAAAATCAAAATTTGAAGGAGGAACTTTATGGGTCACGATATTTGCGGATATAACAAAGCGAGACAAGAAATTGCGTATGCACGATTTAGTTTAGGGAATTCGAATGCTTCCATTCTTTACGCTCTATTGGATGCTTACGACTATCATGCAGGTGTGAGCGGATCTGGCGAAATTGCCAGTTTCTCGTTACAAGAGATCGAAAAAGCAATAGAGAAATACAAACAAGTGTTCAAGCATGATGCTTCTTCCCAGTTAGAACCTATGGACTGGGATCAAAAACAAATCCTACAGTTTATCCAAAATTGTTTAACGACAGCTCGCCAAGAAGGGAGTGTAAGTGTGTTTTTTGGTTGATTGAAGAGGGATGATCGTCTTTTAGAAGAAATGATTTTGCCTTTTGAAAACTTAATAAACTAGTCGCCTAACATTTATATTAGAAAAAGAGTTCATGTTTAATGCGTGAACTCTTTTTTATTGTTTAATACTATTAAATAACTGTTTACATGGTTCCCCTGACACTCTTGTCCGTTGGAGTGAAACAGCAGAACCGTCCCCGCGTTTCCCCCCCGCGTTTCATCGCATGACGAGGCCGCCGTCTACTCTTAGGACTTGGCCGGTTATGAAGGAGGCGTGGTCGGAGGCTAGGAACATGACGGGGCCTGCGATGTCTTTTGGGGTGGCTAGTCGGTTTAGCGGGGTTAAGTGTAAGAGTTGTTCACGCACCTCTTCTTTGGTTTCAAGGCTCGAATCGGTAGGGTATGTGAGCCCTGGGGCAACGGCGTTAACGGTAATATTGAAAGCTCCCAAATCTTTGGCCAAATTACGCGTAAAGCCAACCAAGGCAGCTTTTGCGGTTGTATAATCGTGATAAGGGATGATTGGAAAATCAATGAGGTTGGTAACCATATTAATAATTCGGCCTTTCCCTTGATTTTTCATAAAAGGGACAACTGCTTGACACATATTAAAAGCACCTTGGACATTGCCGTCAAATTGTGATTGGTAGTTTGACCACTTAACCTCCCAAGCCATTTGGCGTGTTTTGGGATTAAAGGTATAGTGCGGTAAAGCATTATTCACCAATACGTCAATCGACCCTAATTCATCGGCTATTCTCTCTACCATTTCTTGCGCTTCATTAGGTTTTTGAACATCTGCCTGCATAGCGACAGCCTGTCCGCCTTGCCCCTCAATTTCTTCAACCACTTGCCAAGCTAGTCTTTCATTCTTCAAATAATTCACGATAACGATGGCCCCTTGTTGACCAAAGGCTTTGGCAAGTGCTGCGCCAATTCCCCGACTCGCGCCTGTTATCAGAACGATTTTATTCGTTAAATTCATGTTACTCTCTCCTCATTCAACATCCGGATCATAGTGCTCCGCTTTCTCTTCAGCCGTCTTCTCTATATCAATAAAGCGAACCAAACTTAGTAAATTTAATCCCCCATCATGATGCCAGCCCGGCCTGGCGTGATTCATTTCGCCTATTGCTGAAATACGATCTACTCCAATGCTCCCTAATTCTTTAGCCAAGCTAAACAGCCGCTCGGGTTTGACCGCCGCCCCGCAGGATTGAAGATAATGTTGATAAGGACGAAGAACATGAAGATCCTCCTCTAACTTTTCGGTCGTAAAGACATGAACCGTTCGATTTAATGGGCTTAATTCAAATCCAACGTGATAATGAAAAATGACCGTCCAGGCCGTATCTCCTTGGCTCTGATAAACGGTTATCTCTTCAGGATTTTCCATAGCCGCAAACGTGTAATGATGTCTGGCTTTTTGAATGGCCATGGCTTCATTTGGCTTTAAAACGGCCCTTGGTCTTTTAAGATGATAACGTTCAAGCTCTGAAGCAAGGAGCTGTGCTGCTTGTTTAGGTGAGACGCCCCCCCCCTTTTCGATCATCACAAGTTGAGGGGATAGGCAACTTTGTTGGTCATATATCGAGATATCTTCAGCAAGATGATGAATCGTTTCGTAATAACGATCTGCGGTTAACGCCTCCTTCCCAATAAGAGCAAAACTGATTTTATGCCCATAAGTCAGAAAACGTTTATAGTAAGGGACCATAGGCCTTATCTTTTCAACCGTTGTATTAGACCCATAAACAATAATGGCTTCTGCCGCTTCAATAGAAGGTAATTCAAGCTCCTCTGTTCCTCCTTTCCATGGCAGAATGGCAAGCGTTTCTGCGAGGCGTTCATCGACTTCTGCTAAGGACTGTCCAAAAAGCACGGCCATTAACGGCTCACTTGATGAGGTTTTACCCAGATTAGCTGATTTAACAAGTAATCCCATGATTAAACTCCAAAGCTGAACCCCTGGAACATTTCCAGAAAAAACATGAAAAATAAGGCTTGGCCCGAATGCCATGCTCATCCCACCCGTTTTTCGAGGACGGAATTCATCTAAAATCGTTGCTTGATCCAATTCTTCATCAATGAAACGCAAAAGCTCTTTTTTACGAAAGTTTCTCATGTATTGTTTAAGTTCAAGGCGAATCATTTCAGCATCATAGCCTGTTAAAGGAGGTAACAGCAACTCAGCTAACTGACGTAAAGGATAGTGTGGATTCAGCCATTTTTGAACAGCCTGATCGATTTTATCAACAATTTCGTTTATGGATAGTTTCATGAGATAGTAGTCTCGTGAAGACTTTATGGTATCCGTTATTTCTTTTATTAAGTTTTCTGTTAAAACAGGAGTAAGAAGCCTGTAAAAACCCTTTTTCGTTTCGATGATTCGTTCTTCAAATTCTTCAATATTAATAGAAGCTGGAAGTTTAAAAAGTTCAATAGTTTTTTCTTGACCTAGATGATTCACCTGATACCCCCTTTTTAGTAAAAAAGGGGTCAGCCCCCTCATTTGTTTGCTTGCAGCAATTGATCAACTGCAATGGAGCACCCTCTTGCCTCTGACCCCTCCACTCTTCCAAGAAGAACGAAACCATTATCCGTCTGGTAACCGAGATCTTCCGTTAGAATGGCTAGACAAGAATTCCAATTTGCCAAATCGAAATGAGCAAGAACACCCTTTTGACCTTTTTCAACGGGTTCTAATTTATTAGGATCCAAGACTAGGGTACGAAACCACGCTGGCCCTGCCTTATCCCTGATACTTTGACCCGACAATAGATTCGTACGGATAGTCTGGTCATAAGCCTGAGAACACAATTCCGTCATGCCGTACATATTAATGCACCATTCACGAGGAACATCAAAAAAGGAATGGAAGTCCTCATAAAGCTGTTCCATTTCAACTTCACGAGACTGACCTTTAAAGCCACCTGTATCAAAAATCCGACTCTTAATAGGTAAAGAGAATTTCAAGCCGTGAGCCCGGCAATAATCAAGAATGTGAACATAAGAAAAAGTCGCTCCAATCAATAGAACAGGATCTTTGCTTTCCTCAGAAGCTCGCAAAGCAGAAACAAACCCTTCCATATCTAACCCGTTTTCATTAAAGAAAAATTGACTTTTTCCAGTTCCAAAATACTCAACAGATTTGGATAAATATCTTGAAAGCGAAGAATGTTGATTCCTATCAGCAGCTGGAGATAAAACAAAAGTTGTTATTTTTTCCCTGTCAGGTAAGACAAATTGTTTATAAGGCCCTTTCATTGAAGCATCCCATGTTGTAAACCGTGGATGATAATGACAGCCTTTTTTCTCAGGGTTGGTCGTCCCACTTGTCATAAAGACGCCCTCTGCTGCTTCAACCGGCTCACAGGTTAAGGTCAACTCCTTGAAACCCTGAATCGGCATAGGCGGAATATCCAGCCATCGCTTCACGGTTAAAGGTGTTCGTCTCTTTGATTGACAGAACTTCTTATAAGGGAGATTATGCTTGAACTGAAATTTAAACATATCTAAAGCCAAACGATTAAACGCCGTCTCGTAAGTTTCACTTTGATTAGAATTCCAATCATTATAAGTCTGAATAAAGTTTAAAAGCTTATCAGTTAGTGTTAGGCTTTCTTCTCTCAAGTTGTCTCCTTCTTTCCAAACCAGCCAGGCACTGTTATTAAAATAAACTGTAAAAGAAACGCTGTAATCGTTCCGACCAGTACACTATTTGATAAAAAGGTGCCAATAGGACCTTTTACACCTGAAAAATAACTAGGCAAGGCAATCGCAAGTAAAATGGACAGTCCCGCAATCGTAAAATTGACGTCTGACCGTTCCATTTTAGTTAAAATTGAAATCCCCGTAAAAATTAAGGAAGCGGCAGCGGGTAAGAAAATCCCCCCAACAACGGGGTCTGGGGTGAGCGCAAGAATAGCTCCTGCCTTTGGAACAAAACCCAGTATGAGAAAGATAATCCCAGCTACAATAACCGGAAAACGAGACGCAACACCCGTTAACCGAAGTAATCCCACATTTTGGCCATAAGCCGTTGTTGGAAACCCGCCAATTAAGGTGGAAATGATTGAACCGATTGATTCTCCCGCAAATCCATTGCGAATCCGCCTCGAATCGAGGTTGACCTGAATCATCTCAGCTCCCGCTTGATAGACTCCCATGGCTTCAATGACCGCGACAATATAGGCCACAAAAAACATAACAAATGAATCCCACTTAAACGTTAAATGACCATATGGTAAAAAGTGAGGAAGACCAAACCACGCTTTTGTTCCGATTTGAGAGAAATGAGTTTGACCTAAGAGAGTTGCGATGATATCTCCTGCTATAAGTGCGATTAGAAAAGCGAATGATCGCCATTTTTTTCGGCCAAAAGTCGAAAGGAAGAGAACGATTAGGGTGGTCGGAATCGACATCGATAAAGTCGTGACCGTCGCAAAGGTTGGTGACCCTGAAGCCCCTCCTAAGAATTCGGATAATGTAAATCCTGATAAAGCGACACCAACAACAAATATAACCGTCCCAGAGATAACGGGCGTAAACAACACTCTTAGTCTTCCAATTAATCCCGTTATTGATAGGATAAAGACAATAATGGCACTTAATAAGATTCCGCCACCCGCAGCGGCCAGGCCATTTGCTTTTCCAGCTGAGATCATGAGTGAATCAAAGGCGGCAGACGGCCCCTGAACAATTGGCAGTCGCACCAGTTTCGTTGCTTGGATCAAGGTCACGAAGCCTGCTGCAAGAAAAATGGCATTGACTATATTTGACGCGAGTGCAAGCGGCATCCCCACCATGGCCGCGACAAAAATAGGATCCAACCAGACGTTTGAAACAAAAACATGCTGTAAGCCGTATAAAAAGGACTGTAAAGGCGGCAGTTTTTCATCATACCCCACCGTTAAATGCGTCTGATTACTCGATTGTTGTTCTATTTCCATCTTATTTCCTCCATAACATTCTTTCATTTTCCATGGAGAAATAATAAAAAGACACTTGCTTATAAGAAATTCTTCCTCATACGATTGGCTCTGTTAATGGACAATGTTGATTTTCTCTTATTTTTTCATTCAGCGAAAATACGAGATTCGTAGCTTTTTACCTTTTTTGAAAGGGCAGACTTAACCTTACAGAGCGACTATTTAAAAGATGAAAGTTACTTTCTTATTAGAATGTCATTATTATTTCCCTACGCTGGTATTACCCAGATCAGGTTGTGTTGGTCGACCACTCTAGTGATCCTCTCAGCCTGTTTCAACAAGCTCCCAATTTCGGCTACTTTTTTTATTTAATCTGGTGAACAGCTTTTTTTAATTCATTCGTCGTTTGGACAACGTGTTCAGCCTGACTAATAGCGGTGATGACGGACACACCATCCGCTCCCTCTTCTATGACGTCAGAAGCATTCGCCGGGTTAATCCCTCCGATTCCGACAATGGGAAAAGAAATCCCTTTTTGTCGTAACGTTTGGACTAGCTCCATTCCTCGTGCAGGTTTGGCATCTTCTTTCGTCGTTGTCGGGTAAATGGGCCCTACACCTAGATAGTCTGCCCCTTCTTGAATGGCAGACAGTGCTTCCTCCACCGTATGAGCGGATATGCCGACAAGCTTTTCTTCACCGAGTCGTTGACGGACGTCTCGTGCGGGTGCATCCTCTTGACCTATGTGAACACCATCTGCATCCAGTTCAAGTGCCAGATCCAAATCATCATTGACAATAAAAGGAATCTGATGCTGTTTGCAGATCGCTTGCAGGTCTTTGGCGAGTTGTCGTTTCGCCTCACCTTCTAGTGATCCAGTCCCTTTTTCGCGAAATTGAAAAAGCGTGATCCCGCCTTGAATCGCTTCTTTTAAAATATCACGAGGATCGCGGTTGCAATTCGGACTTCCCATTATAAAATAGACGTTTAATAGCTCCTTGATCGCTTCTGGAGAACGTTTAGCCATCGATCTCACTCCCTGCAAATTGATTGTAAGCCCAATGATTGGTTGGGCCATGACCGTGTCCCAGTCCCAGATCATATTGGATCGCACATTGAATAAACGACTTGGCGACCTGAACCGCTTGCTTAACTGTTTTGCCTTTTGCAAGCTCTGCGGTTAGGGCTGCTGAAAAGGTACACCCGGTGCCATGTGTGTTGACTGTCTGGATTCTTTGTGAGTTGAAATAATCAAAGTTGTGTCCGTCATATAAAACATCGACAACTTCGTCTGCTTCAGTGTCATGTCCACCTTTTACAACAACATAGGCTGCCCCTAAGTCATGTAAACGTTTGGCTGCTTCGCATTTGTCTTGAGGTGTACGGATAGTTATTTCTGCCAACACTTCAGCTTCGGGAATATTAGGGGTTATGACAGTCGCTAAAGGCAGAAGTTCCTTTTTCAGGGCATGAACCGCTTCTTGCTGAAGCAATGATGCCCCTCCTTTTGCAATCATCACGGGATCCATAACCAGATTTTCCCATTTAAAAGAGCGAATGTATTCAGACACGGCCATAATAATTTCTGGGCTGAACAACATCCCTGTTTTTAAAGCATCCGGCGGCAAATCCTCGCCAATTGATTGGAGTTGTTCGACTACCCCTATTGTCGGTACGGGATAGACCCCTTGCACTCCCGTTGTGTTTTGTGCGGTGACCGCGGTGATGGCAGACATCCCATAGACACCCAGCTCTTGGAAGGTTTTAAGATCAGCTTGTATCCCCGCCCCCCCTCCACTATCTGATCCGGCGATTGTCAATGCTTTATAGGTTTTCACGTAAGACTTTCCTCCTTTTTACGCCTTAAGTTGTTCCAGTCGTCCGTTCTGAATAATGTCATTTGGTGAGACGAGAGCAAGTTGATTGAGCAATTCTATTTGAAAACGCCCTGGACCTTCCTCACCAGATTTAGCATAGGCTAGCTCTGCTGCCACGCCATAGACTGTAAGAGCAGAAGCGGCTGCCTTTAGAGGATCCGATTCAACAGCTGCGAAAGCACCGATAACGGATGTCAACAAACACCCTGTGCCCGTGACTTTAGTTAACAGCGGATGACCATTTGTGCAGACATAGGTTACATTGCCATCTGTTACGACATCTTCAGGACCTGTTATGGTGACAACTGTGTTTAATTTTTTTGCCGCACGATATGCCAGTTCTCTTACGTTCCCGTTGCCCTCACTCGAATCAACGCCTTTAATGGCCCAGGCTTCTCCAACCACATTGGCCAGTTCTGCCGCATTTCCGCGAATTAAAGTCATATTTATGGATTCAACCAGTTGACGAGCGGTTTCTGTCCGATAAGGAGTGGCACCTGCTCCAACAGGATCAAAAATAACGGGCACACCCTTCTCATTAGCGGATTGGCCCGCAATTAGCATCGCCTCCACCACATCCTCATTTAGAGTACCTATGTTTAGCACAAGAGCACCTGCTATTTTGGCCATGTCAGCGACTTCTTTTCTCGAATAAGCCATAACGGGTGAGGCGCCAAGTGCTAATAAGCCATTCGCTGTATAATTGGTCACCACAACATTCGTAATATTATGTACTAGCGGGGTCGTCAACCGAACTTTCTCAAGTGTTTCCCCGATTCTTTCTAACATAAGTTAAACCACCTTTTTTTAAGTTAAAATTAAAAAAGGACACTTTACGCGCAGTAAAGTGTCCTTGAAATCCATACAAACATACAGATTTTCAGTATCTCCCTACGCTGGCATTACCCAACAGGTTCAAACGGTTAATGACGGATTAGTCATACTCTCAGCCCTTTTCCACGGGCCCCCGAATTTTTTTAATTTAAAATAATTCTATCTCTATCCTTTTTTTTTTACAACCATTATGGTCAAATTTTTTATTTTGTTTATTCGTCCAACCAACCCCTTTAGGCAGCCAAGTCAAAATCCTTAATCACATTTCAACAATGATGGGTACGACCATCGGTTCTTTCTTAGTTTTTGTGTAGATATAGTCTCGTATTGATTTTTTCAGTTGTTTTTTGATGACATTCCGGGAGTTTCGGTCGGCTTCTAAAAGTTCCTTCACGGTTTTTGCTGTAAGTTGATTGACGTCTTTTCGAATTTCTTTGAAGTCGCTATCCAAAAAACCTCGAGAAATGGTTTCGGGTTCGGACATCAATTTACCTTTTCCTTTACTCATTGTTAAAACAATGATCACCATACCATCCTCTGACAGTTTTTTGCGGTCCCTTAGCACAAAGTCGCCAATATTTCCTACACCTCCCCCATCTACATAAGTATCTCCGACTGGTATCGTTCGGGTCTGCCGAGCAATGTCTTGTTTGATTTTAACCACGTCACCGTTTTTTAAGATAAATGTATTGCCCGGCTCCACTCCCACCGATTCAGCTAATAGACGATGATGGTGCAGCATTCGATGCTCCCCGTGAATAGGTATAAAATAGGTTGGTTTCATTAATGTCAGCATGAGTTTCAAATCTTCTTGATAGCCATGACCGGAGACATGCATGCCGGACGTGCTTCCTGAACCATAAATCACATGAGCTCCAAGTGCAAAAAAATGGTCAACAATGGTTGTGACTTTTCGTTCGTTCCCAGGTATTGGCCCTGCCGCAAAGATCACCATATCATCAGGTAAGACTTCCACACCGCGAAAATTCCCAGTGGAAAGCCGGGATAGCGCCGCCAGTTGTTCACCTTGACTGCCTGTACATAAGATGGTGACCTCTTCAGGCGGCAGTTCATTTATGTCTTGTTGGTCAATCATCATGCCAACCGGGACTTTTAAATAGCCTCGATTAATGGCGACCTGTACGACATTCACCATGCTTCGTCCAAGCAACACTAGCTTTCGATTGGTTTTTTCTGCGGCATTCACTATTTGTTGAACACGGCTCACATTTGAAGCAAAGGTTGAAACAATTACTTTGCGTTTTGCTTTCATGAAAGCAGTTAACAAATGCTCTCCTACCGCTTGTTCGGATGGCGTTAAGCCTGGCCTTTCTGCATTGGTACTCTCAGACAAAAGAAGCAAGACTCCCTGACGCCCGATCTCGGCCATTTTATGAATGTCTGATTTCTCATTATTCTCAGGAGTTAGATCAAACTTAAAGTCACCCGTATGTACAATCGTTCCCTCTGGAGTATGAAAGACAATTCCTAAGCAATCCGGAATACTATGCGTGACTTTGAAAAAGCTCACCCTTATATGTTCGAAATGAAGTCTTGAGTTTGGGTTGATCTCGATCAGTTCACTTTCCCTCAAGAGTTTATGCTCTTTTAATTTGAGCTCGATTAATCCGAGTGTAAAGCGTGTCGCATAAACAGGCACATTCAATTCTTTTAAAAAGAAAGGAATCCCGCCTATATGATCTTCATGACCATGCGTGACAATCAAAGCCTTGACTTTTTCCTTATTTTCAACCAAATAAGAAACATCAGGGATGATGAGGTCAATTCCTAATAAGCTTTCATCTGGAAACTTATTGCCGCAATCGATGACGATGATCTCATCCGCATATTCGAATACATACATGTTTTTCCCGATTTCATTCATACCGCCTAATGCATAAATAGATAGGGCATTCTCTGTGGTGCTCAAATTGGGATCCTCCTAGCATTTATATTAATCATAATATGCCCTCGGAGTTTCCCCTTTATTTCTTGTTGGTTTTTTAATACACGAGAAAAAACGACTCCATTTGCTTGATCGAGTCGCTTCAATATTAGGGATCGCTTCTATAAAATGAAACGGGAGAACCGTCCCCACGTTTCATAGCCAGCAAGTTTAAACACGTTCAAGCTTTTTATATGGTTTTGAAGGCCATTCTACAATAATAGAGTCACCTGGCTTTACTTCGCCGCTTTGTAAAATGATCCCCATAATTCCAGCTTTTCTAATAACGGTGCCTTCTGAATCTTTATCTAAAACCGCTTTTAGAAGACCGGGTTTAAACTCATCAATTTGAGCACATGGATTTCGCAGACCGGTCACTTGAACAATAGCTGTCCCACCAATATACAATTTCGTACCCGTCGGTAAATCGAGGAGATTGATGCCAACAGTTGTAATGTTTTCACCCATTTGTCCGGGCTCAATAGAGAATCTGTCCTCCAATTCTTCAAATAACTCCCGATGAATTAAATGCACTTGCCTAAGGTTGGGTTGGTTCGGATTCTGGGCGACTCTGGAACGATGCTTAACCGTTGAACCAAAATGGGCATCCCCTTCAACCCCTAATCCTTCAACTAATCTAATTTTTTCTTGAATATTTTTACTAAACGTATGTTTACCGCTTAAGCATACAGCGATCACGCTTCCTGAATGGGCCACATTTTTTTCTTCGTTCATTCTTTTTATCCCCCCTATTAGTCTTCTAAAACCATTTATATCGATCGTTTAAAAAGTTAGGTGAGTAAAGTTTGAGAGAATGGTTCTTCGGGCTTACTTTTAGAGTGACCGAACCGCAAAACTTGAGCAGAAGCTTTCCTTTGTTTCGTTCGGAAGTCGAATGAAACGGGAGAACCGTCCCTGCGTTTCAATTTGCAATTTCATTGGCAGGGGCGGTGAGTTTTGTGTTTTTAACGAGGCCAAGGTAAACGGTTAAGGCCAATGAGCTGGTGGTAAATAGGATGATGCCTAGTGGGAGTGCTGAATATTCGCCTGCCACGCCTACTAATGGAGAGGAAAAAGAACCTAATAAAAATGGAAGGACTCCCAATAAGGCTGAAGCACTGCCGGCGATGTGACCTTGTGATGCCATGGCCAAGGTAAAGGACACGGGTCCGATAAGTCCAAGGGAGGCAACGAATAAGAAAAGCGGAATTACTAAGGAAAAGAGCGGTCCATGCAAGAGCACGACAATCAGAACGGCGATACTTGCCAAGAAGGCGAGTGACAGTCCCATTTGAAGAATACGGGTTTCTGACATACGACCCGCTAGTCTCCTTACAACCTGGGCACCTAAAATTAAGCTGATTCCATTTAATGCAAATAACATTGAAAAGATAGTCGGACTAACCCCATAAATTTTTTGATAGATAAATGGGGTGCCAGATACATAGGCAAAAATGCCAGCCATCATTAATCCCTGTGCCAAGGCGTAACCCATAAACGTTTTATTTTTAAATAGAGTTATAAAGTTCGTAAGCAGACCCTTAAAATCGGCTGGGATACGTTTTTCTTTTGGCAGGCTTTCTTTTAACCTCCAGGTTGTGTTTATTGTAAGAAAGAGACCTAGGAAGCCTAAAAAGACAAACACACCAAACCAAGGAGAAAAGGAAATGATCGTGCTTCCTGCAAGCGGGGCTAGAAGCGGCCCGACGCTGCTCATCATACTGAGAAGCGAAAAAAAGCGGGTCAGTTCTACTCCGCTGAACTTATCACGAACGATGGCATTGGAAATACTGCCGGCTGAGACCGAAAAACCTTGTATAAAACGTAATAAAATAAAAACGACCATGTTAGGAGCGAACGCACAACCGATTGAAGAAAGAAAATAAATGATCATAGCAATGATTAATGGTTTACGTCTCCCAAAGACATCGCTTAAGGCACCTAAAGCAATTTGCCCAACCGCCAATCCTAAGAGGCAAGCAGTTAAGCTCAACTGAACCGTTGAGGCCTTCGTTCCGAAGTAGGTCATAATTTGCGGAAAGGATGGCAGGTACATGTCAAAAGTAAAAGGGCCTAACACTGAAAAAGTGACTAGCAAAAGCGCCAATCTTAAAGGGTGGTTCATCTCCTTTGAGTCCATTTACACAGCTCCAATTCTTGATGGAATTAATCACGTTAATACTATACCAATTTCCAATCAGAATTGGGAGCACAAAAAATAAAAAATAGCTCTTTAAAGTTTGGACCGGCCCCTATTGTTCTAGATGCATCCCACACACGTGCAGCAGTCTGCATCAAATCGAAGGGGAAACGATTAAAAAAACGTATTCCCTTGGCACAGAAATCACCTTATACATTAAAAGGCACATTCCAAATTGAGAATGTACCCAAACTTACTGAATCTCCCGTTATTCTTTTTTAAACCCTCGCGTTTCAGACTTGCGTTTTGAAACGCGAGAACCGTCCCTGCGTTTCAATATACGACAACAGGTTCGTAGACATCTAGGTTTTTGTAGACTTGGCCCATGACACTTGGGGGTGTGTTGACACAGCCGCCTGAGCCTTGGTGGATGTAGGCTGTACTTGACCAGTTGGTTCGCCAGCTTGCATCATGGAAGCCTTCACCGTCATTTGTAAAAGGAGCCCAATATTTGACTGGAACGTGATAGTTTGTCATTCCAACTTCACTGCCGACAAGGATAGATGGCGAGCGTTTATATAAGATGTACCAGACGCCGGGGTGTGTGTCTTGATTCACATCTGTTCTTCCTGTTACGACATTGGTGGTCAGAACCATCTTTCCGTTTCGATAAAGCCAAATGCGTTGCTGCTTAATAGATACCTCAGCATAAGTATTTCCGATGCCATGATTGGTGGTCGTTTTATAACCAATCGCATCATCGTTCCATCCATTTCCATAGACATTTGCGGCTGTGACTGAAGTTTGGCCTTTTTCGAATCCATCTAGAAGCAGCTTTGTCTCTTTGTTCACATCAAGTGCCCAGCCATAGGTTTGACCTTGTACCGTTATAACGGATCCAGAATGAGTTTTAAATTGAAACGGTTTATTCAAGGTTGACTGGGAATCATTAATTTTCTTAATCTCTTTTTCAATTTCTTTTTTAGCCTCAGCTGAATGAATCACCACTTGCCCTTTGTTCGATATAGAGGCATTTTTGACAAAATCACTGACTTTTAGAGGATAAACTTTATCTTGCACCTTATAATTGATCGTTCGCTGTAGAAAAGCTTGTATTTTATTCTCATCATTCTTAACAATCGAGCTCGTTTCTTTTACTGGCTGAAGATAGACCGGGGTCAAATGAATTTCACTCTTGTATGCCTGCTTCTCGTAATTCTGAAGCAATCTAGAAACATCATATTGTTCACCCATCACACTTTTCGTGACCACAATTTTACCCTGATCCAATTTGACAGTCGCATCTTGTGGAGCCTTCAAGTTCTTATTCATCTCTGTGACTTTCTGCTTAAGGAGATCCTTTAACATTTGGCTTTGAGCTTGAGACCTGCCATTTGGTACTAATGGATAATTTTTTTCTTTAAAGGATGGCAAGAGCGTTTGTTGTTTTTTCAATACGTTTTCTACCTGTGGGAGATCCTGGCTTGTAAAACCCATTTCGGTGTTTTTTCCATTAACAATCAGCTTTTGGCCGACATAGATCTCATTTTTCAATTGGGACGCCTCTAACTTATTTAGAGCCTGTTTCGGCGAAAGTCTGCCAACCTGTACGCCGTTGATCGTCGTATGAACATTAAAATAATGGGTTTGATAATAAAACAACCCACCTAAAATGAGTCCTGCAAAGACAAGAATACTTATTATCCAGATCCATCGCTTCCCCCACTTTTTGGAGTTTTTGGTTCTCCTGTTTCTTCTCAATCCTTCAAACTTTTCTCCACTTTCCAACAATGTAACCTTTCCCCCTTATAACGGAACCCCATAATTTCCCTCTCTCTTATTACTCTATTTTTTTGGTAATAAGGTTAAGCTTGTTTAAGTTTGATTTTTAGTCTCTACCTGAATAATGCGGATCTCCATTTTTGGCCTTAGACTGTTTAAACTATGTAAAGAGGCATTCGGTTGTGCCAAAACGAGGCAGTAATAAGGATGTAAAAAAGATCGTCATTAAATGATTCTACATATGTATACAGCTTCCCTTCTTTATATAGAACAGATTCGTTCGTTTTAACCTATATAGGTCTTGGATGATTACTTGATGGGAGAAAACATCCCCCTTACAGGCCGAGTGGGGGGGGGAGAAATATGAACTAATCAGCGACAAGAATTCTTTAAGGTTATCCGACTGAGTCGGATTCACTTTAGACTTGTAATTGTTGATATTCCGTTGTTTATTATTTATGTTTTTGACATTACTCAATCGTTTTTTCATTCGGTTCCCGTGTTTCGTTCGGGAACCGAATGAAACGCGAGAACCGTCCCCCCGTTTCACTTGAGTGCTTGCCCGATTAATTGGTAGGATTTAATGCGTTCTTCTAGTGAGGAGGCGTATGTCGAGATCATCACTTCTGATACGGAGGTTTGATTGGCTAATTTAGTGAGAACGTTTATGACTTCTTCTGGAGTGCCATAAATTGTTTTATTCAAGATGCTATCCACGATCGATCGTTCTTTTTCATTAAAACGATAATTGGTGTATTCGTTATGAGTTGGGAAAGAAGGCTTACTTCTATATGTTCTTAGGATTTGCCAAAGTCCCTGTCGCAAAACGATGTCTTTAGCCTCTTCTGCCGATTCGGAACAGACGACGTTGACCGTGATAAGGGCCATGGGCTTTTCCATATTTCCTTTTGGCAAAAATTCATTCAGATACG
This sequence comes from Pullulanibacillus sp. KACC 23026, assembly GCF_029094525.1. Taxonomy (NCBI): domain Bacteria; kingdom Bacillati; phylum Bacillota; class Bacilli; order Caryophanales; family Sporolactobacillaceae; genus Pullulanibacillus; species Pullulanibacillus sp. KACC 23026. The sequence goes on along the minus strand of NZ_CP119107.1, from coordinate 2,086,780 downwards.
TTTGAAGGATGTTGTCCCCATCTTCATCGCTCATAAACTGGCCAAAGGCATAAGCCATTCCATTCCGGGCAGCGAGACGTGCACTTTTTTTACTTGTACCAAGGAGCCAAGGTTCAGGAGGAATGTTGGGAAGCGGTAAGGCATTAATTTTTGAATAAGGATGCTCTTCAGGGAAATCATTATGTATAAGGTGAAGGACTTCCTCTAATCGGTCAGGCATTTCATAGACTTTTTGCATGAAATTGTCATTTAAAGCCATCGTTACCTCCGCTGACCCCCCAGGTGCCCGGCCGATCCCTAGATCAATCCGTCCCGGGAAGAGTGTTGCCAATGTATGAAACACCTCTGCTACTTTATATGGCTTATAATGCGGAAGCAAAACGGCACCCGAGCCAAGCCGTATTCGTGAGGTTTGTGCCCCAATAAAGGCTAACAGAACTTCCGGTGCAGTAGAAGCAAGTCCATCTATGTCATGGTGCTCAGTTAACCAAAACCGCGTATAGCCATACTTTTCTCCTAACTGTGCGAGATTTAACGAAGCTTGCAGCGCTTCTTCTGCCGACATTCCTGTGTATACGGGCGATTGATCCAAAATGCTTAACTTCAAAACTTCCCACCTCTTTCCCATTATTGGTGTTCACCATCCTATATAAAAAACTCCTTAACAACCCCACGGGCATCCACGTTTTATCACAATGAAACGGGAGATCCGTCCCCGCGTTTCAATGCCTATATGACATTTGTCATATAGTGGGCCTGACGTTTATCTCTATTATTGGGTTGATTATTTCATTAGTATTGAGTTATGACTTAAAGTTCAAACAATTTGGAGGTTGACATGATCCAACAAAAAATTAAAGATTTGAAAAAAAGTGTCTCACCTTACGCCAAAACTAATACAAAAATAAGTATTCGACAATTATTAAATACTCTGGTTCCATTTTTTGCATTATGGTTTCTTGCTTATGAAAGTTTACAGTTCTCTTATTGGTTAGCGATACCGATTGCCATTTGTGCATCTGGGTTCGTGATCCGGATCTTTATTATTTTCCATGATTGTGCCCATTTAGCTTTCTTTAAGAACAAGCAATTAAATCGTATTGTAGGAACCATTACCGGAATCATCACGTTGTTTCCATACGAACAATGGAAACATGAACATGCGATCCACCATGCGACGAGCGGTAATTTAGACAAAAGAGGAACTGGTGATGTCTGGGTCATGACGGTTCAAGAATATCTGGAAGCTTCAAGATGGAAAAAACTTTCTTACCGTTTATATCGAAATCCCTTTATATTATTTGGATTAGGACCGGTTTTCCTCTATTTGGTTAAAAGTCGATTTAATCGCAAAGGGGCGCGCCAGAAAGAAAAATGGAATACCTATTTAACTAATGTTGCCATTTTAGCCCTTTACATCTTATTAATTTGGTTGGTTGGCTGGAAAGCTTTATTAATTATACAACTCCCCATTCTAATGGTCGCAGGTTCACTTGGCATATGGCTATTTTATGTCCAACACCAATTTGAAGATTCTTACTTTGAAAATGAAGAGGAATGGGACTTTGTGAAAGCGGCAGTTGAAGGCAGCTCTTATTATAAACTCCCATTAGTCTTGCAATGGGTGACTGGAAATATTGGTTACCACCATGTCCATCATTTAATCCCTAGAGTTCCTAATTATAATCTACAAAAAGCTCATGATGCGACGCCAGAACTTCAACACGTCACTACCATCACACTGAAAACAAGCCTTCAATCTATTCGTTTCCGTCTTTATGACGAAACCAATAAAACCTTTGTCGGCTTTAAAGAGATCAAAAGTTTGGTGAATAAAACTGAAATGGCTCAAAAACCAATTAAAAGTTTTAAACCGGATGTCGCCCACAAATAGATGTTCTTGCCCTTCAATATTCAGATTGAGGGGCTTAACTAATCTCAAGGCGCGTTCCCCTTCTCTTCAAAATGAGAAGCAAAATGGGTGATTTGAGAGGTATAATAGTGTTAGACAGGTTAAAAGGAGACACTTATGCGAAATTGGTTTCATATTATCCCAAAAAATACGGGTCTTAGTATTTACGTCTGGATTATTTTCTGTATTCTCCCCTTTTATTTTATAATGAGATCGTTGTCCCTTCTCGATATTTGTTTTGGAGTTCTTTTGGTCTTTCTATTCTATATCACCAATCGTTTATCGTTTAATTCAAAGACCGGATTCGTCTATTTATGGGTCAGCATCCAGATGGCTATTAGCTTATTTATGACGATTTATTTTTCTTACATTTATTTCGGACTTTTTTTAGCCTTTTTTATAGGTAAAATCCAGCATAAGGGCGGCTTTCTTTCATTATATATTGTTCATCTTTGCACAACCATTGTTGCCATTACCTTTGGATTTTTCTTTGAAACGAAGCTGTATACCTCTCAGCTTCCCTTTGTCATTATAAGTATCATTGGCATTATTCTTCTGCCGATTAACATGCGTAACCGAGAAAAGCGTGAAAAATTAGAGGTTCAGCTTGAAGATGCCAATAAAAAGCTCTCGCAACTTATGGTTATGGAAGAGCGGCAAAGAATTGCACGGGATTTGCATGACACATTAGGGCAAAAACTCTCGTTGATTGGTCTAAAAAGCGATCTCGCTCAAAGATTAATTAAAGTGAACCCTGATTCTGCCAAAATCGAATTAAGGGATATCAATCAAACTGCTCGAACGGCTTTAAAAGAAGTCCGTGAAATGGTAACTAATATGAGAGCTGTCAAACTAAAGGATGAACTTATTAAGGTTAAACAGATCTTAGATGCGGCTAACATTGATGTGAAAATCGAAGGGTCTGCTGACCTAAAGGGAATACCACTCTTCGTCGAAAATATTTTATCCATGTGCCTAAAAGAGGCCGTGACAAACATCGTTAAGCACAGCCAAGCCACTCGTTGCCGGATTAAGATTACTTCCTCTCAGGATGACGTTAAAATTGAAATTCATGATAACGGCAAAGGATTTTCTGATCACAACGAAACTCATAAAGGCCATGGTATTGCGGGGATGAAAGAACGGCTTGAATTTGTGAATGGCATTTTGGACTACAACTCATTAGATGGCACACTTGTTACAATTAACGTCCCTAATGTCAGACACCCTAACTTAAAAGGAGATCAATTATGATTCGGATTGTTATAGCTGAGGATCAACGTCTTTTACTCGGGGCGCTTAGCTCGCTTTTGAATTTGGAAGAAGATATAACGGTAGTCGGCCAGGCGCATAACGGTGAAGAAGCGATCGATTTAATCAAACGTTTGAACCCAGATGTTTGTATTATGGATATTGAAATGCCCTTGAAGAGCGGGCTGGATGTAGCTGAAGAGTTAAAGGATTCCTCGTGTAAGTTTATTATATTAACTACGTTTGCAAGACCGGGCTATTTCGAACGTGCTCGAGAAGCTGGGGTAAGCGGGTATTTGCTGAAGGATAGCCCGAGTGAAGAACTTGCGCGTTCTATTCGTACCATAATGGAAGGCCGGCGGATTTATGCACCGGAACTTATTGATATGGCCTATGGGAATACAGAAAGTCCGTTAACGAAACGCGAAGAGGAAGTCATAAAACTTATGGCGGATGGAAAAAACACGAAGGAAATAGCCGGGGAACTCTATCTTACCAATGGAACGGTCCGAAATTATATTTCAGTGATCCTTGATAAGTTAAATGTGACGAACAGAATTGAAGCGATATCACGATTTAAGGAGAAGGGTTGGTTTAAATAATTTTTATGCCATTACATTTTGCAGAAGTACATACATGCAGCATTCTCCTTGGTTTTAGCAACTTGATTTCCAATGTATTGGTTAAAATTAATGACTGAATCCAATAATTACGATTAGAACACCACGCTTTCCTAGAACCATTCGAGCTTTTTGAAGATTGAATAACTCGTATGACTAATCAGTATATTGGATTTCTTTGTTCTTACTATTTTATACTTAGTATGAGTAACGCACATAAAGGAGGAATTTGGTGATGTATGATGTCATTATTGTTGGGGGCGGTCCAGCTGGACAAAGTGCTGCCCTGTTTACTAGTAAAGCTGGAAAGCAAACACTGGTTTTAGATAACGGCAAAGGAATGACTCAACGTGCCTATTTGAAAAACCACTATGGTGCGGAGGAACTTGAAGGAAATGCTCTTCTTGACGTTGGCCGTAAGCAAGCTGAAGGCTTTGGAACCGAATTTAAAGAAGCTACGGTTAGCAAGATTGAGAAAACTGGTGAAAGCTTTACGGTTGAAACGGATGCTGGCGAAAGTTTTGAAGGTCGCCAGGTCATTCTTGCAACAGGCGCCAATCAAGCGCTCGCAGAAGCTATCGGTGTTAAAACCGTTCCTGCAACAGAACCGCGTATTAAAACGGTGATTGACGTTGATTCTGAGGGCCGCACCAACATTGAAGGGATTTGGGCATGCGGTACCGCTGGCGGCGTCAGTGTCCACACGATCATTACAAGCGGTGACGGGGCGCGTGTCGCGGTTAACCTGTTAAGTGAGCTCAATGGCGAACGCTATGTCGATCATGATATGATTAAAAAGTAACGTCATTCTTTAAAGCCCCCTTTAAGGGAAAGGGAGGCTTTATTTTGTCAGTCGATACAAGTAACACAGGGACAATCAAGCCTAATAAGAAGAAGGCCCAACAGACAGTCGTTTCTGTCAGTTGGGCCTTTCTTAGCCTCTTCCTTCTTGAAGTGAAACGCGAGAACCGTCCCCGGGTTTCACTCTGGAATATACGGTAGTTCTTTCATTTTGGGGTTGTTGATGACGTGGGTTTCGGTGTAGGTTAGGAGGCCTTCTTTTCCGTATTCTCTGCCCATTCCGGATTGTTTGACACCGCCAAATGGGAAGCGGACGTCTAGGCCCTGAACCGCTGCTGTATTGATCATGGTTGTTCCAGCTTGGACACGTCTGGCAATTTTGAGACAGTGTTCTTCCTCTCCCCAGACAGAGCTGGTTAGGCCATAGATACTGCCATTAGCCAAGTCCAGAGCATGCTCATCATTATCAAAAGGCAAAATGGGAACAGTTGGACCAAATTGTTCTTCAACGACAATAGGGCTATCGTAATCGGCACCAAGAACAAGGGTCGGCTGCATGTAATAGCCTTCCTTAAATGTCTGTTCATCAATTAACACCGTTCCAAGCTTGACGACCTTAGCCCCTTTACTTGCGGCATCATCCACTAGGCTTTGGACATAGTCCATTTGTTTTTTGTTATTTACGGGGCCAATGGTCGTATTTTTATCAAATGGGTCCCCCACTCGAATCCATTTATTCGCAGCTTCTATGTACTTTTCAACAAATTGATCATAGATCGCACGATGAACATAAATCCTCTTCGCAATCATACATATTTGGCCAGCCGTTAAGAAATTAGAAATGACCATCCGACGCATGGCGCGTTCATCATTAACATCAATATCCTCAAGAACAAGGGCTGCGTCATTACCACCTAGTTCAAGTGTCATATGCTTAATCGTATCCGAAGCGGCTTTCATGATATGCTTGGCCGTATTCGTACCCCCTGTAAAGGCAATTTTAGACACTTTTTCGTTAGAAGTCAGCTCTACTCCTACATCGGCCTCCCCATGAACAAGGTTGAGCACACCTGGAGGAAATTCATCCGCTATTAGTTCGGCCACCTTACTAACAGTCAATGGAGCAAGCGGACTTGGTTTAAGGACCATTGTATTCCCTGTCAACAGGGCAGGCGCTATTTTAATTGTGGATAAAGAAATCGGATAGTTCCAAGGGGTAATGGCTGACACGACGCCAATGGCATCTCGTGCGATAATCGTTTTCCCGCCATCATGTTCTTGGATCTCGTCTTTTAGAACTTCTTCCACATTGTCACAAGCAAACTCCATCCACATTAAAGAAACAGCGAATTCCCCTTCCGCATCATAGAGGGCCTTACCATGTTCTCTTGAAAGCAATTTGGAAAGATCGGGGATATTATCTTTAATTTTTTGGATGGCCTTTCTCATGCGTAAGACCCGATCTTTAACCGGTGTTTGAGCCCACGAAGGAAAAGCGTCATAAGCGGCATCAATCGCCTGAATCGTTTCTTCACGAGTATTTACAGGGGCATATCCGACAATCTCACTTGGATGAGCCGGATTTTCACGCGGTTCTTGTTTTTCCGTTTTGATCTTTTTTCCATTAATGATGGCTTCGATCACAATTGGTTTTTCTGACATTTAACCTATCTCCTTTTTTATCCATAAGGTAAGTCCAATGTCTAGTTTTTACTCTTCTAATAGTTTCCATTCCAGTTTTGAAAGCAATTAATTCGCTCTAACACCTATTTTCCTATTATTAAAAATTGACGTCCCCTTTTTCCTACCAATTTCTGGCATCGGATAGAGGAAAAATCGGCGGCCATGATCTATCGAATTGCAAAGGATGCTTTAGCCTGTCTTAGACAATCTCGAACGCAAAAGTGATTCACTCACATAAGAAAAAGGCCCACTATTAGCCGAATTTCCTAATAGAAGGGCTTTTTTTAATTTAGAAAATAGGAAGACCTTAAACGGTATGCAAAAATGCGACGCACACTGGTTTAGGAACGCGCACATCGGATTGCAGGAATTCCAAGGTTCCATTTTGTTCATTTCTTGCAAATAAGACAAGGTTACCGGATTCTTCGTTAGAGGCAACTAAGAAAGCACCGGTTGGGTCAATCCGGAAATCACGAGGCCAATTGCCTTCTGTAGAAGTCCGATCAACGGAAGTAAGTTCTCCGGTTTCTTGATTGACACTAAAGATCGCGATGCTGTTATGCCCGCGATTGGCGGCGTAAACAAAGCGCCCATCTGCGGAGAGGTGGATCGCGCTTCCTTGATTGTTGTCTGTAAACTCATCCGGAATAGTAGAGATATATTGAACGTCAGTAAAGCTGCCATCTTCAGAGTTGAATTTTAGTACGATGACCTCTGAACTAAGCTCAGTCATAATATAAGCGAATTTTCCATTAGGATGAAAGGCCAGATGTCTTGGACCGCTTCCAGGCTTCACTTTCAAAGCCTGTACCTTTGATAACTTACCTTCCTTTACCTCATATGTAACCAACTGATCGATTCCTAAATCAATCGCGACAATAAATTTTTCATCAGGTGTAAAACCGGCAAAGTGGGCGTGCGGCTTTTCTTGACGTTCCGCATTCGGACCAGAGCCTTCATGTTTGGCGATGGAGGAAGCCGGGTTCAATTCCCCGTTTTCCTTGCATTCATATAACTCAACGGTTCCTTTATGGTAATTCGCCGTTACGACTTGGCTCTTATCCGCCTTCACACTAATATGACATGGGGAAGCCCCTTCTGAAAGCTGTTTATTTATAAGCTCCAATGTATGGGTCTCACCGTTTATAGAATAAACAGCAGCCCCGCCAAGGTCGCCATCTTTTACTACAGAATAGAGATAGTGATTATCTTGACTAATGGTGACATAAGTAGGGTTGTCCAAAGTTGCAACTAAATCAACCTGACTCATTTTTTTCGTTTCTGTATCAAGAGTAAATTTATAAATCCCCTTGCTTCCCTCTTTGGTATACGTACCGATATAACCAACAAATTGCTTATTGCTTGTCATCGTTGTGTTCTCCTTCCATGATAGACACTAGCCTTAACTTCTTCTATTTTAGCAAAAATATGTCGATCTATCACTCGGAACACACTGCCCATACAACAAATGAGTGACTATAGGCCTGTTTCAGGTTGTTCCTTCAAGTTTTCAATTAAAATAAATTCCTTTAGCTCTTCAGCAAAGCGCTCGGACTGTTCAATTTTTTCAGGCGCTCCAAATACTTCTTCTAAGTGCCTTAATAATACTAGTCTAAAGAAAGGCTAGATTGACCTTGAGATATAAAAGCAGGGTGTAAAAAAATACATACATTAATGCTTTCGAACTAAATTAGGCTCACGTGTTGGCTCCTAAAGAAATGAAACGCGAGAACCGTCCCCCTGTTTCATGCTGCCAAATAGTCATTCGGATTTAGTCCGAGTTCTTGGCACATTTCGGTGATCACTTGTTTTTCTTCAGGGGCAAAATAGCCATCCGCATAACCTAGGGCAATGCCATAGCGAACAATTAAACTTCCAATCCCCTGTTTTGTTCTAGCTCTTCCAAGCGCACGAAAAGCGGCCGCTCTTCCGCTATAACGATCCTGATTGATTAAATTCACAAAGTGATCAAACCGATTCAGCACTTGATAGGGACCAAAAGTGCGTAATTCTTCGCTTTGATTCACAAATTCAGTCACTTTTTGTCTCTCTGCTGGGTCCAAAATACCATCCGCTGTTGCTACTAGAGCAAAACCGGCCACAATCGCATCTAACACTTCTGGTGTTTTATTATTTCTAATGAGTTGCATGGTCTTATATTTTAAATCATTTGTCATTCTCGCAAGTTCACCGGAATTAGGCTCATTCTCATACCCGCACGAATTACAGGTGAGCTTAAGCTTATTCCCGCCAATAAAACCACCTAATAAACCAACCGGACCAAGTAATAAACCGCCAATTGCTGCTTTTCCGATCCCAAACCCCTTCTTCCCAGAGCGAAGATCCGAAGAACCACACTTTTGACAGACATAATCTGAATAGCCGTTAGAGTGGGGGGCTCCATAAGAATGGGGTTGAAATGGCGCTGTTCCTCCAAATGAATTCCCCATATTAGTTGGTTGATAACGATTTCCTTGATTTCCATAACCAGGATTTGAGCCGGACGGATAGGCTCTCCTATCCTGCGGTTCTGACTGAAAACCACCTAGTTGTCGTGCAGTCGATGAATAAGAACGAGCAGATGAATGAGATGAGGCCTCTACCTCAATTCCGAAATTCCCACATAAAGCACCAAGCCCTCCATCAAATCCACTGCCAATAGCGGCAAACTTCCACTCTCCATTGTGTCGGTACACTTCGGCTGCAACAATGGCCGTTTCTACTTTGAAATCATGACCTAGCTCATATCTTAACAAATCTGTTTGGATCTGCTGATCAGCCACCCGAACATAAGCCTGTCGAACCTGCCCAAAGTTTTGTTGCTTAATATCCGCATCATGAATGGTAATCGTAAAGGCAATCCTCTGAATGTGAACGGGGACTTTTTGTAAATCAATTAAAATTTGCTCATTATCCCCATGCCCCATACCTGTTCGGTTGTCACCGGTATAAATGACGGAACCGTCTCCACCCTCACGATTATTGTAGAAAATAAAATCCTGTTCAGTGGTTACTTTTCCATTCGCCCCTAATAAAAAGGCGGAGGCATCGATGTCGTAGGTTGGTCCCCCCAGCTGGTTCGCTTCCCAACCTAAGCCCACTACCAATTGGGTTAACCCTGGATTCGATTTGGTTAGATCCACCTTCTGCCCCTTGCTCAATGATACAGCCATCGATCTCACTCTCTTTCTCTTTTAGCTCTAACTCGTTAACCATTTTTAATCGATTCTTCATACTCTTGTTCGTCTTCTAAAGAATAATCGACTGTTCCAGATGCGTAGCTTTCAGACCGAAGACTGGTTTTAGCGGTGAGATTTGACCATCTAATAATAATCGGATCGCATAATATGGAATATTAATGCCAGATAAACAACTGATATGCAACCCGCCGCTCATTCGAGGGTTAATTTCGAGCAGCTTTGGGACCCCTTCTTTGTATTTAACTTGAATATTATACACAAAAGGAATTTTGTATTCTGCCGCAAGCTGATTGGCTATGTTAAGCAATTCTTTATTATCTTCTATTTCTCGAATTCGGCCAACGCCTTTTTTACGGGGAATGGCCACTTGAAGAGACCCTTTTTCATCACTTAGGCAATCGATGCTATACTCATAGCCCTCTAAATATTCAAGTACCATGAGATCTGGAAAAGTCTCCTGCTGCTGCAAAATATGATAAGCTGTTTCATAGGAAATTTTCTGTGTAAAGGATGTGGAAAACAAAAAGGAAATCGTATCCGCTGAATCATCGATAATTCGAAAACCGCTTGCTCCTTCTCCTACCACTGGTTTGATACACACTCGATTTCCTTCTGCTTTTAATTCGCCATAGGCTTTTTGAAAATCTTTAGCTGTATTGACAACCCGATAGGCCGGAATCGGTACAATTGTTTTCCCTTCAAGCTGCTTGTCCTCTATTGAACGATACATCGCCGCCTTATCATCCATTAGGTTCATTAACTCTCCATCTGGGCAAACCAATACCTTTACTCCAATGGCTTTAAAATCCTCAATATGCTGGGCGATTAACACATTTTCCTTTCGTGGTATAAATAAGTCAATGCCATGTTTCAAACAAAACTCTAAACAGTAACGGAGATAGCTTTCTCCTTTTATATCGGGCTCCGTTTCTGCCACATCACAATATTTTAAATAGACGCTATCCGGGTTCGGGTGAGAGCCATAAATCACAAAAGACTGCCCATCTGGGTTATCCCGTATCATCTCAATGTAATGCGAAACCGTTGAAAACCACCGATTAAACCAAATTCTAAGCGCCATGAGGTTAATCCCCTTCTTTAAAACTAAGTGTTTTTAACCTTACTTAAAATCAGACGATAAAATACGAAACCTATGCCCAGGCGTGGCCTTGCTACCTCGTTTGCCCACCATTTTTCTGGCTGTGGCCGCTTTTTTCGTGCGCAAACCTCACTTGCACACCATTTCTTCTGCACTCGACCAGGTTTTCGTGGGCAAACCTCACTTGCACACCATTTCTCGTGCACTCGACCAGGTTTTCGTGGGAAAGCTGCTTTTGCCCACCATTTCTCATACGCTCGACCAGTTTTTCGTGGGCAAACCGCCCAATGTTGCACCACCTTGCCAACCGCCCGCTCCTTTAACCCGCTTTAACTCTTTTTTCCAGCAAGAGACAGATCAAGTTGGAGGATGGTTTCTAATAATTCTTCTGTTGATCCTGCTCCCATTTTATTAAGCCACTTAATCTTCGCATCCTCTGCTCTTCGCTCGAATAGTTCGCCATGCTTCGGGCTGAATCCATAGTCCGCTTGAAGAAGCATGTCATAATCCATAAGGGAATCGCCGGCTGCGGCATGGAACTCATAGTCCACATAGGTTTGAAGATGGGATACGGCCAAGGCTTTATTTAATTGCTTCGGCAACAAATATAACTTACGGTTTCCGTGTACAAACATCGTCCAACCGCAAGCCTCGAGCTCTGATTGAAATGCCTGGATTTCATCTAGTGGCAAATGCTGCCGGTTAATATGAAACATATAGAAAAAATCATCGACATTAAATTCTCGTTCAACCCATTGATCATGACGTATCTTTGCAAAGGACTTCAACATGTCCTCTTTTGGAGAGGACGTATCCTGTAAGCGTTGTTTGATTAACCAAGCCCATTCGAGGTCCTGTTTTCCATCAATGAGAATCGTCCCGCCGTTAGCTACAATAGCGAACCTCGGCTTCATCTCATCCTGGAAAGCATGAATTCTTTTATATTGATAAAAGGCTCTTGTTGTAACAGGGACAAAAAGATGTTTCCTATTTATTTTTTGTAGTAGATTAATAGAGTCACGCGACATATAGGAAATAATCTGATCTTCTTTGTATTCCACAGGGACGCTTCCATTTCCAATAGGGTGACGTTCCATCATGGTATTGGAGTAAATTAACGTCCTGTCCAAATCGGATGTAAATAAGATCAATGAGTACCAGTCCTTTTATAATTCTTTTATGAGCCCGCAGCAGGAATACGTCATCTCGGTAAACGCTTCAACAGGAACATGACGTTCTTTTGCCAGCATTAAAATATGGGTGAGGTCATTTGTAAAATGAGGATTGATTAAGATCTTCCACGGCATTCTCCTCAAAAGCACTCTTGTCGTTTCGCCTACACCTGGTTTCACAAAATGACGATTACTAATCTTAAACGTCTCTTGAATCCATTCAACCGACGCTAACCCTTTCCAGGTTGGGGTTGGATCGCTGTTCTTTAATTCACTCAACCCTTGATCAATATCCTCCTGAATATGAGGGAATTCTTGTTCAATTGTGTCCACATAAAGGTTAGATACATCCGCCTCAGCCAGTTCTTTATAGTATTTTGCTCCGTGCAGTTCTCCCGGTTTCATAAAGCGGCGGTTTAAAACCGTCCGGCTGACCAGTCCCGAAACCGTTGAATTTAAGCAAGCTGACGGAATCAAAAAATCATCCCGTGTGCCGAAGATTTCAACACAGTGGCCAGGATCAGCCAAAACAGCTAATGTCGAGTCCAATTGATTGATATGCGTTGAATTATACGATTGACACGCTTCGTCCAGCTCACTTGTGATCGCACCCTTGCCTGTCCATCCATCAACAAATTGAATCGCCGCCTGTGGATGATGGCGATAAATATAGTCAATCGCCACTTCATCGATCCCTCGACCACGTATAATTGAAATCGAATAATGTGGGACATCAACGCTGTATTTAAACGATAAATAACGTTTAATCAGAACGCCAATGGGTGTTCCTGCCCGTGCTAGACTCACGATAACGAGATGTTCCAGACTCTTTTTTTCTTTTATTTGTTCCGCAACAAGCCCTACAGCTACGGCTAAGCGCTTTGAATATAAATGAAGCGTGTCATGAAAAAGAGCGACGTACTCTTCATTCGGTTGATACTCGACGGGCAGCATTTCTGAGTAGTGGGTACCCGCTTGAATTAATTGCTCCCGTTCCTCGGTATTCCTTTCTAACACATATTTACCGATATCTTGAAGTAAAAAAACAACATCCTCTTCTTTGTAGCTTCCCATTTTATCAGGTTTAACCGATCTACTAATCATCCAGATTCCTTCCCCCTATCTCATCCGTCATACTGATCAAGTGGATCACTGGAATAAACGTTTGACTTAAAGCATCCAATAAGCTTTTGACCGCATTCGGTGATGACAGTCTTTCCACAAATAGAAAAATCTCATCGTATTGATTCACTTCAATATTGTAAAGATAATTGGTTAACCCCGGATTTTCCGGGCTGTCAAACTTAAATTTTCGCTGAATCAAATAACCCTTATGGTCCGATTGGTAGATCGGGCTTCGGGTGGTCGATTGATAAGAAATCCCTTCCCCCATGTAGGATGCTATTTTCATAGGGAGATACATAAATTCGCCTGTGCCAATAACCAAAGTCCGCTTTCCCATGCGACGTGATTGAAGCGCGTCTCCGATCGGTTTATACAGGTCGTTATAGCGGCGCTCTTCTTTTATGGACAGTCCGAAACGCCCTGTCCCCTTTATATAAGGCGCAGTCGTTTGAGAACCATCTGCATGAACCGAGCTTTCATACAACAACATCTCAGAATTCATCATTTTGGTAAGTGACATAGACGACAGTTTAGGTGTGAATGGCTGAAAAGCAGGTCGTTGCTCTTCTAATTGAGTCGGTTGGCCGATCACTTCCATATTTCCCTCAACAAGTGAGACCGCATGAATCGTAATGTCCAGTTCACGCTCTAAAGCTTGGTAGCTTTGCCGATGTTCAGGTGTTCGCCAATCTAGAATCGAAACAATCGTGAACGTTTTTTTATGAGGATATGTTGCTTTTAAAGTACGAATAATGTTAACAGCCGTTTGACCGGTTGTGATTTCATCATCGATTAAGATCACTTCATTGTCATTCTTGAAAAAATCCTGTTGCAAGGCATACACACGGTGACTGGTGGCGTGGGAATGTTCTTCTTCAAAATTAATAATGGAAGACAGCTTTTCGATCTGTTCCCTCGTTGTATGAATATAAGAAGCTTGTTCCTTAAAAGTAGAAAAGACGGCATGGCCGAGAGCGGTAGCCGTCTCGGCAAAGCCAATACAGGTAACCGGATTCGGCAATTCAATAGGATTTTTTTCCATAACCTCAAGAACGTCTGCCAACCCTTCCCTTGTTTTGATAGCATCTACGACCGCTTCAGTATGTGGATTTAGTTGCCCGTGGACGACTTCCATGTATCTTAAGGCGAGTAAATGACCGGTTAAGAGACAAATTTTTGGGTCAACAGCCAAATGTTTGCCTAAAACTTTACTGACAAATAAAAAGCTTCTTTTTTTATTAATTCGGGCAGCCATCTGAAACAAATGGCTTAATTCAAACTGATAAGGATTACTTAATAGATCTACTTTTACAGTAAAATCTTCAAGGATTTGCTGTTCGTACTTGGATGTCGTCACTTGTAAAGTCATTAGTTCACCTCATGAATAGCCTTTTCCTCTTGCTTCTCCATCAATAAACGCGTAAAATCTTGATTTTCGTTTAACACACCAAATGCTTTAGCACGGAGGAGAATGCGTTTTGCCCAATTATAGTGGGGCTTGATTTCGTTCATTTTATTTTCATAAGAACTTTTCAATACGCCTGCCTCACTATGGTTGAGGATCGACAGGGCATCCATGTATTCCTCATGTGTCACGGTATAGACCGAATGAACGGGCTTAATATGTGTCGGATGAATAATGGTTTTGCCGACAATCCCATTCAATTTATCCAATTGCACCTCATTAATAAGCCCCTCAATATACTGGTTCATATTTTCCAATCGTTTATTCTTAGCCGTTCGTTCAGATCTTTCTTGAAAAGGGGTCACTTTAAGCTTGGATATTAAGGGAAGTTGTTCCTTATAGAAAAACTCCCAGACTGGCCCAGAGATCACATAGCCATCTTGGCGATTGAACAGGTTTAGGATGTCTGTGATACAATCACGAATGACCGACACCTCATAAATGGTTGAGTCCACTTTTCGGCGAATGCCGTAAAAGCTAGAAAAATCCGTCGCTCCAATCCGAATATTCAAAATCAATGGCTCATATGAATCTACTAACTTCTTTATATTTAACAAGGCTTCCATTCTCGATTCCTTATACATGATCTCGGATGACTCTAAGATCGGCATCCCATAAAGGACCCTGTCCCCCGTATTATTGGTTTGAAGAATGTCCAAATACTGGGCTCCCGTTTCATAGGAAAATTTCGGAAAGACATAACCTGTTAAGACACATTGCAAAGAGCCTAAAGAAGTCGTCACTCTTCTCATCTGCTCAGGATCCCTCACCCTAACAAAAATAAGCGGAAGGGCATCGATAGTGATCTGCTGCTCCTCTAATGCATGAAAAATCGTCTGAATATGGTCGACCAACCGGATTTCTGCTTCAGCAATCAGGTGGTCACTCACCGCATCTTCTAGATCAATGACCATTGCTGTTAGTTCAGGGTATTTTTGCTCCACGACATCTTTGGCAATACTGTCTTTAACTGCAGGCATATAGAGAGCTGCGCCAAGGGCATAGGATAGAAGTTCTTTATCCGTAAATTTATTAAAGGACTCTGGCTCTTTAAAGAAGATTTCTCTTTTTCTTGTCTCTGTTTCATAGGCGAAATGCTTCATCCGTTCTCCCCTTTCTATTTAATTGGTTTAGAGCAATTAAAAAACAAAAATAAAAGCCACAGTTCGTGAATGATGACAGACTGATTGTATAAAAAATTGGAATCACGAGGCAGTTGTGAGGGATGGTTAGTTCTTCGTAAGTCAGCAGGCTAGAAATGGATAGCAAAAGGGTTGATAAGGAATCCTCATTACATAAAGGCCGATTAGGCGTAACGAGGATACGCTATCCGCCTTAAAATGGGCGATTTGAGCCATTAGATGTAACGAGATTACGCTATCACTCAAAAAAAATGACTAAATGCCCTCAATCTGAAGAAATAGCGTATCGTCGTTACCCTATTTTTAACAGAGTCAATGTATAAAAATAGGGAGAGAATCCCCTCCCTAAAAACGTTCTGCTTAAGTTAACCTACTTCTAGTCCGAAGTCTTTGCAAAGGGCAGCGAGTCCGCCTGAGTAGCCTGCTCCAATTGCCGAGAACTTCCACTCGTTATTATGGCGATATAATTCACCGACGACGATGGCGGTTTCAACGCTGAAATCCTCACCTAAGTCATAACGGATTAACTCTTCATTCGTTTCTTCATTCACGACGCGAATAAACGCATTGCTGACTTGGCCGAAATTTTGTCTTCTAGCCTCAGCTTCGTGAATGGTAACGGTAAATGTAATTTTTTGTATATGAGATGGAACATCTTTAATGGCAATTCTGACTTGCTCATCATCGCCATCTCCCTCTCCTGTCAGGTTATCACCCGAGTGGACGACCGCACCGCCTGCACCTGTTGTATTGTTGTAGAAGACGAAATCTGCCCCATCTTTTACCTTTCCATTCTCACCAAGTAAAAAAACAGAAGAATCAAGGTCAAAATCTTGACCCCCATCATACTTGTTGACATCCCAACCTAGCCCGACTAACACTTTGGATAAACCAGGATTTGTTTTTGTAAGATCCACTTTTTGACCTTTAGCTAGAGATACGACTGCCATATAGATAGGCCTCCTATTGTATTTAGTAGTTGTGTTCAACGTTGATGAGCTTTCAAAACTTTCCGATAAACATAGTGTCTGTCGTTTCTTCGGTGATTACTCGGATTACATATGCGATGAACTCAAATACTAAGACGATCGATCGAGCTTTACCGCCTTGTTTAAAAAGTCATCTGATTCTATTTTACCTGTAAAAGATCCCAAACGTAAACCAATTATTACTAAAAATCGACCGGATTTTTCCTTTTACGATAAAATAATAAAGCTTTTGTCAAACCTGAATACCCTCAGTAAGCTATGATTGACAGATTTCATCAAAATAAGCCCCATAAACAAACAAGAGCCTGCCTCCTATCAAAACCGGATAGGGAGCAAGCTCTTCTTAATTCTTTATCTGTTTTTACAACGTCTATAAGCGATGAACCTCTTATTTCTTAACTTCTTCAGGCTTTTGGTTGGCAATGGTTAACAAGTTGGGAGGCGAATCCCCCATTAATCTAATGAGCCAAACTCTACCAGTTTAGGAACATGAGAACTCGTCTGTTCATTCCCGTACTCAAGTCTCGACTTCACCATTAAAAAATCAGGACTATCTTCCTCTGTATTATACGGACCAAATTTATAGTCGACTAATGATCCTTCAATACCAAAATAGTTTTCAAGGGCCTCAATGATGTCATTTTTTGAAAACTGGAATGTATGCTCTTCATATTTGTACACGCTTCTCTCTCCTTCTCCACAAATGGGTCATTCAAAATAATCTTATGTAACAAGGCCCAGTGAAGTTCTTCAAAATTTCTGTTGGGGGGCCCTCCCCCCCTTATAAAAATCCAGGACGAAAAGCCCTCACTTTCATTCGAAAGAGAGGGCTTTTGACACTGACCAACTCTTTAATTTTTTTAGAATCTTATCTTTTTTTCATAACCGGGCTCCAATACACAAAATCAGGGCGTGTGCGGGAGCCCTTCGTGTGTGATGGGGGCTCCAATACACAAAATCAGGGCGTGTGTGGAGCCCATTGTGTGTGATGGGGGCTCCAATACACAAAATCAGGGCGTGTGTGGAGCCCATTGTGTGTGATGGAGGCTCCAATACACAAAAATGAGGCGTGTGCGGAGCCCTTCGTGTGTGATGAGGGCTCCAATACACAAAAATGAGGCGTGTGCGGGGCCCTTTGTGTGTGATGAGGGCTCCAATACACAAAATCAAGGTGTGCGCGGAGCCCATTGTGGTTTATAATTTCTTAACTAATTAGAATTCGCTCGTCGCCAAGTCCTAGCGAAAGTGAAAGTTTATACGCTGAAAGCATAAATTAAAACGAACTCTATGGAGAGAGTTCGTTCGTTTATAGCCTTTAGGGTATTCAGTTAAAGATGGCGCGCGGCAAAAAGGCAGAGACAAGCCAATTCGGTGCGTCAACAATTTCATTGATTCGCAAATCCACTGCGACACTACAAAGCATGTAGGCTTCACCAGCTGTTAACCCGTATGTATCCATTAAGTACTCGATCATATAACGGATGGCATTTTGTGAAGCCTTAAATAAATCCTCACCGTGACCCGTTGTAACGTAGTAACCTCGACTATCCGCTTCTGGCGTTGGCGGTCCAGGAATTTCATAACGAGCTTCTTGGATCTGTTTCCCCTTATGTAGCTTGAAACGAAGATTAATTTCCATCGAAGCTTCAATGGCCGTCCCGCAAACTTCACCATCTCCCTGTGCCGCATGCGTATCCCCAACGGAAAATAAAGCCCCCTCTACCCAAACAGGCAGATACAATTTGGTTCCACGTGTTAAATGACGGATATCTAAATTGCCACCATTTTTTCGAGGCGGTACCACATTAAAATGGCCATGTTCAGGAAGTGCAACACCAATCGTGCCAGGGAATGGCTTAATAAACAAATCGATACCGGGCAAAAATTCCGTTTTGTTGCGATGAGTTAAATCATAAGTTTTGATAAGCGGCTCTTTAAACTCGTCTGCCAGAAGGCCGAACCCCGGGATCACACCCGTCCATCCCCACTCTAAAGAACGGAAATCAAGAATGTCAATTTCTAACGTATCGCCAGGTTCTGCACCTTTAACATACAGTGGACCTGAGACCGGATTGAGCTTTTCAAAATCAAAATTCAGGAGGTCCTCCGCCTTCGCATTTTTACTCAACTGCCCTCCGGAACACTCTATAATTTCAAACCCCACCGATTGACCGGGCTCAATTTCAAGAATAGGCTGATTATCCCTGTCCCAGCCATAATGCATATGGGACTTCATATCATGTATCGTATGGTGAAGATGCTGATGTTGATGAATGGTCATAGATCTCAACCCCTTTAAAAATTTAAAAGACATCTCTTAATTCGATCACTTGTTCCTTTAAGTGAGAGGTTCCGCTTGAAAGAAGCCTCAGTTTATACTTCTTACTTCACTAGCCTACTAGATTTCAATCGATGAATCCTTCTTTTGGACGGCAAGAACAATGGCGATCACAATACCGATGGCGAGCCAAATCACGCCCAAAATTTTGGCTTGCGGACTTAAACTGATCCACACATAACCAATAACGATAAATCCAATTAACGGTAAAATTAAATGATTCCAAAAGTCCTTGCTCTTATTTTTTACAACGTAGTGAACATACACACTAATATGGAGAAAGAGAAAAGCGGTTAAGGCGCCAAAGTTAACAACCGAAGAGAGGGCACCAATTTGAGAAACAAACCCAATACTAACAATTAAAGAAATAATGGCCACAAAAATAGTACTTACATAAGGGGTTTGATATTTTGGATGAATTTTCCCTAGAACTTTAGGTAACTTACGGTCTCTCGCCATACTATAAAGGATCCGGGAAATCGCGGCTTGAGCAACAAGGGCATCGGCAATCCCCCAAGAGATCGCGGTTGCAATGGCGGTAAGGCTACCTAACCACCCCCCGCCTGCAATTGCGGCCACTTCATAAAAAGCATTTCCGACGTCTTTAAAACTTGTAAAATCAGGGAAAATAAGGGCTGCGATCCAGGTTTGGACCATGAATAAAACACCTACAATAAGGAGCGAATAAATGGTGGCCCGGCCAACCGTTTTCGCCCCGCCTTTCGTTTCCTCAGATAAGGTTGAAATCGCATCAAAACCAAGAAAACTTAAGACAGCGATCGAAACCGCACTCATAACGACATGCATACTAAAATAGTTTGGATCGTAAAGCGGTTTAAAGGAAAAAACAGCCCCATTAACATGATGAGCAATCGCCACAATTCCAACACTAATAAAGATGGCTAGAACAATAAGTTCAAACACTAAAATGATTTTATTGGCTTTTGCCGTAAATTCAATCCCAAAATAATTGATGATGGTATTAATTAGGATAAATAAGATCAGCCAAATCCAGCTTGGAATAGCTGGAACCATCCCTGACAACGCTTGTGCACTCACCACATATAACAAAGACGGAATTAAGATGTAATCGAGTAAAATGGCCCAACCGGCAACGAATCCTACATATTGATTAATCCCTTTCCCTGCATAGGCATAGACTGATCCCGCAATCGGAAAGGCTTCCGACATTCGGGCATAACTTAGAGCGGTAAAAATCATACCAACCATCCCAATCAAATAGGCAAGGGCGACCATGCCTTTTGAGGTTGTGACCACATCCCCATAAATCCCAAACGGTGCGATTGGAACCATAAAAATCAAACCGTAAATCAAAAGATCCCAAAAGGTTAGGCCGCGCTTTAATTCTTGTTTGTACCCAAATTGCTCAACGGCTGATTGTTGAGACATTTGCTCTCCCCCTTTATAAATTTGTATAGACTAAATTATCTATATATAAAGAGAATTATATTTTAATTGCTTTACCGCGTCAAAGTCATTTTTTACTAAATTGTTTCATTTTTCAATGAAGACCATCACTTCTTTCATCTTGGCTAGAAAAAAGGAAAACATCGGGATCGATGTTTTCCTTTTTTAGTAATAGAATTTATTTTTTGTAAGCCACTGCTAACAGCCTCGTTATTTAGGTTTATTTCCCGACGTTCGGAAAGCTGACTTTATACTGAGCGGGGAAATTGGTTTCTTTATTAAGCTTGGCCGCTGCTTCTAACGTCCAATACGGATTTCTCAGCATACCTCTTCCAACCGCCACAAGATCGGCATCTTCATTACCTATAACTGCATTAGCTAAGACCGCATCATCTAATCGACCAACAGCAATGACCGGTACATTTAATGTATGCTTGATTTCTCTCGCTAAAGGAACTTGGTAAGCGGCATGCGTTCCTGGTCGACCGTGAGCGGCAATTTGCCCTTCTCCTCCGGCACTGACATGGAATAAATCAACACCAGCGGCTTGGTAGTCTCTTGCTAATTCAATACTTTCCTTAATGCCATATCCGCCGTCAACGTACTCTTTCCCTGATATACGGAAAATTAATGGCATATCTTCAGGCATTTCGCTTTTAGCAGCCTGAATCACTTCTTTACCAAATTTGGCTAACTCTTTTCCATAGTCATCCGTTCTTTTATTCGTGTAAGCCGATTGAAATTCATGAATTAAGTAGCCATGAGCGCCGTGAAGCTCAATGGTGTCAAAGCCCGCCTTTACCGCACGTCTGACGGCTAAGCGGAATTTTTCAACTATTTCCTTTATTTCATCGATCGTCAGTTCTCTTGGTGTTTTATAAGTCTCATCAAAGGCAATCGCCGATGGAGCAACAGGCTCAGCGGCATCTTCTGCTTTTCTTCCAGCGTGAGCGATCTGAATTCCAACTTTAGCACCCTGTTCGTGACAAGCGTCCACAATCCGTTTTAATGCAGGAATCTGTTCATCGTTCCACAATCCTAAGTCATAATCGGTAATGCGTCCATCAGGATCAACATCTGTCATTTCAATAATAATCAGGCTGGCGCCACCGATCGCCCGGCTCACATAATGCAGATAGTGCCACTCATTTGCAATTCCATCCTTCTTCGTAACGGAATATTGACACATTGGCGGCATAACGACACGGTTTTTTAGCTCCAAGCCTTTAATTTTATAAGGTGTAAATAAATGTTCCATGACTCCATCTCCTCTTGAATTCGTAAAAAATATTAATACTTTTAAAGGGTATCCTTTTAACGCGATGACTATAAAATGCATGCACATGCATACAATAACGGAAATAAAAGACGGCCGTCAAATAAAAAGCTTCTCATTGTTCCGCTATCTGCACTTGCCCGCTATTAATTTTTCAATATAAAAGCTCTCCAAAATAAGTTAAAAAGGGCGACCCAAACCGCCACCAGTTTTGGGAAAATCCTCAAAGGTGCGCTATTTTTCCAAGAAGGTTGTCCATTTATCCTAAAAGGTTTGAGAAAAATCCTTGAAGGTAACTCAAAAATCTAGAGAGCTTTTAGCTGAATGATTATTTTGCATAAGTTAAGATTAAAGCGTTTAATCCCTCTTGAATCTCCTTTACGCCTAAGGCTGCCTCGATGGTTGAACAAAAGGTCTCACGTGCTTTTGCTAACTTAGCCTCACCGATATCAGTGATCGCTGTATAGATGTTGCGGCGATCCTCTTGGCAAATCTCTCGTTGTAACGCACCGCATCCCTTTGCTTCAAAGCGGGCAACAAGTCTTGACATCGCACTTTGGCTCAAACCAACCATTTGCTGTAATTGCTGTAATCTCAACTTCTTTTCAGGCGTTTCATATAAAAATAAAAGCACATAAAATTCTTTTAAAGTTAAGTCATGTTCCCGCTTCATGACCTCTTCTAATTCATGAGCCAAATTCATGTAAGTAGTTGTTAAAGAGAGCCATCCCGCTATTAAGTCATCCTGCTTCATTCACAAATCACCACCTATATTGCCTAACATTAGTATAACGTATGATTGCTATTAGCGTAGTTTTTCTTGTACTTTTTATTTAAAACTCTGTTTTCGCACGGCTTGTTTACGACGAGTAATTCATCATGGAACCACTGCTTAATTATGCCTGCCTGCTGTCCACAAGGCTTTTTTAAAGTTCAAAAAGCTGGTTGTAGTCCCTTCTGTTATGCAGAATAGATAAGAAATTGTTACTTTTGGCATCATAAACATAATCTTGCTTCCAAGATTCTTGATTCTGCACAATCTGCTTCATGGCTTTAATAAATCCATAGGCCTCCTCATTTGTCATCGTGGGATGAATGGAAAGACGAACATAGCCCGGCTTGAATGAATAATTACCTTGGTTAATTTGATCCAAAATCATTTTAGACTTTATCTTGTCAATGTTAAAAAGAATATGCCCATAAGTACATGCGCTTAAACAACCGCCTCGCACTTGATAGCCGAACCGATCATTCAACAGTCTGACAATTAAATTATAATGAAGGTCTTCTACAACAAATGAAACAATGCCTAATCTGTCTTCTACCTGTCCTTCTAACACGTGAACACCAGGAATGCTTTTTAACTGCGGCATAATGATGGCTAAAAGCTCCTTTTCTCGCTCTTTGATTTTTTCTGTCCCCATTTTTTCTTTAAGCTTGACCGCGAGCCCTGCCCGTATTCCTTGTAAAATACCAGGTGTGCCGCTGTCTTCTCTTGTTTCAATATCTTTAACGTAATGACGTATGCCCCATGGATTCGTAAAATTAACTGAACCACCGCCCGGCTCATCTGGTACACGGTTATGATAGAGATGAGAACCAAAGATGCCAACCCCGCTTCCGCCAGGTCCTCCTAGAAATTTGTGGGTGGAGAAAAAAAGAGCATCAAGATTTTCAATAGGATCCTCTGGATGCATGTTCATCTCATCATACGGAGCGGACGCGGCGAAATCAATGATACAAATCCCGCCTGCTTCATGCAGTTTTCGCGCTAACTGGTGATGCGGCAAGCGTAGCCCAGTTACATTAGAGCAGGCAGTAAAAGCACCAATTTTTAAAGGGCGTTCACGATAAGTAACGAGAAGACGTTCTAGAGCCGCCATATCCAAACGTCCATCCTGAGCCCTCGGAACGATTACGACATCCGCGATCGTCTCCTCCCAAGATATTTGATTGGAATCATGCTCCATATGACTAATAAAGACGACCGGTCGATCAGCTTCTTGCAAGTCTATTTTTTTCTTCCACGTTTCAGGGCCCTTTAGACCCATAATTCTCTGAAACTTGGCTAAAACCGATGTCATACCAGAATCCTCAAGCATGATCACATCCTGATCATCTGCGTGAACATGTTTTTTTAGCAGTTTCTTAGCCTCTTCATACGCCTGCTTCATCGTTTGACCCGTCACACTGGATTCCGAATGGGTATTTCCATAAAAAGGGCCAAACACCTCTCTGACTTTAGTTTCGATGGGATAATAGAGACGCCCGCTCGCAATCCAATCCGTGTAGATGATCCTTTGGGTACCATAGGGGGATTCAAACGTTTGATTGAGTCCAACTATCTCCTCTCGAAAAGCTTTGAAATAGCGCTCTAAATCTGTTTGATAGCGATAAACGTGAGTTCCAATTTGGGCGGTGATCAAGTAACCTCAC
Source organism: Pullulanibacillus sp. KACC 23026 (assembly GCF_029094525.1). Taxonomy (NCBI): domain Bacteria; kingdom Bacillati; phylum Bacillota; class Bacilli; order Caryophanales; family Sporolactobacillaceae; genus Pullulanibacillus; species Pullulanibacillus sp. KACC 23026. The sequence goes on along the minus strand of NZ_CP119107.1, from coordinate 2,062,843 downwards.
ACCCTTCTTTAAATTTTTCATATAGATCAAAAGGTTTCTGCCATATATTGATTGAATCATTATAAATTGAATGCCACACAATATTGCGCTGACTTCCATGTACTTAAAAATCAGCTCAATGCCTAAATAAGTATATGAAAAGTTAGACGTAATATTAATGCTGCGTTTTAATGGACTAAATCCGTTATAAACACACTTAAGAAATTAAATCTAATCCTCAATCAAAAGAATCAGATAATCCTTGATTAGCCGATTGATATCGGTTAAATTTAAACTATAATGTATTGCAAGTTAGTCAAGCTGCCACATATTTTTTAGACCAAACTATGTTGCAATACAATATAGTTGCCGAGGTCAATTAAGGAGGACGTTTATTGTCATCTTCCACTCAGATATTAAAAGGAATATTAGAAGGTTGTCTTCTTAAGATCATTGCTAAAGGAGAAACGTATGGATATGAAATGATGGAAACCTTACACCTATATGGGTTTACAATGGTAAGCGAAGGCAGCATTTACCCCTTATTACTTCGTTTAAAGAAAGATGGCCTCGTCACTACAAGTAACAAGAACACCCCTTCAGGTGGCCCTAAACGCAAATATTATGTATTAACGCAAAAAGGTCAAGAAGAGCTGAATGGGTTTAAAGAAAATTGGGGCTCTATATCGAAAAGCGTTAATAAGCTGTTAAGAGAGGAAGGCGACTAAATGGAATTATCAAAAGAAAGCCTTGATTTTTTAGATGATTTAAAGCTATACCTCATTTCAAGCGGTAAAAATGAAGAGGAAGTTAAAGAGGTGGTGGAAGAGCTAATAGATCACCTCTATGAAGCCGAGAAAAAAGGGAAAAGTGTTAAAACCATCATTGGAAAAACCCCTAAGGAATATATGCGAGCCATTGCAAAGGAAATGGCTTTTGATTCAAAGGATTTAATCAAATATATCACCATATTTATATTAGGCGCCTTCGCTTTCTTAATCCTTAGTAATGCTCTGAGTATCAGACCTCAAATCTCTCTTTTAGAATTAATTGGGTATCCTGTTCTATTTGTGCTGTTTTTATTTCTAGTCGCCATTGTTTTCAACTATATTTCCAGCCATACACTATCTAAAAGAAAAGAAGCCTTTATTTACTTCTTTACAGGATGTACTCCTCTCATTCTTTTTATTGGATTATTACTTTGGAACCAAAGCTTTAAGACCCCCACCTTTCACCTGGGAGCATCCAGTACAATAGCCTCCATTATTATTGCCATGGCCATTTTCATAGGGGTATCTGTTTGGAGTAAAACTTGGGTCTTAATCATCATTCCAACACTTATCTATCTGCCGCAGTTCATTATTAACCACACAACCCTTAATCAATCAATGAAACTAATCTTCTCGCTTTCAATCCTATTTATTGGCGCTGTGCTTTTTGCCTTTTTCTCATTATTAAAAACAAGGAAAGCTAAGAAAAAGGAAAATCTATCATAAAACTAAAATGATTTTTAAAGAGCAAAAGTTATTTAGGATACGATCTCCGAGCATGATTGGTACAGTTACAAATGGGGAGATGTTTTTCCTTTCTTTAGATTTATGGGAACAGGGCTTGTTCCTGCTTTATTTTACAATCAAATTAGAATCCCATAGTTATTACGACATCGTTATGCTGCTTGGTTTCCCCTGCCCACACCATTTCCCCAACCAAAAACCATCGACGTATTTTAGAGAATTTTCAGAAGAAGGTTTTATTATAGTTAAACAACAGAATAAATTTATTAACTTATTTAATGACCTCTTACTTCATAAACACCTCTAAAAGCTCTTTTGCCTTTTTCACTTCGATATCGGGTTGATAAATGGCATCTTTAGGTAATTCTCGATTCCTATGATTCATCCAAATCGCTTGCCAGCCTGCTTGTTTAGCACCCATAATATCTTTTTCATAATTGTCCCCAACATAAACCGTTTTTGTTTGATCAAGATTTAGTTTCTTTTCCACAAACTCAAAGACTTCCCTTTTTGGCTTGGCATGGCCAACTGTTTCAGAAATAAAAATGTTCTCGATAGGAAACCATTTCCTTAAACCGAGCTGATTAATTTTCATTGTTTGGTGTTGTTCTTCACCATTTGTGAGGATAGCAAGCTGTTTATCTTGTTCGTGAAGAGAATCTAATAGCTCCCGTACTTCTGGGAATAGTGAGATATGAGTTTGTTCCACCACATACGCTTCATGGAAAGCAATCGCTTTTTGAAGATCAATCGGGAGTCCAAAATCCTTGCATGCGGCAATGACACGCCCCGTCTGCCAGTCGAACTGAGTGATTTCTCCTCGTTCACTCTGATCAAATAAAACCTCACTATATTTCCGACTCGTTTTATAAAGCTTGTCTATTTCTTCATTGGACAATGGTTCCGCAAACATCTGTCGCACTGTTTTATGAAAGGATTGGGCTTGATCATATAAAGTGTCATCTATGTCAAAAATAATCGTATTCATTTAAATAAAGCCTCCTTATTTATAAGTATCATATCATGCTTGACTAGGTTTCGGGTCGTGAACATGATAAAGCCTCACAGTTACCACCCTATTGATCGATTTGTGAGAATGAATGCAAACGACTTTGATAACCATTGACCATCAATTAAACTTAATTTCTTAATAAAAGTCACTATCTATTGTAATTAGAACCTATTTTTAAAGGGGCTACTTCCTAACTGAAAACAACTTTAAATGATGACACTTGAAAAATACGAGACAATCTGCTAAACTCGTTAAAAGTGTCACATGAAAACTTTATGTTTACTACTCTGTATAACCTCAAGAATATGGCTTGAGGGTTTCTACCAGGAACCTTAAAATCCTGATTACAGAAAATGAATTTTCGATTCATTTCTGTAATCAGGATTTTTTTATTTTCTAAATTAAAGTATTTTATGAAAGGATCGATCATTCAACTATGAATTTTAAAGTCATTATACTCGCCTTATCAACGGTTGCAGCGGGACTTGTTGAATTAATCGTTGGTGGGATTCTTCCCTCGATTGCTAGTGAGTTTAACATCTCGTTAAGTCGTGCGGGTCAACTTATAACGGTTTTCGCTCTCATTTACGCGATCTCCGGCCCAATCTTACTTGTCATAACGAATAAAATAGAGCGAAAAAAATTGTATATCACATCGTTGTTCGTCTTCTTCATTGGAAACATCATGACCTATTTTAGTTCAAATTTTACCTTTATGATGATCGCAAGAATTTTGACGGCTATGAGTACCGCGTTAATTGTTGTGCTTTCCTTAACCATCGCGGCTAAGGTGGTCACTCCAGCTCACCGTGCCAAAGCATTGGGGTTCATCTATATGGGGATTAGTTCATCACTTGTACTAGGTGTGCCAATCGGAATCTTTATTTCCAATCTATTCGGCTGGCGCGTTATTTTTCTTGGAATAGCCATTTTATCAATCGGGTCAATGGTTCTGATTGCCATCTTCTTGGAGCGTGTTCCAGGGGAAAAAACCATTCCACTTTCCCAACAGTTAAAAGCAGTTGGAAGTGCCAAAATAGGCAGTGCGCATCTCGCAACAATGTTCATGCTAGCAGGGCACTATACCCTTTATGCCTATTTAACACCATTTTTACAAACAGAACTTCATATGAATTCCAATTGGATTAGTATTTGTTATCTCTTATTTGGGATTGCAGCGGTTAGCGGTGGCGCATTCGGAGGCATTCTCTCGGATTCAATTGGAGCTGAAAAAAGTATTATTGTCGTGATTAGTGCTTTTGCGGTTGTCCTATTCTTATTACCACTAACAACTTTTTCCCTTATATTATTCTTGCCAATGATGATGGTTTGGGCCGCTTTAAGTTGGAGTCTGGCACCGCCCCAACAAAGCTACTTGATTCAAATTGCCCCTTCTACTTCCGATATTCAGCAAAGCTTTAATAATTCAGCCTTACAAGTCGGTATCTCACTTGGTTCGGCATTTGGCGGCAGCGTGCTAAGTTATTCCGGTACAGTCTCCCATACAGCCTGGTTTGGATGTGGCATTGTTATCCTTTCCTTTGCCTGTGCGTTCTTCTCTCTAACAAGGAAAAACACGAAAAGGAAAACTAAACTAGCCATCTCTTCTCAGAATAACTAAGTTCTAATAATGACAAGATGGTAAGGAAACCTCTTTATGAAGTTCTAAACGAGGTTTCCTTTTTCTATGACCTTATCAGTTAGAGGTTTTAACGTAATAACCAAAGGGATTTGCCTGACAAGCCTTCCCCCCTTTGGAGTCAAACCACTTAAGCTTTAAAAGGACTCTTACTTCTAATATAGGAAATGAATTCATAGAGTTTTGGCTGCGTTTCATACCCTTTTAAAAAGGAGAGATAATAAGTTTGTTGAAGGGTTTCATGAGTCGTGACAAGGGAAATTCTCCCTTCTTTTGCAGGTTGAAGAGCCGCCCATTCGGGTACAAAACTAATGCCAAGGCCACCTTCTACGGCTGCCAAGATCGCTTCCGTACTTCCAAAATGAGCGACTACCTTTAACTCTTTTAATTGAATGCCAGCCGCGCTCAATCCCTTCTCCATAGCCAGTCGAGTTCCTGAACCTTCTTCACGGAGAACCACTGGATAATTGATCAGTTCGTCAAGCGGAATCTTTGATTGCTGTTTTAATGGATGATCGGTTGGAGCCACTAATACGAGTGATTCCGAAATGATCGGCTCTGATAAGATCAGCGGAGAGTCCATATAAGCCCCTGTAAGCGCCACATCCACTTTTTTATTGATTAAACGTGATTGAATCTCAAGAGAATCCGATATTTCATTTTTGATTAGAAGTTGAGGAAAGCGTTCATGAAAGCCGCCAATCCACTTTGGAAGAAGATATGTTCCGGGAATGGTACTTGCCCCAACAGAGAGTTGACCTGCTAAAATAGCTTGAAAAGATTTAGCCCCTTTTTCAAGTTCTTCACATTTTTCTAAGATTTGAACACCCATTTCATAAACAAAGTCACCCGCTGAAGTAAGTTGAATCGTAGCAGTTGAACGATCCAATAATCGGACCCCTAGTTCATCCTCTAATCCTTTAATTTGACTGCTTATAGCCGGTTGCGTTAACTTTAAGCTTTTGGCTGCCTCTGAAAAACTCCCCTTCTGATTGACGAGAACAAAGGATTGTAGCCTTTTAAAATTCATACCATCGCCTCATTTAGTTTATTGGATCATAGTGAAGCTTTTTAAACACAGCTTGTCCTTTAGACGACCTCATATACTTTAAGAAGGATTGGCCTTTCTTAGGGTGCGGCGCGTGCGTCGGAACCGCGATATAGTTGGATGAAACGACATTATAGGCTTTAGGTATTTGAATGATTCTTACTTTATTTTTATAGGCTGCCGTCACATCTGTCAAATAAACGACACCCGCATCACCATCACCCATTGAAACTTTTTCTAAAATTTGCTTCACATTGGTTTCGGTCGAGGCCACGTGGTCCATAACCTGATTTTCAAATTGAGCGCCGTAATCTTGTGCCGCATTTTGGAAGACTTGACGTGTGTATTGACCAATTGGGACATTATCCACCCCAATAATAAGTTTCGTCTTTTTATTGGCAAGATCCTTCAAAGAGGTAATATGGGCCGGATTATTTTTTGGAACGATGATCACTTCATGGTTATTGGAAACCTTATAGAATTTTTTTACAAGTCCTTCCTTTTTTAAGGATTGGATATGACTTAAGTCTGCAGATAAGAAAAAATCAGCTTGATCCCCCTGCTCTAATTGCGTTTGAATGATTTGTGTCCCCGCATAACTCGCTTTAATGGTGAGTTCAGGATGACTTTTTTCATACTGACTAATTATATCATTTACAGGATCCGTTGCGTTCGCAGCAATTAACGCCACCATTGTCGTTTGTTTAGTCGAGTGACCCGTTCCAGCAAAACCTTTCATTCCGGAAAAAACAATGAGAAGGCCAATCACAAGAATCATGGAAACCATTGTCCCGATCATTTGGATTTTTTTTAAGCGGCGTCGTTTAAGTACGGCTTTCTTTTGAAAGAACGAATCCTCTATTTGATTAAGTGGCTCTTCTATTGGGCGTCTCGATTGATACACCCTTGCTTCTTGTTCCTTAACAGCTATAAAAACCTGTTCACCTAAATCAAACCCATTACTTTGAATCGGAATATCTGCCATCAAACGATGTGCACCCTCTATGTAGAGTCGATTAAACGCCCCAAAATAGCTGATGTCTTTTATGACTCCTGTCCATTCATAGCGCTCTCCAGTAGATGCTCGTGAAACATGAGTTTGCCATGGATCAAATGCAATCATGACGTTTTCCGCTGTCTGTTCCGAGTGACCTTGAACAATTAAATTGGTTCCAATAAACTCTGCGACAAATGCAGTTGAAGGTGCCTTCGCTAAGCTTTCTGGGGTTCCTATTTGAATTAATTTCCCTTTGTCAATAACAGCCATTTCATCTCCTAGGACTCTCGCATCCTCGAAATCGTGGGTGACCACAATACAAGGAATGGATAGACTATCAAGCAATGTTTTAAGTTCCGTTCGGACATGACCTCGTGTCGAAACATCCAAAGCTGAGAGCGGTTCATCTAATAAAAGCAATTCTGGCTGCGTCACAAGTGCCCGGGCGATCGCAACGCGTTGTTGTTGACCTCCAGATAGATTAGCTGGAAACACATCTTCAAAAGCCTCCAGCTGTAATAAAGAAAGTACATCTGCTAGACGATTTTCTTGATCCGAACGGTCAAACTGACGTATCCCATATAAAATATTTTCACGGACTGACAAATGCGGAAATAAGGCGTAATCTTGAAAAACATACCCAATACGTCTATTTTCAGCTGGAATAAACACATTCGATTCCGTATTAATGATTTCTCTACCATTTAAAATCATTTGCCCTTGTTCCGGTTTTTGAAGTCCTGCCAATAGCTGAAGCGTCGTGGTTTTGCCGCAACCGGAATGACCTATAAGCGAAAGGGTTTTATTGTCAAGCTCTATGTTTATATCGAGCTGAAAGTCACGCAGATTTTTTTGAAAGTGAAACGTTAGCATTTGGTTTCCCGCCTTCAATCTTAGTTTCATAGGAAGAGAGTCTTCCCAATAATACGACTAATAATAAAAGAACAAATGAGATGAAAAGCAATAAGGCGGACATCGCTATGGCCACTTTGCTATCGGATTGCATAGCCGTATAAATGGCAAGAGGGAGTGTTTGGGTTTTACCAGGCAGATTACCTGCAAACATCATCGTCGCTCCAAATTCACCTAAAGCTCTTCCCCAACTTAAGGCGGCACCCGTTAATAAACCGGTAGAGGCTAAAGGGACTGTAATACGCCAAAATGTCTTGAAGCGAGAAACGCCAAGGGTTCTTGATACAGCTAAGAACTTATCATCAATGGTCTCAAAGGCTTGCATGGCAGAACTAATATAGAAAGGGGCTGAGATAAATACCTGCGCCAGGACGACAGCTTGCACATTAAAGGAAAACGAAATCCCTATTAAAGAAAAGCTTGAGCCTAACCACCCCATGCTTCCAAAGACTAGTAAAAGTCCAACACCTGCAACAGCAGGCGGACTGACAATCGGCATTTGAATCAATACCCTAATAAGACGATTCCCAGAAAATTGTTTTTTGGCTAACCAATAGGCAACCGGTGTTCCCAGAAGGATAATAATGCCTAACGCAATTAATGTTGTACAAAGACTTAAATATAAGGCTTGGTAAGAAATCTGGGTATTCAATTTTTGAAACAAAACACTCACAGGCATTGACACAAATACAGATAATAAGGGTACAAATAAAAACCCTAACATGATTGCAATGGCTAAAACAAAAATAAGACGGGCAACTTGCCCCCAGAACCTTTTCATGGTTACCCCCTAAAAAAATTTATGATTCCCATAAAAAAATTTTATCACAGCTCCATCTATCTTTTCAAAAATAGCCAAAATAAAATCTCCACCCATTCTAATTAGTTCAACTTCTTCCATCTTAATCGTCAATAAATCGAGGCCCAATCCCTCTCACCATTGGTTGGCTTTAGAATTTGATCTTTTTTTAGTAAAAAAAAGACACCGATCCCATTAAAGAGAGGTGCCCGATTATTAAACCTATAAATCTCGTTTTATGAAGTGCGACCAACCTCCAATAATAAAAGCAAGCCCCGCAACCAATATGGTAACCCCTGTTTCTGTCGTCACATTTAGAACGCCACTCTGCGCAGGTGACATGGCGAGCATGGGTTGCGTCCAAGGATAAATGGGTGCAAGTTGGCTAGAAATTGAAACGGCAAGAGCAGGAATCGTACAAATAATATTTAAAGCAAAGGGTGCACCAAATGAAAAGTGGAGCATTTCTGAATTCCTTCTGCGCCCGTCACAGCCGTCTGTATTGACTCAAACCCTTCTTTTCGTAAAACAATTTCAATCATATCTAAAATAGTCTGCTCATCGTCAATGAGCAAGATCTTCGGTGTATTCATAACCTCACACTTCTTTACTTTTTTGATTCATTATATCATGTACACCTGCCCATTACTTTTTACGAATTAAATCGTTTCCGTCCGCATTGCGACATGTTTAATAATAGAATCCGCCTCAAAAATAAGAAAAAGCATCCAATTTCGAGACTTTCTATTTAAACTCTTCTCCCCTCTTTAATCATTCAAACCTAGGTCATTCTATTTGAATCTGTGAGTCAAAAAGAGACTGGTAACCCTACGTCTTTCATAGACATTTTATTTAATTTTCATAGTTTGTTATGTTTGTCCATTTCCAACCAAAACCCTTTGAATAGTATAGAGTAACCTCGATAAAAAGGTGGTGAAGAACCATGGGTTACTCTTCTTGTGGAGGTGGAGGAGGAGGATACAGCAATAGTTTTGCTCTAATTGTTGTATTGTTCATTCTCCTTGTTATCGTTGGTGCATTTTGGTACTAGGTTGTTAGCCGCCACTTCGTAGACCATTTTACACCCCCTAAAAAATTGGCGTCCTGTCCGCGTCAGGGCGCCATTACATACTATTGATTAGGTTCATAGAGTTAACCGTGCGGGGCGGCGGCTCCATCACACCAAATCCGGGCGGGACGGGGGCCTTTTTCGTGGGATGGAGGCTCCATCACACCAAATCAAGGCGGAACGGGGGCCTTTTTCGTGGGCAAACTTGCCTTACACACCATGTTTCACCCCGATCGCTGGATTTTCGTGGGAGAGGCTCTTAAAGAACAAAATCGCTAACACCGCGACTCCCTTCTTCCCAAGTATAGATTTAACCTATGAGTTTTTCTCGGGCACTGTTTTTAGGTTTAAACACTTAACAAAAATGGGTGGTTGTCTAACCAATGTGGAAAATCGTCCCATTTTAACATAAGAAGCGTAACTAGGATACGTTACTGGTCAACTCCCTGGGTAAAATGGGCCGTTCCGAGTTAAATAGAGAATGTTCGTTACGCCTAACGACTCAAATGGGCAATTGGGAGAGGGATAGCGTATTCTGGTTACGCTCAAACGAAATAGGCGTAACGTCAGTCCCTTATTTCGGCATTTCAGCCCCGTTTAGCGGCGGATAGCGTATTCTCGTTACGCTCAATCAAAATAGGCGTAACGACATTCCCTTATTTCGGCATTCCAGCCCCATTTAGCGGCGGATAGCGAATCCTCGTTACACTCAAACGAAATAGGCGTAACGTCAGTCCCTTATTTCGGCATTTCAGCCCCGTTTAGCGGCGGATAGCGTATTCTCGTTACGCTCAACCGAAATAGGCGTAACGACATTCCCTTATTTCGGCATTCCAGCCCCATTTAGCGGCGGATAGCGAATCCTCGTTACGCTCAACCGAAATAGGTGTAACGGCATTCCGTTATTTCGGCATTCCGGCCGGATTCGCGGCGGATAGCGTATTCTCGTTACGCTCAACCGAAATAGGCGTAACGTCAATCCGTTATTTCGTCATTCCGGCCGGATTCGCGGCGGATAGCGAATCCTCGTTACGCTCAACTGAAATAGGCGTAACGTCAATCCGTTATTTCGGCATTCCAGCCCCATTTAGCGGCGGATAGCGTATTCTCGTTACGCTCAACCGAAATAGGCGTAACGACATTCCCTTATTTCGGCATTCCAGCCCCATTTAGCGGCGGATAGCGAATCCTCGTTACGCTCAACCGAAATAGGCGTAACGACATTCCGTTATTTCGGCATTCCGTCCCATTTCGCGGCGGATAGCGAATCCTCGTTACGCTCAACCGAAATAGGCGTAACGGCATTCCGTTATTTCGGCATTCCGTCCCATTTCGCGGCGGATAGCGTATTCTCGTTACGCTCAAACGAAATAGGCGTAACGGCATTCCGTTATTTGGTCATTCTGGCCGGATTCGCGGCGGATAGCGTATTCTCGTTACGCTCAAACGAAATAGGCGTAACGTCAATCCGTTATTTCGTCATTCCGTCCCATTTCGCGGAGGTTAGCGTATTCTCGTTACGCTCAACCGAAATAGGCGTAACGTCAATCCGTTATTTGGTCATTCTGGCCGGATTCGCGGCGGATAGCGAATCCTCGTTACGCTCAAACGAAATAGGCGTAACGGCATTCCGTTATTTGGTCATTCTGGACGGATTCGCGGCGGATAGCGTATTCTCGTTACGCTCAACCGAAATAGGCGTAACGTCAATCCGTTATTTCGTCATTCCGTCCCATTTCGCGGAGGTTAACGTATCCATGTTACGCTCAACTGAAATAGGCGTAACGTCAGTCCTTTATTTCGGCATTCTAGTCCAGTTGTAGGCGGATAGCGTATTCTGGTTACGCCTAATCGTTTTACGTGTAACGACGATTCCCTCGCTTTGCGCAGACGTATTGCCGTGTGCCCGCGCAAAGCGAGGTTATTTTCGCACAAAAAACGACGTTTCAATGTCGATGTATCCACAAGTCGAGAATTTTATAATTTCCTAAACAACAAAAAACAAACCCGTCTTAAGAACTCCCTTAAGACTGGGTTTGTTTTCTCATTGATCTTGAGCAATCCTATTATTAATCTCAAAAATTAAATGGGTGGTTTTACGCTATAAACACCATGCCTATTAGACCTGCGATGATTCCGAGAATCGCCACTCCAAGACCGAGAAGTCCGAGTGTCCGCCATGCCAAAGCACGTCTTACCATCAAGGCAGAAGGTAGACTGATAACAGGTAAAACAATCAGTAAAGCAGAGGCCGGTCCTCCGCCCAAACCAAATTTCATAAACGTTTGGATGATGGGGATCTCACCTGCTGTTGGAATGACAAATAAGGTTCCAACAATGGCAAAGCCAATGACAGTGATTATACTATTTCCCCAAACGGTACCGCCAAGTGCCGGGAAAAACCACGCGCGTAAAGCACCCAAGACTAAAACGCTTAGGATATAGGCTGGTATAAGGGTCAATGCGAGTTTACTAATCGCCGAAAACCAGCGGATGAAGAAGTGCCGATCCTGCCCTTGTTCCAATGGTGCTGCTTTCTGGGTTCTTTCGATAATGGCGTTCGCCTCTTCTTCATTGCGAACCATTTTTCCAATTAAATAGCTTAATCCAAAAACAAGAATGATTCCAAAGATGAGACGAAGAAGCATAAATTTCCAACCTAATACAAAGAACATGAATACTAAAACAGCAGGATTAAGTGCAGTATTTCCAAACCAGAATGCGATAGCAGCAGATACAGAACTCTGTTGCTTACGAAGCCCTACGACAAGCGGAGCAGAACAGCATGTACACATCATGCCTGGCAAGGCTGAAACACCTGCAACAAACGTACTGCCGTAAGTCGTCTTCCCTAATACACGGGCCACCCAATTTTGCGGAATAAGTACCTGCAGAAGAGAACCGAGTAAAATGGCAACGATAAAGGCTTTCCAAATCGCTAAGAAATAAGTCACACTGAAATGCCACGCCGCTGACCAGGATGGTGCTTCGGCAGTTGCTGCAGTTCCTGAAATGATTGAGTTTCCAATAAAATGAGTGGAAGCAGCCGTAAATGCTTTATGAAAATAGGGGTTCCATTTTGCCCAAAAAAGTCCGATAATAGCCAAGACAACGAAAACGACGGCTCCAATAACCCAACGCTTTCCTTCCGTCTCTTTTTTCATAACATCGTTTGAAACGCTCATAGAATAACCTCCTCACAAGTTACCATTATACCACCTATCTCTTTCCTGTCATTAATTAAATTTATTTCTGCCATTAATTAAATTTATTTCCTCATAAATTTAATTTGTTCCTTTCATTAATTTAATTTAGCGTTTTTTTATTTTTCTATTGATATTCAAACTCAAACAAAACCCTATGAATCTTAGTTGTTAAAATTCTATTTTTCTCAATGTATTAAAAAGAACCCTTCATAACAATTAATATGAAGGGTTCTTACTTGACCGCATCTATTTGTGAGGAGACATGCAAAAAAACATGTTCAATCTATTGAAAAACATGAGAAATGGTGGTAAATTTATAGAGATAGATGTTATTAAACTATTTAATATTATATTTATCCTATTTTAATTATACACCCTAACACCGCTTCGGTCAACCCCATTTTTTAAAAAAAGGAGTGTTTCTATGCAATCGGAGTTCGAGCAAGAGCAAAATCGGCTCAACCGTGTCACAAAGACCATTCAAGAGCAAATCATTCGGTTGGAAAAGGAAACAACCCAGCGTCGAAACGAGGTCATTCACACTCGCAAACACTTTTGGGATGATCTCAAGGTGAATGTGGATACTTTCGATGATTTCCTTGAGACCATCATCGGCTTAAGACAAGTTGCTCAAGCTCTTTCCGTCAGCCAAAGCATTCACAGACATGCCTCCAAAAATTTGTCGGTGCTGCGCCGTATGGAGGACATCCCCTACTTTGGCCGAATCGACTTTATCGAAGAAGGATCTTCGACTCCGGAACAGATCTATATTGGAATCACCACACTTACGGATACAAGCGGCGATCATTTCCTTATTTACGACTGGAGGTCTCCCGTTTCAAGTGTCTACTACGATTACCAGCCTGGTTTAGCCACGTATGCAACCCCCGGAGGCGTCATCCAAGGCGAATTGAAGAAAAAGTGGCAATACCTCATCCGCGGCGGTATCCTCCAATCTATGTTTGATACGAGTCTTACTATCGGTGACGAGATTTTACAGAAGGTGCTTGGCAAAGGGACCGACAAACATATGCACAATATAGTGGCCACGATTCAACAGGAACAAAATCAGATTATCCGTCATGATCGTGGAAAACTACTTATTGTACATGGTCCAGCCGGAAGCGGCAAGACATCAGCTGCCCTGCAGCGGATTGCTTATTTGCTTTACAAGTATCGCGATACTCTGAATGCCGATCAAATCATTCTTTTTTCTCCTAATTCGATGTTTAACAGCTACGTTTCCAATGTGCTGCCAGAACTTGGTGAAGAAAATATGCAGCAGGTCACATTCCAGGAATACTTGGTCCACCGCTTGAGTAATGAGTTTGATGTTGAAAGCCCGTTCGAGCAATTGGAATATGTATTAACGGCAAGAAATTCTCCTCCATGGAAGTCAAGAGCAGCAGGTATCCGTTTCAAAGCATCTTTCCAATTTTTTGAGGCGATTCAATCGTACCGACACTCTCTTGAATCGTCCGGAATGCGATTCAAAGGCATTCATTTCAGAGGGACATCGATAGTGACCGCTCAGCAAATGGCAGAAAGGTTTTATAGCAAAGACGTCTCCCTCCGCTTCCACAACAGGCTTGAAAAGTTGAAGGATTGGTTAATGAAACAACTAGATACAGCCGAAAAGGTCGAACGAACTAAGCCATGGGTAGAAGAAGAAATAGAGCTGCTAAGCAACGTTGCTTACTATAAAGTACGCACCTACTTAGCCAAAAAACGCGGATATAAAGGTGAAGCCATTGCTGATTATGAAATGGATCCAAAAGACCTTGCCCGATTGATTGTTCGTCGGAAGTTAAAGCCGTTGCGTAACAGAATAAGAGCGTATCATTTCATTGACATTAAGGGGATGTACAAAGCACTTTTTGCGGACCCGTTACAGATAAAAGAATGGCTGGATGGAGAAACACCCTTGGAGTGGGCTGAGATTTGCCAAACGACATTGGATACTTTGGACAAAGGCAAATTATTTTATGAAGATGCCACTCCGTTTTTGCTCTTGAAAGAGCTCATTCATGGCTTTCAGACGAATAATAACATCAAACACATCGTTGTAGATGAGGCTCAGGATTATTCTCCTTTTCAATTCGAGTTTTTAAAGCGCCTGTTTCCTTACGCCAAAATGACTGTGCTCGGCGATTTTAATCAGGCGATCTTTCCCCATGCCAGAGATATAGCCGATTTCCACACGCTTACTCGCTTATACGGACCGGATGAAACAACATTAATCACTATGGCGCGAAGCTACCGATCGGTAAAACCTATCATTGAATTGACACGCAGACTCGTGCCGGACGGAGAGAAGATTATCCCTTTCGAACGAGATGGCGAACAGCCTGTGCTGACACAATTGGCCGATCACGACTCGCTGCATCAGTGCATGGCATCCAAAGTTGCCGATTGGCGAAGTCTTAAGTTTAATAGTATTGCGATCATATGCCAATCATCTGAGGAGAGCGCCAAAGCCTTTGAAGCCTTATCCACCAGCATCGACGACATTAAACTCATAAAAAACGGTTCAATTGAATATGAACAAGGAGTCGTTGTCATCCCATCATACTTGTCAAAAGGGATTGAATTCGATGCCGTCATCATTTATGATGCCTCAGAGCATGTCTACGGTGATGAAAGCCTGCGCAGAATTTTCTATACCGCCTGTACAAGAGCGATGCATGAATTACAGCTTTATAGTGTGGGTGAACCGACCCCCTACTTGAAGAACGCTTTACAAGAAGGATTTATTCGAACTTGACTTCTCTTCGGGGAATTTAAATAGAGGAAAGCCGAAAACAGGCAAGCGGTAATGGTTACGCCTAATAGTTTTAAATGTAACGACGATTCTCTCACTTGCTGCGGACGAACGACAGTGTTTCCGAAAAACCAGGTTATTTTCTTTTAAATAGCAACGTATTAATAGAGAGTGATCCACAAGTCAAGATTCTAGAGTACACTTAACAACAGGAAAAAGATCATTAAACATGAGGATGCTTAATGATCTTTTATATAATTCCATTAATAGTCCATTACTTGTAAAAACAAAGCAACACCTCTTCAACAAAATGATTTTAAAGTCCATTTTGCAGCGTTCTTTACCGCTTCTATTCGGCAGCGGGTAATTTAACGGTAACAATCGTTCCTTCATTTCTTTTACTTTGCACTTTTATTTTTCCAAAATGATTTTGGATAATTTTATAAGTGACCATTAGACCAAGACCTGTTCCGAGTTCCTTTGTTGTGTAAAAAGGTTCCCCTAGTCGTTTTAACTGATCTGTTGTCATCCCGATGCCTTCGTCTTTTATCGTGATCTCGATAAAGTCTTCACGTTTTTCCGCCTGGATATAGAGATTTCCCCCATCAAGAGTTGCTTCAATGGCATTTTTCATCAGGTTAATAAGCACTTGTTTAAGTTCGGTACTAATGCCGTTTACGACTAGATCATCCGATTTAATTTGAGAAATTATCGTAACAGATTGTTTAAAAGCCTCGGTCTCCAATAGGCTTATAACACTGCTCAAAGTCATCTTGAGATCAACTGGAAAAAAATCGAGGTTATAAGGTTTAGCCAAGGTGAGAAATTCATTCGATATCACATTAATTCTCTCTAGTTCACTTTCCATAATGCTAAGAAATAATTCATTTGGAACCGAATCCGAACGAAAAAGCTGCACAAAGCCCTTTAAAGAAGTCAAAGGGTTGCGGATCTCATGAGCAATGCCGGCCGCAAGCTGCCCTACCACATTCATTTTCTCTGCTTGGAGCATCATTTGTTCATTTTGTTTTCTCTCCGATACATCTTGAATAATGAGTTGATTGGATGGTTTTTCATCAAAGTTAGTTGGAATGGTAATAACTTCTGTGTATAGGTCCGAACCGTCTAGCTTTTTCCATGTACAAGAAAGTTTTTCATGGGTCTGTCCTTGTTTCGTGAGTAAGGAATAGTCCTGTTGAGAGGAGCTATCCAAAAACTGAATGAGAGACTTTTCTAAAAGCGCTTCTTTACACGTTACTCCAAGCATTTTGACTAACGTCTGATTGGTAAAAACGATAATGCCATCTTGCACCACAGCAACACCATTTGTTGAGGACTCAACCAATTTTTCATATTGCTCTTTTGCATTATTGATGACTTTTTCAGATTCCTTACGATCCGAAATATCCCGGCAAACGGCCACAATATATTCTTCATTTCTAATATCAATTTTGTGCAATTTTATTTCAACCGGAAGATGAGTGCCGTCTTTACAAACATGATAACTTTCAAAGGAAATCTGCTTCCGTTTTGATATTTTTTCATAGACTAACATGATTTGTTCTTCTGACATGATGTCGATCTCAAGCGGAGACATGTTCAGAATTTCTTCACGCGTATAACCTAATCGGGCATGGGCGCATTCATTAACCTCTATAAAATGCCCGGAACGCCCCTCCTCAACTTTAAAAAAATAGATGGCATCTGTAATTTTATTAATGACTTGTTTATAGTTAATATAGCGTCTCTCTTTTTTCGCCATATACTTTAACGCATCATTTTCTATTTTCAGCCTTTTAATCTCTTTGAGCAATTCATTTCTTTCTTTATAATCTTGCTCCAGTTGCGTCATTTCTTCACCGCCACATCCCTATTGGAAACCCCTACCTATCATTCCGACAAATACATTCTATTATTCATTATACTAGATCGAACTAGAATTTTACTTAACAATTTTTAACAGATAGCCATTCTCTCTTCTTTTCCGTAAATCCACCACCGTCCTTCAACAAGTTAGAAGAGTAATGATGACAAACCAACTTCAGTATCCTGCTCATTAAAAGTGCCTGCTCCAAATAGGAACAGGCACACTTAAATTCTATTAAACATCGGCTTAACGATCCTTTACACCTGTTCGAGCCAATTTAACTCTTCTTCTGTTAACACGATGTTTGCCCCTTCGTTACAAGACAATAGCTCTTCTTCATTTTGAGCACCAATGAGAGCGCAGGTTGGGAACGATTGGTTCAGTACATACGCTAAAGCAATCTGAATCGGGCTCACGTTTTTTTCCTTTGCTAATTGTTCCGCACGGCGCAGTCTTTCCCAATTGTCATCATTGTAAAAAACCCGGACAAGGTCCGCATTGCTGCGGTCTTCAGGAGTAAACCGTCCTGTAAAGAACCCGCGTGCTTGGGAAGACCAAGAAAGCAGCGGCATTTGTTGTTCTTTATGCCACTTGCAATACGCGGCATCGGCAGAGATACAGCCCTCCCAATAAGGTTCTTGAGCCTTAGCTAAACTGAGGTTTGGACTATTAAATGTAAAACCAACCAGACCATTCCTCTCCGCATAGTCGTTCGCTTCTTGCAAACGCTCGACTGTCCAGTTGGAGCCGCCAATTGCCTTAATCCTCCCAGCTTCAATATGTTCATTTAAAGCATCAATGATGACTTCTACCGGAACATTAGGATCATCCCGGTGGAGCGCATATAAATCAATATAATCCGTTCCGAGTCTCTCTAAGCTCGTTAATAAATCACTTGAGATGGCCTCTGGATTAACGCGGGGCCCGTTTTGATCATGGTGAGCCCCCTTTGTAAGAATAACCACATCCTCACGATTATTCCGCTCTTTCAGCCATTGACCGATTGCGACTTCACTCTCACCACCGCAATAGACATGGGCGGTATCGATCGTATTACCACCTATGTCAAAAAAACGATCCAAAACCGTTCTAACCGTTTCATAGTTACTCGGTCTAAAATAATCAGAGCCCTGAATGAGTGTCGTAACCGGCTTATCCAAACCTTTTATTTTAATCGTTTTCATGACAGCCCCCCTATTCTATTACAACACGTCGATGTTCCCTTGCCGAAGTGAGACAAGCATCAAGAACTTTCATATTTAAAACAGCATCTTGAGGTGGAAAAGGAAGAGGCTCACCAGAAAGAATCCGTCTTCCGATCGCATCGGCTTGCAAAGCATATTGATTAACTTTTGGTACCTCGACTTCTCTTTTACCTTCTCGAGTAGAGACGTAGAAATTATCCTTTTCATTTAGCTCGACAACAAAGGCAGAAGGAACTTCAATTCTGCCTTCTGTTCCCAATACTTCTAGAACATTTCTCCCGGCTGCCCACATTCCGCAATCAAAGGTCAAGGCAACCCCGTGATTAAATTCAAGAATACCCGAGGCCATCATATCCACATCCCCATGCTGTTCAGAAAAGAGCGCATGAGCGGTTGCCGCTTGTGGTTCTTCTCCTAGTAACATCCGAGCGGCACTGATTGGGTAAACTCCCACATCATACAAAGAGCCCCCGCCCCATTCTTTCTTATAACGGACATTGCTTGAATCACCCGCATTGTTGAATGTGAAATTGGCATAGATCCCACGAATTTCTCCGATCTCACCTGAATCGATCACTTCTTTAATCATCTTATAACGAGGATGATAACGATACATAAAGGCTTCGGCAAAAACAACATTTGCCTCTTCGCATGCCTGAACCATTTCTTGAGCTTCTACTGCATTCAACGCCAAAGGTTTTTCACACAAAACATGTTTCCCCGCTTTGGCAGCTCGAATGGTCCACTCCTTATGCAAATGATTAGGAAGTGGTATGTATACGCTATCAATTGAAGGGTCGGCAAGGAGGTCTTCATAACTGCCGTATGCTTTTGGTATAGACAATTCCTTTGCCGTTTGCTGTGCTTTTTCTAATGTCCGACTGGCAATGGCAACGACTTCCCCTGTTTCTGATTGCTGAATACCAGGAATAACAGAGCGTTTGGCAATGCCAGCACTTCCGATTATTCCCCAACGTATCTTTTTCATTAGGTTCCTCCCTATTATATTAAAACATTTCTTTATTTCATTATATTAATACTGTTTAATAATAGAATCAAAACATTCCTATAAAACATTGAAAAAAAGTTAGTTTTAATCATTCATCACCGTTTATTAGATAGGATCAAGATAAATCTATTAACAAACGCCTTTTAGCATTTTTTTGGATAACCCTTTCTAGAATAGGTCCAATATTAATTCGAATCAATATAGACCTGAATTATTCATAGAAAATCTGTAGTAGCCAAAAACTGCTTAAATCATTGACTTCTTATCCAAGCGACCAGGCATCAAATATAAGGTTAAATCCTCTACGAAATAACCATCAGAAAAGATTCTTATAATGGCTATATGGAGAATCGCTGGATGAGGCCCATTTTTCTTAGAAACCTTTATATGGAATTGGTACCAACTTCGTGAATCTTGCCTAGCTACTAAATGATTTTTTAAAGGACGTCCAACTTCCTTAAGCTTTAACCCCTCCCATTGCAATTCCCGAAACAATATGTTTTCGAAGAATTGGGAACAAGATCAGCATTGGCAATATGGATAGGAATGAACCAATTAGGATGAGTGGATATAACGGTTGGCCAGTGCCCGCTGAATTTAGGTTAGCTGTCCAAATTTGCAGCCCCACCGTCAAAGGATAAAAGCTCGTTTTATTTAAGAGAACTAAAGGTAAGAAGAAGTTATTCCATGCCCCAATAAAGGAGATTAAAAAGAGTGTGACCAAACCTGGACGAATAATCGGCAACGCAATACGGAAAAAGATTTTATAATCATTAGCCCCATCTACTCTCCCAGAATCAATGAGTTCACCTGGCATTGATTCTTTAATGAAAACCATCATAAAGTACACGCCAAAAGGGTTAACAATCATCGGTAAGATAACTCCAGCATAAGTGTTGATCAGACCAAGTGATTTAACCATCAAGAAAACAGGGATGGCAAGTGCAGCCCCAGGAATCATTAAAGATCCTAGTATAGCAACAGATAAGGTATTTTTAAGTTTAAAATTATATTTGGAGAGCGCATATCCTGCCATGGCACTGACTAAGGTTCCAAGTACACCAGCCCCAACGGCATAGATGATAGAATTCAAAACCCACCGCCAAAACATGCCATTTTGATAGGAATTTAACCATTTTAAGTTTGCCCAAAGATTTAAATGAGCTGGGAAGGCAAGCATCGATGTATTAAATAATTGATTAGTACTTTTCGTCATCGCCACAATAAGCCAATACAAAGGGAACAAAAAGTAAGCCGCCATGACAATAATGAGAATCATAGATAATGAAGTCTTAACTCTATCTTTTGAACTCTTATGATTTCTTCGCTGCAAGCTGGTCGTTGCGTGTGATTTTGAGGTTAGGCTCATAACGACTTCTCTCCTTTTGCATGATAGGATAATGTCGAGGTACCCAATCTTTTATCATTGATAACTGTATTTTTTATTTTCTTTGATTTTGATTTCTTACGCTCCGAGGTTGCCCACATAAACAATAAGGAAGCTATAAAGGTAATCAATACCAAGGTAATTGATAAGGTTGCCGAGTAGGTGAAGTTTCCATAGGCAAATGCCATATTATAAATATCCATATTCGGGGTGAAGTTTGCAGGAATACTTGTCAAAGACGAAAGAACGAATGGTTCATTAAATAATTGGAGTGATCCAATGATAGACAAAACGGTTGTCATAATGATTACTTGTCTCAAAAGCGGCAATTTGATATGCCAGGCAGTTTGAAATTCATTACATCCATCAATCTTTGCCGCATCATACAAATCTAAAGGGATCGAAGTAAGACTAGCAAAATAAATGGTCATATTGTAACCGGTCCACGCCCATGTTGCCATGTTCATAATCCCGTATAAAACGGTACCTGAATTCAATAAGTTAAGCGGCTTTCCCCCTGTAAAAACTCCGAAAATTTGCAAGATCGGGTTAAGGTCAGGTGAATACAAGAAACCCCACATGATCGCTGCAATAACCCCTGGAACGGCGTAAGGCAAGAAATAAATCACTCGAAAAAGTCCTTTACTTTTGACAAAAGGGCTATCCAAGAATAAGGCCAAAATTAAGGCTAACACGAGCATGATCGTCACTTGTACCACACCATAGTAAGCCACACGGTAAACGGATATCCAAAAGCTTTTGTCCTGCCAAGCGGTCAAGTAATTGGCTAAACCCACGAAATGCAAACTTCCTTGGCGGCTCACAAATAAACTTAAGATAAGCGAATAGAGAAAAGGAAAAACGAAGAATAAAGCGAACAAGATTAGGAAAGGTGTAAGAAATATATAGGGAACACGTCGAATTCGGACCATCATCATCCCTCACGTTTCTGTATTTTATTAATCGTTTTAAAACAGACTCGTTAATTATCTACTAAATTTCTTTTTCACAGTTCACTTTAAATCTTTACGGATGATTGTCTTCTTCTAAAGAACCAAATAAGTACGGCGATAAGAGCTAAAACAACGATAACTGGCAGGGCAGGCGTATTTAGAAGTGAAAACGGTTTAGTAGTTGATGAACTTTGTGTCCCATCAGAAACGACTTTGTATCCCGAAGACTTTGCAAAAACAGTTACTTCATTTTGCAAGTTGTCAAGGGCCTGATCCCAAGTTTCTTTTCCATTAGCTGCATTTGTAAATTCAACCGTCATTTGGTTATAGACATAATCTGTCCATGGACTCCATTCGAAAGAAGTATCAACCGCTGAGGCTGCTTTCGCAAAAATCGGACCAGAAACCTGATTATTAAGACCTGAATTAGGTGCATTCATCTCAGGTTGTTGGATGCCATATTTATTTCCCGGCACCTGTCCACGACCGCCTTTACTAACATCTGTGACATCCAGTTTTTCGCTAGCAGCACTTGTATTGATCCATGCTGCGAATAAAGCCGCTGCTTCAGGGTATTTGGTTTGTGTCGTAACGGCATTTGTTGAGCCACCCCAGTTACCTGTTACAAATTTCCCATTTGTATTCCATTGAGGCATATCAGCTGCATTCCAATCAGAGGTTGCCGGCGTAACATAGGGTTGGATTGTATAGGTCGGCGACCAGGCTGCCCCTGATAACGAAGCATAGATTCCCTTACCTATATTACTTTCCCATTGAGGTGTACCATCATTTGTCGCCTGAACAGCACCCTCTTTGATTAACTTGCCCCAAAAATTTATCACCTGTTTTGCTTTAGGACTATTAAGATCTATTTTCCAGCCCTTAGATGTGTATGTGAATGGTCGAACTCCTGCCTGCCACAATAATCCTGTGATATATCCACCATCATTTAACGGAAAGTAAGACATATACATATTTGGATTTTGTTTATGCAACTGCTCCGCTTCTTTTGCAAATTCGTCCCAAGTTTTCGGAACCGCCAACTTATATTTTTGAAAAACATCTGGTCGATAAAGCAGGGCTAACGGGCCAATATCTTCAGGGATTGCATAAATCTTATTCCCTTGACTGACTTGATTCCAGGTCCAAGGTTGAAAATAATCCTTATATTGCTTAACGTACTTAGAAATATCAAGAATTCCTCCTGTTCCAACAAATTTAGGGAGGTACTGATATTCAATTTGAACCACATCAGGTGCACCAGTTCCTGCTTTAATGGCGGTTGTTAATTTGTTATATTCTGCACTTCCGCCACCAATTAAAGGATGATTCACTTTAATGTTTGGATATACTTTGTTGAATGCCGCAATAACCTTGTCAGGATTCGCGGTCCACGTCCACCAAGTAATTGTGGCTTGTTTAGTGTACTTTGGATAAGAGGGCTGCTGAAAGTCTTGTGCGAAACTGGTTGATGCCGTTAAGAGAAAGAAACTACAAATGACAAACCATGTAACCAAAATTCTTCTTTTCTTCATGACTCTCCACCTCACCTTTAAGTTCTCAGCCAAACTATTTATTTTTTAATATTACTAACTTGATTAGAAAAAAATTACAATGAAATGAAAACGCTATCATTTTATCGCCTTGTTATAAGAAAAAATGATTTTCTTAGGCTTACATGGATTGGTATTCAATGCCATAAAATCTCTTACAGTCAGTCCCTCTTCACGCTTGCAAGTTACACCATTTCACAAATTAATAGTTTTGGTAATACTAGGAAATGTTTCCAACATCAACTATCCTAATTATCTATAAATTTAGATTAATTGTATATGGTCCAAATTAATTATTTTACCCAAATCAAAGATTACCCAAAACTAAAGTTAAAAAATAGAACCACGGAGTTTCCGTGGTTTCGACTTATTATTGAACTGGAGGATTGAGACCGCCAAATGTATCTGTATCGGGATTCCCTGAAAAAGGCCCTGTTATGATTCCTGCATTTAAACTTTTAAAGACATCTGGTCCAGGTCCTCCTGCTGAAAGTTCAGGATAAAGCTTAGCGTATTGTTTATCACGAAAAGCGGGATCAAAGCCCCCTTGTGTATCCTGGATTCTTTCGACAGCTTCCTTAAATAAAGTTGCATGAGCTTCTTCACGCTGAATAAGGAAGTCAAACATTTCACGGGCTCCTGGATCTTCTACATGACGATGAAGTTCCTCGTAAACTTTACGAGCACGTAATTCCGCTCCCAGATCTGATTGAATGTTGACCATGAGATCTCCAACAGAATTTATATAATTTGCAGTAAAAGGCGAGCCGGCGGAATCAAACACTAGTCTGCCTATATGGGAAAAGCAACTCGAAACAACTTTTAAGATGGTCAATACATTGAGAATGGTAGCTGGTGCAGTCGGAATGGCCTTCTTCGTTTCAGTCATGACTGATAAAGGAACTCAACATACCCAAAATCTTATCGTCAAAGGCATATCCTTACAACCGATAAAGCTGAATATACAAAAGCGATCCTTCAAGGTTTCGTTTTTGGGGTCAATAACGCCTTTATGGTCGCTACTGTTTTAACCATCATTGCCTTCCTTTTATCTTTCTTTATCAAAAGAACGGAACCTAAAGAAGATACCATTACAAATAGGAAAAAAGCAGCTAAAAATCGATGGGTACCTAATTCCCATTAAGTGAAAGTTGTCATTGATAAAGACAATTGCATCAAATTTAATTAACTAAAGCATAAAAGCGTTTAAGCTTTTATGCTTTTTTGCGGATTCTTGCACGATATTCATTCATTTTCTATAATTTGTAAATGAAAAGGAGGTTTGTTCGGATGTCTCAAGTCAAGTCATACTCAGCCTTATTAATAGGTACCTTTATTGAGGCGCTATGCTTCACCTTACTTCAGAGCCCCAACCAATTAGCTTCAGGTGGTACAACAGGTGCAGCGCTTGTTCTTAGCCCTGTCCTACATATATCTTCAGTCATGATTTTATGGGCAATCACCTTTCTTTTATTAGGCATCAGCTTTTTCTTTTTGGGCTTACAAGCGATCTTCAAATCGATTATTGGTTCTTTGTTAGTACCCTTATTTATCTATCTTACAAAAGGACTACCCCCATTAACTCATGACCCACTGCTTGCAAGTATTTATACGGGATTGGGACTCGGAATTGGCTTATCCTTGATTTTTAGTTCAGGAGGAAATACAGGCGGGTTTACTGTCATTTCTCAAATTCTCTTTAATAAAATGAATATCAAACACAGCGTCTCGATTATTTTTATGGATGCAAGTGTTTTGATCTCAGGCGCCTTCATTTTCTCAACACAGAAGGCTTTGTATGCGCTGCTAGCCTCATTGATCACTCGAATTACGATGGAATTCATTCAATCAAAAGCAAAAGGCTCGAATAAAGTCGCGTATATTATTTCATCAATCGAATTTGAGGAACTAATAAGTCAAACCATTTTAAATGATTTAGATCGAGGATTAACCAAGTTATCAGCGTTTGGGGGCTATACACATCGCGAAAGAAGGATCATGATGACGGTCATTCAAGCATCAAAGGTTAATAAATTAAAAGCCATTGTACAAGAAATAGACCCGCAATCATTTATTATTATCTGTGATACGGCCGATGTTTTTGGCGAAGGCTATTCGCTTCCCGTCTACCCACGCGGGAAACAATTTATTTCTTAATGAAATTCATTTTAATGACCGGACTGAGAAACTCCCCAAAAAGAGATTTCACCAGTGCGGTTTCTCAATGGATAAAACTGATTGATGACAGAACACCTACGCCAACTTTCCGCACGGTATCAAGTTTAAAGGCATAAAAAAAACAGGCCCTTAAAGGGCCTGTTTTTTTCTTGTTATAAAATTATGCTTTTTGAACGTTAGCAGCTTGAGCGCCACGAGCACCTTGCTCAACGTCAAAAGTAACACTTTGACCTTCGTCAAGTGATTTGAAGCCTTCACCTTGGATAGCAGAGAAGTGTACGAATACGTCGTCTCCATTTTCACGTTCGATAAAGCCAAAACCTTTTTCTGCGTTAAACCATTTTACTGTACCTTGTTCCATTTATATTGCCTCCACGTGTGTTACCCACACAATTAATACTATCCTTGCTCCAAGTGATCATCAAGACGAAAAGTAAAGACTTATACTATCCATTAGACCGAACAAAAATAATTCTTCCTTATCATAACAGATAACCATACCGATTGCAAACAGGCATCGGTTAAGTTTTTCTCCATACTCACCTTTCACCTGCTAAATTCTTTCTTAATTAAGCTTTATTACGGAAAAAATGAGAGGAAGTGTCTTCTAAAAAGAAAAGGTTCTTTGCGGGTTGGCTGATAATGAAGAACCACTTGGACTAAGAGAAGTCGTTAAAGGAGGAGAAGTCGTTACGTCTCGGCCATGCAACCGCCCAGGTGCATTAAAACGCTATCATTTGCCAATAAAAAAAAGCAAATAAGTTACTTTGCTCCCTTTTCTCTCAACGGCATATATCGTTTATAGGACCTGTAATCAACCGAATAGAACTTCTTTTTTTTGGGTGGTCGGTGTTTTAAGTCATTTTCTCTAAAGAATTAATTGAGGCAAAAGCTTTGGATCTGATTTTCGGTAATTCCTTCTATTAAATTCAATTCACTAATCAAGAAATCACGAGCATTGTCTAATAATTTTTTTTCGCTGCCATTAAGGGCTTTTTCTTTCTGCATGCTCATTAAATCACGAACCACTTCAGCTTCTTCCTTCAAATTCCCAGTTTTCATCTTTTCCATATTCACTTTGTACCGCTGCTTCCATACGAGGGAGTTATCGGATTCTTCCTGTTGAACAATCGTTATAATGCTATTTAAGGCTTTCAACTCAGTAATCGGACGTATGCCAGAACTTGAAAGTTTCTTCTCTGGGATCATTAAATCCATCTTACTAATTGACATCTTAATAATATAATACCTTTGCTTTTCCCCTGAGATTTCCTTATCTTCAATGGCTTTAATTTTACCTGCACCGAGCATCGGATAAACTATTCCATCACCAATTTGAAACAAAAAAATCACCCTCCGAATTTTTAACCTACTTATAGTATAGCACACTTACGCTTAATTACAAAATTTTTATTTTATCATAAATAAAATTCAGTATCAATATATTTACATGAAAAGTAACAGTGATTTATTTCAACATTCATTTTTTGACCTTGCATAATCAAAAAAGGAGCCCCGGATTCGAGGCTTGGATCATCTCTAGTCGGTGTCCCGAGTCTTTTGCCATTTTCTATCTCAAGCTCAGGCTACTTTGGAACATTGACCGTTTTATAATCACATTCATCAACCGGTTTAATGGCATTACCATTCTCATCGGTGCACCAAGATTGAGATTGAAAAGCTAAGAAAATAGCCACCCACCTTTTATCCTGTTCGAATTGGATTAAAATACCCCCATCTTGCCAAGTCCCATTATCCTTTGTCCAACCGCCCGTGTTTCCCTGATTCATATGAATGTCATGGATACCGTTACCAGGTGAAAATTTAAAATATTGATCAGGCTGATTAGTCTCAGGACCCCATCTCTGTCCGAAAGCATAAATGATTGCTCCATGCTCAATGGCCTGCTTAAAATAATCTTGAAGTTTATCATTTAAATCATTATCCGGGCCGCTTGCTTCAGGTGGCAGTGGAATCATTTGGGAAGGATTAAATAAATGTCCTCTTATATAATCAAGACCAATACTTGGGTTGTTAGGATTGATAGCGGTAAAACCAAATTTTAGATCGGGCAAGGTCGTCAATTCTTCTGAGTGAAAATTCTCACCGACATAATATAAAACGTCTGAAGGAGAGGCCTGTGATTTAATGTTAATCGCAATTCGATACTGGGTTCCTGCATCATCCTTGATCAAAACTTGATAATGTGGCTCATTATTACTTCCCATCATCGTTTTAACCGCTTTTCCCTTTAAAACCCCATAATTTTTGATTGGCAATGGTCATCCCTCCTATTTGCTTTTCTTTAATTACTTCCATAAAAAGCTCCTTTTCTCCTTCTTAGAATGTTCCCGCCCATAAGGAGAGAAATGACCTTCATGATCACTTCATTTATAGGACATTCGTTTTCCATTTATTTCGGTTGTAATCAAGCCTTCTCCAGCCTGAGCATGAAGGCGTTGAGCATTTCTTTTCTAACAGCAGTCTGAATGGTTGCCTACGCTATCAACGAAAAAAAAAAGCCTCTCACTTGAGAAAGGCTCTTCTTCATAATTACATTCTTTTATTCTTTTTTACGAGAAACGCCCAACACCTTACATGACTTGAATGTTGATCGCAGTCACTTTTGCATAGAGTTAGCAACTCGTCTCGATGTCCCTGTACAAGAAGAGGTCAAAAGCAAATACAGACTTTGAAGTCCCCTTATTCTTTTACTTCATAAATGCAAGGGAACCCATTGGATCCCATGGCTTAAGTTGTATGGGCTCTTGATCGAAGGCTTTTTTCAACTCGTCTGAAAGGTATGCTTTATTTATGACCACTTGGTAAGTATACTCATCCATCCATTTATCACTCATCACAAAATACCCTTTTTTCCCAACCTTATTGCCCCAACTATTTTCCACCTTCCAGCGCGTGGGTTGTTCATCGACGAGATTAACGCCCGTCAGTACCATCGCGTGGGTCATCACACTTTCCTTATAATCCAAGCGTTCTTCCTTTGTCATATGCAGGGACGTTCCCAATGTCTCTTCATAATCAAAAAGAGCGGTGTCCATGATGCCATAATCTCTATTGGAAGATTGACCCACATCACAACCAAACCAGACACTTTCATTCTCCTTAATTTGTTTAATAGCGAGTTGTTTTAATGTATCCATGTCGACATTCAAATACTTAACAGGTTTACCCCCCACAACATTTCCAAGGAATTGAACCGTAAAGGTCTTTCCATAAGGCTTATCCTTCGTTGGGGCATTGATAATACTCACGTAGTCTTCTAAATCAATGCCCACATACTTTTTGTAGAAAGCTTGTGGCGTCACTTTTTCTTCTCGATGAAAAACATCGTCCGCATCGCGATAGTCAAAATCAAATGTTTTTGGCGGCTCTCCTAATGCGAAAGTTAGGATTTGATAAACCTCTGAAAGCATATCCTCTTTGGCTCTTTGCAATTCCGCTTCAGATTTCCCTTCACTAAACAAGCCTCTTAGCTTTACCGCATCTCTGCGTAATTTTCGATTTATAATCGAATTTAAGCGTCTTGAATTTTCGCTTTGAAAGGTCTCCGGCATGACTTGTTTTGGAACAACCCCATATTTTTTTATTAAAGAGACGAACATATCCCACTGACCGCCATCCTGTTGAGGTGTTGACATAATCCAAGAAACGAGACGTCCATCCAATGGTTCTTCGGCTGTTTTCAGAACACTCTCAAGAAAAAAGTTCGCCTTCTCAAACTTATCCCAAAAATTGGTATAATTTTGTGAGAGCTCAAAATCCTTTAATTTAAACGTTTCAAGGATTTTGTGACGGAATGTATTCAATGCCGCGAACATCCAGCAACGGCCGCTCTGCTTCTGGTTCGCCACCGCCCCTGTTGTAATCTCCTCTGAGAATACATGATTCATTGCGACAACGGCATCATTATTCTCAGCGGCAGCATCAATGCCACTTTTCATCACTGTATTTTTAATAATCTTATTAGTGGACTTCTCATTAAAATTCGCTGTAAATACCTCTAAAAGTTGAGTTGTGATTTCGTTAGCCATTTCAATCTCCTCCCCGAGACTTATTTACGCTTTTTATTATTATAACATTTAAAAAAGTAAAAAAATAATAACTTAGTCGTTCGGGCTCTCCTTCGTACGCGCTAAGGCATGACCGCCGGTTACGTGTATTAATGATACACCTTGCCGAGATTCAAACATTGCCGTTTGCAATTGAGCAAGCAGAAAGCATGACAAACAAGACCATCTTGGCAAGAGTGCCTCAGGTAACCACCTTTGAAAGCCATTTTCATAGATTCTACCAGCTCAGGAGAATCAAATACCCTGATGACCATTGACCATGATAAGGTTTCACTCGTAAAAGCAACCGTTGAACGACAGAAAACTATCGCCTATACACATTAGCCCGTTTTTGCATAGTCTAGTCTTGTATAGGGAAGGAGGTTGACACCATGCCTAAGTATAGAAAAAAAGTCATTATTGTTGAAGCTGTGAAACTTACAAGACCGATTACCATTGAAACATCCAAAGGCACAATGAAGGGGCTTCCAGGCGATTATCTCATTACAGATAAAAACGGCGAACAATACCCCTGTGATCGAGACCTATTTGAAGCTGAGTATGAACTTCTAAAAGGACAGATTTCTCTAAAAGAGATGGTTCAAAAGCCCTTTAAATTGATAAAAAAGAAAAAATAAAACATAACTGAATTAATTAGGTTAACTAAATTTCCAGTGTCCTATTAAAAAAATTCATAAAAAAGGATAGCTTTCCTCGGACGATGAACCGCGAGCCAGCCTACTGCTTGAAATACCATCGTATTGCAGCTTCGCAAAAATACCTTCGTGCTGGCTTGTCCCGAGGAAACCCGTCTTGGAGCTTTTGCTTGCGATCTGGGTAAATTGAAAAATATCGAGTGAATGATCTAGGGGGGATCCTTTAATAGGTTTTAAGAACAAGCCAATTTTCTAGGGAAACAATCAGCTTGTTCTTTTTGGTTTGAGGTGTTAACAATTAAACTATTTAACCAGACTTGTGATTACTGTGAAATGTTCGTGCTCTACTATTAATAACAGACTAAGAAATTCTAATTCTCAAATGGATACGGTAATAAACGAGTAATAGGAGCAAAAGCAGACCAACCAAAATAATCACTCTGTCTAGACTTTTATTATTAATATAGCGATTGCTTAAACCATACAAAATTAGTCCAAGATAGCCTCCAACCGTATTTGTGATGACATCGGTAATGTCTGTCGCCCCAATAGCAAAGATAAATTGAATTATTTCAAAAGCAAGGCTCAAAGCCACCATAAAAACAAATTTAGATAAAAATCCTACTTGTTTGAAATTGACATTCAATAACAAGCCAAGAGGAACAAAGATTATAACATTCTCGATCATCTCGCTGAAACTTCCATTTACTATTGATGGGCCTGCAAATGGAATCAAGTTAAGACTTCGATGATGATAATTAAAGACTGATAAGACATTGTATTGTAATTTGAATAACACGAACCAGATTAGGGTCACTATATATAAAGCTAGCAATCCCCTCGATACTATATTTTACATAAAATCTCCTTTAATTCTCTTAAGCTTCACTTATAAGTCAATCGTCTCTCACTTGGAAATAGCTATTTAAAGAATTTTCATCAATTTGCAATGGTCATTTCCTCAATATCTTCTCCATTGCTTTTCCCTTCGCTAATTCATCAATCAGCTTGTCCAAATAGCGAATTTCCCGCATCATTGGTTCTTCAATGTCTTCCACTCGGACACCGCAGACCACGCCTTTGATCAAAGCCCGTGCCGAATTCAGTTGAGGAGCTTCCGAAAAGAAAGTCTCAAAGTCAGTCTCTTTTTCCAGTTGCACTTGTAACTCATCTTGGCTATACCCTGTCAACCAACGGATGATTTCATCGACTTCTGCTTTAGTACGACCTTTTCTCTCCGCCTTCTTCACATAAAAGGGATAGACATTTGCGAAACTTGTTGTATAGATCCTATGTTTAGTCATGATCCAGCCTCACCCTTAAGTGATTTTATTGATTTTAATACTACAACTTTATTCTAAATTTCGCATCTCTCTTATTTTTCAATCCTACCACGTACAAAAAAGACGCGTTAGGAGATAAACGCGTCTTAAATGACTTATTATCCAAAACTCATACTTCAACTTCTGAAGTAGTGACCTTGCTCGAGATCCTCAATGAGCCCTGGATGGATCGGTTCCCATCCCAAGAGTTCCTGAGTCGTTTTACTCGATCTCGGAATGTCGAGTGCCGCAATAGTGCCGAGAAATCCGAAACGATCATTAGCCCCTTCGCGTGAAATACTCTCTACCGGAACATTCAAATGCTTACCAATGACACCCGCGATGCTGCGAAATGGCACACCTTCATCCCCTACCCCATCTAATTGTGACCCGGCAGGTGCCTTTTCCAATGCTAGGCGGTAAAGCTTGGCGGCATCAAGGCGATGAACAGCCGGCCAGCGATTGGATCCATCACCAATATAGGCAGATACACCTTTTTCACGGGCTATGTTGATCAGTCTCGGCACGAAGCCCTTATCTCCCGTACCGTGGACAGATGGCGCAAGCGAAACAATCGCTGTTCGGACTCCACGATTTGCCAGCGCTAATACCTCGTTATCCGATGCTGCCCCATTGGCATGAGCAGTCGTTATGAACGGCTTGCCTGAGCCTTCGAGCGCCTCTCCTATTGTCTTAATAACACGTAAATCCGTTTCAAGTGAATGAGCAAAATTATCGAAATCGTGGATAAACGCCAGGTGAATCACACCGTCCGCATTGGCAGCACCGCTGTGCAGGCTATCTAGGTCATCAAGACTCCCATGATGCACCTCGGCACCCGCTTTTTTCAATTGTGCAGCACCTCGATCTGAACGTGAAAGACCGATGACGGTGTGTCCTCCATTTATAAGCTCACTGACGACGGCAGAACCAATATAGCCTGTTGCTCCTGTTACAAAAATACGCATAATCCTATCCTCCTAGGGGTTACTGATAAATAGAATGACTTGAACAATTAGAGTTTAAACTATAGAGTTAACTATAAGGCAAGTCTTCTTGAGGAGAATAGATATGAAAATAAAAGAATTAGCTGAAATGACAAGATTGACAACCTACACCATTCGTTATTATGAAAAAGAAGGTCTACTGGATAGTCGACATTTCCAAAGAGATGAAAATAACTATCGTAACTACAATGAAAAGGCCATCGAACGTCTAAAACTTATAAAAAAGTTTCAAAGCGTAGGCTGTTCATTAAATGAATTGAAGGAAATCTTTCAAGAACGCGATGCACATTCATCGACCAGTCTTGAAGCCATTGAGTGGATTCGCCAAAAGATACGTGAAATCGAACGAAAAAAGAATGAATACGATCAGATCATTGGAAAGCTTAACTGGATGCTAGAATACAAGTTAGCATTAGTCAATGACCCACAAAGGGCAACTGCTATGTTAATCGATCCTCCTTTTGATTAACGGTCGAAGTTGATAAGGAATTCGCTCCCTTAATTTGAAAATATTCGAAAAAAGCATTGGTTTTGAAAAGAGTCACTTAGCCTTCTGACCGTATGAAAAAAATGGAGACGAACATCCAAAAGCTCTCCAACAAAAAAAGAGCTCCAATTAATGAGTAACGGGTTCACTTCAGAGGTGCAAACAATTAACTATCAAGGTAAATCGCACGGGTTCACATAGTCATTCACCATATGATTTTTATTGTAATATCAATGTTTATTGACCATTTCAAATCACAGTTTAATTTACATGGGTGGATATAATTATTGGCGGTGTTTGAATTAACCGGTGATTAAGCAAGTGAAAGGTAGGGTGATTATCAAGTCATTTGGATATATATGTTAAAATAAAGTTAGATTATCGAAGACTTTGTGAAAAAATGGTTCTTAAAGTAAAAAACGGACTGTCATGGTTAAGAAGAAATTTTAGAGTCACCTGTGATCGTTGAAATAAGCGGAGATTTTTCCGTTATCAACCAAAGTAGCGTTCAGTTCGTCGTAAATAAGCGGAGTTTTTCCGTTTAAACAAAAAGAAATGACCCATTTTCATGTTTTTCGAGTCAATAGTCGGAATTTCTCCGTCTATTTTAGCTATTTTCGATGTTGATTTCTAAATAAGCGGAATTTCTCCGCTTATTTAGAAAGTTCGCTTTAGCCATTTAATGAAAGAGGTAATCGATTGCCTTTTATGAAAATAATCAAACCGAATCTCAAAAGATTCGGTTGTTTTGACGTTTACTAGTCTTTTCTTTCTGTGATTTTATTGTGAATAGTAGTGTGATTGAAGGTGATAATTAGAGTTTTGCATCTCACAAGTAAACCCGTTTTATTAATGAGCTCAGTTATCTTCAATTAATTTGACCGCCAAGTATTTCGTTCTTTCTATTT
This sequence comes from Pullulanibacillus sp. KACC 23026, assembly GCF_029094525.1. Classification (NCBI taxonomy): domain Bacteria; kingdom Bacillati; phylum Bacillota; class Bacilli; order Caryophanales; family Sporolactobacillaceae; genus Pullulanibacillus; species Pullulanibacillus sp. KACC 23026. Next base: position 2,029,305 of record NZ_CP119107.1, on the reverse strand, counting down.
TTTCATATTCTTATTGATGTTTTGAGTGACCGCTTCTTGATAGAGGTCTGCGTAAGTTTTAGAATTCGAATTCTCAATCAGTGCATCACAGAAAGCAGCAACGTCTGTTCCGGTGACTTCAAGCACACCTTTCTTAGCAGCTGCGCCTTCTTCAAAGAAGCTAACAATTTCCGACAGCAGTCCGAGCCCTTCGCTTAGCTCAACAGGACCCACTTTGAAGAGATATTTCTGGATCTCTTTATAGACAATTTGGTAATCTTGCGGAAGCGCTTTGACACGAGAAACATGAGCTCTCCATTCTTTTTTTTCTTCAATTATTTTTTTGAGACTCATTTCAGTCCTCCTAATTTTCTTGCGACGTTCTTGTTAAGTTGATCGCGCCATTTATCTCGATACGTTTTTGCGCCTTCATCACCAACAAGCGCCGCGCAGAAGCCTTTGATATCCTCTCCTAGTACTTCTTCAACACTCTGACCGTCAACTGAAGTCACCTCAAGCAGTTCAAGAGTACTATCAAAAATCGGCATCAGATTACGACCACTGAAATCTCCGTGAATCCAGAGATTACTGACAATTTCTTTCCAAGTCGTTTGAAATTCAGCCGGCAAGACTTTTGCCCGTTCTTCAAAACCTTTCATTTCTTTAGTTATATCGCTGCCCGTTATTTTTTCAAAAAAGTTCATTATAGTTACCTCCTTTAAGATCATGAGTTGTTCAGTAAAATTCGATTATTGAATCGCATCGCTTGAGTTATAATTAGTTTTACATCGTTTTGCAGGAGCTGTTGTTGTCTTTTATAAGACGTTTGCACAGATTTCCATTTCACGACAGCTTTATTTGGCTTTAAATGCCTTTAATTCATTTAGTTTGCTTGAGATAAAGTTCCATTTTTCCCAAAAAACTTCAAGTTGCTTTTGACCGGCTGCGTTGAGTGTGAAAAATTTTCTCGGTGGTCCCATAGTCGATCGCTTCTTCTCGATATCCACCAGATTATTTTTCTCAAGTCTCATGGTAATCGTATAAACGGTACCTTCAACCACATCAGTGAAGCCAAGGTCTCTCAGCTGTTGTGTGATTTCATAGCCATACGTCTCGCCACGGCTGATGATCTCAAGCACACAACCCTCGAGTACCCCTTTCAGCATTTCCGTGATATTTTCCAAATTTATCACCCATTCGTCTGTCTTTATAGTTTCCAAGTAATCAGTGACACAAGTATTAAGTAATACTTATTACCGGTACATAGTAACGCAGAATAGCGTAAACTGTCAAGCACAAATCTTTTCTTTAAGGCTCTGTAAAATAACTCTGTTGACATTTGATAAAAACGAACAAATATTCTATATGGGGGGGATTAAACAACCTAGAGCGGGTGATTTGAATGGCATTAGTTGAGATAATAAAAAAAAATAAATACTGCGGATTTATATCCTTTAAAGGAGTTTTTTAATAAGTCACTTAATCCCTTCTCTAAAAGTGAACCTGTTTATAAAGAGTTGTCTGAGCAAAAACATATAGATAGGCTAAGTTGCACTCATTCCATTCGTTTCGGGAAGTATTCAGTAAAAGTTGGTCTGATAACTACTGAACGCCAACGCTATCGTTGTATAGAATGTAGAAAGACGTTTCCCGATGTAACAAACACGCCTTTATACAGAACTCATTTCCCGCATAAGTGGGTAGAGTTTATTCTCAGTGTATGATTGAAGGATATTCTCTTAGAAAAACTTCAGAAATGCTTGAAATTCATTACGTTACATTGTTTTATTGGAGAAATAAAATATTATCAGCTTTAAAACAAATGGATTTCGGGCAATTTTCGGTTATCGTTGAAATGGACGAAGCCTATTTTCTGTATTCTGAAAAAGGGAAACTTGAGATAGAGGGCAGAAAATCCCGCAAAAATGGTGGTAAATCTAAAATACTGGGGCATAAGTAAGGAACAAGTTTGTGTCCTTATTGCAAGAGACAGACAAAAAGCTACTTATTCTAAGATAGTGGCTCAAGGGCGTATTGTTAAATCCCGTTTAGATAAAACGATCGGCTCTAAACTTGTATCTTCTAACGTTCTATGTACAGATGTGTGGCGGGCGTTTAAGACCTAAGCAAAAGAAAAAGGATTAGGACATTATCGCTTCAAATCAGATGGTAAAGAACAAGTTAAAGGAATAATATATCACATTCAAAACGTCAATAACTATCACAGTCCTCTTAAAGACTGAACAGACCGTTTTTAATGGTATGACTACGAAATACCTTGGCCACTATTTGTGTTGGTTTCAATTCTTGGATTCAATCAAACAACGTAATAACGATGCAACGGTAACAAAAATGATTATTGATAGTTGTCTTATGATGACAAATACCACCAATAAATTACTCAGGTCAAATGCTTTCTAAATATAGCTGAAATTGCCAAATTACTAAGGCTTAAAGTGATAATTGGCATAAAATAAAGCTCAACTTATTCTACAGATTGAGCTATCTCAAGCATTTTCTCCTTTGATAAGGTGCTATCCATTTCAATAACTGTTCCGTTTTGTATCCAAATAAGCAAATGACCATCTTTATGCCCAGAAGTCAGAAAATAGCCTCTATTACCATTTATAGATACAGGTTGACCATAAGAGTAAACATCTTTGTCGAGTTCTTTTTGGTTGGATTTCCTTTCTTGAATGTTAAAAACAAACTGCTTGTTTTTGGTGAAGGTCATTGTAAACTTTGTTGGCTTTCCGTATTCAGTTGGAGGATAGGGTTTGATATTCATTTGCAAATCTTTTGGAAGTCTTTTAGGTACCAATACCTTGAAATTAACTTCATTTTTAATTTGTTGCATAGATACATTCTTTTCCTTCGCTTGTACAAAGAATGGGGCTGTCAAGAATTGCGTAATTACTAAACTGAAAATTATTAGAAATTTCACTTAGGTACCTCCAATTTTCCTTTTAGTAATTAAAATAACCTTAACTTCCTAAAATATGTAAAAATAGAGAACTCCTCAAACTCTGCTGCCTTTTTCCGCTTTGAGTACATCTTCAATTTTGCCTTCTGTGACTCTCATGTCATTCATCTGGTACAGGTAAGCTGCAACAAATGAAGAGTAACATTAATAGCTTCGATTATGATAGTACAATTGAAATGTTAGAGTGTCGGATTGGAAATAAGTAAAAATATCGCCCTAAGTAAATAAGCACGAACGCCTTTGATGTTTTTGCCATAATCAGGATTAAAATAAATGTAATAAATAATCGGCAACTGCACGTTCCAACTACCTGAAAAACGGCTTACATCAGGTCTTTGATCAAGAATGTTAAACTTGTTTATCTAGCCTAATACCATCCATAAATGTTGTTAGGTTAAACAAATAATAGACACCAATTAAAACAATAACCACAATAGAGAAAATATTCTTTAATAGGCTTTCATTAGCATCTTCTTCCCAACTTCTATTTTTTGACGCAAATTATATAACACCTTTTTAATCTATGTATATTGAATTACTATGTATATATACGGCATAGATTCATATTTCGTTTTTGTTCAACCCATATTAAATTAGTCGTATAGAAGAAACTGATGATTTAGGTAAAAAGCAATTGCCTTTAGTGAAGAAAAGCTAACGTTATTGAAACAAACAATTTCAGCATTCATATTGCATTTTTAAGAATTCGAAGGTGCTCCCGTTTGTATTTTGCATAAACGTTTTAACATCCGTAAAACCAACTTTTCTATAAACTTTTATTGCTCTTTGATTAAAAGTCGCCACTGATAATGTAATTTTGTTAGGTTTGTACCTAAATTCAACGAAATTCAAACCTTCCTTTAAGAATTCTAAACCACATCCTTGGCCAGTTAAATCTGGTCTCATTCCTAAACCAATTTCAAGCGTTCCATCGGCAATTTTACTAACACTGAAGAAAGCAACCAATTCATTTTCTTTTGTTACAGCAAATGTTGAGTTTCCTCTTTGTTCGGGGTCTAAAAATTCTTCCAAATCTTCTTTGTCGGCTTCCATATCATAAAAAGAATACTCTCCGTCGTAATGCCAGTTAAATGAAATATCCTCAGCCTGCTCTTGAGTCATATTAGTAAACTTATATAGCATTTTTAAACCCCTTTCAAAATTTTTAATCACATTTCTCTTCTTCAGCATAACTAACCGTCAGTGTAAACATTCTCAATCTTCCACCGTTTTAACATAAATAGCGGCGGACTTTACAAAATAGTACGCAAAACGAATCGACATATTCGGATCATCTTTTTCTATTCTAGCCTTCTACGGCTTGCTAAACGATGGCTCGTTTAACTGTGGGGACCTTGGATTTATTGTCTTGGCAAGATTAATTAGTTCTATAACCTTTGCTTGATTTCCTTCAGATAGATATTCGCTGGCTTCCTCAATAAGTATGGTGCTACTTTCAGGACTCAATGAGTGTAAACGATTAAGCTATACTATTGCTTTCTTCGTGTCACTGTTTTTTAAAGACTTATCGACTTGCTTCCATAGAGAAATAGCGGATGTCATATTATTAAAATATTGATTTTCATAACTATTCAAATTTTGACCTGTTGTTTCTTTAAATGCTTGCTCGAAAGCCACTGTTTTTAGTTTAGATAGCAAATCATAGACAGTGTTTTTCCCGTTTCTCACTAAAATGTAAGCGATAAAGTCGCCGCTTTGTTGATAGGGATTATATTGATTATTGCTCGTATAGTTTTTCCAATTCCCTTGTGTCTTCAGTTTTTCAAATGGAACAAGTTGAGTTCCTTCTAAACTATCTGGATCAAAAGCTGTTCCATCGCACCGATCTTCTGTATATCTCGCAAGACCTTCCTTAAACCACACTGGGATTTTTGAAAGGGGTATGTTTTGTTCTTTTAGAAATTGTTGCAAAAGATAATGGTTATATTCGTGAGCACTGACACTTTCTATTTGGCTGTTAAATAGTCTGTCATAGTATCCATTTGTTTGATCTGAACCTCTCTGCGCATCAATTAAAATAATATTATTTAAATAATATTCACCTAGAAGACCTTTTTCAAATGTTTCTTTACTTAGGTTTGGATAAAAGACAACCCTAAGATTGCTTAAATTAACACTACCGAAAAATTGTTTATAATCATCTTTTTCAATCAATATTCCCTTATTAAAATCGTTAATGAGGCTATTATCGATTTTCTTTTGAAAATAGAAAGTCGTTTTCCCTTCCTTAATTGACTTAAAATTCAAAAGGTAATAATTAGATGTTAAAAAAGCATTTAATTTTAAAACGAAAAGAAGTGTTACGGGCAAAACAATCAGATAACTGAGTCTTATAATGTGTTTCTTTTTGTGGGTTCGAATTAGTTTTATAATCTGTAAGGTAATTAATACAAGAATTGAAAGCAAAAGAAACAAATATACCCCTGCACTAACATTTATTGGAATAAAATGAATGACATATAACCATATCAAATTAACTAGGAGAAAAATCCAAAAATATTTTATTAATCTCAAAGAATTTAATCCTTCCCCTTAATTTATTTTTACTTAAGTTAACGGATAGCTAATATACTGAACTTTCAATAACTTACCACATTAAGTTTAACATAAAATCCCAAATCTCCAAGAAAAATAAGATAACCCAGTGCCAAGGTTTAATTTTCTATTAGTAAGTCCAAGTCGCTACGCTGTCGTAGCAACAGTTGTGATTATGCTAAACCTGCCAAAATTATTATTAGAAATAACATACAAAACGACATAGAATTTAGCACAGGTACAAAAATTATTGTACTTCTACTAGTTTGTATGCTGGTAAATATGTTAATTGGTGTCAAATGCTAAAATTCCTGATATATCAATAAAAAAGGGGATACCAATTAGTGTACTAATTGTATCCCCAAATGTATTAATAGTTTAAGTTTTTTCTCCCAAAACCTAACCCGTTAAATTAATGAGCTTTCGCCTGTTCTCTTCTATTATTTCTTCAATTCCAACTGCGAGACACACTCCACATGCACGGTATGCGGGAACAGGTCAACTGGCTGGACTTCTTTTAGTTCGTAGCCAAAATCGACGAGTTCTTTGATATCTGTCGCAAAGGTGTCTGGGTTACAGGAGATGTAAACGATGCGTTCGGGCTTGGATCGGCCGATTTTGCGCATGACCTTGCCGCCAGCTCCAGAGCGCGGTGGATCAAGGACAAGCAGATCCGGTGTCCCAAATTTTTCAAGAATATCGTCCAATCCGTGGCGAGCATCTTTTGCTAAGAAATACGTGTTATCAATGCCATTGTCACTGGCGTTGCGCTTAGCCGATTCAATGGAGGATTCGACGATTTCAATCCCGGCCAGCTGCTTCACACGTTTAGCAAACGGCAATGAGAACGTGCCAACGCCACAGAACAAATCAATCATGGTTTCAGTTTCTTTTGGCTGGCCCATTTCCAGGGCAATGTCGACAAGCTTTTGAGCTTGAGTCGGATTCGTTTGAAAGAACGTGTTGAACCAGACGCGGAAACGGAAGCCGTCCATTTCATCGTAAATAAAATCGCGTCCTGCTAACACATGAGTTTTTTCAGATTGGGTCACGTCCGCCCAATCTGTGTTTTCAAGCCACAGCAGGCTTTTCACACTTGGAAATTTTTCCGTGATGCGGGCGACCAGATCCTTCACCACCGCTTCTAAGTCTCCTGATGGCTCCTCCGTCGCAAACAGGCCGAGCATAAGTTCGCCAGTTGCAAAAGATTGGCGTACCATCAAGTGACGAAGCAGTCCTTCGTGCTTGTCCTTGTCGTAGCCGGAGAGCTGGTGGTCCTTCGTCCAAGCGGCAACAACCATGGCGGCCTCAACCATTTCTTTTCCAGCAATTAAGCAGGTTTCAAGCGGGATGATCTTTCTGAAATTTCCTTGCTCATGAAGCCCAAGCGAACCGTCCACCGCAAATGTGAATTCCATTTTATTGCGATAATGCCATGGATTCTCCATGCCAATCGTGTCATTTACAAGTCGCGGATCGAACCCTTGCGACGCAATCGCGTGCTTGACATGATTGGTTTTTTCCTGTAATTGCCCTTCATATTGCCAATGCTGCCAGACGCAGCCTCCGCATGTCTCAAAATGCGGGCAATCGGCGCCCACGCGCTCGGGATGGGCTTCCAAAATTTCCTGAGCACTTGTTCTCCAGCGCTTTTTCGTCGGCTCGTCCACATAAACGCGAACCTTCTCTCCTGGCAGTACTTGGGGAATCGTGAGCTTGAGCTTTTTTGGATTGCCGAGTTCATTCTCACGCCACACAACCGCGCGGCCGGAGCCTCGATCATCTAAATGCTCGATATCGGCAACAAATGTTTCTCCTCTTGTTGTCATAAAATATCCTCCTTCAAACTCCTAAAAAACACTATTAGAAAAGCCTTTTTGGCGGTTCTTATTTTAAAAGTAAAAACTTGCAACTAATATAGTATAAAGGAGAATGCCTTATTTGTGAAATACGTGTTTATTAGGTTCTCGATGGCTAGTTTTGGATTAGACGTTGACTTGCAGGTGATTCAGGTGAGAGTTGTTTGTCCATTAGCTTTTCAGTTTTGCGGAGTCTAGAGTTTAAAGCGAGGAAACCCGTTCATCAAGTCCTCTCTATTTTTGTTAGCCGCCTCAAAATCAGCCAATAGCGTTGAGAATGAAACGCGAGAACCGTCCCTGCGTTTCACGCCCCCACCCCGCGTTTCACTTTTTCAATCCAGCGGCAAATAGGGGACCGTTGATGGTCATGGTGGCGAGGATTCGGGCGATTTCTTGTGGGGTTTCGTTTCGGTCACTGTTCAGCCATTGCTGAATGACACCTAAATGGGCTGATCCGATATAAGATACTAAGTAGTCAGATGGGACAAGGAGATTTTCTTCCTTGAGAAGCGGGTTATTTTTAAAAAGGGATTTCAGCATGAATTCTTTCAATTTTGTTTGGAAGGAGACATCGCCTTTGGGCCCAAGGACGGCCTTCATAAACCCTCTGTTCCGATAGAGATAGTCAAAAAACGGGACAAGAATGGTGAAAATTTTGGGATTCAAAGCTAATGTTCCTGCATCGGCAAGGATAGTCGGTAAGTTCTTGACAATCTTGTCTTCCATTTCATTAATGACCTCTTCCTCACATTTGCTCATTAAGTCATACTTATCCTGATAATGGCTATAAAAGGTTCCCCGGTTAATCTTAGCCCTGGTGGTGATGTCTTTGACAGTGATCGCTTCAAATCCCTTCTCCTCGATTAATTCTACCAATGCATCTCGGATTGCTTCCTTTGTTCGAATGACCCTTAAGTCCATCATTTTATCCCGCACTCTTTTACCTCCCTCAATTTTTTCCCAACACATTCAGAAGAAGTGTTGGATAACCAACACATCCTATATATCTGATTATTGATAAGGGTTTATTCAGTCATTATACTTTTAAGTGTAAATAAAACAACACGTTGTCTATTATTTTAACAAAAAAACGGATTCAGGTAAAAATGATAGTTAGGGAGGGAAACGCGATGGATATTCAAGTCACTCATGTTAGTAAAAGCTTTGATAAAAAAGAGGTCATAAAAGATATCACGTTCACCATTCCGGCTGGGGAGATCTGTTGTTTGCTTGGTCCTTCTGGTTCAGGAAAAACGACGATGATTCGCCTAATGATTGGGGCCATTGCTGCGGATCGTGGAACCATTCAATTTGGAGATGTACAGATGCCTAACATGAATCTGTTAAAAAAAATCGGATTTATGCCGCAGAATGACGCATTGTATGACGATCTTTCCGCTGAAGCTAACTTGCATTTTTTCGGAGGACTCTATCGTTTTAATAAACGGCAATTGGATAAGCGTATTGAAGAAGTCCTTACTTTAGTTGATTTGACCGAGCATCGAAAGAAATTGGTTAAAAATTTTTCTGGCGGTATGAAAAAGCGGCTCTCACTTGCGGCGGCTATCTTGCATCATCCTGAAGTCTTGTTCTTAGATGAACCGACAGTTGGAATCGACCCCGTACTGCGCCGAACCATTTGGGACCAGTTTAAGGAGATTAAAAAATCGGGAACCACCATCATTGTCTCAACGCATGTCATGGATGAAGTCGCGGAGTGCGACAAAGCGGCACTCATCTATAACGGTGCTTTGATTCAATATGACACTTTAACCAATCTTCTCGCAAAAACAGAAAATGGAAGAGTTGAAGAGTTATTCTTCATGGCCTCAAACGAATTAAAAGGCGGTGCGGGCCAATGATGAATTTAGCTAAACGCGTCATCCGCCAAACGATCAATGATAAACGAAGCGTCATGATGATTTTAGTGGCACCGCTCTTGATTTTGACACTGGTTTATTTCCTATTGGGCAATTCAACTTATCTCCCAAAGGTCGGGATTGATAAACAAGCTCTGCCTGCCCCACTTGTAACGGCCTTGAAAGCTCAAGATGTGAAGGTTGTAGATATCTCAGGGGATCAAGCTCAACATGCCAAACACTATTTAAAGAATCATCAAGATGTTGATGCCGTTTTTGCCCTCTCAAATAGTTTAGAAATGGCTATAACGATGTATGAACCTTCGAAAAAAGGATCAAAGGCAGCTTCTGAGATTCAAAAAGCGCTTGCTCACTTAAACCCTTCTGCCAAACTTAAAATGGCTTATGTTTATGGGAATCAAGATGAGTCAACCTTTGATTCTCTTGGCTATGTGTTTCTCGCCCTCTTCTCGTTTTTCTTAGTTTTCATCATTTCAGGGATGGCACTTGTGCGTGAGCGAAGTGGCGGCACATTAGAAAGGCTGTTGATGACACCGATTAAACGCGGTGAGGTTATTCTCGGCTATACAGCAGGCTATGGGGTATTTGCCGTCGTTCAAGCCATTCTTATCGTTCTTTATTCCATTTACGTCTTGAAATTAAGTTCGCTTGGAAACATTGGCTGGACTTTGCTTACCATGGTTTTATTAGCGGTAACTGCCGTATCATTCGGGGCTATGATTTCTGTATTTGCCAGTTCCGAGCTGCAAGTGGTACAAATGATTCCCTTTACTATCATTCCGCAAGTGTTTTTTTCAGGGCTGATTCCATTAGACATGATTCCTTATCATCTTGGTGACTTGTGCTACATCATGCCGATTTATTATGGAGCAGCGGCGATCAAAGGGGTCATGGTCTATGGGGATGGTTTCCTTCAAATCTGGGGCTATCTCCTTGGCTTAGTCGTGTATGCACTCTTGTTATATCTGTTAAACACACAAGCACTGAAAAAATTCAGGAAGCTATAAAGGTTGTCTTCAATAGATCTAAAACAACGAATAGGCTTGCCAACAAGGTTCCCGTTGGCAAGCCTTATTTATGAGAGAGCGCCCTTTTAAGGGGAAAAACGGTGGTAAATTTAAGTTTTTGAAACGGAAGAACCGTCCCCGCGTTTCAGTGCATTATGAAATTCCTAGGCCATACAATAAAATGGCTTGCTGCACGTATAATAAGTTTTTTTTGAATTCATAGCCGACGAAAAATTCTGAGGCGATAGCGTCCGTGCTGACTTCTTCTTCTCGAAAAAAAGGTGGACATGGGTTTAACATGGCGCGAAGGTGGGCCAATTTCATTCGTTCTGTTGTTAGTTGGTATTTTTTTATGTAGTCATTTGTTTTTAGTTCTTTAGGTAAGGCATCGGTTATGACAACGTCACTTACTGACAAAACCGCATCGAGATGGGTATGGAAGGTGTAGTTCCGAGTATCTTTTCCTAACTCATAACCCGGCAAGCAAACTTGATGAAAATCGAGATCCAATACTTCAGCCGCTTGCATCCATGATCTTGAAATATTGCCGGCAGGACCTACAAATGTATAGACCAGTTCTCTATAATCTTCTCGCCGTTCACTTATAGAAAACAAGTCTGATAAAATCTCACATGGATGATGGTCAGAAGTCATCGCATTTATAACCGGTACGGGCGCATACCACGATAATTCCTCCACCTTAGATAAATCCGAATGCCTGACCACAACCCCGTCTGCCCAATTAGAGATATATTGAATCACATCCTCTAATTTTTCTCGTCTATCTAAACTATCAGGAGGAAAAAGGATCGTCTCCCCGCCCAAATCTTTAATCGCTCTTTCGAAGGTTAACCGCGTTCTAATGCTGGATTCAGGAAAGAATAGAACAAAGTACTTCCCGCTTAAGATCTTTCCCGGATCTTGTTTTTTCAGCCGGGCAGCCAAACCAAAAATATCTTGAATTTGCTGGTCAGACAAATCTCTTATAGTTAATAGATGCAACCTAACAACTCCTCTAGCCTTACATAACTAATTAAATCTATAAAACCATTTCCTTTACTAATATTACCTGTGATACAAAAAGACCGCAATAAAACTAATCACTGTATAGGCGAGAGAAAGCACAAAAGGCAAACTAAGCCTAAAAGCCGGTCGGTTTCGATCCACATTTAAACCTGTTTGATTTCGAACCTGGAGATCATAATAATTCACATCAGTATTCTCCCCTTTAGGATAAGTAAGAACACCTGAAAACAAGGAAAAAACGAGACCTACAAAAAAGGATACATCAATAAAACGAAGATAAAACACACTACTTATGATCCCATTCACTAACAGCATCCCCGCAACCATTGAAAGTGAAACAAGAAACCATTTCATAGCTCTCCCCCACCTAATTAATAAAATGGCTTACAACCCCTGCCCAACTCAACTTTTTATTTTTAATTGAATTTTAACACATTTAACCCAAAAACGATGATTAACCTAACGTTAATTAGTGGTGAACACCCTGAATTTTTTAGTGTTTGGAGTTCGCGCGGAAAATATTGGATTAAACATGTCGGACTTTAGAATAGTGCAATATCCCAAAGCATGCGCTCTAACCTCAAAAGTGCGCAATTCCCCAGAAGCTTGGTTACCAAACCTTCGATGTGCGCGATATCACAGAAGGTTTCGCAAAAATCCTAAAAGGTACTCAAAAAATCCTAGAAGCTCTGACATTTTTCCTAGAACGTGGCCGATAAATCAGAGAAGCTCCAGGAACCAAACCTTTGCAGCGCACCCAATCCCAGAAGGTCCAACAAAAATCCTAAAAGGTACTCAAAAAATCTTAGAAGCTCTAGCATTTTTCCTAGAAGGTGGCCGATAAATCAGAGAAGCTCCAGGAACCAAACCTTTGCAGCGCACCCAATCCCAGAAGGTTTCGCAAAAATCCTAAAAGGTACTCAAAAAATCCTAGAAGCTCTGACATTTTTCCTAGAAGGTGGCCGATAAATCCCAGAAGCTCCCCCACCCACCTGACAATATCCAAGAGGATCTTCTTTTTTTTAGGAATTGCACCCATTGTTTATATATAATAGATTTTAGATGCGCTTTTAAAGTGTCCAACAACGGCAATAGAACCATTATTCAATTGCCTTTTTAAAAGATAAATAAATCAAAGGAGCAATCAAATGCTGAGAGATGCCACGGAATCGGATGTACCTGAAATTCTTGAAATCTATAATGATGCCATCATTCATACAACTGCTGTATATACTTATGAACCTGAGACGCTGGAAAATCGATTAGATTGGTTTAGAGATCGACGTGAAAATAGCTATCCAGTCGTGGTACTGGAGGATGGTGGGAAGATTAGAGGATTTGCCACCTATGGAGCATTTCGTCCAAAGCCAGCTTATAAATACTCGATCGAACATTCTGTCTACGTTCATAAAGAGTATCGTGGGAAAGGAGCAGGCAAATTACTGATGCGTGAGGTTATAAAACGCGCTGAGGCTAGTGGATATGCCACATTGATTGCTGCGATTGATGCCACTAATCAAGAAAGCATCGCCTTACATCAAAAACTGGGCTTCTATCATTCAGGAACAATAAGAAGGGCAGGCTTCAAATTCGGAAAATGGCTTGATTTAGCCTATTATCAACTGGATTTGGTTGGTCCAGTTGAACCAATAGAAGGAAAGTAGCTATTGTGGAGACAGACCTCGTCAAGCAATCATTCTTTCAATAGAGGTCTGTTCCCCAAAAACCGTTTTGGAATTAGCTTCCCTTAACAGGCGGACTGCTCAATGTTTCAAAGGCATTTGCCATTTTCTGTGCAAAGTCAAGAGGTGGTTCTACAGATTGAATATGAACATACATGAGATTCGGTTCCGTAAAGATCCAATGATTATGGAGCGCACTGACAATCAGTCCCTGCTCCACCACCGATCTTATAAAATGGGGAATCTCATGTTGTATTACCGTCACCTCCGCTAGGTTAAGAGAGTTACCTTTCTCATCTAAAGCTTCAAAAGAAACACCCACCGGAGTTACAGATTCACTCAGCCTACCTTGTACTTTCACTTGCCAGTTCCGTTTTAAAGTCACTGAACAGCCATGAAGTTGAATGGATGGCTTACCATTAAGAATTTGTGCAAACCTTATACCAAGATCATAGATCGAATGATTGCTCATCCAAACCCTCCTCAAAAACGATTGTCTTTCACTTCCTAATGTGACGCTACAAAAGTCGCAACTAGAGTTGTGGCCGTATCCTTGATGCTAAAGCCTATAGTTTTACTTATATTTTTTTCCGTAATCGCTTTAGCAAAGTTATTTCCTTAAAGCCTTACAAACTTGTCTTCAATAATTTATATGCTAGAGACTAGTCCTTTCATTCTCATTTGCCCCAACAGATACCAGCAATCCGCTAATTTCATCCATTGAAAGAAATATTCGAATAAAACATCAATTCGCCAAATGGTAGACGTTGCTTTTCTTTAAGATTATGATGGTAGAAATCTTTTTTGAAAGGATTGGAGGAATTGGGATGAAACGATTGAAAACCTGGACAAGTCAGTATCATCCGATTGTCTGGACGGTTGTTTGGGGAACTATATTCTCGAGGGTTTCGTTATTCATGACGATGCCGTTTCTCGCACTTTATTTATCAAGAACAACCCATACCAGTCCGCTTTGGATTGGGTTAACGATTGGAATTGGGCCATTGACCAGCACGTTTGTCAGTTTTATTGGCGGTAATTTATCAGACCGCTTTGGGCGACAGAAAATTGTCCTATTCTCTGTTATTGCCTGGGTTATCGTTTACATAGGCTTTTCCTTTGCCACTGCGCTTTGGATGTTTACTTTACTCAACGCTTTGAACGGGATGTGCCGTTCCTTTTTCGAACCAGCTTCACAGGCTTTGCTTGCAGATGTGACGCCAAAAGACAAGCGGCCAAAAGTGTTTGGTCTCCGTTATTGGGCTATTAACATCGGAGCCACCCTTGGGCCACTTCTCGGTGCGTACTTAGGACTGGCCTCAAGTGCGCTCGCCTTTTGGTTGACGGCTGCTGTATACGCCGCTTATGGATTTATTTTAGTATCTGTTATGCATCGCTACCAAAGGGACCTCGTTGAAAAATCTGGAACCAAGCCTTCAAGTCCAGTTACATTTCGTCAAGCGCTTCGTGTCATTCAAGCAGATGTCGCACTCCGCTATTTTATAATAGCAGGGATCATAGAAAATGTGGGTTACTCTCAGATTGAATCGAACCTTCCCCAATACTTAAAAGACACCCAACAGCACGGTGTGACCATTTATTCCGTATTATTAGCTACGAATGCCGTGTTTGTGGTGCTATTCCAAATGCCGATTAGCCATTTGGCTTCAAAACGAACGCCGTTACAAATTATGACCATCGGCAGTCTCATTTTTGCAGTTGGCTATTTGGGAATCGCCCTATCAATCTCTGTGATTCCACTCGTCTTTTCGATGATTGTGCTCACAATTGGTGAAATTTTGGTCTTCCCTACTAATAGTATTCTATTAGATCAATTAGCCCCTGAAGGCATGCGCGGCAGCTACTTTGGTGCCGGCGGACTTCGAAATCTTGGTCATTCCATCGGTCCAGCTGCTGGCGGTTGGATCCTTACTACTTGGGGAGGCAACAACCTCTTTTACATCATTGCGGTCCTGGTAGCTTTAAGCAGTATTCTCCTATTTAGAGGCTCCCAAGCACAAAAGCGTTTAACTAAAGAAGCTGAGAGTAAAGACAACCTAGTAAAATTATAAAGGCAGTCAAGATTTCCTTAACGGGTTTACTTGTGAGATGCAAAACGCTAATTATCACCTTAAATCACCCTACTATTCATAATAAAATCACAGAAAGAAAAGACTAGTAAACGTCAAAACAACCGAATCTTTTGAGATCCGGTTGTTTTATTTTCATAAAAGGCAATCGATTACCTATTTCATTAAATGGCTAGAGCGAACTTTCTAAATAAGCGGAGAAATTCCTCTTATTTAGAAATCGACATTAAAAATAGCTAAAATAGACGGAAAAATTCCGACTATTGACTCGAAAAACATGAAAATGGGTCATTTCTTTTGATTTAAACGGAAAATCTCCGCTTATTTACGACGAACTGAACGCTACTTTGGTTGATAACGGAAAAATCTCCGCTTATTTCAACGATCACAGGTGACTCTAAAATTTCTTGTTCAGTCCGTTTTTTACTTTAAGAACAATTCGATAATCTAACTTTTAATTTAACCTATATATCCAAATGACTTGGTAATCAACCTACCTTTCACTTGCTCAATCACCGGTTAATTCACACACCGCCAATAATTATTTCCACCCATGTAAATTACACTGTGATTTGATAGGTGATTTACGGATGAAATGGTCAATAAACATTGATATTACAATAAAAATCGCACGGTGAATGACTATGTGAACCCGTGCGATTTACCTTGATAGTTAATTGTTTGCACCTCTGACGTGAACCCGTTAAGATTTCCTCGGCAACCTTTTTTCTTATTTAAAGGCTGTTTTCGTAAACTTTGTTGTTTTTTTAGGCTCCAATAAGCTCGCTTTCCGCGGGCAATCCGTGAGCCTCCTCGGCCAAATACGCCTGCGGGGTCTCACCTGGCTTGCTATTCCCGCAGGAGTCTCGCCTATTTCCACCTATTTTTATCAACTAGCAACACTCTTTTAGAAAAGAGCCTATTTAAATTATGTAAATTAAACTATTGTGCCTTTTTAGGGCATTCAAAGCCATCCTTAACACCAAGTCATGATTGATCCTCAAGATCCATAAGCTTTATTTCTTCCTCTAAAAAATCGATAAACACTTCAAATGCTTGCGGGGGGGACTTCCGAATTTTTAGTAAATAACGTTGCTTTTGATCAACTGTGGTGTCTGAACTGGCTGAAATTCTCTCTAAAATGTATGTTAAGCTCTTTTTCCGAACTTCTTTTATAAGAACATTTGACTCTCTTAACATTGCCAATCCAATGGCCCCTAAAATCGCATAAATGATGAGAGCAGTCCTCGTTTGATCTTGTGGTATCAAAACGAGTAACGTAAACAAATTAAAAATTGAAATGGAGAGAAAGGGAATGGACCAAAACCGATAACCCGAAATTCGTTTCAATAAAGGCCCGATCACTTGCCCGAGCTTTTCTAATTCATTCTTAACAATTCTTGGGATTTCAGGTCTCGTTGCCAACCTTCAACCACCTTCCTTCTTATTTACCTTTTAACTCGCAGCCTTTCGTTAGAATACTTCGTTTCTAGTCTCTAATTTTTGCCTGTCTTAGAATCACTTATAAAACCCTCTTTTTAGCAATTCTAATTGCAAGGAAAAGGTTTGGACTGCTTCATGCGTCGGGGTCTCATTTGAATAAACATCGACAAGATTTTGCAGCATCACAGCGACGAGAATTTTTAAACTATGATAAAATTCCCCTTCCCGCTGAAATGACAGGAGCTCAAAATTAACGAGTTCACTTAAATCCACCACGGTGCTTTGGATTTTTTTCTCCAAAATATTCTCCGTTAAAATATGCTCAAGCTTATTGCTCACATTTAGGACTGCATTTCTAAAAAATTGATGATGAGCCGGCTCCTCCAGCTCGATCAAAATCCATTTAAACCAATCCTTAAAGGAATCAAACAACTCGCCATTGTTCATTTTTATGATGGAATAAAAGTGTTCAATATAACGTTTGGCCTCTTCATCCAACAAATAAAAGAACACATCTTCTTTATCTTCAAAGTATTGATAGAAACTGCCGCGCGGAACGCCAGCCTCTTTGACAATATTAGCGATTGACGCTTCGTGTAAAGGGGCCCTGGAAAATTCCTCCTTGGCTGCATTAAGTAAGACCACTTGTTTTTCTTTTGATAGATTAAAAAAGGTTGTTTTGGGCATTCCCATTCTCCTATTAATGACACCATGTCATCTCAAAATATTATCCCAAGAATATCGAATCGTATTTCAGTTGTCAAATTCGTCAAAAATTCAATATGACATTTTGTCACTTTTCATTGACACGGGAAATCTAAGACATTTATAATAGCTTAGAAATCAATGTCGGATAGGCCATCATCCAACAAGAAAATGGAGGAAGAAGTGTGACTAAAATAATCAAGGGCCGCTGGGCTATTTTTGCCATCTGGCTTGTTGCGACCATTTTGCTTACGGTTTTTCAGCCGGACATCAATGCTATTTTGCAGCAAAAGGGTTACCAGCAGCTTAGCAGCAACAGCCCTTCTGTCAAAGCAGATAATCTATTAAAAAAGATCGATGACAAAAAAGGCTCAGATGATCTCATCGTCTTTTACGACCCGCACAAACTGACATCTAAAGAAAGGACCCAGATAAAGGACGCGCTTCAATCGATCAAGAAAAGCAGCTCGTCTCTCGGAATTTCAGATATCATTGATCCTTTTAACACACCGGAAGCGAAAAGCTCTCTTGTATCTAAGGATGGTACGACCCTTTTTGTCAGCTACAAGCTGGATAAAGGAGACAGACAAATCGATGACATTCAAGCATCCTTAGATAAAAAGCTTAAATCAGTGAAAGCACAGCACTATCTTTCAGGTGAAGATTTTATTAACAACGACTATCTGAAGGCTTCACAAGCTGGGGTCGAAAAAAGTGCGGCCTTAACGGTTATATTTATTCTTGTCGTCCTCATTATAGCCTTCCGTTCGATCGTCACACCACTCGTTTCTTTATTAGCTGTTGCCTTTTCCTATTTATGCTCAATGGGAATTGCCGCTCAGTTAATTGCCCATGCTGGATTTCCGATCACGAATTTGACCCAAATGCTCCTCGTTCTCATTCTCTTTGGTATTGGGACAGACTATAATATTCTTCTCTTCAACCGATTTAAGGAAGAACTAGCACATGGAGAATCGGTAGACGGGGCTATTATTAATACCTATAAAACTGCTGGTAAAACAATCGCCTACAGCATTTTGACGGTATTCATTGCCTTTTTGGCCCTGTCATTCGCTGAATCTCCTATCTATAGATCGGGTGTTGTCGTAGTCATCGGTGCTACGATCCTATTGCTTGAAATTGTAACATTAACACCTTTTATAATGAAGCTTTTCGGTAAAAAGCTGTTCTGGCCTTCCAAAAAAACAGGCGGGCACAAAGAAAATTGGTTCTGGGGGCACACGTCTTCTTTTGCCACCAAGCATCCTATTTTGTCAGTCATCATTATTGTGTTGTTAATTGTTCCAACTATTTATTTCCATCAGGAGAAGCTTAACTTCGATACCATTAAGGAGCTTGGGAACTCGTACCCCTCTTCCAAAGGATTTAATATTGTCGCAGATCATTTTGGGAAAGGTCAGGCCATGCCAGCGTCTGTCGTCATCGAAAGCGACAAACCGCTTAACAACAATCAATCACTTGCGGTTATTGATAGCCTGACTGAACGCCTTAAGAAAGTTGATGGAGTCAAACAAGTTTCTTCGGTTACACAACCTCAAGGCAAGAAAATATCGGATTTTTATATTGACAGCCAAATGGGTTCTGTTACAGACGGTTTGTCTCAAACTAAAAATGCTGTTTCTCAGATCCATGATGGTCTGAAGCAAGCTCAAGACAAGTTGGGCTCTGCTGATTTTTCCAAAGTTAATCAAATGGTTGATGGAACGGCCCAGCTTCAAGATGGCTTAACGTCTTTAACCAATGGATTGTCACAGATTCAATCCGGGATTAGCGGGGGTTCTAGCGACTCGCAATCGATCAGCAGCGGAATTGCCTCCATTGAAAAGAATCTCGAGAAAATGAGCAGCGGCGTCAACGTCTTAGCTTCAAATTATAATAAGATGCAAGCGGGTTATGCTCAAATGGGTACCAATTACCAACAGGCCGCCCAAGCCCTTCTTGGCGTCAAAAGCGCTTTGGCACAAATGCAAGGATTAGTTGCCGCTTTAGGCCAAAGCTATGCTGATTCAGGACAGGATCAGAATTATCAAGCACTTAAGCAGACGATTGACCAATTAAATTCATCGCTCACCAACATTACGCCTGAAGGCATCCAACAGTTAAACGATAACTACAACCAAGTAACGGATGGTTTTAAAACGGCTAATCAGAACTTGACGAAAATGGGGACTGGTTTATCGCAGATGGCAGATGGTCTAAAACAGCTTGAGTCCGGTCTTAACAAAGCCTCTTCTAGCATCGGCACCATTGTCACTAACATGAAGAGTGTCAATCAGGGGCTTGGTAAAATGAAAGACGGTCAAGCCCAGCTCGCCTCAGGGCTCAATGGCTTAAGCACTTTTGGTAAAAAGCTTTCAAGCGTTAATAATGGCTTACAGCAAATTTCATCCGGTCTCGGTAAAACCAATGATTACTTGGATCAGTTGAACACCAATAAAACTTTCTTTATCCCTAAGGAAGCTTTGACGAACAAAGATTTTAAACAATCTATGGATGCTTATATGTCCGACAATCGCAAAATTACGAAGCTAACGATCATTTTAAAAGCCGATCCTTATTCAAAAGATGCGTTAAAAACGGTTGATCAAATCAATCAAACTGTCTCGAATGGATTAAAGGGAACGACGCTCTCAAATGCTAAATTTGGCGTTTCCGGTCCAAGCGCTTCCACAAACGATTTGAATAAAATGCTGACACGCGATCTCAATAAAACCACTATTATTGTTATTATCGGTGTCTTACTCGTTCTATTCTTTGTCATTCGCTCGTTCTGGCTGCCTGTATTTATCACCGCTTCCCTTATTGGTGCTTACTACGCAGCTATGTATATTCTCAACTTCATTTTCTTAAATATGATGGGGCTTGAAGGAATTTCTTCATTCGTGCCTTTCTTCTCCTTCATTATTATTGTGGCACTTGGCGTTGACTACAGCATCTTCTTAATGATGCGCTTTAAAGAATACCCGCATCTCGCACAAAAAGAAGCGATTGTCCAAGCCTCTCGAAAAATCGGCGGCGTTATTATGTCAGCTGTGATTATACTCGGCGGAACATTCGCCACCTTAATTCCATCCGGCATCCTGCTCCTATTCGAGCTCGCCGTTGCCGTCATCACAGGGTTAATCGTGCTCTGCTTCATCCTGCTGCCAATCTTCTTGCCAGCCATGATTGCCCTCCCAGAAGCACTAGCAAATCTGACATCCAAAAAAGACGAAGATTGACTTCAGATGTCACATAATAAAAAGCCGACTCTCCCCAGATAATGAGGAAGAGTCGGCTTTTTCCTTTCAAGCTCGGACTCCGCGACCGCTACTGTAACGGACATGGAGTCGTTAGAACCAATCAAACCGAGGCTCAGGCACCCCTCTAATAGTGGCTCACTAATGTTTCTCTAAAAAATACCCCTCAACCAATTCCACAAGTTTTTGACATTGGTTGTCCCATTCGTTTCCCTTATAATCAGCCAAAGAATCCATCGCACTCTTAATCAAATATCTCCGTGGTGAAGTGGCGTGCGTCAGTTCTTCTTCTATGAATTCCAACAGTTCAACGTACTTTTGACGTCCCTCTTGCTCATCCAAACCCTTCTTCATTACAAAAATTAGCTTTGTAAGCTTCTCCTTAAACATTTCCTCAAATTTCTGATAATCCGGAAGAAGTTTAAAGAGATCCTCAGGCTTAAATAATTGTTCCTTGCTTTCTGCCACTTCCTCAACCACTTTCTTTATCCGATTAACAATGTATCGAATAACGGGTCTTTGATCGCCATCTCTCCCCGATGACAAAATATTAAAATGAACAGTCTGATGAAGCATGCCTGTAAAAAGAATGGTGCAATCTAATAAATAGGCCTCCTTACTCTTACCGAAAAGGTCAATGAATCGCTTATAAATCCAATTAAAATGCCGCATATGTGAAGCTTTAAAGAATTCTTTAAGCGCAGGATCATTGGTAAAGAAGGCTTCTTCTAAAAGATTAAAGAGCTTGTTTTTTCCATTGTACTCAAATTCCAGTTCAATTTGTTTTATAAATAGGTTTATGTCGGATGAATCCTGTCCAATCAAGAAACCATCCCGCTCTTCACTAAGTTTTTCACTCAAATATGAAAAAATAGCCATCAACAGTTCGTTCTTAGAAGCAAAATAATTGTAAAACGTTCCCTTTGAAATATTGCTATGGTCTAAAATATCCTGAATCGAGGTTGCTTGAAAGC
This sequence comes from Pullulanibacillus sp. KACC 23026, assembly GCF_029094525.1. Classification (NCBI taxonomy): domain Bacteria; kingdom Bacillati; phylum Bacillota; class Bacilli; order Caryophanales; family Sporolactobacillaceae; genus Pullulanibacillus; species Pullulanibacillus sp. KACC 23026. Next base: position 2,007,861 of record NZ_CP119107.1, on the reverse strand, counting down.
CATTTTCAATAAATAATTGATGGGCTGTTGTAATAACATGCTGTTTTCGGTCGCTCATAGGATCACCTGTCTTATTTTTAGACTACCTGTACAAAACCATTATAAAACGTTTACTCAATCTTTACAAATCCTTTTGTTTTCTTGGATTTTTTCGATTGCAAAAGTTGAACAATCGGTATATGATAGTAATCGCGGAACAAAAAATACTATAGAAAATTAGTAGGAGGAATATATATGGAGGGAAACATAGAGACTAAACGCCCCCCTTATGCCATCATTACGATCCTTATGATCGGGGCATTTATTTCAATGCTCAATGAAACACTGTTGAATGTGGCGCTGCCTTCCATCATGAAGGATTTAGATATACAGGCATCGACAGCTCAATGGTTAACAAATGGATATATGCTGGTGAATGGTGTATTAGTTCCCATAACCGCCTTTTTAATCCAAAGGTATTCAGTCAGAGGTTTATTTTTAACGGCAATGGGATTGTTTACAATCGGTACAGTTACAGCAGGCTTCTCCCATGTCTTTGCTATTTTATTAATAGCTCGTATGGTTCAAGCTGCTGGCTCAGCCATCATGATGCCACTCCTCATGAACGTAATGTTAACAAGCTTTCCGCCTGAAAAACGAGGCGGCGCAATGGGACTCTTTGGATTGGTCTTTATTTTTGCACCAGCCATTGGTCCAACTCTTTCCGGTTACTTGGTAGAACATCATAGCTGGAGAATTTTATTCCATCTAGTCACGCCAATTGCGGCTGCCATCTTTATCATTGCAATTTTCTTATTAAAAGACAAAAAAGAAAAAATCGAGATTCGTCTCGACATACTGTCCATCATTTTATCAAGCTTAGCCTTCGGTGGCTTATTGTATGGATTCAGTTCTGCAGGTACTAAAGGATGGAGCGACCTTGAAGTTTACGGAACAATAGTCATCGGAGCCATCTGTTTGATCCTCTTCATTTGGCGACAAAGTAAGCTTGAAAAACCAATGCTTAATTTCGGAGTCTACAGGTTCCCGATGTTTGCTTTATCGTCGGCTATTTCGATTGTCATATCAATGGCCATGTTCTCTGCTATGCTTCTCATGCCAATTTACCTGCAAACCCTTCGCGGCATTTCACCGCTCAAATCAGGTTTGCTGATGCTTCCTGGCTCTCTATTAATGGGAATCATGAGTCCAATCATGGGTAAATTATTCGATAAGTTTGGCGGCAGAGTGCTCGCTGTAATTGGTTTAGCGATTACGACCTTAACTTCCTTTATGTTTAGCCGCTTAACACTCGATACTTCCTATACAGAATTAATTCTCATTTACTCGGCTCGTATGTTCGGGATGTCCATGGTTATGATGCCGGTCATGACTAACGGGATGAACCAGCTTCCAGCGCGTTTCTATCCGCATGGTACAGCAATGAACAATACGTTACAGCAAGTATCAGGTGCTATCGGTTCTGCAATTCTCGTTTCCATTATGTCTAGCCGAACAAAGGCACATGCGACTGACCTTATGAGTTCAGCCATGAAACATTTAACAAGCCAGCCCACCGCACCTCAAATCGCTGCGATGAAGCAACAAATTACAATGAAAGCAACACTTGAAGGCATTAACGACTCCTTCCTCGTATCGGTTGGGATCGCTTGTGTTGCACTTATTCTCGCCTTCTTTATCAAACGAGTCAAACCAGCTGCTGACCCGATGGCCGCTCCAACAAAGGACCCAATCCCACCATTGGAAAAAATATCAGAAGGCAATTAATAAAAAATCAAAACCACCCGTGATAACGGGTGGTTTTGATTACAATAAGTTAGCCTGAGTCCTAATACAAATGGACTCAGGCTGTTTTCTTATAGGGGGAGCATTCAAAACCACACTTACACACCTTTTTCCGGGCGGCGGCCTCCTTTTTCATGGGTCCCCCCTCTTACACACCTTTTTGCCGGGCGCGGTCTCCTTTTTCGTGGGTCCCCCCCCTCTTACACACCATTTTCCGGCGGCGACCTTCTTTTCCGTGGTCAACAATCGCCCCCATAAGAACTAAGTTTGATTCATCCGTATACAAGGGCTCCGCTTAAGAGATATTAATTTCTATGGTGTGCTATCCGTGGCTTTTATAGCAAAAGTTTTTTTTTACAAATGTTTGCCAAGTTGACACAAATGTTTATCCATAGATTAATTTCTGTTTTAAAATTATTGGGCAAGGGTATTACCTATATAAAGCATAGGCATTTCAACGATCCTCATCAACATTATAAAGAAAGCGCCAACACGAAAAGGACTATTCATCTCAATTCGAGATAGTTTCCATTTATATTATAGATTGTTTGATATCAATAGATATTTGTACAATTATATTAGAAATTGGAATTCTAGTTAGTTTTGAAAGGAAAGGATTAGGTCATGAAAAACAACATGAGAAGAGACATTAAGACATTTGCCTTGACCATGACAGGGCTTGGGTCGATTATCGGTTCAGGTTGGTTATTCGGAGCATGGAGAGCGGCTGAAGTAGCAGGACCAGCTGCCTTAATAGCATGGATTTTGGGTACAGTCATCATTCTTTTTATCGGATTGACATATGCCGAGCTCGGTACCATGTTTCCAGAAGCAGGCGGAATGGTTCGTTATGCCAATTATTCACATGGCTCGCTAGCTGGCTACATATCAGGATGGGCGAACTGGATTGCTATTGTTTCGGTTATACCGGTGGAAGCGGAGGCCTCCGCTCAATATATGAGTTCTTGGCCATTTGCTTGGGCACATGCTTTATATAATGGAAAAGCACTATCAACCATAGGACTTTTAATCTCTGCCATTTTAGTTATTGTTTATTTTCTGCTTAATTATTTCACTGTAAAGCTATTTAGCCGTGTCAATACGGCGATCACCGTCTTTAAATTTCTTATTCCAGGCTTGACTATCATTGGATTGTTGGTGACAGGTTTTCATAGCCAAAACTTTACTCACTACAATGGCTTTATGCCAAATGGCTGGGCGGGAATCTTAACTGCTATTGCGACATCAGGAATTGTATTCGCTTTTAACGGGTTCCAAAGTCCTGTTAATTTGGCCGGTGAAGCACGAAATCCTCAACGCTCAATACCAATCGCTGTAATCGGTTCAATCATTATGGCTGGTATCATTTATGTTCTTTTGCAGTTAGCGTTTATTGGTGCCGTCAAACCAAGCATGCTAACACACGGCTGGGGACATATTCAGCTGAATTCACCTTTTGCTGACTTAGCTATTTCTTGGGGACTTAACTGGCTCGCTATTTTACTTTTTGCGGATGCTTTTATTTCACCATCCGGTACCGGTATGACCTATACGGCGACTACCGCACGGATGATTTACGGTATGGAGCGCAACGGCTATTTTCCAAAAGTCTTTGGGTTTGTTAATCCAAAAGTAGGCGTACCGCGCGCTGCGATGTGGCTAAATCTCGTCGTTTCGTTTATCTTCTTATTTTTATTCAGAGGATGGGGCTCGCTTGCTTCCGTCATCTCGGTTGCTACACTCATTTCCTACGTAACAGGACCGATTTCTGTTATGGTCTTTAGACGTTATAAAGATGAAGCCATTAACCGACCTCTTAAGATAAAAGGGATGCAGCTTATTGCGCCGATTGCTTTTATCATGGCATCACTCATTTATTATTGGGCACAATGGCCGCTAACCGGAAAAGTAACCTTAATCATGGTGATCGGATTGCCAATCTATTTCTACTACCAAGCTAAGGCTAATTGGAAAGACTTTGGTCAAGATTTAAAGGCTGGGTTATGGTTGGTTATTTACCTAATCTACATGGCTTTTATCTCTTGTATTGGCAGCTCCAAATTTCACGGCTTGAACATACTCCCATACGGTTGGGACTTTATAGTCATCATTATTTCAGCTTTAATTTTCTATGCTTGGGGAATCCGAAGCGGTTATCTGACAAAAGATTTAAAGGATGGAATAACAGAAGACTAAACAATAATAGAAAAATGGGACCGAGATTCTTTTATAGAGTCTCGGTCTTTTTTAATTAGGCTCTGTTATAAACCGTTGTTAACTTTTAAACATAATGAAAATCGGCCCAATTTCCACTTAAGAATTTCACCATTAGTCATTTAACAAAACCAATAATTAAAGGCTCACGACAAAAGTGGGCCTCTTTCAATTATTGCTTCTCTTCCAATACATCCTTAAGCGTTTTATATTCGTTTACGTCAATCTCTCCAGTAGCCAAGCGTTTGGCCAAGATCATCAATGCTTGAGAGCGATCATCTGGTCGATAACCCCTGTAATTCCTCCTACCACTTCGTCTCCACATGATTCTGTTTGAGAGAATGAAACCAGCTATTATTAAGAAAAACAAAAATGGAAAAATCGGCCAACAATGATGCATGTCATTCACTCCTAGTTATTATTTTTTTAACATGGTCGTACTTTCCTTTGCGGTCACCAGTGCTCGCCAAAATAGAATTAAGGCAAGAATCGGGTGAAGCGCTGAAATATACGGTAAGTTGCTTGAAAGTCCTGCTGTCATATATTGCAGGATGATCATGAGGAACAATCCAAAACACTGCCATTTATACCCTTTTGTCGTCTTTCCGAGTAAGGATAAAATAAGCATTATGATCGGGAGGAACGCAAAGAAACGAACAAATAACTCATGATCTGCCCACTGACCTTGACTAACAAAAATCGCTAGACCCGCCAAAAATACTTGAATGATAATACAGATAAAAAAGAGCCAAGAGAACAGAGCTAGCAGCACCCTTACTGTACGATTCCCTTTTGATAAAACAACCTCTTCCACCTAGCAACCCTCCTCACTTAAATATGGACCCCAAGATGCTCCAATCCATTTCTTGAATTGAGATAAAGACTCATGAGGCGTTTCACAGTTATAAGCATAGACAGAAGTTCTAAACTCCCTCTAAAGGAATTATTAAGAATTTATTAACTTGAATAACTAACTCCACTCTTAAATTAACGGGTTCATTTCAGAGGTACAAACAATTAACTATCAAGGTAAATCGCACGGGTTTTCACATAGTCATTCACCGTACGATTTTTATTGTAATATCAATGTTTATGGACCATTTCATTCGTAAATCACCTATCAAATCACAGTGTAATTTACATGGGTGGAAATAATTATTGGCGGTGTGAGAATTAACCTGTGATTGAGCAAGTGAAAGGTAGGGTGATTACCAAGCTATTTGGATATATCTGTTAAAATAAAAGTTTAGATTATCGAATTGTTCTTAAAGTAAAAAACGGACTGTCATGGTTAACAAGAAATTTTAGACTAACCTGTGATCGTTGAAATAAGCGGAGTTTTTTCCGTTATCAACCAAAGTGGCGTTCAGTTCATCGTAAATAAGCGGAGTTTTTCCGTTTAAACAAAAAGAAATGACCCATTTTCTTGTTTTTCGAGTCAATAGTCGGAATTTCTCCGTCTATTTTAGCTATTTTCAAGGTTGAATTTCTAAATAAGCGGAATTTTTCCGCCTATTTAGAAGGTTCGCTTTAGCCATTTTATGAAATAGATAATCGATTGCCTTTTATGAAAATAATCAAACTGAATCTCAAAAGATTCGGTTGTTTTGACGTTTACTAGTCTTTTCTTTCTGTGATGTTATTGTGAATAGTAGGGTGATTGAAGGTGATAATTAGAGTTTTGCACCTCACAAGTAAACCCGTTACTCTTAAATCAGCTCGCCCTCTTTCTCTAACAAACAGCTCACTTATATCGAACCAATTACCTTTTCTTTTTTTGTCCATAAAAAAACCACTTCTTATCTTGAAGTGGTTTTCAGCCTTTAAATCGATAACCCGCTCCCCATACCGTTTCAATAAATTGAGGTTCGGACGGATTAAATTCAATTTTTTCCCGTATTTTTCTGACATGGACGGTCACAGTTGCCGTATCACCTATAGCATCGAGACCCCATATTTTTTCAAAAAGATGGTCCTTACTAAAAACCTGCTTCGGATGTGCAGCTAGAAAGGTCAAGAGATCAAATTCGCGGGCTGTAAGTAGCACTTCCTTATCATCGATCAATACTTGCCGAGTTGAGCGATTGATCAATAGGTCACGAATATGGAGCACGTCATCGGGAAGACTTTTTCGAATTAATCGATCATATCTCGTTAAGTGCGCCTTCACCCTTGCAACGAGTTCACTTGGACTAAAAGGCTTGACGATGTAGTCATCCGCTCCGAGCCCGAGCCCTCTCACCTTATCTATATCTTCATTTTTTGCAGAAACCATTAAAATGGGAATGTCACTTTTCATTCGGATTTGCTTGCACAAGTCAAAACCATTTATCCCTGGAAGCATTAAATCCAGTAATATTAATTGATAATCACTAGTACCAATCGTATTCAGCGCTTGTTTCCCCTCAAATGCGATGTCCGCTTCAAAGCCCTCGATTTCTAAATAATCCCTTTCTAATTCCGCTATACTTTGATCGTCTTCAATAATCAATATCCGTTTCATAATCTCACCTGTCACTTTTTTGCTTTGGGATAGTAAATAAGAGACATAAGCCTTGTCCAGGGAAGTTCTCTGCCCAAATCCTGCCGCCATGAGTTTTAATTATTTGACTAGCGATCGCTAGACCCAAACCGCTCCCGCCTGTTTTGGAATTTCTAGAAAGATCGCTTCGGTAAAAGCGGTGAAAGATCTTGGATCGTTCTTCCTCGGAGACACCTGGACCGTTATCACAAAAAGACACCAAGACATTTTCCTTTTCGCTTTTTACTGAAACCTGTATGATACATTTTTCTTTATCTCTGTACTTCAAGCTATTAAAAATAATATTGTTCATCACGCGTATTAGTTTATCTCGATCTATTAAAACCTCGACTTGAAACGGCTCTTGAACCGTCAATTCAAGCTGTACCTGTTCTTCAACCAATTCAAGCCGCATTTCATCCATATAGTCCGTCATAAAAGGTACGAAAGGAATGGATTCAAAATGAAAGGGTTCACTTTTAAGGTCAAGCTTAGAGTAAAGGAATAGCTCATCAATTAGCCGATCCATGTATGTGGCTTTCGCCTGAATGGTTTCTAAGTAATGATTGAATTTATCCTCTGTGTTGGCTACTCCGTCTTTTATTCCTTCTACATACCCTCTAATAGACGTGATCGGCGTCTTCAAGTCATGGGAAATATTCGCAATGAGTTCTTTTCGGTTTAATTCAAATTGTTCCCTCAGTTGTTGAGCTTCTCTTAATTTAGCACGCATGTCATCAAAAGCATTTACTAATTTACCTAACTCATCTTGATTCGTTGATGCCAAATGGAAATCTAACTCCCCTTTACTGATTTGATCTGCAGCCCGAGACAACTTTTTGACTGGCTTAAGAATGCTTCTTGCCACAAAATAAGAGAGTAAAACATTCGTTAGCATGACAATGAAAACAACACCGAAGAAGATCAAAGGAAAAAAACGTCTGGCAAATTGAAAAAACGGTTCACTTTTTTCTAATAGAAATACAGTCCCCTTAGATCCATCCTGAAAAAAGAAATCATGCTGCCATATCGAATATTGGTGATTGCCCAACCAGACCATTGAATTATAGCCTTCATTCCCAAATGATGGAAGGTTACGGGTCGAGACATCCTCAATAGGAGCAGAGTCATAAATTAACTGATCACTTTTACGGACAATAAGTTCAGCATTATTACGCTTCAATGGATTGCTGACACCATCGAGATAGCTCTTATCCATTAACTCTTTTGGGTTCATAGAAGCCGTTTTATTCAATTTTGTCATTAATTGACTCTCCAGTGTATCTGGCTGGTTTTCCCCGCCAGAATGGAAATGACTTGTAAAGGAATGAAGTTGACTTCCAAAAAGAGAATTAAGCAGAACAAAATAGATTATCAATAAAAAGATCGGCATCAAAATCATAACAATATTTGAGAGAAAGAGACGTTTCCGAACAGACATACCCATCACCTTTATATTTGCACTTGAGAATCTGACTATTAAACCAAGATAACACTTGATTCTAAACAGGAAATAAGGAAATCCTTAAATTTTTATTAAATTTTACTAACAAAGACAATCATACTCTATTACCGCAATAACTCCTAAAAAACGATAAACTATTTTTTCCTTCTTATAAACCTGTCCTAAAACAGAAATTGAGGCTGGGACAGAAGTCGTTTACGAATAGGAAAAACCAAACTTATTCACACATTTAACGTGATGGGTTCGGTTTTTCATTTAAAAGTTAAGTCATTTATGAAACGCTAGTCAAAATACATCGCTTTCCGCGGGCTGGCCCAAGCCTCCTCAGCATTTCAAGCCATTTGACCTCATAGCCGCGATCGGTTAAGTCCTTCGTTACCCAGTCTCCAATTTCACTTTCATCTTCTATGTATAATAACCGGACCATATCTTGCCTCCTGGGAATTGATAAAAAAATAAAACATTAGCACGACTAATAATGTTTCATTACAATCTCAATAATAACCTTTATGAAAACTTATTTCGAAGAACAAAGCCTCCCAAAAAAATCCACTCAGTGTTCCGATTCTAATTCGTAGTTTCCTAAAAATAAACTTTTTCAAAAAAATCGGGTTGCAAGGTTGTCCAAAGTCTTGTATAACTATCTAAGGCAGTCTTTATGTGAGGAGAATACACTTGTCAACTTACAACAAAATAAAACGATTTTTAATTGGCCGACCATTAAAATCAAATGAACTGGCAGAGCAACGATTAAATAAATTAAAGGCGCTGGCGATCCTGTCATCGGATGCCTTATCGTCGGTGGCGTACGGGCCTGAACAAATTCTTATCGTACTCGCCACGATTAGTGTGTTAGCCTTTTGGTATTCATTGCCCATTGCCATTGGGGTTCTGATTTTACTTGCTGCCTTGATCTTATCATATAGACAAATCATTTTTTCCTATCCGCAAGGCGGCGGTGCCTATATGGTAGCCAAAGAAAATTTAGGGAAAAATTTTGGTTTAGTCGCAGGCGGCTCTCTATTAGTCGATTATATTTTGACCGTTGCCGTAAGCGTCTCAGCGGGTGCAGATGCCATCACGTCCGCTTTTCCTGCGCTTCATCCATATAGTATCCTGATTGCCGTGCTGCTTGTCATTATTATTACACTTCTTAACTTAAGGGGATTGACAGAGTCTGCTACCATCCTTGCTTATCCTGTTTATTTATTTGTTTTAGCGCTTATTGCTCTTATTGTTTGCGGACTTTTTCAAGTTCTAACCGGACATGTTCATTCCTCTAATCCAGCATCGTTTGGAAATCCGGTTAACGGGATCAGCCTATTTTTATTATTAAAAGCGTTCTCTTCTGGGTGCAGTGCCTTAACTGGAGTTGAGGCCATTTCCAACGCTGTACCAAACTTTAAGAAACCAGAGGACAAAAATGCAGCGACCACTTTAGCAATCATGGGCAGCATTTTAGCGATCCTTTTCACTGGGATTGTCTTTTTGGTTTTCTGGTATGGGATTACCCCCTCTTCAAATGAAACGGTGCTGTCCATGCTTGGAGCCCAAGTTTTTGGCCGTGGGATTATGTATTACTTTATTCAAGTCACAACCGCTCTTATATTGATATTAGCGGCCAATACAGGTTTTTCCGCCTTCCCTTTACTCGCTTTTAATTTGGCAAAGGATAAATACATGCCGAGACCTTTTACAGCAAGGGGCGATCGGCTTGGCTACTCCAACGGGATTATCACATTAGGTTTATTCTCTATTATTTTAATCATTGTGTTTGAAGGAAGTACGGACCGGCTTATTCCACTATATGCCGTTGGCGTTTTTCTTCCCTTTACCTTGTCACAAACCGGTATGATTTTAAAATGGTTTCGGACCAAGCCCAAGGGATGGTTTCTTAAATTTATCGTTAACCTTATCGGGGCTTTAATTTGTTTTCTTATATTAATTATCTTTTTCGTCACGAAATTCCAGCAAGTTTGGTTGGCGCTCCTATTTATCCCTTTAGTTGTTCTTATGTTCCATAAAATCCACAGTCATTATTTACGAGTGGCTGAGCAATTACGGATCAACACTCATGAACGATTAAAGGACTTCGATCTTTCTGAGAACGTGGTCATTGTCCCTGTCGCGGGGATTACAAATGTGGTTAAACAATCGATTCTTTACGCCAAATCTATTTCTGACAACGTCATCGCCGTCTACATTGGCTTCAGCCCCGAAAGTATTGAGAACATGGAGAAAGAGTGGAAAGAATGGGACACAGGGGTCAGACTTGTCTGCATCCACTCATTATATAGAAGTATTTTGACGCCTTTAAGTAAATTTATTGACACGGTTAAATATAAAGCCGACCAATCCCATGCGATGGTCACCGTTGTCATGCCACAGTTCTACACCAAAAAATGGTGGCACAGCTTTTTGCATAATCAATCGGCTACCTTAATTAGAACCTATTTTCTAAGAACGAAGAACATCGTCCTGACAACCGTTCCTTACCATCTCAAAAAATGATTGACCTAGAGAAAAACGACGCTTGAGTCGTTTTTCTTTTTGTTTGCTCAGGCCATTTTTTCACCGTCTGTGCTACCCTCTTTCTCAACTCGTCTCACTAGACTGCCTCGCTTTTAAGCCTTGGATCGCCACATAAAAAAGCCACATGCTCAGAAAACCAATGACGGCATACGAACAACTGATGACTAGAGGTGCGGCAATTGCCCCAGCGCTAATAAAGAGAGCAGCCAATACCGATGCTCCCCTCACAACGAACGAATTCACGGCCATATAAGAACTTCGTGACTCTTTCGGAATACATTCAGCTAAATAAGCTTGCCGCATCGGCCAAAAAATGATTTCACCGAGCGTTGCCACGAATCCAGCTAAGAGGAGCAGAATAGGAGAGTTGTTAAACCCTAGAAAGAAGAAGCCTGCTGTATAAAGAACGAGCCCTGCTGACAAAACCTTCAGTCGATTAAACGGCTTTATTACTTTTCCAATAAACAAGGTCATTGCGGCGACAATGATTGTATTTTCAGCATTTAACCAACCGACCATGGACGTTCCGTCAACTTTTAGATGCAGGTCTCCCAATGAAAAAACCGTTTGCAGTGGCAATTGCTTGGATAGTCTTACCCCAATATAATTCGTCGTTTGGAATTCGAGGGTAAAAAAGAGGAGCGTGGCAAAGGTAAATACCATAAAAGTGGAATCTTTACTTACTTTTTTGTAGTGGGTCCCTACTCCCTTTACTAGATTCCAGCCGTTTACTCGACTTTCGTTTTTCTTTTGGTAAGTATCGCTGATCAAAAATAGGATGACCAAGACAGATAGGATTGAAATCGCCATTGACACAAGGAGTATGGCAAAAAAATGATTTTGAAAGAAGGCCCCTCCTATAAAGGACCCTAGAACAACGGATAGATTAGTCAGCCAATACATGAGATTATAAACCTCTGGCCGCTCATCGTTTGTGGTCACATCCATCACCATGGCCTCGGCAATTGGCTCCGCTATCGCTCCACTTACCGAAACGATGAGAAAAGCGATAAACGTGACGATGGTTGAATGCCAAAAAGGTGAATTCACTAGAACGAACAGAAGCGCACCTACCACTTTTACAAAAGACGCGATGGTCAAAATCGATTTACGGCCAATTGAATCGGCTAAATACCCTGCATATAGACCACCAATAAAGCCAATCAGAACCGTTATGACCAATAAAAGGCCAGTTATAACAGCACCCCATCGTTCAGAAAAATAAATCGCCATAAAAGGCACGTACATTGAACTCGATAAACTATTTAACGTAACATCTAGCAATCTGACTTGCACATTTGGATGTAATTTCCCCAACTCCATCTCTTTTCCCCTTTTTAATGATGAAATCTATCATACTGTATTTAGAAGAGTATGACAATCATAGATTAAGATCGATAAAGGGTTGGCTCGTCAGGATGTAGTCTCGATGCGCTTATAGATATGAAAGTCGTAACGATAAGGGTTTGCTTGATCGGTTAGTCCTTCTGTCACCGAGACCTCTCGCCACTCGCTCCAATCCACCTCAGGAAAATACGTGTCTCCTTCAAAGGCCTCGTAAATTCGAGTGACATACATTTTATGTACATAAGGTAAAAACAATCTATAAATCTCTTCCCCGCCAAAGATAAACATCTCTTCTTCGTTTTCGCAGAGCTTAAAAACCTCATCTATGGAATGCGCCATTTCACAGCCAAAAAAAGAAAGTCCAAGCTCTCTTGTTAGAACAATATTTCTTCTATTCTTAAGCGGTCTGCCAATGGATTCAAAACAGCGCCTACCCATGACAATCGCATGTCCCGACGTCATTTCCTTAACATAGTCCCAATCACGCGGCAGGTGCCAAGGAAGTTTATTAGCCTTGCCAATAACTTGATTCTCATCCATCGCGACAATGAGAGACACCTTCATCGCATTCACCTCCTTCTATAAAAACAATCTGGATTCAATGCCCACTCTCAGGTTAACCTCGCCAAAAGCTGTATAGTTGAGGCGCCGCCCCCCTACTGTGCGCGTTGGAGCTCCTTGTGTACATTTTTTTGAGCACCGACACCTTCGTTTTTTATATAGTAACTTCAGTTATGCCTTGGGCTGGTCGCCTAAAAAATACTCCCGGACTTCTTGCCAGTTGTTGACTCTGACATAGCCGGTTTCGAACAGATTGTGAGGTGAGCTGAAAAGAATGCCTTGGCCGATGAAACCTTTGAAGTTTCTAACGTTATCATCAATTAAATAGTCGGCGTGAATGATACTTTTATCGCCGCAGAAGACAAAGTTCATCTCATTCAAAAAGCTAAAATGCTCCTTCAACCACTCATATTTTGCCGCAAAAGAGCTCGGCACTTCCATTGCAGCCGTAGCAATATAAATTTCATAATGCTCACTAAGTTCTTTGATGACTTCCTGGCTGTCCTTAATGACATTTAAGCTGCGGAAAAAGCCATGATTGTCATAAAGACGTCTAATTTCGTCATTTAAATGAGGACGTAAATGAGCCAATTTCTTCCCCCGAAGATCATCAAGTGTTAAAGCCTCATTATGTTTTTCATTAAATAATTCGAGATGTTTAGGGACAAAATCGGCAATGACCTCGTCCATATCAATAGCAATTCGCTTCATTACAGGCCTCCAATTAGTTTATAAAAATGACGGAAGATGGGACACGTACATGTCGAGCGCATCGCCGTGAGTTTTCAATGTCTCAACAAGCTTAGGATGCGGCTCCACGTATATGGTTGGGTAATCATGCTCCCCCAGTTGCACATCTGGATAAAAGGCAAGCCGCTCCTCGTCGATCGAAAACTGAGCATCCACACCTTTCTTGTTACCCCGTGCGTCCAACCGGATCCACTTTTTCAATTCCTTTAAATACACAGCATTTAACGCATGGATGCAGTAACCTTTATCCGGTGTGTCAAAAAGCATCAAACGTTGATAGCAAAACCCAGTTGGTATGCCTTGGGCGCGGAGCAGTGCGGCAAGCAGATGGGATTTGGCGTAACAGATGCCCTCTTTTACTTCCAATACTTCAGACGCGTTACAGGTCACACGAGTGCCTTTAATATCCCATGAATGTGAAATCGTGTCACGTACAAATTCATATGTATTCTTTACTTTTTCAAACTCTGATTTGCATGAACTCCCCAATTTCGCAGCGGTCTCCAAAATCTTCCCATTCGATCGATCCACGACTGCTGTATCCGCTAAGTAGGCTTCTAGGTTCTCGGACTCTGCCACAAGCTTCATCAGGCTCCCCCCGATGTAATAGGACTCGATGCCTCATCCATCCAGTCTTCGATTTCTTGTTTGAGATCATGCCTTGCCCAGTAGATCATGGTTTCCTTTAAGCTTGTTTTTTGTATAAGCTGTTTGACAAAAACTCGTCCAAGGAGATAACCGAGCCGATTATACCCATATTTTTTTCCACCGCGAAGCCTGAACCACTCCCGCTCCTCTTCCATTTTCCAATGCTTCAAATCGTGTTGTATCGCCTTTTTCACCTCTATAAAATGCTCTTTGAAAAAAGTCAACCACGCTTCACTCGTCTCGTCAAATGAAAAATAAACTTTTTCAGATAAACCTGGTTTAACCAGCTCTGAAACGACCGTTGCCACGCCTTCTAAATAAATCGAGGTATAGCCATCCCCTGCCATTTTTGAAAAATCGAAGCCCGCATTCCCAAGCATTTCAAAATGGAAAGCGTGAGCCATTTCGTGTGCGACTAAAACAGTCAAATAATCCGGGTTGTCCGGCATCGTCTCTAGAGCGAAATGAAGCGTCCCATCATGTGTGACATAGGCATTTGACCCGAAGCAACCGACTAAAAGTCTTGTTTTAATGGTCATTTCAAGACCCATTAGGTTCGACAGCCTCTCATAAACCTCTTCAATGAGGGAAGGCAAAAGCTCGGCAGCGCGCTTCATGGTAGCGATCTGTTCGGGATAGCGTTCAAGGGCTGCTCCCAATCGCTCAGGTGTCCGCTGACAATGTTGCTGAAAATAATGGTTAAACACCTCTGGAGCCGTTTGATAATACCTTTCAAGGTCATCTAATGTAAAAGGTTGAAGTTTTTCCCAACTCTGAAAAAAAGCATTTGACAAGTCGTCAATCTCTAATTGAGCCATCCGGATCCCCCCACTCTCCTAGTATAACTATCCTTATAGTAGCATTATTTCCCGCTTAAAAAACAAAAAAACGACTATTAGTTCGACTATTATGAAATCAAATCAAGATGAATAGGCTCTTCCTTTTCTGGTGATATTATTATTGAAAGGCGCAAGTGAGTTAGACAATCGGATCTTTAGGGAGATGGTTGGGTTGAACAGGTTACTTGAAAAAGTCCACCTTTAACCGATAAGAACCATAAATCTTCTTTTGAAAGAAGGGTCTCCGAAAAGCACAAACCGATCGTCCTCAGAAGCTTAAACCTTTCATAGGGGTTCTATCTTACGGATAGAACCCCTATTTTTTCGTCACAAACTTCAATTACGATTTTCAGATTGAGCGTAACCAGAATACGCTATCGGCCTCCTAATGGGCTTTTCGAGTAATTAAGCGTAACGTGGATTCGCTATCCCTCAAATCCCCAATAAAAATTTTAAATATTAGAAATTATATAGGGCTTTCCGTTGATTTATGGTAAATTAATGGTAATAATTTGTCCAATTTCCCATAGATTCGAGGGGTTAGATCGGGATGTACGCCAGATAGAGCGAATGACGTAGACGAATTGGCGTTCATCGACGGGATGAACGCCAAATAGAGCGAATGACGTAGACGAAATGGCGTTCATCGACGGGATGAACGCCAGATAGAGCGAATGACGCAGACGAAATGGCGTTCATCGACGGAATGAACGCCAAATAGAGCGAATGACGCAGACGAAATGGCGTTCATCGACGGGATGAACGCCAAATAGAGCGAATGACGCAGACGAAATGGCGTTCATCGACGGGATGAACGCCAAAAGGAGTGGATGAGGCGGCCGAAATGGCGTTCATCGACGGAATGAACGCCAAATAGAGTGGATGAGGCGGCCGAAATGGCGTTCATCGACGGGATGAACGTCAAAAGGAGTGGATGAGGCGGCCGAAATGGTGTTCATCGACGGGATGTACGCCAGATAGAGCGAATGACGCAGACGAATTGGCGTTCATCGACGGGATGTACGCCAAAAGGAGTGGATGAGGCGGCCGAAATGGTGTTCATCGACGGGATGTACGCCAAATAGAGCGGATGACGCAGACGAATTGGCGTTCATCGACGGGATGAACGCCAGATAGAGCGGATGACGCAGACGAAATGGCGTTCATCGACGGGATGAACGCCAAATATTGCGAATGACGCAGACGAAATGGCGTTCATCGACGGGATGAACGCCAAATAGAACGGATGACGCAGACGAAATGGCGTTCATCGACGGAATGAACGCCAAATAGAGCGAATGACGCAGACGAAATGGCGTTCATCGACGGGATGAACGCCAAATAGAGCGAATGACGTAGACGAAATGGCGTTCATCGACGGGATGAACGCCAAAAGGAGTGGATGAGGCGGCCGAGATGGCGTTCATCGTCGGGATGAACGCCAAATAGAGCGGATGACGCAGACGAAATGGCGTTCATCGACGGGATGAACGCCAAAAGGAGTGGATGAGGCGGCCGAAATGGTGTTCATCGACGGAATGAACGCCAAATAGAGCGAATGACGTAGACGAATTGGCGTTCATCGAGACAATAGGAAAAACTTTTAGCGCGTTCATTTGGACTATTTTTGGCTTAGTCCTTATAAGTGCTTCTCCTGCTTTATTTCATGATACTCACTTAACTGTCTATCCGTTTTTAACTCAGATTTTACAATTGTTAAAGGAAGCTATTCAACCTAGCCACATTCTTTACGTCAATCCGTTATCTCATGTTGAACGGCATTTGTTTCCTGATTTTTCACGCTTTATTCATACTCACTCACGCTTGTTCTTTGGACTTATCTGGTTTCGATTGTCCTTGCCATTGTCCTGTCTACTCTCTTAATCTTCCTCAAAAAATGGACAATCGGTCTGTTCAAAGGCGTCCTGTTTACGTTTGAATCACTTCCCGACATCTTCATCATTTTGATCATGCAATACTTCCTAGTGTGGTTCTACAAAAGAACAGGCCATCATCTCGTTCAGTTTGTGCAATTTGGATGTATCTGTCACCCCGTTCAACATTAAAAGCACACCCTCAACCCTGTTTCAAGCGATTCAAACGGTTCCGATTTCCTTAGTCCTCTATTTTATCCTGCAGCCGGCTATTTTTGATAACGATAAATATGTCTTCTTTATGGATGTCATTCGATATTCCGGCGGTTATTCCCAGTATCCGCCTACAACTCTCTGGGATGTTGTCCTATTCGAAACGATACTGCTTACAGCGGTATCCGTTCCCCTCGTAAGCAAAATGTTTGCCGATGAGGCACGCGATTTACTAAAAAAGGAGTATGTCAATGTCTCGAAAACATTAGGTGCCAGTAAATGGACACAAATTCGAAAGCATGTCCTGCCAGAGCTTATGCCAAACGTGTTTGTCGTCTGGATCCAGCCAATCATTCAAGCTTTATTAATGATTGGCCAGCTCGGTGTTCTCCAGCTCTACTTTGGCGGGACCGATGTCATTAGGAGGGCCATGGAAACGGACGTTATTCCTAGAACTAACGAGTGGTCGGGCTTTATAGGCTACCAGTATCAGAATTTTGGTGCCCCCCCCATGGACCGTACTGATCCCGCTTGCCTTCTTCTTTTTAGTTATTTTGTCATATAACTTGTTACTTGAAGGCTTCAATCGCACCAGAGAGCGTCAGAAATTCAGTAAAAAAAATGGCCAAGAAAAAAAGAACAGCGACGCCTTCCAAAGCACCCGTCTTACAACAAAGTGATTTTCATATATCGTCATAAAACGAAAACTCAGGCTGCTAGAGAGTAGCCATCAGATAAAGGGCTCGCCATCAATTCCTATTTTGGGAAGCCCTTTTCTAATAACATTCTTTCGTTCATCTACAGGTCACCAAGATCAAGATCCACGAGAGCGCCTTGTTTCACATATTTGATTAGCTTTAAGCATTCTGTTCGCACTCGCCTTCTCCCTTTTTCAGTAAGAAACCAATTATTCTTATTTGTATTTGTATCATTGGCCTGGCACAAGGTAAATTCAATCCATTTGGGCATATAGGTTTTTAATGTTAAGTGAAGCCTTCTCATATGATACGAAGTGGTTACGACTAATAGACGTTTAATCGCATATAAGTGAAACGCTCTGTCCAATACCAATAAGGAAGCCACGACATTTTCTAATGTATTCAATGACCCGTCTTCTATTAAAATGTCGGTCTCCGGCACCCCTAATGCTATGGCTTCATTCTTTAATGTGAGTGCTTCAGGTAAACCGCCTTCCTCCCATCGCATACCGCCAGAGAATAATAGCTTTCCGGCTCTCCCTTGTTGATAAAGCTCTACCGCTTTAGGTAAACGATATTGAAGCGCCTTGCTGCTTCCTACAACAAAGATACAATCACCAGATTTTTGATCATCCTCAATCCCTTTAAATAACAAATCGGCCATCCGTTCGTCTGTCAGATCCGCTTCACTTAATTGGGAAATATACAAGTTTTCACCTCTTTATTAGATGACAAAGCCATTTAAGTTAAAAGTCTTTAAAGTTGTCGTTTAAATAATTGCTGCCAATTAATGTTTTGATAGCCGATTTTTTCATAAAAAGCATGGGCTTCTTTTCTCTGTCCACCTGAACGTAATCTGATTTCTTCATACCCCTTTTCTTTCGCCCACTCTTCACATCTTCTCATTAACCTCTCGCCTATTCGTTGCCGCCTTTTTTCAATATCAACCACTAATCCACCAATTTCGGCATATTCCAGTTCAATCAAGTGTTTCCCAAAAATGTGGATCCAGCCAGATAGAGTTTCTAAACCTTCATTGGTTTCAAACACGAAAACCGCATGATCATTGTCGTTTAATATTTGATCTACACGCGAGGAAATTTCTTTCTCTGACACGGGATAACCTAATGGCAAACAAAGGCGTGTGATTTCAGACAGATCACTTAGACTAGCCTTTCTAATGGTCATCGATTTCTCTCCCATCCTTCAATTAATAAAAATGAGCAGCGATTCATTTAGTTACTTGGTTTTGTAGCCTTTAAGACAAATGCTTCTCCTTTAAAGGATTGGATGATGTCATTTTCAATTACCACCTCAAACTTTTGCTTCATTTCATGGGAACTGTTTAATAGAAATTGGGTTAAAGCGTCTTTATCAGTAGGGGAAAGGTTCATGCGGTCACACCAAGGTGCAAATTGAAAGGTCTTCTCAAATCGGTGCCATTCTTGGATAACCAACCCGCTTGTTTCCAGCATTCGAATCCACTCTGACTTTTTCCAAGCTCGAAAATGACTATAATCCCGCATTTTCTCTAATTGATTATAAAATTGATCCAATACATCCGATTCCGGAACCACATTATCATCAAGCAGAAATTGACCATTTGTTCGAAGCACGCGCGCGACTTCAGAAATAAAAGCTTGGACATGTGGGAAATGATGCGCCGCAATTCGGCACGTTACGAGATCAAAAGATTGATTAGGAAAAGGAAGACTTTCCGCATCGCCCGACACAAATTTCACATTCTGATGCCCATTCCCTGTAATAAATTGTTCAGCTGCTTCAAGCATTTCTTTCGTTAAATCAAGCGCTGTCACTTGTTTTACAAGAGAAGCAAAGGCATTAGCCGTATGGCCGCCGCCTGTCGCAATATCGAGAAGTTCTTCCGTCCCGACCGTGTCGGCGATCTCAACTAACTTCTTAAGATCTCTCCCCTCTTTGTGTATGGGACTATTAACGTATGAAGCTGCACTTTTTCCAAATTGATGTTGAACATTCCCTTTATTTTCATTTTCCATCTCAGCCACCACCACTTTACTTATATTGAAAACAATATAACGCAAATCTAACTAATTTAAAATGTTTGATTTCTTATACTCATAGATAAGAAAAACTTATGAAAATTAAATGTGAATAAGCATTTGGCTTATATAAATAAAAACCAACCATTTAAATCTATAAAAAAAGCGTGTGCCTAATAACCAGATTCACGCTGACTGTTTTGTAAAAACGAAACATTGTTTATGAAAGAAGTAGCCTTCATTGTTTCTTCCATTCGTGTTCTAAGATACTATGTAGCAATGAATCTCTCCATCCATCTTTGATTAACAAATGATCACGCATTCTCCCTTCCTGGGTCATCCCAACCTTTTTTAAAACTTTGGCCGATCCAATGTTTCTTGGATCGCAGGTGGCATAGATCCTGTGGAGTTGAAGTGTTTCAAACCCATAATGAATCAATAGTTTTGCAGCCTCTGTTGCAATTCCTTTCCCCCAATAATTTGGGTTTACTATATAGCCCATTTCACCGGCTTTGTTAATGGAATCTCTAATCGTTAATTCCCCGGCACCAATCATTGACGAATCATAAATAATAGCAAAAGCAAATCTTGTTCTCGGTTCTTGAATGGCCGCACTCATCACTTGATTTACAAATGCCTTCGAGTCCTCTTCACGGTTAGGTCCCCAAGTCTGATAGCGACAAACGATGTCTTGAGAGGCATACTGATGAACAGCCACCCAGTCATCTTCCTTAAATTCTCGTAAATGCAGCCGACCACTCGAAAGACAAATGTTTGAATTTCCGATGATAACCCTCTCCCCCAAAAAGTTTTATATCTATTTGCCGCTCCTTATCGGTTAATTGGTTCTTACAATTTAGGTAAAATCGTTTTTAATTCCATTAAGTCATGTATGACAAGATCCGCCTGAGAAAGTTCTTCTTCTTTTGCAAAATCGAAATGACAGCCAATGGCTAGTAATCCGTTGTTTTTGGCAGCGCTAATATCCGATAACCGATCTCCAACTACGGCTGCATGAGTAATATTATATTTATCCAAAAGACTTCGAACCAAATCGGATTTATTAAATGAATGGATTTGTTGAATACTAACCGTTTCAGTCACCCAATCATCCAACCGATAATAGCTGACGATGGTTTGCAAGTATTCGGATAACCCATTACTTGCTATATAAATGGAACACTCTTGTTCTTTTAAATAGGTAAAAACAGCCTTTACGTTAGGATATAAGGCTCCTTTCCCATTCTTTATATTTTCAATCAATTTTTCCTGAAAATAGACATCCATTTGTTCTCTTTCTTCATTGGAATGATAAGGGAGCAAGATTTCCCATACTTTTGGTAGAGGTACACCCATAATTTGACGGTATTTATCAATAGGGGTTCCTCCATCCCATCTATTTCGTAACCGTAAGTGATCAAAGGCCTCTTCAAGCGCTAAATTTAAAATTTTATCTGTTTGAAAAAGTGTTCCATCCATATCAAATATAAATGAGTGTTTCATTGTAGGCTCTCCCCCTTATAAAGCATACAGATTGGAAGTTTCCACGCCTTCTTCCAACTAACGCACATCGTTCAACAGACTTCTCTTTGCAATCATTTTCAATAAGAACCAGGTGATCAAGAGATAAAACGGATAGACAATAATCGCAACGGCTTGGTCCAATAACCAAGGAATGGTTCCGATATATAAGGCCGCAGAAGCCGATTGAAACCATAGAACCAAAGCAATCAGTACTAAAAGACTCAAACCGAACAACGCGAAGTACCCTTTAGCGACGCTTTGAAGTTTTTTCGTAAGTCCCACACCCACCAAAAAACTAATGATTGCCCCGACTAACAACAGAATAAAATAAGTGTTCACAACCGTATCAATACTCATAATCCCCCCCAATCTTACCCCTTGATGCAATCAGATTGGCTTGGCTAAAGACCAAACAGAAGTTCCCGCCAAACTATGCAGCTCCGTTAATTTACAATCTTGCAGTCGCTACTTCCTAAATGTATCATCACCTGATAAGTCCAATATCTCAGCTATTAAACCTCTACAAAGAACCCCTAATCCGGTTAAAAAGACAACTATTCCTAAAACACAAGTCAAGTAAGAGACCCAACTGCTTCCGTAGCCGCTAATCGTACATAGGAGCTTATCAACACCTGCCAAAGACAAAATAATAAGACTAGTACTAAGCAAAAACGTTCCAATTACATTCACCTATAAACCAACTCTTATAATAAGTTAATAAAATGAGCCCTTAACCGAAAAAATGATAAACTAAAACCTTCTCCTTTCAGTACTTCATTTAGATTTAACTCTTCTTGGATTTAAAGAAGAATAAACTTAAGCCTCTCTATTTTTCACGCTTTCCAAATCCCATAACAAGTCTTGCCACTATCACAGCAATTGTATAGAAGACAAAAAGTTCCCAATCAACCGCCCTGAGGATTTGAATTTTCTACTATTAGAACAGTCAAAAATAGACTATTATATAAAAGTAAGATACATACTAGTTTCATTTAGGAGGAATGCGTTGTGAAAATGGAACATGTCGGGATTATGGTGAATGACATGGATGAGTCTTTAGCGTTCTATCAAAACACCCTTGGTTTAGAGCTAAGACATAGAGAGTGGTTAAATGATACGGTTGAGCTTGCCTTTTTATACTTCCCAGAGCAGCCGAGTGTAGAGGTTGAACTTGTCTGCGGAGGCAAGTCAGAAAACGAAGGAATCGTGAATCACTTGGCCTTTACTGTTGAAAACATTGAAGCTGAACTCTTACGTCTTAAAGAAGCAGGCGTCAAATTAGTAGATGAAGCACCTCGAAGCATTTTAAATGACACGGTTAAAATCGCCTTTTTCCAAGGTCCGAATGGTGAGAAGCTAGAATTGGTTGAAAGATAACTAAATATAGCAATGCGAAAAATAATAGGTGAGTGGTTCGCCACTCTCTTTTTTTTGAAAAAATTCGTTATACACTAAGAAGAGCTTTTCATGAAAACTACTTGTTTCCTCACCGTTATAGAGAACTTCAAGAATTTCAGAAGTCAAAACGTCATAAACCCTGTAATTTATACGAGAGCTTAGATTAATGAATTGATTTAATCGTAGGCGGCTGTCCCTTATTCATTGAAATTTTTATTTGTGACCATATGTAAAAACAACCTATTCCAATTCCGGCACTAATCGTGTTCAAAATAAGAGCATCAATATCAACGCTTCTATTCATACCTAGACTAAATACGTCGTAATAGAAAACTAGTAGAAACTGGATGATTTCAATTCCGACACTGCAAATAAATGAAACCCAAATGGTCTGTTTATAACGTTTTGTCCATTTAAAGTAGAGCATCGCAAAAGCAAGAGGGGCAAGCATCAGCACATTTCCAACTACTTGATATAACGCATAGAAATAAGATGGGCTTCCCTTTATTACACTGATTATCCCTTTTAATGGAATGAGATTGACCGTGGCAAATACGTGTTGAGCATTGTTTAAAGAAAAATTAGACATTCCATGATCAAACACTAAAAAGATTCCAGTTAAATGGATCGTTTCGTCATACAAAATGCAAAAATAAACGACGAACAAAACACCAATTAACCAGTCAAAGAGATGATGCAAGGCAGTGTGCCTTAACAATAAAATTAATAAAATAAAAATAATTAATAGGTTTATCAGTTGTTCAAACTTATAAAGGCTGATATTAACATGCAAAAATATAGTTCTGTAAAAAAAGAGTGGGATAACTAATAAAATATATTTCATATCATGCTCCTTTGAACTTGACATCCCTATTAAACTCTCTAAGCACTAGTTGTGCCCGAAAGCTAATCCCTTAATTTCAATAACTCGATTTCAGTGATTTATGAGTAAACTCATCTAATTTCTCATAAGCGAACCAATCAATACCTGAACGGACATCTCCATATTTAATCGTATGGGTAACCGCATTTGAGCTCATAAAAATAGTGTGAGGAACAAAAGATTTTACGGTGACAGTCTCCCCTTCTCGTAAAAAACGCAAATGACACTCTCCGTTTGGATTCATTTCGGCAAAGACAATCCAACCAAATTGAACAACATATAACTCAGAAAGTTCCTTGTGATAATGACTATTCTGCCAAGAACCCGTCTCAGCCCCGACTGTTCGACAATACGAACTCCCCTCCGGACCATCTAACTTATACCTCTTTTGGCCATTATCCATAAGCTCAAAATTCACCTTTATTCCGAATCTACTCGCCTCCTCTAGACTTATTTTTTCAGGATTATATGCCATGCGTTTGCCTCCCCTGTATCTTAAGGCTTTGTTCATTCATGTAAAATCGCGCTTTAATCGGATCATAATGAACCAATAATCGGAAGCGGTTTTTGTGAGAGTAAATCGTTGACTAACATCTGATGTTCCGTAAAGATCTTATCGGGTAATTCCTTTAGCGAAAAAAACTTATTTTCCATCGACTCTTCGTTGCTTTCCACCAATTCACCCTTAAATTCCTTACAAATAAATAAAATAAAAACTGGGGATACTTGGTCACCATTAGGAAACGTTTTGTCATATTGCGGTCCTGAATAAATTCCAAATAATTCAAGGTGACCTAATTGAAGCCCTGTCTCTTCATATACTTCCCTTTTGGCTGTATCTTGTACACTCTCACCTAATTCCATAAAACCACCCGGAAATCCCCATTGCCCATTATCCGAACGCCTTTGCATAAGCACTCGATTCTCATTATCAAAAACAATCGCCCCGGAAACAACCATTAAAACCTTTTCGTTTCCAACCATTGACCTCAGGCTGTTTATATAATCCAATTCTCCTCCACCCTTCGCATTGGTTCATACTAGGCTAATTCCGAACAGCATAACTTACCCTGTCATAATCATTAGTTACATAAGTTTTTATTATTGTTATAATTTTAACACTATTAAACCATTAATTGGGAAAAAAAAGATCAAACGTGGGCTCCAAAGCACCAGAACTTAGCGTAGGCGGAGTCCTTTTCTTGGAATGAGGGCTCCAATACACACAATCATGGCGTGAGCGGAACCCTTTGTGTGTGATGGGGGCTCCAATACACACAATCATGGCGTGAGCGGAGCCCTTTGTGTGTGATGGGGGCTCCAATACACAAAATCTTAGCGTGACTGGAGACCTTTGTGTGTGATGAGGGCTCCAACACACACAATCTTAGCGTGACTGGAGCCCTTTGTGTGTGATGAGGGCTCCAATACACACAATTATGGCGTGAGCGGAACCTTTTGTGTGTGATGAAGGCTCCAATACACACAATCATGGCGTGAGCGGAACCTTTTGTGTGTGATGAGGGCTCCAATACACACAATCTTAGCGTGACTGAGGCCCTTTGTGTGTGATGGGGGCTCCAATACACACATTCATGGCGTGCGTGGAGCCCTTTGTGTGTGATAGGGGCTCCAATACACAAAATCTTAGCGTGACTGAGGCCCTTTGTGTGTGATGGGGGCTCCAATACACACAATCTTAGCGTGACTGGAGCCCTTTGTGTGTGATGGGGGCTCCAACACACACAATCTTAGCGTGACTGGAGCCCTTTGTGTGTGATGGGAGCTCCAATACACACAATCATGGCGTGAGCGGAACCTTTTGTGTGTGATGGGGGCTCCAATACACACAATCATGGCGTGAGCGGAACCTTTTGTGTGTGATGGGAGCTCCAATACACACAATCATGGCGTGAGCGGAACCTTTTGTGTGTGATGGGGGTTCCAATACACACAATCATGGTGTGAGCGGAGCCCTTTGTGTGTGATTAGGGCTCCAATACACACATTCATGGCGTGAGCGGAACCTTTTGTGTGTGATGAGGGCTCCAATACACACAATCATGGCGTGAGCGGAGCCCTTTGTGTGTGATGGGGGCTCCAATACACAAAATCATGGCGTGAGCGGAGCCTTTTGTGTGTGATGAGGGCTCCAATACACAAAATCTTAGCGTGAGCGGAGCCCTTTGTGTGTGATGGGGGCTCCAATACACAAAATCTTAGCGTGACTGAGGCCCTTTGTGTGTGATGGGGGCTCCAATACACAAAATCTTAGCGTGAGCGGAGCCCTTTGTGTGTGATGGGGGCTCCAATACACAAAATCATGGCGTGCGTGGATCCCTTTGTGTGTGATGGGGGCTCCAATACACATAATCTTAGCGTGACTGAAGCCCTTTGTGTGTGATGAGGGCTCCAATACACACATTCATGGCGTGCGTGGAGCCTTTTGTGTGTGATGAAGGCTCCAACACACCAAATCTTAGCGTAAATGGAGCCCTTTGTGTGTGATGGGGGCTCCAATACACACAATCATGGCGTGCGTGGAGCCCTTTGTGTGTGATGGGGGCTCCAATACACACAATCATGGCGTGAGCGGAGCCCTTTTCGTGGGATGGAGGCTTCAATGAACCAAACTCTTTTAGACATGCTTCGATCATGAGAGGGTTGAGCATTCTTTGACCTGAAATTAGGGTTTCATCCATAATCTGTGTAAAATTGGATGTCCCAACCAGAAAGTATCACCAAACCGATTTTCATTTTTTAACAGCTTTGATGATCATAGTAGTCGGAAATTTCCTAGCCTTATACAAAGAATAATAACGATCTGACACCTCTTCCTTTATCGGATCATAATTGGCTGATACTTCACTTTCTATGACCGCTTCTATTGTAAAGCCTACTTTGATCAATTCATTAATATAGGTACTTAATTTTCTTGTTGGGATAGCCATCGGGGCGTCTTCCCCTTTAAAATTTGGATAAGTTATCACGCCTTCATCCTGATAAGACCCATTAAGATAGAGCTGCCCATTTTCACTTTTAAGGTGAGCGTATAGTGGATGATCCCAGCTAAATATAAAACAGCCGCCTTGCTTTAAATAAGAATAAACTAGTTTAAAAGTTGTGGCTAAATCCGTGGACCATCCAATCGCGTAAATGGAATAGACATAGTCAAAATAGAATTCAGGCAATCCATTCTCCACTTCCATGGGTGAACAAAATAATCGAGGCTCCAGACCTTTTAACGTTTCTCTCGCCGCCTCTATTTGTGTGTCGGATAAGTCCAGTCCCCACAATTCACCGGCCCCTTTCTCAGCCATGTAGCGTAATGAATGCCCGCTCCCACATCCTATATCAAGCACCTTTTTATTTGTTAGGTCACCAAATAAACCTAATTCTTCTTCCGTTTGAGTAAAAGGTCCATAACTCGGCAAAGCATCTTTCCCATTAAAATGATGAGCAACTGTATTCCAGCTCTTCTTATTTTGTTTAATAATTTCCGTATTCATTTTGACCTCCATCAATTGACCGTTATATAGATCAAAAGGCAGCCAGAAGCTACCCTAAAAAAATCATGTTGAATACAGCCTCAACCCATTCGCGGTCTTCTGCTAATCCAACTAATCTGCATAAGTTTTTATGAACACTTTCAAATTCTGGAAGGATCCCCTTTATAACATTCATGATCTCAATTGGATCTCTTCCGCAATGCCATGCTTCAAGAAGCTCGAGCTGCCAATCCCATAATTTACTTCTACTTCCTTCTAATTTTGCCCAATCCCCAAAAGTATTAGGTTGATGACCTGCCTCCATATACCAAGCTGTAACCATTGATAATCGTATCTGATCAAGACAATGCAGAGCATAGTAAATTTCTTTTCTCATAACTCTTCTATAGGCTTCGTGAACATAGGCAAAAAATTTGGTTCTCCAAATTTCTACTTCTTGAACACTTGGTTTATAGGACAAACTCATTGATTTTATTAAGGCATTCATAACAAGGCTTTTTGTATCCCTCACAATTTTAATGTCCTGCAGCCAAACAGATGGTTGAATATCTTTCGGTTTATAATAAAACGTGTCTACTTTTATGAAGCTCTCGTAATGAGCGATACTGTGTGTCGCCCAAGGCAAATCCTCATAAAACAGAACTGGCCCCCAATTTCGAGCTCTTTGTTTTTTATTTAACCTATACTTTTCAAACGCGTCATCTTTCACGACAATACGAAGATCAATATCAGAATATAAATCAGTCGTGTTATTTCCAACAGATCCACCATAAAAGATGGCCAGTATATTTTCATCACTAACTAAATCACATTCAATGGCTTTAATTAAACGTTGCCGATGATTAGGAATTTCTGAATCTCTTTGAAGCTTTGCCTCGAATCCCACACATTCTTATACAACTCCTTGTTTTATAAAATTGTTTGATTCGTATAAACTCGTTCATTTATTCAATTATTCCAAATCCTTAACTTGCAAAAAACGTGTACCGTTTGAGTTCAAACGATTCCGAGCCAACTCTCGGCCCCGTGCGAAGTTGGACATTCGCATCATTCGTTCCAAATATTATTTTAGTATTCTTCTGTAACTATCCTCTAATTCATGAATGTATTTATAATAGAAATGACTAAAAAGACTAGTAGGAAGTATCCTTTGTTTACTTTTCTATTTCTATCTCCAACTAAAAAGGATATAACCACGAGACAAATTATATAAATAATTGTGTACAGAATAATTATTAAAAATGCTAAATACCAATTATTTATTCCCAAATGGATGCCTTTTGTAATTAGACTTATTGTTATATACGACAAAAAAAGAGTTATTAGCTCAACCAAATTGCCTTCACTACGTTTAAATAGCCCCCGAAGTAAGTCACGAAACAACACTGCTTCCCCCCTACTAAAATCAGCTTAACTATTGTTATTTATATAAATGAATTTGAGTACTTTTCCTAATTTACTTTTAGCTTAGCATAAAAAATGACTTATTTCTAAAGATTTATAATTTTCGTAACAAATGGCAACGAATTTAGGAAAACAGCCAAATAAATTGAGGTTACCCTAAGCTCCATCTGATTGATACAATTGGTTGTGCCATTGTTCTAGAACATGAGCAACGTTGTCTCTCAAGCTTTTGCAGCAATCTTTAAACAGTAATCTAAAATAAAAAGTCCTGCAAAACTGACTGAAATTAGTCATTAGCCGAAAAAATGGCAAACTAAAACCTTCCTTTTTGAAGACTTCTTTTAATGAATCCGAAATCTCTAATAGCCAAGAACTCATTTCTTCTTGTGTAACACCCTTCTCCATAAGGGCTTCTATGACAAAGATAAGTCTTTCATCTTCATCATCAATATAGGGATGATTTCTTAACCTGTCTTTTAGTAAACACATTTTTATGGCTTTGAGATAGTCAGGCACATAGTCGATTCGAAACAAAGGATGCTTCACGGCTTCCGTTAGTAAATCAGAGCCGTGAGCCACACTATGTGCCCATCCCTTTCCCTCAACGTATCCACGAATATCTTCTTCAAGCTTTATGTACTCACAACTTTCTTCAATGATACGTTGAACCACACTTTCAGCTAAGAAACGA
Organism: Pullulanibacillus sp. KACC 23026; assembly: GCF_029094525.1. Classification (NCBI taxonomy): domain Bacteria; kingdom Bacillati; phylum Bacillota; class Bacilli; order Caryophanales; family Sporolactobacillaceae; genus Pullulanibacillus; species Pullulanibacillus sp. KACC 23026. The sequence goes on along the minus strand of NZ_CP119107.1, from coordinate 1,978,984 downwards.
GTTTGTCTATCTTTTTCTAAGATAAGTGCCACAACCAACGATGAAAAAGAACGTGTGAAAACTGAATCGCTCTCTTTTTGTCTAATATCCATATACATTTTCTTTAGACAAACTTCTAAAATATATTCCATTTGTTTGATTGTTAAATAGTCATCTAAAATCAGCTTCCCAAAAGCATTATAAATTAGAGTATCACGTAATTCTGAATCAACTGCCCCGATATTGTCTAGCATTTCTTCAAGAAGAACATCTAAATCAATGTCTTTCAAGTTTCCGTCATTCCATGCCATAAGATCTGCTTTCAGTGACACAGGAATATCTCCCCTTCCACTTCTTTGAGTTGAGATGATGCTTTTAATTTCTTATTTTAGTAAGTCCAATGATATGTACTAGATTTTAAAGCAAAAATCTCTTTGTTTATTTTAATAAATTCACTCTAATATTACATAATATCCCAAAAATGATCCATGAATATTTCGAAGGCATTTTCTTCTCTCCACAATGCCCCTTGTCTGGTACAGTGCCCGCATCCCACATTCAGTTAACTGTTTATCCCATTTTGATTACTAATCCATATAGAAATCCGGCAAATTTGGTAGTCCATCAACCGATATTTTGGTTATAGAGAAAGTGTAGAACCCAGTCACATGAACATATAAGTCAACTGGCTTCCCATTGACCTTAGCTTTATAGTGGTTAACTTTCTTGTTATGATCCAATTCTTCTTCAATATCACTTATGTTCGGGTCTTTCGAGGAATTTTTGAAAAAATCAACTGTCAAAGTGTCTTTAGAAACAGATTGAATTTCAACGGGATTATGAATTAAATGATTTAAATCTCTTTTTATAAAAAACTGATCACCATTGAAAAAAGCTATCCACAAACTAAAACAGAAAAATAAAAAGCCAAGTCCTATAATTCCTACAATTAACCAAAGAACTGATTTCCCAACTCTACTCATTCTTTCACCCTTTATTGTTTATCAATTCTTGGTAAAATCTTGATTCGGATCGCTCGTTTTAAGCCCAAGGGACTGCAATTCAATACAAACCCAAAAAGCAAATAAAAAGCATAAACCAGCCAAACAATGTAAGTATACAAGGATTATTACCCCTAAGTTGTTTATTGCATTGTGATTCGAACCATTTTCCGTTTCCCTATTTGAATGATTAATCCCTCTTCTAAGCCCACCATTAATTGATTGTCTTTAACCTTAGTTTGATTCAAACGGACTCCTCCATTTTGAATCATTTTTCTTGCTGCCGTTTTGGACTCTATTAAATCGAGTGCCATAAGTAGATCACTAATAGGCATTTGCTTTGTTCCACTCCACTTAATAAGGGGAATAGTTTCAGGTATTGCCTTTTTTTGAAATACGTCTCTAAAATAGGTCTCGGCTTCTTCAGATTGTTCAACACCATGGTAAATGCTAACAATTGTCTTTGCTAAAAACATTTTGGCATCGCGAGGATGGAGCTTTCCATTTTTTAGCCCTTCTTTAATTTTATTTTTTTCTTCTAGTGTTAGATCGGTTACTAAATCAAAATATTTGGTTATGAGGACATCCGGAATGGACATTGTTTTTCCGTACATGTCATTAGGCTGATCGTCTACACCGATATAATTATTCTTTGACTTCGACATTTTATCTACGCCATCTAAGCCTTCAATTAATGGCAGTAATAGCACGACTTGTTTCTCTTCCCCAAAGTGCTCTTGTAAATGCCGACCCATTAATAGATTAAAGTGCTGATCAGTACCTCCGAGTTCGATATCCGTCTTAAGCGCTACTGAATCGTATCCTTGCATAAGCGGGTAAAAGAATTCATGAAGTGAAATCGGTTTACCCGAAGAGAACCGATTTGAAAAGTCATTTCGCTCCAACAACCGAGCAACCGTAATACTGGAGGAAAGATGAATGACATCTTCAAAATTCAACCGGGATAGCCATTCAGAATTATAATGAAGTTCAACTTTATCCATATCAAGAACCCTGCTGAATTGTTCGAAATAAGTCTTGGCGTTGTGCTTGACCTCCTCGTCAGTTAATTGTCTTCTCGTAGCTGTCTTATCTGTTGGATCACCAATTCTTCCGGTAAAATCACCGATTATCAATTGAATAATATGACCGTTTTCTTGGAACTGTTTTAGTTTGTTTAAGACAACCGTATGACCAAGATGAATATCGGGAGCAGAAGGATCAAGACCAAGCTTTACTCTAAGAGGTTTATTTGTGAGAAGAGAGCGAGCTAGTTTATTTTTCAATTCCAATTCTGGAATCATTTCATGGGACCCGTTTTTGTAAGTATTCAATTGCCTTTCGACTTCTAACTTTTGCTCGTTTGATAGTTGCTCAATAAAATTCTCCACTATAATTCCTCCATTTTTGCCAAAATTAAAACCACGCCCCTAAATAGGGACGTGGTTAACGCGGTACCACCCTAATTGAAGATTGCTCTTCCACTTCATAATGTAACGGTTTTAAGCCGTTCTTTGCTACCGAACACTTTTCACAAAGAAAGTTCAAGGAGGTAATTCACCTTTTATCTTTGTGCTAATTCTCACCGCCATTAGCTCTCTTGAACAGGGAGATAAAAAGTTACTGATTCCTATCATCACTTGTATTAATATTTCTAACATTTTAACACATTTAATTTAAAAAACAATCCCTGGATCTTTCCCCCTTTAGTTTATCGATATGATCCATGAAAAAATACCAAATGCTTAGAAACTGTACATTACAATTTCAGTTCAGGGTATTCTGTTCGATTGGAAAATAAAAGCACCTATTCCATTTTTTGTCTCACTCAATCAATCCATACTTGTCTTTATAGCTCTTGTTGCAATGAAACATTTAATATATTTATCTAATGGTCGACTTCCGCCAAAATCATCTTCATAAAAACCATTGAGTATAAACCCAGCATCCATTTGTCCTTGAATTTGATCTTCTAGCGTATGCCCAAACTCGATTGTTTTATTGGCTTTTATATAGTCTTCCTTTTCTTTTTCAGTGAGATTATCCAAGGATGATGAAGGAATAGAGTTTTTAACCACTAGATTTCCCTTCCTATCTTCTTCATCATCAAAAATAAAGAGGAGTGGGTTTGTAAAGCCGGAAATAAGAATCCCTTTGTTTTTTAAAACTCTTGATGCTTCTTTCCATACAGGATGGACGTCTTTTACAAAAAGATTTGATACAGGGTTTATAATCATATCAAATTCTTCATCCTCAAAATCTGAGAGGTCAGACATATCACCCTGAACAGTCCTTAAAATCAAACCGTTCCGTTCTGCGACAAATTCATCTTGTTCCAACTGCTTCCTAGAAATATCCGTAACGGTTACATCCGCTCCGGCTGCTGCTAATATCGGTCCTTGTTGGCCTCCACCAGAAGCTAGACATAATAGTTTAAGGCCTACGAGTGATTTTGGAAACCAACTTCTTGGTACAGGTTTTCCTGCCGTCACGGTAATCTCCCAATCACCTAATTTACTTTTTTCAATCATTTCCGTAGAAACAGCCCTTGTATAGACTGCTTGTTCTTCAACTTTCTTATCCCAAGCCTTACTATTCTGCTTAACCGTATCCATCTTAACTTCCTCCGCCTTAATTTTATCAAAAGAAAACTATTTCACTTTATTAGTCTAAAGCTTAATCCCTTTAAATGGACTCTGTCTCTTCCTTTTAGTCAAAGCTAAAACCCAAAAGTCTCATTGATGATTGACCATTGGATTTCTGGTTTAGATTCATTATTAGTCATCATGGCTCCAAGCAAAATGTTAGGAGTGTTGTTGGTATGAGTCAAATAGTGCTCAAGAGTTAAACCGATCATTTTTGAGGTATATAAACTTGATAACTCATTCTTAGATATCCAATATAGTTCCCCTTCATCAGAAGGCCTAACATTCATATGCCTTGTTTCTCCAAAGTAAACATATTGTTGACGTATTTCCCCGCTATTATTTTCAAGTAGTATGTAGTTAAGCTTAAAATTTTTAATGTCATCTTTTTTAATTCCTGTCTCTTCTTCAATTTCTCGGTAACTCGCTTCCATGGGATAATTCAATTCATTCGGTTCCATATGGCCTCCAATTCCACCCCAAAATTCAAAATGAAAGATTTTACTCTTAGCTTTCTTCATCATCAACACTCTGTCTTGGTGAATTAAGAAGGCCGTTGCCATTTGTCGAACTTCCACTTCTAACATCCCCTCTATACGTTAAAACTTCTTCCATGAAACCGAACTGTTAAAAATTATCCGGTGAGTTATTTTAATAGTATCATTATTCACTCGATATGTAAGCAACAAATGGCTTTTCTTGATGTAAAGGGCTCGTAAATCATTATCTAGGCATCTTGCAAAAAATCTAAACACTTTTCGGTACTGTTGATAAAAGTGATTTATGCCCCCATACAGCAAAAAGCTGTGGGAATTTCTTACATCCACCGTTTCAATTCCTTCAATTTTTGAAATTTCTTCTTCCACTACTAGACTACATTCAATTATTGTGACCCTCTTGCACAATAGCTCGCAATATTTCCACAATTGGTCTTGTTAGCCGGAATAGTTTGACCTTTTTATTCAGACATTAACTACTAGAGGTGATTTTGATGAATAAAACAGTTGTTTTTGCAATTGGTGCCTGCATTATGACTTTATATCTTATTTTTGGTTCATTAACTCACGCTAAGAGTCATTCTTACAATTCAACGAGTGAAAAAGAAATTTATGAAAAATACGCCGAACTTGAAAATAGATTAAATGATCTTGAGCCTCCAAAGCCAGTTACTATTCATAAGTCTCCACAGGAAAAAGAATGGGAGGGTAAATACCCTTCAACTACCTTTCCTATTTCTGAAGTCCTGAAAACGGGATCAAAAATCCCCTTCAATACAATTAAAAAGGATCCATCCTATGAGCGTCCTGTTTATCAAGAACAGTGGCACAGCACCTATGGAGGCGGGAGATGGAGTTCTATTCCGAGTAGGATTTATTTCGCACAACATCGTTTATTCCCCATCTATGATATTGGACTTTCGGGTTTATTTGATTTCGAACATAATATAGGAATTGATTTTCCAACCTTTCAAAATAAAACGGACCTTGACTTATATATTGTTGTGTTTCAAACAAACGTTACTGAAGTTTATACAAAAGGTAATCAAGTGATCGTTGTGGGAAATCCGCAACGTCATGGAGTTCAAGTTATCACTGTCAAAACAAAAGACATTCATCCATCTGATCTCAAGAAAATGTTACTTATTCAATTGGCAACCAATGGTTATGAACTCGATTATTCATTAATTGGTTACGAGCCTCCTAATTACTGGGCAGGGAGAGAATATCTAAATAAAAATAAGAAATGGTTTAAGAAACCGCTTTTTAATGACACACCTGAGTAAATAGGAGCATTTTTTCTTGTTATTAATGCTCATTAAATTCGTGTACCCATAACCTTTTGATCCATGTAGTAAAACAGTTTATTTTATTAATAAAAAACTTTTGTCCATATCCTTAATGGCGTATTTCCATATAGTAAATTATCTAAAGTGAAAGGTGGTGCTCTTAAATGGCTGGATATGGTGGAATGGGTGGCGGCTGCTGCTACGGCGGCGGTGGCTACGGAATGGGTGCAGGCTTTGCCCTAATTGTTGTACTGTTCATCCTCTTAATTATTGTTGGAGCTGCTTACGTCTATTAAGACTAATGCCTGGAGTCAAGTAGACCCTAATGTTTTCACCCTATAAAATGGTGTCCTAGTTCCTAGGATGCCTCTATTTATATTGTCATTCAGACTTAATTTCCCACTTTTCTTTTGTTACTTTTCTTAATTAGGTCAAGATTATAGATAGGATAAATTGGATAAATTAAAACTAAGTTGTTCATGAAAGGATTTTTAATGATGTCAGTTGATTATTTAATAATGCTTATAATGTGGGTTAGCAGTCTTCTTTCATATGTGGTAATAGTTCCAAAAAAACGTAGACGGAGATTTCTATTTGCGTTTCTTATGTGTCAAACCTTAATGTGGCTAAATTCTTTGATACATGTTAATTTACATTTGTATTCATTTCCAGTACGGGAATTACCAAAAGCAACAGATATCTCCTTAACAACTGACTACTTTTTTTATCCTTTTGTTTGTGGTTATTACATGATCTTTGAACCAAAGAAAAATTTGATTATCCGACTCATTTATTTAGCTGCCTGGATTTCAGTTGTAGTTATTTTCGATGTTCTTTTGGAAAAAAATACAAATTTAATCAATTACATAAACTATGCCTGGTACTGGACATGGCTAGATTTTTTTGGTTTATACGCCATTACTAATTTGATATATAAATGGTTTTTTAAAAAGCACTCTCTATTCCAGAGTGACAAGCAGGTCCTTCTATGAGAAACGAAGTATTTATTTTAATTATTTTATGGATCATCGCAATTGGATTCGTGTTTATCATTCCTAAAAATAAGTGGCGATTAGCAGTTGTCGCTTTTTTGTTTAAACAAGCCATTACCTGGGTAACAGGTTTAATCGTTATTGAGTTTGGCTTGATCAGCTATCCAGTCCGTTTTTTTCCCGAGGTTAATCGGTCAAGCTTTAGCTACGAATATTTTTTTTACCCAATCATTTGTAGTATTTTTAATGTGTTTTATCCAAATGATCATAATAAAATAATAAAGTTTCTATACTACTGCTCATTTTGCACGGTTCTAACTGTGAGCGAAGTGATCTTCGAGAAATACACAAAGCTCATTACTTATGTGCATTGGACCTGGTATTTTACATGGATGAGTTTATTTTTAACTTTTATGGCCACTCGATGGTTCTGTATATGGTTTTTTAAAGGGATTTCACAGGAATTTGACTAAAATCACCATAATTGTCTAGAGGTCGGCATGCTCGCTAAGACATTTGATGTAAAAAAGCTTTCTTATTGAATCATTTTTTTACCCTAATTTACATTCAAATCACCTATTGCCTCAACCGAATAATAAAAGGGATATACCGTTATTATCCAAACTGAACCACTTGCTGAATAAGAAAACAGCGATACCTTATCAAGTATCGCACTTGTTTCTTTAACTACTATTTGCTAAGTCTTTTTTGTAAAAAATATTGATTAAATCCTTTTGGATGATCCTCAAGAATACCAAAAACCTCATAACCATTTTTTTTATAGAAATCAGGTGCTTGAAAACTAAATGTATCTAGATAAATTAACCTACACCCTTTTTCTTTTGCGAATCCCTCCATTTTATTCAATAGTTCGCTGCCGTACCCTTTCCCTCTGACGCTCTGATCAACCCACAAAAAATCAATATGTAAATGGTCCCAAAACATGTTTCCAGTAATTCCACCAACAATTTTTCTATCATCATCTTTTATAATAAAACTTATGTTTTCATTTGGCGTTTTAAGATCATCTGGGAGTTTTTCCATATTGTATTCAATTAACTTTTTTCGAATAAACTCGCTCTCACTCTGGTCCCATTGTTGAATTATTTCCAATTCTCCTCATCCCCTTTATAACTAGTAGAAGTTAATTATAACCTTAATTTCACATATTTTGTAAAAATTTCACTTTGACTAACTACCGATTTGTTCTACAAGAAAAAGTGCGGCAACCGATCAGACATTTTTGGCGTTCATCCCCTCGTTGAACGCCCTTCTTGCCTGCTCTCAACCCTATTTTGGCGTTCATCCCCTCGATGAACGCCCTTCCGGCTGCCTCATCCACTTATTTTGGCGTTCATTCCCTTGATGAACGCCCTTCCGGCTGCCTCATCCACTTATTTTGGCGTTCATCCCCTTGATGAACGCCCTTACCGCTGCCTCATCCACTTATTTTGGCGTTCATCCCCTTGATGAACGCCCTTACAGCTGCCTCACTCCCTCTTTTTGGCGTTCATACCCTCGATGAACGCCCTTACTGCTGCTTCATCCACTTATTTTGGCGTTCATCCCCTTGATGAACGCCCTTCTTGCCTGCTCTCAACCCTATTTTGGCGTTCATACCCTTGATGAACGCCCTTACTGCTGCCTCATCCACTTATTTTGGCGTTCATCCCCTTGATGAACACCCTTACAGCTGCCTCACTCCCTCTTTTTGGCGTTCATACCCTCGATGAACGCCCTTACAGCTGCCTCATCCACTTATTTTGGCGTTCATACCTTTGATGAACGCCCTTACAGCTGCCTCATCCACTTATTTTGGCGTTCATCCCCTTGATGAACGCCCTTACAGCTGCCTCATCCACTTATTTTGGCGTTCATACCTTTGATGAACGCCCTTACAGCTGCCTCATCCACTTATTTTGGCGTTCATCCCCTCGATGAACGCCCTTACTGCTGCCTCACTCCCTCTTTTTGGCGTTCATACCCTCGATGAACGCCCTTACTGCTGCTTCATCCACTTATTTTGGCGTTCATCCCCTTGATGAACGCCCTTCTTGCCTGCTCTCAACCCTATTTTGGCGTTCATACCCTTGATGAACGCCCTTACTGCTGCCTCATCCACTTATTTTGGCGTTCATCCCCTTGATGAACACCCTTACAGCTGCCTCACTCCCTCTTTTTGGCGTTCATACCCTCGATGAACGCCCTTACAGCTGCCTCATCCACTTATTTTGGCGTTCATACCTTTGATGAACGCCCTTACAGCTGCCTCATCCACTTATTTTGGCGTTCATCCCCTTGATGAACGCCCTTACAGCTGCCTCACTCCCTCTTTTTGGCGTTCATACCCTTGATGAACGCCCTTACAGCTGCCTCATCCACTTATTTTGGCGTTCATCCCCTTGATGAACACCCTTACAGCTGCCTCACTCCCTCTTTTTGGCGTTCATACCCTCGATGAACGCCCTTACAGCTGCTTCATCCACTTATTTTGGCGTTCATCCCCTCGATGAACGCCATTCTTGCCTGCTCTCAACCCTATTTTATAGGTGTACCTAACTCTTCAGGCTCAGAAGCAGCGGCCCGATTCCTTATAAACCAAATATAACCAAAATTGCTCCCTAGTTATTTGAGCAGGTGTTAATCCAGGTACTGTGCATCATTTGTGTAAAGGACACCCATTTGAACTCATCCCTTTTCATAAAAAACCCCAATAAAGTTGAACAGATTTGTTTAGTTCATCTGTCCACTTTATTGGGTGCATATCGCCAATTGTCTCTCTTATTTAACCATGTGTCCTGTTTTCCTGTGGTCTGAAATGCTGCAAACCAAGATGAACTTCTACTAAGTGAACCTGTCCGTCATCCACGAGTTTCAAATACGGCTCTTTTCCGGCGTCCTTACCGTCGACCAGCCATTTAACTGGAATTCCAAGATCTTGTTTACAATAGACCTTCAGCGAATAAGTGGTCTTTCGGTATTTATAGTCGATGGTGTACGAATCCCACTCGGCTGGTACACAAGGCTGAATATAAAGCTGATCTCCTTGAAGCTTGACTCCTAGTACATATTCCAGCCCCGCTTGGTACATCCAACCCGCAGCTCCCGTGTACCAGGACCATCCAGCCCGTCCTTGATGAGGAGTAGCTGTATAGACATCTGCTGACATAACATATGGTTCATTTTCGTACGTTTGGACGTCTCGAAAGTTGCGGGTATGTGTGATGGGATTTAGCATGGAAAATAGCTCAAATGCCTTATCTCGACGATTTAACATCGCCCATGCCACAATTCCCCATATCACACCGTGTGTATACTGCCCTCCATTTTCGCGAATTCCAGGCGGATACCCTTGAATGTATCCAGGGCTTGGGCTTGTTTCATTAAACGGTTTTGTTAACAATTTAGCAAGGCTTAAATCGCGGTCAACAAGCTCGCGATCAAACGATGCCATCGCCCGAGACTGCCGGTCTTCTGATGTTCCCTTCGAAAGGACTGACCATGACTGTGCAATGGCATCAATTCGGCATTCCTTGTTCCGATTGGTCCCAATCCATGTCCCAGCATCCGTAAAGGCCCTGCGGAACCAAGAACCATCCCAAGCATTATGGTTGAGGTTGTTCTCCAATTGGCGTGCGGTTTCTTCAAATTGTTCAATTTCGTTTGGCGAGAGGATGTCCCCTTCAAGTCTAATAAACCTGTTAAGAATTTCTAAAAGGAACCACCCCAGCCAGACACTCTCGCCGCGTCCCTGTGCTCCAATACGGCTCATCCCGTCGTTCCAGTCACCAATTCCCATAAGTGGGATTCCGTGTTCACCAAATTTCAAGGAATGGCGAATGGCTCGTAGGCAATGTTCCAATACGGTCCCTTTTTCTTCAGACACTACGGTATCTTCGTAACGCTCCAATTCTTCATCTTTAAGAACATCACTTTTTATAAAGGGAACGTTTTCTTTAAGAATTTCGTAATCACCTGTTTGTTCTAAATAACGCGAGACAGTGTATGGAAGCCAAAGTAAGTCATCTGAAAATTTCGTACGGATTCCCTTGTGTGTTTCTTCGTGCCACCAGTGCTGTACATCTCCTTCTTGATATTGATGTGCAGCATTGATAAGTATTTGCTTCCTTGTGATGGAAGGGTCTGCATGTAAAAACGCGAGTGAATCCTGCAGCTGATCGCGAAATCCAAATGCCCCGCCTGCTTGGTAAAAAGCGGTCCTGGCCCATAATCGACAGGCCAATGTTTGATATAATAGCCAGCCATTCATCATTATATCCATTGAACGATCTGGTGATTTAACCTGTACTTGTCCAAGGATATTCTGCCAATAACGTTTAACACTTGTTAATGTATCATTGAAGGAAGAAGGCCGACCATATTGTCCGATTAATGAATAAACCTCACTTTTTGAGGCTGCACAGCCAAATAAAATGGTTACCGTTATTTCATCTTCCGGGGGTATTTCAACAACCGTTTGGATCGCTCCGCAAGTATTGGAGAATGACCCTGTGCGGTTTGACAGTCCCTTTTCAAAGAGTGCTGCTGGAGATTCTAATGAACCTCCGTGTCCGATAAATTCCGCTCGGTTACCTGTCCAAGAGTACAACTGTTCCGATGGATCCTTGGACCCGGGAATAGAAATATGCATAAAGCTGACAGCATCACTAAAGGTTTCCTGATAGGCGTTATGAGCAAGTAATGCCTTATGATCCTTATCCCATTCTGTCACAATGAAAGGTGCTTGCGCCTCGCGAGTAACTCCAAGAACCCATTCGGCGTAATACGTAATGGAAATTTGTTTTTGCACCTTACTACTATTCCTTATGCGCAGTTGGACCACTTTTAGTGTATCATCCAAAGGAACGACCGTATCCATCGTGTGCGTAATCTCACCATCTAGTTGTTCAAACCGGCTAAATCCTTTGCCATGAGTGACTTTATACGTCAGTTCGGCTCCTGCCGGTTTAGGTGTTGCAGACCAGACCTTACCTGTTACGAGATCTCGTAAATAGAGACATTCTCCAGGCTGATCAAGTACTGGATCATTCGTCCATGGGGTGAGTTTACACTCACGCGAATTGTGCCACCAACTATATCCTGTGCCAAAATCGGTAATTAAACAACCGAATCTTGGATTGGCAAGGATATTGCTCCAAGGTCTAGGGAGATAAGAGCCGTTTTGCACGAAAAGTTGATAGGCCTGGCCATCTTCAATAAAACCACCCCATCCATTGAAAAATTCCCCTATAGGCGTAATACTGGTTGCCAACTGCTTTTGAATACCTTTTTGTGTTGCAGCAGGCTGCCGCTTTAACGGCTTTAATGTCATAGGTTCAACGTGTAATTGTGCCTTTAGGCTTGGACCACCCGCCCGCAACCATACACGAGCAACAGCTTTTAGAAGTGTCCGTACATTCTCATCAAGCTGTGATGCTTTCAAACCGATCATTCGTTTCATTTGTCCTATCCCAATGGCAGTCATCTCATCCCGTAAGCGATTCATGAGCTGATCCTGGTACCCGCCTATGGTCTCATCAAGCACCACCAGGTCTATTTCTAATCCGAGCATGCACAAGTACTGATGTTGTCTTGTTATTAACAGAACGAATGGCAAATCGGCCATATTTTTAATCGTAACGACCACTATCGGCACGTCTCCACTCACTCCGTACGGCCATAATGCGGACTGGCCCAAACGATTATGTTCAATTGCTTCCTGACGCAAAGAAGTGAGCGGCGGGGTAAATAGGAGCCTCCCCGCCAACAAATAGGCTTCCATTGCCTGTTCCGGCGTTAAATGCAGATGCCTGAGGTCGATTTGTGAACGCACCAAAGCTAAATGGAAGGCATTGTCAGATTGCTTCGGTTCACTTAGCTGATGAATGATGTCCAGTGCTTTGTCACGACTCTCTGCAACACCTGTTACGATATAGACGGTTGCTGATTCTTTCGGGGCCAATTGAATTCGGCGCCTCATGACAAACGCCGGGTCCACTACAGAGCCTGTAAGTCCACGCAGACGTGAAAATAGCGCCTTTGGTTCCTTAAGTGAATAACCTCGGCCAATGAATTTGGCGCGATCTGTTTCAAATTCATAGTCTCCCACTTCATGTGTGTCAACATAGACAGTATGGACTGCCCATGTCTCCTGTTCTTTATCCTCTCTTGGCCGCCTCTTTGCCAATAAGCATTGTGATGCGGCATCGTGGCTGGTTTCGATAAATAACTTGTTAAACGCTGGATGCGCATTGACTGCAGATGGGTTTGCCATTGCTAATTCCAGAAAAGTAGTCACTTCCAATACACGGTCTTGATCACTATTATTCACGAGTTGAAGGCGACGAATTTCCGCGTCCACATTCGGGGAAATGGTTATTTCAAGATTAGATGAGATGCCTTGATACTCTCCTTCATACGAAGTTTTATCAAGACGAAATACGGCTTTTGTATCCTGAATGGCATTGCAAGGGAACCGCGATGTGCTCCATGTCTCTTCTGAAGGGAATTCGTGGATGTAAATCATCATGCCCGATGTATCCACAACTGGATCTTCCCTCCATCTTGTGACAGCAATCCCATTCCATGTGAGCATTCCAGTACCATTGTTCGTGTTTATACTCGTCATACGGCCGTTTGACAATATGTTTACTTCTGGTAGGAGGGTCGGTTCATAAAAGTTACGTTCCAAACTGTCAAAATGCTCTTCAAAAGAGGTGAACTTCTTATAGATCCCAATTGGTTCTTCTATAAGGGCAGCTTTATCCGGTAGGCGCTCTTGTAAAAGCATGTCGGTTGTACAGATACGAGCATCGGAATGAAATCGATTAATCATGATATCATTTGCCAATAAATTGCAAAGAGTAAGCATACTCATGCCTTGATGATGAGCCATGTAACTCTGTACGACCTGATATCGGCTGCCTTTTGAAAGTCTTTGTGATGTAAAATCTACTGCCTCGTAATATCCAAAGTCTCCTTTAGCCTGTAAATCCTCAAACCTCTTTAGCGCTGAAAGTCCTGCATTGCCCGCATAAGGAAGAGCCATAATCGTAGCATAGGGAGCAAGGACCAAATCATGTTCAAGCCCACGGTCAAATCCAAGTCCAGGAATACCAAAAGCCCGATACTGATAGTTCATTTGATAGTCAAAAGCATAGTAACCGCTTTCCGAAATTCCAAATGGCACTTGAAATTGGTCGGCATACATTTGTTGCAGTCTAACAACACCTCGATAAGTGGAATCCCAAATTGTATTTTTGTATGTGCGCATAATCAGACTTGGCATTAAATACTCAAACATGGTACCCGACCACGATAATAATGTCTTATCTTTGCCAGAAATGGTCATCGTTCGGCCTAATGAGAACCAGTGTGAAACTGGGATTTGCCCTAAGGCAATGGCAACAAAGCTTGCCTGTCTTGCCTCTGATGCCAATAAATCGTAAAGAATCGTATCTTTTTGATTTGAATCCAGATGATACCCTAATGAGAACAAACGTTCATCTTGGTTATATAATGATTGAAAATTAGTCTGTTCAATTAGTTCGTTGATTTCTTTATTAAGAGAATCGATATGAGGCTTAAAATCACTCTCTCGTTTGCCCCATTCAGCCAATCCTTGACGAACGACCATTAAATAGGCAACAAAATTACCGGAATCAACGGTTGAAACATATTTAGGTAATAGAGGCTGGGCAGATTCTGTGTCATACCAGTTTAGTAAGTGACCATTCCATTTCTCCATCCTTACAACGGTTTTTACTGAGGCTTCAATACGTTTCACCATCACAGATGTATCGATGAAATCAAGATCACGGGCCGCAACCACACAAGCTAAATACAACCCAATGTTGGTAGGTGATGTCCGATGAGCAATGATCTCCTGTGGATGGTACTGGACATTGTCAGGGGGGAGCCAAGATTCATCCTCTGTCACATACCGTTCATAAAATGACCAAATTTGGGACGCTAATTCTCTGAGCTGTGAACCAGCCGCGTCCATCCATGGATACTTATTTGGTTTTTGTGGCTGATTTAATTTCTGGATGATCGGTCTAGCTAATAGCCAAAGGATTAAAGCCGCTACACCTATAGCGCGCACAAAAATATCGTCTGAAAGCCAAGCGACAACGGCAAATAAGACAGAAACAATGTAGCCCGCTGGCTCAAACATGAACACATGCTTTGTTGTGTCATCGCGATCGGTCCAGGCAGAAGGGACCCACTCAAGTAGATTACGCCGACTAACGTACATGCGGTAGAGTGAGCGTATAATGGCATCCGCCGATAGAACAGCAGAAAATGGCAGTGTTATGAACTGTAATGCACACTGCATGAAACTGACACCAAGGGATCGATTAAGTCTTCTCCCCATCACCGCTGAAGCAAGTGCACGTAAAAACGGAAGAAAAATCGTTAAAAGCACAATCGTTTCCCACACCCAACTTCTGCCTGGTAATGCGAATAGCCCAAGAATAGCAACTAGAAAATAGATAGGTGCACGCAGGCTCCGGCGTAAATTATCAACAATTTGCCAACGAGTCAGGCTGCACAAGGCAATTTGCTTGCTTTCACCATGACGGTCTTCACATTTTATACCTAACCATTTGAGGAGCTGCCAGTCTCCTCGGATCCAACGATGAGCACGTTGCTCATAGGCATAGTATGTTT
Source organism: Pullulanibacillus sp. KACC 23026 (assembly GCF_029094525.1). Taxonomy (NCBI): domain Bacteria; kingdom Bacillati; phylum Bacillota; class Bacilli; order Caryophanales; family Sporolactobacillaceae; genus Pullulanibacillus; species Pullulanibacillus sp. KACC 23026. The sequence continues at coordinate 1,963,908 of NZ_CP119107.1, read as the reverse complement.
TTGGGTAGGATTCAACCACTTCAATATCCGAAACTAACCCTGTACGTAGAAATCCACCTTCAAGTAAATCATGACTCAGTACAGAATGGTCAGGGATACGGTCTACAAGCGTTTTTCGAAATGCTTCTACATCAAAGATTCCTTTCCCCACAAAAATCGCGTGAGAAAAGAAATCCTGATAGACATCCGAAACCGCGAAAGCATATGGGTCAATCCCTGGCTCTCCAGCCCAAAGTGCGGCAAATCTTGAGCTTTGGGTAGATTCAAAACTTACACCTATACGCGGCTGCAAGACACCAAACCCCTCGATCACGCGTGTTTCATCATGATTAAGGCGCGGTCGATTGTATGGGAAGTGAATGGTTCCCGCAAGTCTGCTCACAACACCGATCGGAAGCAAAGTATCGTGATCGGTTGTAAATATATATTTAATATTTTGCAGAATCGTTGTCTCTCCAAGTATAGTCTTATAACTTGTATGATTGTTGCCGGAAAGAAGCTCAACGAATTCAACGAGTTTGCCTCGCTTGCGCTCCCAGCCCATATAGACACGATCAACAGAATTGTAAACTCGGGACCTGTGGAACAGGAAAAATTTATCAGTTCCGTATTGTTGTTGTAATTCGTCAATACGGTCTAATGCATGTGAGAGAATTTCGCCATCACCTGGCATTGTTTCAGAATGAGCATCACAAAAGTCTGCCAATATACCAAAATGAAGGTTCTTCTGCCGATTTGCAAGGTAGTGGACCAAAAGTTGATTCACAACATCATCCACCTCTTCCTTACTCGACCAAATAACCGGCATGACGACGATCGTCCTGGCATCTTCGGACACTTCATTAGAAAAATCATATCTCAAGAGAGGAGTAGGATGGCAACATTTACTTATTACTTCATGGAGAATGGTTATGACCCATTCACTGATAGGTAAAAACAGGGCAGCAAAAATAGCAAGCCAAGATATCGGCCGAACCCCGCTCCCATATGTTGTCCATCTTCCACTTACTAGCATCAAACCGACAAACAATAAAATGAAGCTTAAAAAATATACCAATGATGGTTGCCTTCGTATGGCAAGATGAGGCAACCTCCTAGGCCGGGCCAACTTACTAAGCTCTCCCCTTAGAATAGTAGTCCCATGTGGATCAAGTAAATAATAGGAAAGGCATGCTTCTCGAGGGATCAATTTTGTTTGATCCGCGTCCGCGTCTTCTAGGCGAGACTTTGCCAGCCTTATGGAAGTCTGGGCCACTAACGTTTCCGGAATGTTCAGTTGTTCAGCAATTTTAGCGACGCGTCCACGAAGTAAATCACGACTTGCTATATCCAGACGTTTATAGTCATTATTGGGATCGGAAAGAAGGATTTTTTCAATATGGGAAATTTTAGTGAAACTCAAACGCCATGGTAATCGCTCGAGAGTGTGCAAACTTTTCACTAAGTTACCACATATCACTTGAAGTTCCGCTTGCAGTTCATGCTCAAACGAAACCATTTGTTCAAGGCTCGATTCACTAGTTTCAATATGGACCGCAAGCCAATCATGAACGATCCGAATATTGGGTTCCCACTCACTTAAATGTTGGACAAAATGAACAATTTCAACTGGATCCAAAGGCTTTTTACGTGTTTTTTGTTCCAATAAGGCCCTTATTTTAGAATCAGTCATATTTTTGGAGCCTATTTGCTTCATGAATGACGTAATCGAGTGACACACGTCGTGTCGTTTTCTTACCTCCCTCATCGCTTCTGCCAAACGGCGAATAATAACGACACGCATGGCACTGAGTAACGTCCAACATTCTGAATCCTTTAGAACAGAAACTTCCTGAAAGGACATAATATAATTTTCAAATGAATCAACATCATAGTGTCCATTCATTTGATCAAGGTAATCATTGCACACGGCATAGATCCTTGGTAACCCAGTTGTTTTCAACTTGGGCAGCCTTTTTAACTTGGTATTGGGCAATTCTCGATAAACAACCTGAGCTTGTGTCTCTATAAAATTGATATGGTCCAGAAGCCAATCCTCCGCAGGCTGCTTACAGTCCACATTGTAGTTCTGTAGAAGTTTCGCAAATTCATGGAGAGTAGCCAGATCCCTATTAAAGCCTGGCCAAAAACGTGCGGCTAGCTCTCCGGTGGAAGTTAATTCATGAGTTAGGGCGAACTCATGCGCCCTCGCTCTTAATTGATCATTATTTAAAATCATAAGCTCCCCCTTTTATGTTTCCATATGGGGAATATTCCCAAAGTGAGCTTATTACATACATAATATAACTATATTTTCCTGACCATTCAAAAAGCTTTTCCTTGATTATAATAAGATAGATCATTTTGTACACACCTCTACTTAGTGAAGGTCTGGCCACATCTGTGAGAACTTTCATGGACCTTCCTAATCACCCTATCCATAAAAATCCCCATAGTCTAATTCCGATATTTGAAAATTGGTTATCGGTCTATTTACGCATTAATTGCCAAAAAGGCCACTTCAGCTGAGTAACAGGCTACATTTTATCTCGCCTTTCATTAAATACTATTTTTTCTGATGACAAATTTAAAAGCGCCCCTTCATTTTTATTGAAGAAACGCATCCGATACATTCACAAATTTTAATTATACAGCAGAAGTTTAATTGATTAGTCGAATGAGATTCACATTCCCGCAACCCAAATAAACCCTTGACCACTATTAAGTACATTTTCTAAAAAAGAGCGGCATTCCTTTTGAAAATCATAAAAGGCTTCGATTTTTTTCTTACTTTCACCAAATTCAAGTGTCATATCCCATCTCATTCTTATTTATTGCTCAATGTCTTTGGATTCAGCAAGTCTGATGTTCATTCAAATTCCCGCATTTATTTTTTTCTTGAAGCACTCATCTGATCGTGCGTTCCATAGACAGAGTCTTAAAGTTTGTGCTCTTCGATTAGATCAATCGTTCTCTTATGTAAGACATAATCCTGAATTTGTCTTCCTATGTTAGCGTATAGTTGAATATTTTCTAATTCTGATAATGGCAGCCATTATATCTCTAAATGGCGCCATTATAACAAAGAGTAATAGCAAAAAAACATGAAAGATATTATAATAGTAAATAAAGGAGAAGGAGGTGAACGTAATGGAAAATAATATCTACGAACTATTGTTAGAAATAAAAAAGGAAATGAAAGATGAATTCAAAGTAATGAAAGATGAATTCAAGGTAATGAAAGATGAATTCAAGGTAATAAGAGATGAAATCAACACTTTGCACGAAAGAATGGACAGATTAGAAAATCAAACATTACATGGTTTTAGAGAAACGAAATTACACATAGAGAATCGAAACAAAGAGAAAGATTTCATGATAGATTTTATGCAAGATAAGATAAATGAACTAGAAAGAAAGTACTACGAACTATCAAAAAAATCGGATAATCAACTGTGAGTGAACTTGTGATTTAGTAGTATAACCACAGATAAACCCGTACTCATAATGCAGATTGCTTCTTCTTTTAATCAGTATCTCCGTAACCTTATTATATTTAATAAGGTAATATATCCATTGAATTATCTTCTCTACTTCTTAGTTTCGTATATCTTTCAAAAACAGCTTCATCTTCGTAAAATTCAGAATTACGATACTCCATTTGTCCTCTCCATCCCTTTTTATAAAATTTCCTCCTTCATTATCCTTTGTACAGGAATTATCAGTTAGAGGTTGTAATAGTGCGGATTAAATTTGTGCTCCAATTCTAACAAACTTTCCTCTTCTTCTTTCCCAATCAATGATTTTGCTTTCATTCTCATATATAAACATCTTAAAAGATGTTTGAAGTTTAATTTTTTCTGTAATTTGGTATATCTTTCAGCTGCATCGTCTAGGTCACTATCCAATTGATATATATCAATCTTTTTTATCCATTGAAGCAAGTCTGTAAATAGTATCTTTTTTTGCTCTACCATTGCTATGACAGGTATTGCAATTCGTTCATCTTCTTCAGCATCGAATACATGTGGAGCATTCTCTATCAACGTCTTAAGACTTTCCCATAATACCGCACATTGGCTATAATCGGTATAACGATTTCTCACGCATTCATTAAGGGCATCACTAATATGAGCGGGAGCATGTGCCCACCCTTTTCCTACTACATGACTTCGAAAATCTTTCTCTAACCTGCAATATTCGGCTAAACGATTAAATACCTCTGTAAAATCTTTTTTGCTTAGGAATTGTTCTTCGTTATCACGGAACAAGACTAGTGCTATAAGCAATGATGAAAACGATCTTTGAAACACACTATCAGTTCCTGACTCTCCAATCTTAAAATAAAGCCTATCATCGGAAATAGCTTGCTTGAGTATGTTTGTCAATTGATCGCCAGTGAGAATATTCTCTTTTACCAACCATTTAACAAGAATAGTGTATCCTAGCTCGTCACGTAATTCTCCATTAGGTGAACCCAGTGAACTTATCACTAGTTCAACTGCTTCAAATTCATCTAAGCCTTTGGGTAAGCGATAATCTTTATTTTGGATCATTAACAACTGATCTTTTAATTTGGCAGTTTCCAACTTCACTCAACTCTTTTCAATTTATAATATAATAGGGTTCATACTTCCTCCTCTGCTTATACAAGTCATCTAAACAGGAAAAAACACGGCAAATATTTCTACATTCTTAATCCTCTGTAAACCATTAGAGAAGTAACCCAATATTCTATCTTTTTCATCATAGCACTATTTCCCTTTTTATGGTTATAAAATTAAAAACGTCTCTCCATTTATATTGAAGAATCGCTCAAAGTTCTTAGTTTAAGAAATCATTTTTATTGACTTGAAGAACCATTTGTTAAAACCTGTTCATTGGGCCTTTACCATCGTAGTAGACACTTGATTTCTAAGGAACAGGTTCTCTATAAAACTAATCGGCACCACGAGTTCCACAAAGCTTTTATATTTATCTTTTTAACCATCAAGAAAAGCGGCAATTGAATACTAAAATCCAATTTTCTTTGTCGCTCTCTCTTCTGATAGAAATATCTTTCCCATTTTGGTAAAAAAATGATAGCACGCCACTCCAATTACAGCGCCTGTTGTATTTAAAATAACATCATCAATATCTGATATTCTCCCCATTCCCATATAATCCAAAAATAGAGCAACTAAAAGACTCTGCAGAAACTGTATAACTTCAATACCTAATGAACAAGCAACTGAAATCACTATAGCTTGTTTACTACTTTTTACCCCTTGTAAATAGAGCATTGAAAAAGAAAAGGGAGCAAGCATACCAATGTTTCCAATTATTTGATAAAAAGCTGATGGGCTATTATTTATAACCTCAAAAATACCCTTTAATGGGATTAAATTTACCGAGTGAGATAAGTATCTTACATTTTGCATTGAGAATTCCATGTCCGAAAAATCGAACACAAATTCAACAGTCAAATGGTATAATACGCAAATATATAAAGAAAAGGCACCGCCAACTATCCAATCTGATAATGTGTTTAATTTAATGTGTTTCAATAAAAAAAACAAACAACTAGTAGCAATAACCATGTTAAACAAATCTGAAAGACTGTAAAATTTGTTCAGATCTAAATATTGTAAGGCAATAAATCCATAATAAATAATAGGAAAAAATAAAAAAACGTATTTTTTCATAAGGTTAACCTCAATTTCACATATTTTGTAAAAACTTCACTTCAACTAACTGCCGATTTGTTCTACAAGAAAAAGTGCGACAATCGATCAGAACCTTTTCACCATCGCAGATTTTACTCTATTAAGAGAGGCATTAAATTTCAAATTGATCCAAAAGCATTAGGATAAAAACGATTAAAAGATGGATCACCGCTAAAATGGCTATATAACTTCCTCTCAAATCATACAACTGATAAATAATTGGAAATGAGACAACCTCGATACCAAAAATCATACCATTTATGCCGATTCTTGAGGCTAATTTTTTCTCATTTTTGGGGATAAAAACAACATTATTTCCTGCAATAAATGATGTACTCCCCTTTTTCTTAACTGAATATCCAACAAATGTGATGAAGCATCCACCGATGACAATTGCTAATGAAAATGCTAACAAAGCCCCCACCCCTCTTGCTTTACATTAATTTGTAATTACTGATGGATTCACTGGACCATAAAAAGGATTTTTATTAAGATCCGTTACAAAATTAATTGATTTCGCTTGATATAGGTTATTTCTTTGTTCATATACAATGATCATATCTCCAATCACCGCTGAGGGCGCTATTGTCCCACTTACTCTGGCCATAAGATGATGATGAATCACTTCATAATCAATAATGCTGCCAAAACTAATGGTCTCATATAAATGAGAGGGATTAATTAATTTCGTATCAACAATGGACACCTGGTCCCCCACAATAATTTCAGCTTTTTCAGTCGTTAAATGGGTTATTACATTTTTGTTGATAATGATCAAAGGATTTTCGACAAGAACCTCATTCAATCCATTCGTATAGCTATAAACATGGACTTTTTCATCTAGCACACCAGAACCCGTTCCCTCTGTTAAAGCTATAATTAATTCCTTTTTTCGATCATGATTAATGTCTTCATAAAATAGTTCAGGTGCATAGGTTGGATTAGTAGCATTCACCCAGAACGGCCTTGAATAAGATTGACCTTTAAAACTAATTTTGAAATCTCGGTATAATCCATCCATTTTTTTAGCATATAGGGTGACCCTTTCTTTCGGTAACTCAGAAACAACTTTATAGTCTTCTTCTGCCTCTGCATGCGTAGGAAGAACAAGAAATACAATCACCAATAGCCAACGAGAATACCTTTTCATAGACAACACCTCATTTTAAGTGTTCCCTATTTTGGCGTTCATCCCCTCGATGAACGCCATTCTTGCCTGCCCTCAGCCCTATTTTGGCGTTCATTCCCTTGATGAACGCCATTCCGGCTGCCTCATCCACTTATTTTGGCGTTCATCCCTTTGATGAACGCCTTTTCAGCTGCCTCATCCACCTATTTTGGCGTTCATCCCCTTGATGAACGCCATTCCTGCTGCCTCATCCACTTATTTTGGCGTTCATCCCTTTGATGAACGCCCTTCCGGCTGCCTCATCCACTTATTTTGGCGTTCATCCCCTCGATGAACGCCATTCTTGCCTGCTCTCAGCCCTATTTTGGCGTTCATCCCCTCGATGAACGCCATTCTTGCCTGCTCTCAGCCCTATTTTGGCGTTCATCCCCTTGATGAACGCCCTTCTTAACAGCTCTCAACCCTTTTTTGGCGTTCATCCCCTTGATGAACGCCCTTCTTGCCTGCTCTCAACCCTTTTTTGGCGTTCATCCCCTCGATGAACGCCATTCTTGCCTGCTTTCAGCCCTATTTTGGCGTTCATCCCCTCGATGAACGCCCTTCTTGCCTGCTCTCAGCCCTATTTTGGCGTTCATCCCCTTGATGAACGCCCTTCTTAACAGCTCTCAACCCTTTTTTGGCGTTCATCCATTTGATGAACGCTCTTTTTAACAGCTCTCAACCCTTTTTTGGCGTTCATCCCTTTGATGAACGCCCTTCTTAACAGCTCTCAACCCTTTTTTGGCGTTCATCCCCTTGATGAACGCCATTCTTGCCTGCTCTAAACCCTATTTTGGCGTTCATCCCCTTGATGAACGCCCTTCTTAACAGCTCTCAACCCTTTTTTGGCGTTCATCCCCTCGATGAACGCCTTTCTTGCCTGCTCTCAACCCTATTTTGGCGTTCATACCCTCGATGAACGCCATTCCGGCTGCCTCATCCACTTATTTTGGCGTTCATCCCCTCGATGAACGCCATTCTTAACAGCTCTCAACCCTTTTTTGGCGTTCATCCCCTTGATGAACGCCCTTCTTGCCTGCTCTCAGCCCTATTTTGGCGTTCATCCCCTTGATGAACGCCCTTCTTGCCTGCTCTCAACCCTATTTTGGCGTTCATCCCCTTGATGAACACCCTTTCAGCTGCCTCATTCACTTATTTTGGCGTTCATCCCCTCGATGAACGCCCTTTCGACTGCCTCACTCGCTCTTTTTTGGCGTTCATCCCTTTGATGAACGCTCTTCTTGCCTGCTCTCAACCCTATTTTGGCGTTCATTCCCTCGATGAACGCCATTCTTGCCTGCCCTCAGCCCTATTTTGGCGTTCATCCCCTCGATGAACGCACTTCTTGCCTGCTCCCAACCCTTTTTTGGCGTTCATCCCCTTCTTTAATCCAGCTATTAATCCTCCAAATATAATAAACGGAAAATCCCCATCTCTAAATGTGCCATTATAAAAAAGAGTGATCGTAATAACCTTTGAAAGATAATAGAAATAAAGAAGGTGAACGAAATGAAAGATGAATTCACCACTTTGCACAAAAGAATGGACGAATTAGAAAATCAACTATTACATGGTTTTAGCGAATCGGAAAATTTATTAACTTTTTAAACAATTAAAAGCAGAACGCGTTTCTGCACTTGGTTTCTTTCATTTACAACATTTCTTAGTTTGATAAGCATTTCTTATAATCATTTTTCATTAAGACACTCTTGCACGCTAAACCATATCCATCATAAATTTCATTTCTTACATCCAAAGTCACGCTATAATTATCTATCTTTGGATAATCGAGGCTCTTGTTCGTCACCTTTAAAGTATGATCGGTTTTCCATTTCATTGTAAAATCATCATTTGCCCGAGCATAATAGACAGTTTTAGTCACTTTTTTTGAAGTGTTAGTCGTTACTTTCACCCAAATAGTTACACCTCCAGCAGCACCACCCCACGGTTCATAGTACACATTGGCTGAATAGGTTCCATTCGGAGATTTGACTGGCCCCTCCTGAAAAGTTCCTTTAAGGTGGCTAAAGGTAAAAAAGTATTCGTCATAAACATAAATCCCTATAACTATTACAATTCCAGACAATACCGCAATTAGATTTTTTTCGGAAATGCTCTCTTTTTGAAAAAACAGATAAAAAGCCTCACACAAAGAACAATAAATAATAAGGCAGTCAAGATAAGAATCATAAGCCCAAATAGATTTAAATAAACGTTCATACTTCCTCCTCTGCTTTTACAAGTCATCTAAAAAGGAAAAATACCTTTCTACGTTCTCCCCCCCCTGTAAACCGTTAGAGAAGTAACCCAATATTCGATCTATTTAATCATAGCATTATTTTCCTTTTTTTGGTTAGGGAAATTAAAAGCGCCTCTTCATTTATCGTGGAGAACCTTTCAATATTACTAGCATAAGAAACAGCTAGAAAAAAGATAGAATCGGTTCTAATGACTGACTCCAAGTTGATTGTTAACATACCTTAACAAGTCTGGGGGAAGGTAAACCGATTCGATTTTTTTGGCAGATCCGTTATTGGTCTTAATCTCGGTAACGTATTGCGCAACTTGATAGTTTGGGTAAATGAGTACGTGTTGGAAAACCGTGTTTCCTGTATAAAAATCGATCTCGAATGTCGGGCCGGGATTCTTAGGGATGGAAACTTGGATAGGACTTGTTTTTTCGATGTCGTTCATTATCATCTTAACTTGGAAAGGATCGGTCACTTTTTTTGCTTGAGTTGATCCTCCTGTAATTTTCATGCTGACTGGGTTATTGTAATTATTCCAAGACTCATATAGAAAAGCACTTTTTTTGAAGGTAACTGGATTAAAGAAGTATGTCTGGTGGATATAGAAAATGGCCAAGGATACTAGAATAGATAGGCTCGCAATTAGTAATAATCGTGACCGGGCATGAGTCTTCTTAAAGAGAATTAAATAGAAAAATCTCACCCCATAAAGAAGCGTCACAATCAGAAAAAGTATGGCTCCCACTCTTTCATTTTCCAAATAAAATGAAAATGTAAAGACTAACCCCCATATAAAAAAATACAGCATCTGTGACGGTGAGGAGTGATCCTTTCTAATTTTATTTAGCAAACGATTATCCTCTTTTTGTGCATTGTTTAACATATGGCCCCCCCTTTGTTTGCCATTTATAGTTATTTACTCTTAAAAGCCCTTCTTACTAGACCACTTTTAGCATCAAATAAGGAACTTATCTTTTATTTCTATGTCAGACATCTAATCAGCGCTCAGGTGTAATCGTCCAAAGAACAAATAATAAAAATATTCTTAACTAATTATAACAAACAAAATTTGACAGCGGCTATTTGTTTTTAAAATTTTTCTCCACAAAAAATGCGCGGTAAACTGCCCCCACGCTTTTTTTATGACTATCTTATTAAGTGACTTATCTCAAACCACATTTCCTTGTTGTTCCTCTATATGATCAGTTCGTCGTTTCGCTGTGACAGCAAATTGAACACTAATCATCAGTAAAACGATGACAATCATGGCAATGACGGCTGAGGTAAAACTATTCGTTGAGTCGTGAATCAAGCCCAAAAGAATTGGACCGAGTGCACCGATTACATAGCCGACAGATTGTGCTTTGGCTGACCAAGCGGCCGCTTCATGGTGGTGATTTGTCGCATCAATCGGGAGAAGTAAGTTTAAAGAGAACAATCCGCTGGCCCCAATTCCAATCAATGCGGAAGCTAACCAAGGTTCAACATTGAATACAAGCAACACTAAACCTAATAGTTCAAAGATTGATTCGGTGACCAGCCACAAACGGCGTGACGGAAATTTTTTCAGTAAAGACGGCAACACTAAACTTACAGGAATTTGAATAACCACAAATATAGTTAAAGAAGTGGCTGCGTAAGATTTTGAATAACCCATACCTTGAATAATTTGCGGCAGCCATGCTGTATAGGAGTAGAATAAAATAGCCATAAGACCAAATGATAGAGTAATGAGCCAGGCTTTCCGCTCTCCCCATGGCAATTTAACTTTCATGCTTTCAGAGTCCTTGTGATCGGGTTGTTTAACTTGCAGATTAACGAACAACCACCAGATAATGGCAGCGAGAAAAGCAATCGTTGCCCAAAATGCGAGAGAAGCTTGCCAAGAATGGAAGCTTTTTTGTAGCGGGATTGAAAAAGAAGAACTGGCTGCAGCTCCCAATGTAAGGGCAACTGTGTAAACCGAAAGCATTGACGGAACATGTTTGGGAAAATGTAATTTGATAAAACCAGATAATAGCGGTCCAATCATGGCGATTCCGATTCCTGCGATCAAAGAGGTAATAAGGAGCAGAGGTGTGGAATGTGTCCATAATCGAAGAACCGTACCGATTCCGATAATCATTAATGACCAACCAATAATCCGTTCAACACCCCATTTGCCACTCACCTTAATCGCGATTGGTGAAAAAACGCCCATACATATGACGGGGATAGAAGTTAATAAGCTAGCAACAGCTGCACTCATTCCAATTTCCCCGTTAATATTTCCCATTAGCGGGGAAACCGAATTAATCGCTGGACGTAGATTAAGTGACGCGATAAATAACGCAATAATTAATAATACTTGTTTCTTCATATCTTTTGACTCCCCATCAGTTAAATTTCAGACTCCTTTAGTTTTTTAACCCACAACCTTGACTTTTGTTCTTTTGTTAAGCAACTGTTATCAAGGCCGGTATTGATAAAGGTGTAAGCAGCAGGTCAAAACGGCGGCGCTTGTCACGATAGACAACGATCTGTTCGATTGTTGACTTCGTTAAATCTTTGGATCTGAACTAGTTAAATGAGTGTTCAAGAACCGCGATCTGACTGCATGAATAAATCTTAGTTGAGATCCATCTATTTATCAATTATATTAAATTTATAATAATGATTTGCTTTTTAAATGATAACTGAACGACGACACAAATTTAGGAGTTGGACAACTTAATGGAACTGAGACGATTGGATTACTTTGTTGCAGTATGCGAGGAATTACATTTTACTAAAGCAGCGGATAGGATTGGCATCTCCCAGCCTAATTTGAGCCTGCAAATTAAAGCTCTAGAGGAAGAAATTGGAACCCCCTTGTTTGATCGGATTGGAAAACGAATTTCACTGACTGAAGCCGGAATGATTTTACTCAAATATGCTCGTGAAATGTTTCAAAGCCTTCATAACGCTCGCCATGAAATAGATGACCTTCGTTATCAACGCGGAGGGAGTCTGGGGGTTGGTGCCTTACCATCAGAGCTTGATTTTCGTCTAACCCCGTTGTTCATTCATTTCTGCAAGACCTATCCGAACATCAAGCTAAAAATTGTCTCTGAAGTAGCCTTAACTGAACTCATCCTAGATAATGAAATCGATGTTGGCATCTCCGTTAAGCCTTTAAATGATCCACGCCTAGTGATTCGGCCGTTATCCAGAGAAGCATACGGAATCGTTGTCTCAAAAGACCATGCGTTTTCTAGTAGAAAATCGATAGCCTTGACCGATCTAAAAGGCGTTCCTATCGTTATCTATCCAAGAGGATTCTGGGGGAGAGATTTTTTGGAAAACTTTTGTCAACAACATGGGTTCAATCTGAACGTTGTAGTTGAAACGAGTTCCAATCCTTCCCTTTTTCATTTTGTAAAAGAAAACATCGCCGTCGCCATCCAAGCTCATTCCCTGCTTGAATCCATTGACAATCTTAATCTTCGGTTTATCCCGATACACGATCACCCACCTGTCAGGGAAACGAGCATCATCTATCGATCGGATAAATACCTTAGTCACGCCGCACAAGCATTCATTCATTTTGCAGAAGATCAATTGAAAACAAATTAACAAACTCAAGAAAAAATCTACCACGTACAGGTTTTGGGCAAGAGAAAATCAAAGGGCAATTTTTAAATTATCCACAAATATCAAGTCCGACAACAGTTTTATCTTGTTCATCAATAACTAAAACCATTTGTTTTGCAAATGGACTAAAAGCACGAATGGTTATCGACTCTTTTAAAGTATCGTCTAGTATCCACCCTGTTGGTTGAAGCATTATTAAACGCCTTCCAGCAAAGAAAGCACTCTCAAGAAACTCCCGTATCGTCTCTATTTCACTTAAATGTAATGGGCTTTAGTTGAAGAAAAATCCCTTTTAATCATAAAACTCCATATGTGTTTTATCTTGTTTATAATAATTCAATCTATCTCGTAATGCACCAGTATGAAATTCAAATTTGTGACCATCAGGGTCAGTAAAATAAATCGATTTTTTATCTCTTTCATCTCTTTGGCGACCTGACAGGATATTTACATTCAATTCTTTTAGTCTGTCGTACATTTCATTAATTTCCTCTTCATCAATTGAGAAGGCAATATGTGTGTAGGATTGGTGTATTTCATTACGAGGTATGTCTTTCTCCTCATTAAGTGCAAGCCACATTCCATTTAAATCGAAGTAAGCCGTTTTTTTGCCTTTTACTAATAGTTTTGCATCAAAAACATCTTGATAAAAATCAATAGAATTTTCCAAATCAGAAACAGAAAACAGAAAATGATTAAGTCCTTTTATTGACACTTTTATCACCTCAAAGTTAACTTCTCTTCTTAAACAAAATTGACCTTTATTTTAACAAGTAAAAATCATTGTCCTCTTAACTAATAGCCCCCTTTGCTTCAAGCAATCTTCTCCCTTTTTAAAACGCCGTTAATGGTTGGAAACTTTCTTTTAACATCTCAATAAATTTTGAAAGCGTGCTTGTCATGAGACTATCCTTGTGTCGAATGAAAAAAGTTTTGGCCGTGCTGTATTGTTTTGGAATTTCAAAAGAACGGACTACCCCTTTCATTTCATGTGATTGAATCGACGACTTTGGCACCAAAGAGGCTCCAAGTCCGGAAATCACTCCTTGAATGATCGCATCAGGATGATTGAATTCCAAATAACGAATGTTACCAATCCCCATTGTTTTCAACCAAGTTTCAAGTTGGTCCCGGTGTGGACAACCTTTTGTATTCATGAGAAAAGGTTGATGGCAAACCTCTTGAATATCTTTCATTTCTGGAGCACTTATTAATACGAGTTGTTCTTCAAATACTAGCTCCTGCACGAGGCTATCATCATTCTGTTCCGATTTGACTAATGCACCGTGAAGTTGGAAATGACGAATCTTTTCCACCAATTCACCTGAATAATCGGTCATTAAAGACAACTCTACTTTTGGATAACATTTACAGTAATTAGCTAGTATGGAAGGAAGATACATGGCAGAGGCGGTATGAGTGGCGCCAAGCATGAGCCGACCAGTTGGTTCTGTTGAATCATTTAAAGCTTTATGTGCCTCGTCAAGTAAATGGATAATTTTCTCCGCATAACTTAATAACTTCTCACCGGCTGGTGTTAATAACATCCCTCGTTGGCGATAAAAAAGTGGCGTATTCAACTCTTTTTCCAATTGCTGCACCCTTGCCGTAACATTTGACTGGACATATCCAAGTGTTTGAGCGGCTTTTGTAATACTCCCTTCACTTGCAACCGCCTGAAAAATCCGAAGATCATTACTCTCCATTTTAATCCCCCTTAACTTATATCACTAAAAATGAATCAAAACATTGCTTATATTCATTTTACTTGATAGATGATCTCTTGTACATTAGTTACAGTTACAAAACGATAACTTAAGGAGGTTTTAAAATGAGTGGAATCTATCCAAACAAGTGGGTTGTTTTGGCGGTTGTGACTCTTGTATCTTTTGTTACCAATGTCGATGCCACAATCGTAATCATTGGTCTTCCCACTTTAATGAAGGATTTAAATAGTTCCATCGTGACGGGGATGTGGGTCATTACTTCCTATCTTATTACCAGTACTGTATTCTTGCTTCCAGCAGGCAGATGGGCAGATAAACTTGGTGCAAAAAAGATATTTCTTTGGGGATTTGCCATTTTCACAATAGCTACAGTCCTGTGCGGCTTAGCTGAATCTGGACTAATACTCATTATCTTTCGGCTTATTCAGGGGTTAGGTGCTGCATTAGCATTAGCAACGGCTACGCCCATTATTTTAAGGACATTTCCGAAAGAGCAATTAGGTCTAGCAATTGGAATCAACTCCACCTCTTGGGTGATTGGTTCCATTATTGGCCCAGTCGTTGGAGGGGCTTTAATAAGCGGGTTTGGATGGCCCTCCATTTTCTTTGTGTCTGCCCCATTCGGATTAATAGGCTTAGTTGGCGGCTGGTTCCTATTAAAAGAATCAAGTGTCAAAGAGCCTTTCAAAACGGATTGGATAGGTATCACCACTTTCGGCTTGGGGCTGACATCCCTGTTGATCGTTCTTTCCCAAGGACAAACTTGGGGTTGGGCTTCAAGCAGAGTTCTTTGGCTTTTCATTGCCACCGGATTGTTATGGGGTGGATTTATCATCACAGAATTAAGAGTCCGAGACCCGCTTTTTAACCTGAAATTGTTTACAAATAGGCTTTACTCAACGGGATTGGGACTTACAATGTGCTATTGTATCGGCTATTTTTCGATCACGATTCTTCTTGCCCTCTATCTGCAAGGAGCAGAGCATTTGTCCCCTTTAGAATCCGGACTGCTGCTTGTCCCCTTATCACTTCCTCAGTTGGTGATGGGTCCGCTTGGGGGGAAATTAACGGATCTTCTTGGGCCGATGCGGTTATTATTAGCAGGTATAGTGTTTATTGCCTTATCACTAGTGTTGCTGGGGAATCTTGGCGTTCGATTATCGATTCCTGGCGTGGTCCTTCCATTGTTCATCATTTCTGTCGCAAACGGATTGGCATGGACATCGCTTGCCAAAACAGTCTTGTCAGCAGCTCCTTCAAAACAAGCAGGATCGGCATCTGGCATGTTCTATACGGTTTACAATATTGGCAGGGTTGTGAGTCAAACGCTTACTCTTCTATTGCTTCAACTCTACATGGCCCCTGCTATGGCCTCACAAATGTTCCTTGGAATGGGCATCCCGACCCAAACCGCAAAACTCTCCTTAGTGCATGTCACTGATATAGGGTTTCGGATTTATGCTGCCTTCTTTGCCATAGCCCTATTACTTGGATTGTTTTTGTTAAGACATCAAAAACGGCAGCCTACAGAAGCATAAACTTATAGCAGGCCAAACAGTCCGGCTGCCTCATCCACTTATTTTAGCGTTCATTCCCTTGATGAACGCCCTTCTTGCCTACTCTCAGCCCTATTTTGGCGTTCATCCCCTTGATGAACGCCATTCCGACTACCTCATCCACTTATTTTGGCGTTCATCCCCTTGATGAACGCCATTCCGGCTGCCTCATCCACTTATTTTGGCGTTCATCCCCTCAATGAACGCCTTTCTTGCCTGCTCTCAGCCCTATTTCGGCGTTCATCCCCTTGATGAACGCCATTCCGACTGCCTCATCCACTTATTTTGGCGTTCATCCCCTTGATGAACGCCATTCCGGCTGCCTCATCCATTTATTTTGGCGTTCATCCCCTCAATGAACGCCTTTCCGACTGCCTCATCCATTTATTTTGGCGTTCATCCCCTTGATGAACGCCCTTCTTGCCTGCTCTCAACTCTATTTTGGCGTTCATCCCCTTGATGAACGCCTTTCTTGCCTGCTCTCAAACCTATTTTGGCGTTCATCCCTATGATGAACGCCATTCCGGCTACCTCATCCACTTATTTCGGCGTTCATCCCGTCGATGAACGCCTTTCCGACTGCCTCATCCACTTAGTTTGGCGTTCATCCCCTTGATGAACGCCATTCCGACTGCCTCATCCACTTATATTTTGGCGTTCATCCCCTTGATGAACGCCATTCCGACTACCTCATCCACTTATTTTGGCGTTCATCCCCTTGATGAACGCCATTCCGGCTGCCTCATCCACTTATTTTGGCGTTCATCCCCTCGATGAACGCCCTTCTTGCCTGCTCTCAGCCCTATTTCGGCGTTCATCCCCTCGATGAACGCCTTTCTTGCCTGCTCTCAGCCCTATTTTGGCGTTCATCCCCTTGATGAACGCCTTATGTGTGCTTATTCTAACAGTGCCCGGGAAAACGTAAGCTCAAGGAGGATTCGATCCCGCCAACTTAACCATTGCCCCATTTTAGTACTTTAAGCTTTTTTTATTTTTAACATTGAGTTCGCATTGGTTTGAAATTCATAAGGGACTTTGACTTCTTCAACTGTACATCCAATACCAACAAGAAAACTTATTGTTTTATCTAAAGGCTCATATCGCCTTCCTTCTAAATCAACTAAAGGAAAGATGCGGATTTCTTCTTTCGTAACTCTTAGTAATTCATTTAATGTTTCACGATGAAATTGATCATTTAATCTGTCTGCATACATAAATAGAAAATGTGCTGACAGAAGGATATCAAATTCTTCATCCTTAAAGGGTAAAGAAGGCAAAGTAACTGGAATGTAACGCTCACTGTTTTTTTCCATATTATTGGCACAATCTTGCAGAGCACTTAAACGATGCTTCCTAAGATCTTCTATATCATTAAAATAATTCCATTTATAATTGCTTTTCGCTTTTTCCATATTCTCCATAGCGTGGTTAATATCCTGAAGCCCTTTATTTTTCAGGTCTTCAAACGAATGATAATAAGCAATATCACAAGCTGTTATGTCTAAGCCTGATTTATTACCGACAGCAGTAAACGAACAAGCACCCGCTGGACAATCGAGTATCCTTTTTCCCTGTAATTCTTCTCCTGAAAGTAAAAACATATCCAAATACTCTTCATAGGTTCTTCCAATAAAAATAATTCGTTCTAAATCTAACTTCGTCCTTTGCTCGGTTTCGCTCAACTTTACTCACCTCTACTAAAAGAATTAAATTTATATTATCATGACTAACCCTGAATATAAACCGCTTTCTTAACGAGATGTTTTGACCTCGGCATCAATAAAAATAACGATAACACTTATTTTCTTTGGTTGGGTAAACACTAAATAAGCGCTCCTTCGTTATTGAACTATTGTAACCGTTTGTTTAAGGGTAAACCTTCACACTATGTAACATAATGCGCTTCTTTTATTCTTATTGAAGAAACGCTCGTCGTTTGTGCACTAGTTTATAGATGAATTTTTTTGAGGTATCGGTTTAACCTAAACTAATGACTCTAAAGGCATCCTTTTTTTATGTTAGAATGGACAATGCGAAGGGAGTTTTAGATTTGAAACTTTTTATCTCAACAATTTTATCAGTCGTCCTGGCACTCTCCTTGTCGGCTTGCGGCAGTTCTTCTGATGACCACTCTACAGGAAGTTCATCACCCAATAATTCATCGACAACTTCAACTAAGAACTCAACCAGTGATGCCAACACCATACCGAATGCTGTTATTAAGGCTACTCTAGACGTTGAAAGCTTAAAACCAAATACAACAGTCGATTATGCCTCTCACTCAATGACGCAAAGCGGACAAAAAGTGGGCTTTGAAATGGTTCCAGCTTCAGGTCATGAAAATGATTTTAAATCAGGGACGATAAAAGAAACAACGAATAACGGAGTCGATAATGTCACTTTATTTCTATACAAAGTCAATGACAACAATCAATTATCATTAATAGAACCAACTTCAGCAGGTAACGTTACTACTTATGTGACAGCTATTGGTAAAAGCAATACAAATATTTCGAGTGGGAAAGAGGCGGTTAGTTACTTAAAAAATCAATTATCGACGAATAGTGATATTGCTTATAATGACTTAGATGGTCATTTAAAGAAAGATAAAATTGGCTCCTATTACACCGTACAACTTGTATCGAAATCCATGTTGAAAAACGGAGGAAGCGGAGTTGTAGGGCTCTATAAGGTTTATCAAAATGGTAGTTATATGTTAAATGGTTCAAATGGAACAACTAATTACCAAAATCAAATCAAGCCAAAGAGTATTAAAAATATTAATGGTTTTGTCCAAAATAAAAATCAATCCTTTGCGGTCAATTTAAAACCGTGGGGTAATGTTGAATTTGTATCAGGAAAAATCACAAGCGGCAATCACATACCGACCGTCTTTTATTTAACCAATCAAAACGGTGATATTCTTTATAATTTTAGTGATTCCCCTTTTCCATATAATGTAGATGTTAAAGCTGTTTCATTTGAAGATGTAAATAAAGATGGATTAAAAGATATCATCGTTATCGTTACTCAAAACGACAACAATAGCTACCCAATAGCTGCTCTTTGGTTACAACATGCTGATAAAACATTTACTTGTGACCAGACGGTGGATGGCAAGGGAGATATAAAATCTGTAAAGGATTATTTCTCTAAAAAATACTAAACGTAAAAGCTCGGGAACTTTAACCCGGGCTTTTTAGCACGCCGTTAACTGAAAAAAACAAGGCACGTATTTGTACTGGTGCTACAAATCCCTTTTCATTGTCCAAGAACCACCCTCGTCTTGATACACTTTTTTAAATCCATTCTTTTCGTACATTTGTAATGCTGTCTTGTTGTGAGGGGCAACGCTCAATGATAAAGCTGAGTAACCAATAGAACGGGAAAAATCAATCATTTCCGATAATAAATGCTTCCCGATTCCTTGCCCCCTGTATTGGGACATAATCGCCATCCCAAGTTCAGGTGTGTCGTCGTCAACGAAGCCATAGCCCGCGTTTTCATGATTCAACAACCTTATCCAAACTGCCCCTACTGGTTGATTTGCTCCATCCAAGGCGACCAATGCATGGTCATGATTCCTACCCCAGTTTTTAAGGTATTTCTCAATATTAGGTTCTTTCAATATCTCTTCCCGCCTAGGTCTGATTTGCCCCTCAGGTACGTATATAGACTGATACAGCATTTCCCATAAGAACGACATATCCCGCTCCTCAAAGGGTCTAATCGAACATTCCACAATGGTCACTCCTTAAAATCACTTGAAAACCCTAATCAATATTCTAGACTGTTAGTTGAAGCTCCACCCTACAATGGCTTCTCTAAAATTATCTTAATCTCACCATTTTTATCTAATTCTGTACCCACTACATCAAAACCTGTTTTGATGTTTAAAAGTAACATATTCCTCCATTTATTCATTGACTTTGTTTGGACAATCTTATATCCATTTTCTTTCAAGTATTGGTGTTGGGTCTCCATTAATTTAGAACCGACTCCATGTTTCCTAAAATGATTGTCAACACCACCTAACCAGCTATAAAACTTAGTATGATCAAGGTCATAGCCGATTTTATATCCAATCACTTTACTGTCATTAATCGCTGCTAAAATTAAAATATTGGATTTTGATTCCATATCCTTTATTAAGTTATCTGACTCGCCAAAGATGTTTTTATGAAGAAGTAATAAGCTTTCTAATATCGCTCCTTCTGGAACCGATTTGAAGGTAATATATTCAAAACTCATTCCAGTATCCTCCTTTTCCACGTAGATCACTAAGCCACTTATTTATCTTTAGCACAACAAAGAAAGGGGCGGCAACTGTTCAAACGATCTAAAACTCTTGCACACTGTTAGCTTAAGTACACCTATTCACACAATCATCAAAGCAACGGCTGCTACGAAAAATTAAACATTTCGTTTATCATATTCAATGCGGTCTTTACATGAGTAAATTTCATAAAAAACATCCTTATTAAATAAAAACTTTCATTGGTTAAAAAATATATATAGATTCAGCTCGTTTTTTCCTTGGGTGGGTGAGTATTATGCAGTATGTTCAATATCTCTTGATCTCCATCAACAAACTCAACAAAGATAATTTTTCCTTGATCATCCAGATTAATTAGTCCATTAACCGATGAGGTGTTTGTCTTGCCTTCTTTTGTGTAATCTACGTCAGCTGTCCAACTATAATAGCCTTTTCCTTTTTTGATTTTAATGTTGTCTACTTTGAATTGATAACCTTGATCGTAAGCGGGTTGCATCCAGAACACGTCAAACCTGCTATTAATAAATTTTGTGTAGAATTCCTTGGATAAAAGGGGTTGATAATACTTTTTATCATACGCTTGTACTAGCGTTGAATTCCCAGTCGCTTCCACTTGTTTTAATGCCTTTTTAAATTCTTCATCGGGACCTGTCATATTAACTTTCAAAAAAGTTTGAATGGTTTTTTCATTTGCTTCTTCAGCAGTCGAAGCTTTCGCGTTCTCTTTTGAGGTGTTTGTCGTCGTTTTACTTTTAGCATTTCCATTGACAGAAGTAGACTTTGAATCGGAACAACCTACAATGACCATAAACGCAGCAGCCAATAGTACACACTTAAATAAAATCTTTTTCACAATACCCCTCCTTAAATGATCCTCTTTAAATTACGAATAACTGTGGAAAAAATTTCACTTTTTTACCAAAATGATTCTGAAACGTTAGTTTAATCAAAAAATAAATAATTCACCTATAAGGCAATAAAAATAGTGTGCAAACCCCTAAGTTCAACACGCTTCACCTAAGCTAACCTCTAAATTTAATCTTTCCTTTCTCATGTAAACTGAACCCTTGGATGAATAAGAAAATGGCGATACCTTGTTCAAGTATCGCTCTCGTAATCCAATAAGCTATTTTTAAATGGAATCAACACCGCTTCCACCCAATTTCGAAATAACTCAAACGCTCCTTCATCCGTTTTTACATTACCTAAAAATATTCCTCTAAATTCATCAACATAATGCTCACTATTTTTGAACAGCTCATTAGGCTCACTAGAATCAATGAATTCATTAAAAAATACATCCAGTGAATTATCTTGTCGTTCCCAACCAATAGCCTCTCAGTCTTCAGCTCTTTTTAGTGATCATTGTATTTTTATCCTACCTTGAAAGCGGAATTTTCATTTGAAGTTCTTTTATATATTGTTTTGTGGCTACCTTCCCTGAGTCAGGGTCTAGGAAAGGGGATATAACCACTGTTTTGGGATCCTTCGGGGTTCCATACCTTAGAAATAAATGCATCGTCTCTTTCCCGTTTTGATCTTCAGCAGGTAAAGAATAACCACTTTCATTCAACATTGTTTGTTGGTGTCCTTTGTCATCGAACAAATCGACGTCAACATCATAAACGTCAGTAGGTTCAATGAGTTCTCCTACAACGTTTGTTTCAATAGAATTTGTGGTAAGATAATCGATTCTTAGCGTCTTATCTTCATAAGACTTTTCTTTATTAACTACAACTTTTTTTCCAGGAGCTTGTTTAATAGGTATGTCAATTGCCCAATCTCCACTCGTACCTAACCTGAAAAAGACCCGATTGCTTAATCTAACGGGTTCCGATACCTGTCATTGTTTTTTCGTATTCAGCAATTTTTGCTTTATAATGATTTAAACCAAAACTATTCAAAAATGGGTAACATCGCATTATTCATAGTGTTATAATAAAAGAAAAGGACGGGGATACGAAAATGGAAGAATTATTGAAACAGTTTATGGAAAGAATTGATAAACGCTTCGATAAACTGGAAGATGGGCAACAACGTTTGGAACAACATCAAAATGAAATGTCGTTAATACTTACATCTACTCGTGAAGCCGTTGAAAAGACTCATTCCGAACTTGTTGGCTTTAGGTCAGAAATGTCGGAACGCCTTGTTCATATAGAACGCCAGAACCGTTTCTTTGATACCGACTTAGAACATTTGAACCAAGAAATAAGTAAGATTAAGAGAGATTTACGTAATTAAGTCACTATATCTGAGTAGTACGCGGATTCAATTTTGGTTTAAATATATATAATAATGATAAGGCCTCACCTCAATAAGAGCTGAGACCTTTTTGCATTTAACTAAACATTTTGCCTCGCAAATTGAAAAACAATTACCATAACAAATCCATAATTATAGTGCTTAGATTATTAGGGAGTTTTTCTCCCCAGGTCGAACAAACTATTTTGGTTTTCATCCCCTCGATGAACGACCTTCTTAACTGCCCTCAACCCTATTTTGGCGTTCATCCCCTTGATGAACTCCTTTCTTGCCTGCCCTCAACCCTATTTTGGCGTTCATCCCCTTGATGAACGCCTTTCTTAGCTGCTCTCAACCCTATTTTGGCGTTCATCCCCTTGATGAACGCCCTTCTTGCCTGCCCTCAACCCTATTTTGGCGTTCATCCCCTTGATGAACGCCTTTCTTGCCTGCCCTCAACCCTATTTTGGCGTTCATCCCCTCGATGAACGCCCTTCTTGCCTGCCCTCAACCCTATTTTAGCGTTCATCCCCTCGATGAACGCCCTTCTTGCCTGCTCTCAACCCTATTTTGGCGTTCATCCCCTCGATGAACGCCCTTCTTGCCTGCCCTCAACCCTATTTTGGCGTTCATCCCCTCGATGAACGCCCTTCTTACCTGCTCTCAACCCTATTTTGGCGTTCATCCCCTTGATGAACGCCCTTCTTGCTTGCCCTCAACCCTATTTTGGCGTTCATCCCCTTGATGAACGCCTTTCTTGCCTGCTCTCAACCCTATTTTGGCGTTCATCCCCTTGATGAACGCCTTTCTTAGCTGCTCTCAACCCTATTTTGGCGTTCATCCCCTTGATGAACGCCTTTCTTGCCTGCCCTCAACCCTATTTTGGCGTTCATCCCCTTGATGAACGCCTTTCTTGCCTGCCCTCAACCCTATTTTGGCGTTCATCCCCTTGATGAACGCCTTTCTTGCCTGCCCTCAACCCTATTTTGGCGTTCATCCCCTTGATGAACGCCATTCTTGCTTGCTCTCAACCCTATTTTGGCGTTCATACCCTCGATGAACGACCTTACAGCGCCCTCATCCACTTATTTTGGTGTTCATCCCATCGATGAACGCCCTTCTTGCCTGCTCTCAACCCTATTTTGGCGTTCACCACAAGTAACGGGTAAACCCTCATTTTACTAAAGATTCGTTAATGCAATAAGCACTGATGTTGTTTTAGATTGCTTACTTTAACTATCCACTATATTATCATCATCATTTGTACCCATAGGTATCTCCTTCATCACAATCTAAGATATGATTATTTATGGGCACCTTACTATTATTTGACGTTTTCCGTTCTGGCTTCATCATAAATTCTCTTCTTAAACCATAGCGGTCCATTAAGTACACCTAATATTCCAAAGATCTCTGCCGCTCTCATAACCCACCAATAAAAAGTAATTGAATAATGTTTATCAGGTGAACTGATTGTTTTAAGATGTTAGTGGTGACACCATTACTGTGGGCCAATTTCTTTGATCCTTGAAGCCAAAAACCCCCAAAACAAAAGGACCACAAGTTGTATCTTTTTCCCACGGAACTCCACCATTATTTATGGATAATCTGAACTCATTACTTGATGAAGCAACGGCGATACCCTTGTTTAACTATCGCACGTTGTTGAAGAACACTTAGTTGTACCAGTTAAATCTTGGCGTGAAATACCCAAAAGATAGTTGTGCCCTTTTGTTATAATTATAAAAGATCAAAACATTGGAGGAATTGCAATTGAAAAAAAATTAATCGTAGGAAGCATCATAGCCGGTATGATGTTGGGAGCTTGTTCCAATACAACACCAACAAATGTCAATAATGGAACTGGTAAAGCAACAAAAACAACGCCTGCTGCCAAGTCACACGATATAATACAACCATATAAATACAGCGTCAGTAGTAACGGCGTAACCGTGTGTAACCGTCAAGTGAAAATGAACACTTTTTGCTAATTAATTTTGGACACTTTCTTGCCCAAAAATGGAAGAACGATGTTTCATTCTATAACTTTCTTCTTCTCTAAAATGGATCACTTCAGCTCGATGAATGAGACGATCCAAAATGGCTGTCGTAATGCCAGGATCCCCTAATAATTCTCCCCATTCCTTCGGGCTTTTATTTGACGTTATAATGACAGAGGCTCGGTCATACAAGTCATTGATCAAATGAAAAAACAGATTAGCTTCCCGAGTGTCCATTGCCATGTACATCAAGTCATCAATAATAACCAAATGGGAGTCTCTAATTCGCTTCATCCTTGTCTGTGACTTTCTTGTAAATTCCTCCGTTTTCAGTGTGTGTATCAATTCTCCCATAGAGACAAAGGACACTTTATATCCTCGATGAATAGCCTCTATTCCTAGCCCAGTCGAGAGGAGGGTTTTCCCCACCCCTGTCGGCCCTAAGAGAATAAGGTTGTATAATTGATCGATCCAAGTAAACTCCTTTAATTGATTAATTTGTTTTTTGCTTAAGGATTGCTGCTCGTTAACGTTAAATGCATCAATTGTTTTATAAAAAGGGAATCCTGCCCATTTTAACCGTTTTTCAATTTGCTTCTCATCACGACGCTTTTGTTCATAGGCTGACAGGTGCTCAACAAACATCCTGTATGTCCAATCCTCAGATTCCGCTTGGGAGATAAGCGTGGGAAGGTAGGCAGCGCTCTCCGACCACCTTAATGAACTTAAACGTTGCTGGAGTTGCTCTAGAGACTGACTCAATTAGTTAAACCTCCTTGTAAAACTGCCAAATAGTCGTTCATATCTCGAATCTTTGGTTTCGTTGACAGTATGGATTGATCAGCTGCTTCCAATGGTTTAATTGGGTCTTTTTTCTGCTCACCGGGTGAACGGTCCACTTGCCGCTGGCGTTTAACATATTGGTGGATGTCGCTAAATTCAGTTGCACTGTACAGTCCTCTATCCAAACACGCCTTTAAAGCCTCGCTCGCAAATTCTGAATCACTTTTAAGAACCTTTGATATAAGTTGAAGCTGGTCACGGATATAGCGAGGGTATCTGCGCTGGACTTCAGTTAGAAATTCATAGGCGAGCTCAGCGTCCTCAAATTGCTTAGAAACACTCGTGATGTAAGCAGGAATACCTTTGGTTCGGTCTCTTTTATGTTGGCGGTCTTGGATCAATCCGCCCTTTTCTTGAGAAATAATATGGTCCGCAATCACTGGCCCTTTCTTTTCCTCTCGAACAAGAAGATGGTTCTCATCTGACACTTCGATAAAAACGTCTTTATCTTTCTTATAGGTTCCGAGAGGAACAGAATAGCGATTGGATAGGTAAAGAATCGTGTTGTCCTTACGAACAGTTCTTGTTATACTTGAGTCAACGTTTGAAAGTACAATTTCTTTAGTGACGAGTCGTAAGTGTTGTTTTTCTAGGGCAAACACTTCGACTGGTCTTTTTTTTGTTGTATTGTGAACCTTACCATTCCCCGTTCTTTCTAGCCAGGCAATACACTGCTCATTCCACTGATCGATCCCACCAAATACACGGTTTTTAGCGAAATTTTTCTTTATAAACCCAACCACATTCTCGATTCGACCTTTACTTTCAGGATCCGCTTTTCGACAGACGTGGAGGACTAATTTTCTTTCTTCACGGTAGGCTTGAAATTCACCCGTAAGAATTAAGTCACCTGAATTCTCACTGACTACCATGAGAGAATCCTGATCATAAACCAGTTCATGAGGAATCCCTCCGTAAAACCGAAAGGCGTTCTCATGCGTTCGAATAACATCTTTGGTTGTGAATGGTCTGTCTAGCCACTCGGCGTACTTAAAACGAGAATGTGACATTACAAAGCTAATGAAATATAACCTAATCTCTTTTCCTTCCAATGTCTTTTGTATGGTTTGGCCAAAGTCCACCTGCGCCTGTTTTCCCATTGGTGGGTCTGGAATAGCCTCATAGGCACGCTTTTCTTCGACTTTAGGAATACCATATTTCTCACGTAATTCTTTAACGTAACCACGTACCGTACTCTCACCAACCTTTAGATCTGGATACTTTTCCCGTAACCAATCGTGAATCTGTGAAGCGGAGAGATCAGCGTGTTCGCTTAGCCATGTCTGAATAAGCATTTCATACGGATCCAATTTTTTATACCGCGTTTTCGTTGACGCCATCCATGCACTCATTTCCTCTGGTGACAGCTCAAGATATTTATACACGGTCGTTCTAGAAATCCCTAATTTTCTTGCAATCCTCCTCACCTTAAATCCTTGTTGTTTTAATTGATAAATCTCCATATACACTTTCCATTTTTCCACCTTTCAATTCCCTCCACTTAATAGTTTGATAACCTATCAAATTCTACAAGTTTGTGGGAAAAATTTTAATAATGGGTGGGACGGACGAGCGAGTATTGAAAGGGTTGCCGCCCCTCGGGGCGGCAACCCTTTCAATGCCAAAACCCCTAAGCCCATATGGATAAAAGTGTTCATTTTTATCTAGCGGAAACTGTCTATTTTAGTTTAGCAGTTACACCGTGTCATTAGCTAGAATATCTGGCAATAAAGCAGATACATACCCGTTTGAAATCAATGCACCAATGGATATGATGGGAGAGATAGCTTTTCAGCTTCAAAGATTTGACAAATCGAGAAATTGGGTAGACATTTCTGATGAACCAACATTCATTAAAAAATGGCCATACAAAGATTCATATACGTTTTCATCAAAAAATTCTGGTTATAATATCGAATTGAGGTTACTTCAGGAAATGCTCAGTTTTATTCTTCAACATTTACTGTAAATTAAAAATCATAATAAATAATTTGCCAAAAGGATGTTAACATATTCGTCCGATTCCCTTTTCAACTAAAGCAGCCTAATCAGATTCCTGTAAAATGCCTTGATCAAGCAGTATTTTTTGCAGATAATCTTTAGGTACAAGTCCTGCCTCTATATCCCCAGGAATAATTCCAGCCTTCGTGGAAACGACAAATTCGCTGCGCCTTAGAAGCTCTTCATTTATTAAACGCGAAAGAACTAGACCTATATCTCGTTCAGAACGCATTCTTCGATAGTTAATCGCGGTATCGATAAAATTTATGCCGTTTTTCAATCCATACTCAATAGAGGTTTGATACAGTTCAGAATCCGTTTGATCCATATTCCCTAAATGTGTCCCTATCGCAATGGGGGAGATAAAAAACCAAGGAGTCTCCCTTTTTACAATGCTGTGCTTGTCTAAGAAGTTTGACATATCCTTAGATGTTGCATAACCATCGATCAAACTAATCCCCTCCCAAACTGGCCTGTTTCTTGGATAAGATCAACGTACGCTTATTGAACTAAAGCTTCCGTTACTTGAAGAAGAAATCCTTCCTTATCTCAATGGATAAATCAACTTAATACTTTCTTCATTCTTGAGGGATTGATAATACCAATAATTATGGTCAGCTCCGTGAATACATAGAATTCTTTTATTCGGATACCTTTTAATAGCATTTTTAACTCTGGCAACCATAATATAGTGCCTTGTGCTCCAAACGATATTCTGAACTTCAGGATTTATACTATGCAACCAGCTGTACATCTCTTTTGTTATGTCATCATACTCTAAAGAGTTTAGAGGAATATCGCTCTGATTCCATTTAGAAAGTTGCTTGTCTTTCCACATATCTAATCTCTCTTCAAGTTGCATCTTAGTATTATAATCAAACTTATCAAAAGGCTCCTCTTCGAAAATGTCTTCTTCAAACCAATTTATTGGAACAAAATTTATATCGTTTTCCTCACACAAAGGAAAAATTAATTTCGGATATTCGGGCTGAGTTTCTCCCAAAAAGCCATATGGTTCACCAGTCTTTAAATATAACCCCTAACTTTTAGGGTGAACTTCACCACAAATAACATCTGGGTTAAATTCTAATATTAATTCCTTCAGAAAGCTTAATGTAAAATCAAACTTTTTTTGAAGTTCCTCATCGTGTGTCATTCCTAAAATACCTAACACAGTCATTTAATTCCCTACCTCTCTTCTTTCACCTTCCAGACCGTTAGTGCAAAAAGAAATAACACGGCAACCATTCAATTGATCTTCAACAAGAAAAAATCTTGAAGTCTCACTCTACAGTTAACAAAAATAGAACTGCTTAGATTTCTAAAACCATTCTAATGGTTTTTAAAATGTGTCCATCAAAGTCATCATCAAACTCTTCAACCATTTGAAAACCTTTTGCTTCATAAAAGGTCTTCCCTATTTTATTTTCCTTTTCCACATTTATATAAATTTCTTTGATATCTTTTAAATGATTAATTCCCTTTTGTAATAACGCTGAGCCAATTCCCATACCTTGGAATTCTGGATAAATATAAATGGCACCTAATTCAGCTTTTCCTTCGTTTACTGGGGAAAAATTTGCAAAACCAACAACCTTTTCTTCATGTACTGCGACGAACAGATTAGACTTTTCCAAACGCCGTTTCATCATTTCATCATTGTAAGCTGAATTCAAGAAATTCTCTTGGACATTTAAAGGAATTATCCCTTCATAGGTAGCGTTCCAAGTTGTCTTCGCCACATCTTGAACTTGTTCTGTATCTTCGCTTCGCATTTTACGAATTATAAAATCCATTATAAATCACTCCTCTTAAACTAGAACTCTAGGTTTAGTTCCACGAGCATCCAAACGTTAGGGAAAAGAAAAAAAGCCGGAGATTCATCGTGATCTTCAACTATTGCTCCCATTAGTTCAACAAGACCTAATTTATATCTCCTAAGTAAACAGGAGCTTTGTCACCATTAAAATATTTTATTATGTATTGCCTTAACTTTTTTGGATAAATTCTATATTTCATTATATCCCTAATTGTTATCCACTCAATTCCTACTTGGTCGGTATCAGGATTAGTAGGCTTTTGATTATTACTTATGTCACCAACAATCGTACAACCAAAATAATACTCAACCTGATGAACATTAAAATCAAATGATGAATGCTCGTGGTTTTTCCCTATATACTCCCGAATATGAAGTAGATTTCCAACTTTTATTTCATGCCCTGTTTCTTCAATACACTCCCGTATTAAGGTATTATTAATGGTTTCACCGTGTTCTTGTCCTCCACCAGGGAATAGATAAAAGTCACCCTCATTATCTTTATTTTTTGTTAGTAAAATCTTATCTCCTCTTATTAAAATTGCTTTTGCTGAATTTCTAATATTCATTGCCGTTTCCCCCTTTAAAACAAATTATATCTTGTTGAACTATCTAACGGTTAGTGAGTTGGCATAATAATCTATATTTTTAGCATAGCATTATTTTCCTTTATATGGTTAGAAAAATTAAAAGCGCCTCTCCAATTGTTATTGAAGAGACGCTATTCGATAGTTAAGTACACTTATTCACAAACTTTTTGCCAATAGTTAATTTTGATACTAACAACTAAATTCAAAACTTAGATATAATCAATTACCTTTAGAAATATGTAAAATTTCATAGATGGTTGCACCTTGCAATTTGTCATTTAACATTGGTCTACTTTCAAACAAGTAAAATTGACTATATCCCCATTTGTCTGGGTCATAGATTAAAACTTTTCCTAGAGCAGTTTGTTCATCTACTCCCATTGGGTCAAACATTAGATTGCTCAACGTGTTGGTTTCGTTAATTGAACCCGATATTTCCAATAAAAAATCGCTCCTAAGAAGTAGTTCCTTTTTCATTTCAACAGTTAAAGGAATCCCAATGTTGATTTTTTGCCAACCAAATGACTCCAAAATATTATTGAAAGATCCCTCAAAAATAAAACGGTTCATTCCATTAGAATCGTTCCAAAGATACAGAGGAGCATACGAATTATGAAGGTTTCCGTTTTTCCCTTTTTCAGTGATGATGTACATTTTAAAGTTTAATCCTCTAAATCCATCCGTTTTAAAACCATTCTCTTTTACCCTATTCCTAATGATATCCATATTATAATCGCTAGGTAAAGTAATTTTATATTGCATACCTATCATCTTTATCACTCCCTTATGTTTTGAGTATATTTCTTTACTTTTATAAAGTAAAAAAGTTATAAATTATATTGGTTATCATTAAAAATGATATCAAGGGGTGGTAATGTGGAGATAAACGATTTGTTAATTTTTCTGAAAGTAGCAGAATCCAATTCAATAACTAAAGCTGCTGAAGAACTTGGATATGTCCAACCGAATGTTTCAGAGAGAGTAAAAAAGTTAGAAGGAGAACTGGGCGTGCCACTATTCGATCGTACTAATAGAGGCGTGGAAATATTATCGGCAGGAGAAATAGTACAAAATTATGCAAATAAAATAATGAGCTTAATTGAAGAAATGAAAGGAACAGTTCGGTCCGAAATAGAGATATACAATATTGGAACCACTCAATCAATAGCTAAAATATATTTGGAAAAAAGGTTCGCCGAAAACGAATCAATGTGTTCTTTATTTGTTGAATCAAATTTGACGCTGAAAAAATTACTTAAAAATAATGAAGTTGATATGGTTATCACTAATCGTTTTTTAAATGATACCACCTTTAAAAAAATTCATCATATTAAAGAAAATCTCATTTTGTTAAAATCCATTAACAAGAAAAAAGTAGATTTACAAACAGAAACCTTTTTTGTGAGTAGAGACCAAAAATGTCCCTTTAGACAACACACTCTTCAATATATACAGGATAAATCCTTATTGAATTCACAAGTGATTGAGATAGATTCTTTTGACATAATTTTAACAATGGTTTCTGCCCAAAAAGGAATTGCGTTTCTTCCTGAAAGTTCCCTAGACAATGGATTTGAAACAGCCAATGATATTGAACCAAAGGTCTTTGAAATTAATTTTTATATACGTAAAGATTCGAATAAATCAATTCCTAATTTCCTAATATCATAAGTAAACACTTATTATAGTCATTTATTGCGAAAATTTCTCGTGAAACCTTCTTGATACGAATAGGTAAGGGTTTGAAATTATCGCTCCCTTTTCCCCTCGTTCACACCGTACATGCGACTTTCACCGCATACGGCGTTCCAACTAAACCGATTCATTCAATTCTATGTTAATGAAACAAAATGCTTTTCTTCATTCCTAAATCGCTTGGTATTGACACTGATTTCGAAGGTCATTGACCTTCTCCAACTGCTTTTTGTTTAGTTTTAAGGCATGCAGTTGCGCTTTAATCTTTTCAGTATCTTTGAGATGTACAAGACGATGAACGGATTCATGGAGGACAATCAGGTTTGAAAATCGATCATCTTTGGATTGATGATAAGGGGTTTTATGATGGCAGTGCCAATCCGTTAAACCCAATTCCATACCTGTTACCGCACATTTTCCATATTGAGCGCCTTTACCAGAGTAATGTTCTCCATTCTCCATTTAAACTAGAAACATTTCGCACAACTATGCTGACCGTGACCGTTATTGAAATTGCTTAATATTCCATATTTTTAGCATAGCATTATTTTCCTTTATATGGTTAGAAAAATTAAAAGCGTCTCTCCAATTGTTATTGAAGAGACGCTCGCTTCCTTTTAGATAAGGGCGGCAACACTCTTATTCCACAAACGCATCTGTTAGTTGAAAATTTAAATTATATCAATTAGTAATTCTCTGAACTCGGATGGGCTTTTTACTAACTGGTTAGGCTTAACACTAAATTCAAGTGATTGATAATTCGGTAACCACTGAACTCCGATTGTATATACTTGAGCCCCTAAGCCAGCTTGAATATCTGCATCACTGTCTCCAAGAAAAACCGCTTCATTATTTTTTATATTTAAAATGGATAATACCTTATTTATTCCTTCAGGATTGGGTTTAGGTAATTCAACGTCATCGCCCGTTATAATGACATCAAACACGTCCCTCATATTAAGGCAATCCATAGAAATCTCTAGACTTCTCCGTGCCTTTCCCGTAACAATTGCTAATTTATAGCCTTCAGTCTTTAAATATAAAAGTAAATCATTGATTTCCTTGTTCTCTGTAACGAGATCTTGATGATAGTCACCATATTTCTGATAATACATTTCAATGGCTTGATCATAATTACTATTCATTAGATTTTCTCTTATTATTCCAGTTTCAGAAGGACCAAACATTGTTTTAATCTCTTCTGGAGTGATTTCTCTGTTATCAAACTCCTTAAATACAAACTGAAACGCATTAAAGCAAATTGGCAGAGTATCGGCAAGTGTGCCATCAAAATCAAAAATAATAGCTTTGATAAAAACACATCCTTTAATTTCTTTTAATAATCGATGCTTGAGCATATTGAACCTTCTATATCAGTCTTTAGTTGAAGAACCTTCACAAACCGTTGATTCAATAAAACACATCAATCTCAATTAAATCCCATATTTCTTTAATTGATTTACCTTCAATTCTTACTTTTGAAAGTAACTCTTCCGTATTCTCTCCAACAGTTTCGCTTGCTGGATTATTGAATTCCCAAAACATATATCTGCCTGTTCCACGACCAATATAATAATTTTTAATTTGTTTTCTTCTATTTGGAATCATTAATAAAGGTAATTTGTTAGAATTAAACCATTCCACCTCTTCTGTTTCAGGACCATTTATTTCTCATCCCATAGTCTTTGAACATTCAATAAGTTTTGTTCATTAAATTCCATTCTATAAATATCTGGTTTTGACGTGCTATGTAAAAAATTCAAGTCATAAGTGTTATCGAAATATCCCATCATTAATGTCATAACGGCCCCGTGAGTACCGATCACTACTTTTCTATCTCTAAAATCAACTAATAGTTCCTTTAAAACTTTTACAGCTCTTTTTTGACAATCGTCATTTGATTCTCCTCCCTCAAAAGAGAAACTTGAATCTAAGAATGATTTCTCCAAAATTGAAACCAATTCCTTATCAGATACTCGATTGGCTTCAGATGAAAACATCCTCTCTTTTAAATCCTCAAAAACTAAAACCTTTTGCCCTATTTGCTCTGCTAATTTTCCAACAGTTAAAATTGAACGGATGTACGGGCTCGAAGCAACTGCATCAATGTTCTCATTTTCCAATAGGTCAGTCACACGTTGCGCATCGTGATAACCTTTTTCGGTTAGTCCTCTTGTTCTTTCATTTCCTTCCTTTGGCGATTCACCGTGCCTCACCATATATACAAATGTACTCAATATATTTTCCTCCAATAAGATTCTCTTTTTCATCAACATTAATGGTTTAATTACCTAGGGTGGGGCCGCTTATATTCAAGAAATTTAATGCTCAATCCGCAAATACTCAGAAGGCTGCCTATTTGCAAAATGCTTTTCAATAGACATTAGAACTTCATCATTTCCAGGTAATGTTACTGTCGCTATGGCTTCACTAAAAGATAACCACCTAAAATCACTGTGTTCATAATTTAATGTTACTTCTTGTGATTCTTCAACAAACCCAACAAAAACAGGAGCAACATAGATATAATTCTCTTTTGGTGAATATATTTGGTCAAACTTATTAGATGTGTATAATAAAACTCTTGAAATTCCTGTTTCTTCTTTAACCTCTCTTAAAGCTGCTTCCCAAGCCTTTTCACCTGCTTCAATACTGCCTCCGATATAACACCAAACATCCTTTAGAACTGAAGTAGCTCTTTTTAGAAGTAAAACTTTGTATTCATTCTCCACCTTTTTTAAAAGGACAGTTGCTACACCAGTACATCTTATAGGAACTTCAAAATACCTAGTCATTCAAACACCTCACTTTTATAAAATTTGCTTAGATTTTAAAAACTACACTAATAATCGTTTTATTGCATCAATAACAACCATTGGTTCATCATTTTGAATATAATGAGCACTATTTTTAGCAATTATAAACTCACCTTTTGAAGAAATGCTAAGTAACTCCTGTTGCATCTCATTCCAAAGTTCTTGCGAATGTGTTGAATAGTGAGCTTTTTTACCTGCTGAAATAACAACCAAAGGAACATCAAGTTTGCTTCTTTTTTCCTTGACCAGTTCTAAACTAAACATAAATTCATCATAATTACCTTCATAAATAAACTGCTTTTTATAAGCATCCTGAAACTCAACTGACATTGTAGGAAGAAATCTATCTCTATAATCTTCGTGTGTAGAATCTATTAAGACTAATCCATTTACTTCATTTGGATACTCAGTGGCATATAACCTCATATTCACACCGCCAAATGAGTGACCAACCAATATATAAGGTGGATCTATTTCCATATTTGTAAGCAACTCTTTTAATTCATTTACCATTTGGTCACTCGTTCTTTGATTAGAACTCTTTTCACTCTTACCTAATCCAGCTCTATCATATAAAACAACTTGAGTGATCTTAGCTATTTCAGGAGCAATTTCTTTCCACACTTCTGAATAGTCTCCATAACCAGCCTCCATCACCACTGTTGGTTTATTTGTCTTTTTTCCGAATAAATTAACGTGAAGTTTAAAGTCTTTTACATTAATAAAGAATTCTTCTTTATTTGTTCCAATGCTATTCATATAATCAGTCCCTATTTTATTTAAAACTTAATTTTAAATCGATTTACCTGACCTTAAAACAAATAAGGAAACAGCGATAACTTATTAAAATATCTACCCACCGTTACTTGCAGAAAACTATTGTTTTTTAATGATAGTATATCTGTCCCTGTTTCAAATTAAATGGATGATCATTTACTACGATAGTAAAATCATTTTTCCAATCAACTTTAATGGGCGCATCTTTTATACCTGCTTCATAAATCCGTTTCTTAAACCATAGTGGTCCATCAATGTAACCTATAAATACAGGTGAAGCACCTGCTCCTGCATCTATTGAATAAAAAGAAACCTGGTATTGTTTATTAGGAGACTGTGTTGTTTCCATTTTTGTCATTTTGAAAAAAGTTATTGACAAAAGTAGAATAAAAATTAGTCCAAGAGACAATAAAATAGTAAATACACTTCTTATTTTATTTCTAGGACTTTTGACTCCTATGATCCCTAAAACAAGCGCTATTGCGGCTAAATAAAGGATATAAATCCGAGACGGTGAAACATTCCATATGAAGAAAAATCGAAAAGAACAATACGAATAAATCGCAAGTAAAATACTTCCCATTGTGAGTATACAACCCCAAAGGTTAAGCGCTTTCCATTTATTAGAATTCCCCATTTTTATCTCCATTCTTATTGAAGTGACCTGAATCATTACCTAAATATCCGAATATTCCACGATTTTAACGTAGCGCTATTTTCCATTTTATATTAAAAGCGTCTTTGCAAACACGCGTCGATAGTTGCAGCGCAATCCTTCGTATTCATTTACTTCTTTGTTAATTGTGTACTTTTAATTTAGGTAAAATTGTCTTTAATTCATTTAAGTCATCTATTACAAGATCAGCCTGAGAAAGTTCATCATCTTTTGCAAAATCGAAATTGCATCCAATTGCAACTAATCCATTAGCTTTCGCTGCATTAATATCAGATAAGCGGTCTCCAACTACCGCCCCATTAGTTATTTCATACTTATCCAAAATACTTCGAACTAAATCTGATTTATTTAACGAATCGATTTGTTGAATACTAAATGTTTCAGTGACCCAATTATCCAAATTATAATAATAGACAATGGTTTTCAGATACTGAGATAAACCATTACTGGCTATGTAAATTGAACAATTATGTTCTTTTATAAAAGTAAAGATTTCCTTTACATTAGGATATAAAGCCCCTTTCCCATCTCTTATATTTTCTATTAATCTTTCTAGAAAATAAGCATCCGTTTGTTCCCTTTCTTCAATGGAATGATAGGGTAGCAAGGTTTCCCATACTTTTGGTAAAGGCACACCCATAATTTGGCGATATTTATCAATAGGTGTTACAGTATCCCATTTATTAAGTGATCGTAAATGGTTAAATGTGTCTTCAAGTGATATTTCTAAAATTTTATTAGTTTGAAAAAGTGTTCCATCCATAACCAACTACTCGAATTGTTTTTAAAGAACAAATTCAGTACGTCTAAAGGGGATTCATATAAAAAATATAACGAACCCATGCTAAAGTCACCACCATGGTGCATTTTGAAATAAGCCATGTGAGGAGTTATGAGAAGTCCAAGGATGCACACGATTAAAACGGATAGCAAATCTTTTATACTGGAGCCTTGAGACTTTAATGCATATCGACCCACAATTATAAATAAGATGGGTGTGGCGATAAGAATCGGAATTGAAACCACTAAATTCCACAAGAGCGCTTGACTCAAGCTTGATAAAGAATCTAAAAAGTATACAACTATTCCAATTACAATGTAACACAGGAGAGAAAACCAATTGTTTGTCAAAAAGTGCATATCTTTCTCCTTTCTCTTCCTCATTAATACTTTCAGTTTATTTTTTATTGGGCATACCTGAACCTTTACTTTAAACTAAATTTTCATAACACTTGCTTTAATTTTAACATAAAACCCAAAAATCCCCTTTAAATCTTCCAATTAAAAAGATCCGGCACTCTGGATAAGTTATTAGCAATGTAATTCACACCATAAATCACATGCTCTACAATAATTAATTCCACCCGTGTGAATTGTAGTGTTATTTTGTATGTGAATTAGTTAGAAAAATGGATGTAACCCTTTAAAGAAAAGGAAAAACGCACATGAGAGTGTAAATCATGTGCGTTTTAGCAATTGTTTGAACCTCTGAAGTGAACCCGTTATCTTACTTCCAATACTTTTATTTCTATGGCTTGGCGTTACTCCAATACAACCAACAATTTCATCTTCAACCCTATACGCAAATAGTTTTCTGGCGGGCAATTCCAGATATGCTTGATATTCTAGGCTAATGTTTTTTTCAGAAGTTTACTTATAATTTACTTTTGTCTTAATTTCGTTGACTAATTATTTCCTGCTTTTCTATGTAAAACAAACTGGGATTTACTGAAATCGAAGCCATTTTTCTCATAAAATGGAATTAATTCTTCTTCACAAAACAAACTAATTATATCTATGTGTGTAAGTTCATCCAATAATCGTGATATAGGTTTAAGACCAATTCCTTGTTTTTGATAGTCATTATGTATGACAACATCTTCAATGTAGGCCCTAAATTTCCCGTCTGTAACGGCCCTTGCAAATCCTATTAGAACTTCATCTTTCCATGCTCCGACTGACACTTCACTTCCGAGCATTTTTTCAATCTCTTGTTCTTCTCTTTCTTCCCACCAGCCTGCAAGATCATAAAGTTTTATAATTTCAATGGCCTTAATAGGTTTTTCAGAGAAACTCATACATTTAACTGTCAATTGTCTCAACCCCATCTTCTTATTGGACGCCCCTTAACCGTTAGCGCAACAAGTTAAATGCGCAATTGCTAAACACTCTCTCGTTTGGACAAGTTTAAAATCATAATTTGATGCCTTGAGTCTTGGATTGGATAACAAAACTGTTAGACCCTAATTTAAACTGCCCTACATCAAATTCCTCTTTATCAATCAAATCTTTAAAGGGTGTAGGTATATTGCCCATCTCGTTCAATTTTTCTAATGTTAGGGGGAAATTGTTTTCGTTTGGATTGGGTGTATGAATATAGACGGCATCTTGACCTGCGTCTCCACCATCCCATAAAATCCAAGATTGATACGGTTTATCAAATGTTTCCAACTTATCTAACACCTTTTTATATAGAGTTAAGTATGCTTTGAAATGCTCTCTTCTAAGTTTTATACTTTCATTACCAACACCATACCAATCAAGATGAATATGGTAAAAATCAAACCATGATACCTTATCAAGTTCCAATTGGAACGAATTTACTTTTTTCCATAAGTTACGAAAATACCTCTTTTTCCCGCGAAACTTCTTCAATTTGTACCTCCAATGTCACTTGTTCTCTTCTTATACCTTCTATTCGTTTATCACATATGAAAGGAGGTTACCGGACCACCCCGCAATGTCCAACCAAAGTAACACTTGCAATAAGACTAATTTTTTTAAAGTAGTTATCAAATTCTTTTTTTATCTTGTAAGATTGGTTGTTTGTTCAAATCCCTAATAATTGTAGGTACTTCTGATAAATCATTAATAATGAAGTCTGCCTCTACATCATTCCATTGATGATCCTTTTTCCAAAAGGCCTTCATACCTACATTTTGAGAAGCCTTAATGTCCGTATCAGGATGGTCTCCCATAAAAATGCACTCATTAGCCGATAAACCAAGTTTCTTGAGAGCTCTGTAAAATAGTTCAGGGTTTGGTTTTTTTACTCCTTCCCATTCGGACACCAATATCACATCAAAGTAGTCTTCAATGCCCAAAGCCTTTATATTATCCATCTGAAATTGGCCATACCCATTCGTAATCATCCCTAAATAAAGATTACTATGTTTTAGTTCCTCCAGCATTTGATTAAGGTGATCAAATGGAACACAATGATTCTTAAATTCAGCAAGGTAATCCTGAAGCAACTCATCTGGGGTTATTCCAACAATGTTAAGTTCATCAACGAGCTGCCGATAAACTTTATCTTTCCAAACATACCCTCTACAATCCAATTCTATAAATCTTTCCACATACTTTTCTTTTGGGATATGTCCTAAATGATTAGTTAATCTCTCATATTGATTATTAATATAGTTCCTTAATGATTCATCCCTATTTAGCAATGTCCCATCTAAATCAAAAATAGCAGCTTTAATCATTGGACTATTCCCCTCCCTTCTATCTTATCTCCTTGTTTACTAACCTGACACCAAAAAGAAAGGAGCCAGAAAGATTACGAATCTTTAGCTCCAGAATCCGAGTTGAAGATAAATACTCTACACATTAAACAAAATCTTTAATCTTTTTGCCAAAGCTAATCTGAACAATTCGAGTTTTTTCATAAAGAAAAACTCCCAAAGTAACACCAATCATTCTTAAAATAACATTATCAATATTAACCATTCCCGTAGAAGTGAAAAGTTGGATAAATTCAATCCCAACTAATAACACAGTTACAAAAACAAACAAATTCCTCTTTTTACGAAAAAATGGAAATAAAGCTAATAGGAAAATACTCAACGGAATGAAAAAGGCTATATTACCAAATAAAAATTTAAATGTAGCAAAATGATAATTCCCCCACCAAAAATTAGCTAAATTGCTATTTAAAATAGTCTTAAAGGGTATTAGATTATATGTAGGTGTATCATGTGAAAACATCCAATGATAATTTTGGTACCTTTGGGTTGTAAAATTTTTTGTAGGGACGTTGTATATAATACAACCGATAAAAAGTTTAAATAAGATTGTCATTATGTAAGGAATAAACAGGCCCCAAGACACCATGCGAGCAAAATACTTCTTGGGAAACATATCCTTTTGTAATTGCTTTCCAATAGTTTTACTATCTCCAAATTCTTTGATGCACTTTTTCTCTGCGTCTTCCTCAAACATTCCCTCTTTCATATAATTTAATTTTGCCAGCGTTAAATGATTATAAAATTCATCATATAAATCCTGCTTTGTTGCCTTGTCCATGTCAACGCCGTTTAACAATTCTTTTAAGTAAAATTCAATAGCTGACATTTCAATTCACCCCCGTACACAATTGAATTAATTTGTTTACTTCCTTCCATTCTTGGACTTGTTGATCGAGTTGTAATAACCCTTTTTGCGTGATGTGGTAGTATTTCCTTCTTCCTCCAAGACTCTCTTCATCCCCCCAGTAGGACTCCAGATAACCTTTTTGTTCCAGTCGTTTTAAAGCTGAATAAAGTGTGCCTTCACTCATTGTATAAGCATCATTGCTTTTCTTCTTTATTCCTTGTGTTATTTCAAAGCCATACTTATCTTGATGACTAAGTTCAGAGAGAAGCAAAATATCAACGCTTCCTTTCAATAGCTCCTTTCGCATATTAAGGAAACCTCCATTCGTATCTACTACTATTATTTAAAGTAACACAATGTACCTCGTTATACAATGCTATTTCCTAGAATATTCATATAAGTCATTTAATTAATTTCGCTTTTAGCTAAATAAGAAAAAGGCGATACCTTTTTTGACGTATCGCTCTCGTTTGTTCAAATAGCCTTCTTGTTTTACACGTGTATCCAAAATCGCAGAACGACATTACCGTTTTCCTCGGTGTAGTTGGTATCCTGAATGCCACCGTTATTGCGTATTGTTTTCTCGGAGCCTGTATTCGTCTCATCACAAACGACTAAGACTCTTTCAATACCTAATTCCTTTGCCTTTTCTAATGACAGTGCTAACAGTTGGGTGGCATATCCTTTTCGCCTTTCTGAAGGTCTAATTCCATACCCAATGTGCCCTCCTGCGTTACGCAAATCGTCTGTGAGACGGTGACGAATATTAACCGCTCCGATAACCTGTTGTTCTTCGTCCATCAACCAGTATGTAGAAGCAGGAACCCAGCCATCGGGCAAATCATCTCCATTCTCAGCATCCAACAGAGATTGAACCATTCCTTGAAAATCGGATGGATCTTTGGAAATCACCCAAGGTATCATCTCTTCTCCGCTATCAACCCACTCCCGATAAAACGACAAATACTCATTCTGAAACTCAGTAGATGGCGTTGACAGATAGACATGCTTCATC
Organism: Pullulanibacillus sp. KACC 23026; assembly: GCF_029094525.1. Taxonomy (NCBI): domain Bacteria; kingdom Bacillati; phylum Bacillota; class Bacilli; order Caryophanales; family Sporolactobacillaceae; genus Pullulanibacillus; species Pullulanibacillus sp. KACC 23026. Next base: position 1,922,783 of record NZ_CP119107.1, on the reverse strand, counting down.
AGAATAATCCCCTTCCGCAGCGGTTCAATAATCTCGATCGTCTTTCGCTGCTCTGACAATTTATCGAATAAGAGACAACAAATCTATATTTTGATTTATAACCATTTCGTTTTATCACTTGTACTATCGTCTTAATTTTATTTCACACACGAAAAAACCAATACAACTGGAATTCTCTGTCTTCTTTTGAACTCTTCGTCACTGCTAAAGTATTCTCGTTTCGGTGTTCCTTCTCGCAAATCAACAACGGAAAAACCAGCTTCGGTAAGTGCCTTGAAGTAGCGCTCAATTGATCGATGATATTTTACGACCATCTGATTGATCCAAGGCTCTTTCCGAACGCCTTCAAGAAAATAATCATCCACTATCCAGTTCCCCCTCCTATCTCCTGTTTGTTTGCTTAGAAAGGAGGAAGTCGTAAGAGGATGCTGAACACTAAATACAAACTTTCCATTATCTTTTAATGTTTTATGTACATTGCGGAACAATATATCAATATCTGAAACATAGTGTATCGCAAAACGGGAAGTGACCATGTCATATTGATTGGCAGGGTAGCTGTAGGATTCCATTGTTTCATGATGAATCGTACCGTTCTCCTTAGCTAGATTAAGTTCTGCGGCTTTTACCATCTTTTCAGAACCTTCTATCCCATTGTAGAAACCAGCACCTTGTTTGAGCAGCTCTTTGCCAAACGAAGCATCCCCGCACCCTAAGTCTAGGAAAGTTTTATTCTTAAAATCACCGATGAGTTCAAAAATAATAGGGCTTTCGATAGCTTTATTAGGGCTATCCTTTCGATCTCTTCGTTTCATATAATTTGTAAAAAAGTCCTCATGGTCATAAACGCTCGAACCCTTATATTCCATACGTTTCCTCCCGCTTATTAGTCATCCTGTATGACAACATTCGACTAAGTGGTAGAGTATTCCTTCTATTAAACTAAACTTTTGCCAAATTAACCTTATGCGTGCACAACATGAATTAATACTAAAAAGTTTATTAGGGACATAACGAAACCTACTAGAAACATGATTATTGCAAGACCACTAAGGCTCGTAAAGCTTCCAGTCACAACATCCGCAATAAATTCAACTACTGAAAGAAAAACTGATAGTTGGCGTTGATTTCTCCCAGCCTTTAATCGATTAATTTTAGTCATTAAAAAAACGCTCAGTATCATTAGTAAAATACCAATTAATAACCAAATAAAAGGTTTTAACACCCAATCACCTCTCAAGAAGTATTCGCTGCAAATAATCGGTCGGAATCATTCTCGCTTTCGTTGCTTCATTAAGCCTAGCACTCTCACGTTTATAATCATTGAACTTCTCGAAGAGCCTTTCCTTGTCATAAATAATCACACCTTCTTTCTTTATATTGGAAATCAATTTATCTTTAGTTAGTCGATTCATAAAAATAATATTGATTTTTAAAGGCGTAGACATTTGATTACTAGCATGTTCAATTAAGTTTTGTTGAATATGAGATCATTTTTTGTATCACAACTTCTGACCTTTCATCAATGAAGATGTCATTAAAAGCTACACTGCGTTATTGAAGTCATCAAAAAAAGCTAGCTCACTTGAATTTTCAAGAATCCTTCTTCGACTAACCACTGTAAAATAATTCCAAATATTTATGACATAATTCTTACTCAATGTCCTTAGTAAAACGGCTAATTTCGGTTCGTTTTACTACATCTTGGTATCGATCAAGTTTATCAGACACGACATCCAATGTTTCTTGCAGTTCCTTAATCTGCAATTCTATCTTATGCTTCTGTTCATGGAGAATATCGAAGCAACTCTTATAGTTTCGTTCTGATGCTAAAGTCAAATATCGTTCAATTTCTTTGAGTGGCATCTGGGTCCGTTTTAAATGACGAATGAACAATAACCTTTCGAGATGGACCTCACTATATTCTCGCTTTCCATTTTTCTTTTTCTCCGCAGGGGGCAGAAGCCCAATCTTAATATAATAACGGATTGTGTCATAGTTGAGCCCAGTTCGTTTGGAAATTTCAGCAATTGAAAATGTGACTACCAATACTCTTTCTTCCTTTCTATCTTCTTTCGATTTATCCTTCTACTAAATGAGTTGACTTCCCCTGATGCAATTTGTCATTATATGGCGTTCGAAAGTAATAGAAAATCTTCGTCACTAAGCTCGACGTTTGTTGCAGCAATATTCTCCTCTAAATGGTCGATTGAAGACGTACCAGGAATCGGCAGTATCACTTTTGAGCGTTTTAGTAACCAGGCGAGTGCTAATTGAGACGGTTTGGTACTAAGCTTTGCGGATAAGTCATCAAGTGGCCCGCCATCCCTAGCTAAGACTCCAGTTGCAAGGGGATGCCATGGTATGAACGCAATTCCATTGGCTTCAGCATACTCCAACAAAGGCTCGGCATTCCTATCAAATAAATTAAACCGATTCTGAACCGAGACGATTGGGGCAATCGCATTTGCAGCTTTCAATTGCTCAACATTGACTTCACATAGTCCGATATGACGAATCTTTCCTTCCTCCTTGAGCAAGGCTAATTCACCAATTTGCTCAGCTAGTGGAACTTTCGGGTCAATGCGATGAAGCTGCAAAAGATCAATCTGTTCTAAGCCAAGATTGCGTAAATTGAGTTCCGTCTGCTGCCTTAGATATTCCGGGCGTCCAAGCACCTGCATTTGATTTGGGCCCGTGCGCGTCAATCCGACTTTAGATGCGATGATTAAGTCACTCGCATAAGGATAGAGAGCATGCCTGATTAGAAGGTCGGCAACAAATGGGCCGTAAGCATCGGCAGTATCGATGAAATTTACACCTAACTCGATGGAACGACGGAGCACACGAATGGCTTCCTCCCGATCACAGGGTTCCCCCCATACTCCAGGACCTACTAACCGCATAACACCAAATCCCAATCTATGGATTGGAAGATCTCCGCCTATTATAAAGGATCCTGCCTTTGCAGCAGAAAGTGATTGATTGGACATCTTAACTCCCCCATGAACTATATTATTCTTCAGAAACATTCTAATTGGTGGAGTTAACTCCATGTCAAATGGAGATTTAAAATCACTATCCTTTTTTGTTGTTTTAACAACTGAATTTGTATTAGTTGGTTTAATCTTAATGTCTACTTTAACTATCAAACACACCATTATCATTATTTGTAGCCATAGGTATCTCCGTGATTTAAATTTAGGATATGATTATTAATGGACACCTTACTATTATTTTCCCATTTAACTTTCACGTTTTCCGTTCGTACTTCGTTATAAATCCTTTTCTTAAACCATAGTGGTCCATTAAGTTCACCTAATATCCCAAATGTTCCTGCCGCTCCCATATCCCACCGATAAAAATCAATTGAATAACTATTATCAGACGGGCCTATTGTTTTAATGTATTCATTTGGAAATAAAAACGAAATTAATAGAATCAAAAGTAACCCGATAGATGTTAGAGATGACACTATTAATGTAAGCCAACTTCTTATTTTAACTAGCCAGTTTCTTTTATCTTTAAAGCCAAAAGCCCCTAAAACTAAAGTTAACAAACTCATTAGCAGTAATACATAATTGGGCGGTGCAATTAACCAAGTGTTGTTCATAATGGAATACAATGAATATAATACCAATGCTAAGCAAACAAGTATTAAATAAAAGGACAATAAGTTGTATCTTTTCCCCACGGAATCCCCCCATTATTCATGTATGTCTTAATCTTACCTTTCCAATTAGTACGGTCTCCATACTTTCTTTTCAGCATTCAAAAATCCCCCAATTATAAATTGGCATAGTAATCTCTTCTTCATCTACCCTGACCTGCATTAACACGCCATTCGTTTGGAATAAATTTATATTCTTGTAATTCCTCGGTTTCTAGTAGGCTTTCCCAAACATCCTCATTTGTATTTGCTAATATCTTCTTTACTATCGACAGCTGTTTTTCAAAAAGGGATTCTTTTTGAGCAACTTTTCCTCGTAATCTCGTAGCATCTTGATCCTTTGGATTTTGCGCCAGTAGACAAGTGATAAACGAATTAGCTTGCGATAAGTACAAGCGAATGTTTCCGATGTTTTCTACTAAATGAACCCACTTTAATTATTTCATTTGTTGAAAGCGGAGTAATCATTGCTTTTACACTATCTTCTAATTCATATACAAGTGCTTCTAATCGTTTGATATGATCCGAAAATTGGCTTGATTTGCTTCCCCCCATAAAAACCTTATCTAAATTCCAAACTTTTGGATAGCTTATTTTCTCCATTAGTTACACCCCCCAATATATGTATATTTCACCAAAATAAGAACGTATACGCCTTTTACTACAATCCATCCCATCTTTAACATAAGATAACTGAATAAAAGGTTACTTTTTATTCTATTTCCAACAGAAAAGGGTTCCTATCTAGTAAAGCCCTACAATACTTTTGTGTTACATAAGGTATTCTCCGCTGTATCCATTCGTGAGCTTTTTGGTTATTAACCATAAAACCAAATCCCCCGAAAATAGCTAAAATAAAGCCCGCACTTATTAGCAACTCGTCTTCTTCACTAAGATTTCTTAATGTTTTATAGCCTTCTAACACTTTTTTTCTAAGATTAATATTAAACGATGTAAGAGTAATACCAATATCGAATAGATAATAACCATAACCTGCGAAACCAAAATCAATAGGGATGATAGTGTCATTATTTACAATTATGTTTCCACCTTGTAGGTCAGCGTGTATAATACCCCAATTATTATTCATTTTTGGTGTTCTATCGAAAATAATTTTTATATATTTCATAGTGTCTAAAATCACATCATACTGTTTAGATGTAAATAAATTAATTTCAGCACCATACTGTAATCTATCAGTTAAATTCCTATACTTTTCAATATCGTAATTTGGTCGTATAAATGGTTGTGGGATAGCCCAACTATTTGAAAAATTATGTAATTTTGCTAATACTACTCCTACTTCATTAGCAAGTTTTTCTGAATTAAGTTCCTTTCCTGTATAGACAACGCCTTCTTTCCAAGTAAGGAGTGTTGCCAATGGAATAAGATTATTATCTACATCAACAATTGTAGAAACAAGGTTTCCATTTTGATTTTTAATTGGTTGCTGTAACTGTAAAGAAGTTTGTTCGTTTAAGTTATTTAGCAATTCCATCTCTGCGTTTAGTCCTTCAAAGGTATGCTGTACACCTTGTAGTCCCGAAGTAATCGGAGAATGAATTCGCAAAACATACGAATTGTTGTCTTCATTATTAACTATTTTTAATGTGAGATTGTCGTTATGTCTTATAAAACTTGAAGAATAATTAATAATTCCATATTGTCCCAAAGCAATTTTAATGAGTTTTTCGGGATTATTAGTTTTATTCATTAAATGTATCTCTCCTTATTCTTCTAAAAATAAGCTACTGCTTCTTCAACTTTTCAGAACAATGGTACAATAAGAAAAGGGGATCGACGCAGCAATCACAACTTTAAACAATAGCACGACTTTAGTGGAACAAGGTTAGGTTAATTATTCTTTGTTAACTATATTTCTAGTGATAATACTTACAATCTCAGATATAGGTAACGTCCCATCTACAATGAGGTCAGAATTTGGTTTTATCGTTTTTAGCATACCAAGATAGCCCCGTCTTCCTCTAGCAATATAATTATCTAAATCCAGCAATATATCCTCAGCAGGACGGTCTTTGAAATCTCTAATTATTCTCCGTGCCATTGCAACATCCAATGGTGTATCAACGAACACGGCAAAATCAATGAATTCACTTGTTTTACTATGTAAATAGGCGAAAGGAAAATCTAAAATTATGTAATCTAGAGGTTCATTAAGTAACTTTTTTATATCTTTAATAAGTGGAGATAAGTCCCATTCATCAGGATTACCACCATTATCAATCCAATCAATAATGTCATCTGGGCCGTCAAAATCGTAGTCATCAAAAAATAGTGTTTTACTGTTTTGTAACTTTCCTTTTAGGTTAGAAGTTATTGTTGTTTTCCCCCCACCCGAAACCGCAGCAATTGCAATCACAATCGGAAACTTTCTTTTCATAAACTCCTCCAATTTTAAATGTTCTATTAGTACCTGACCGTTGAAGTTGACGTTTTCTTTTAAGGTCTTTTCACATTAATGTTAATGCAACTTTTTCTATACACTGACAATCATTACCCGTTATCGCCCAAACCCCTTCATCACTTTTAAAATATAAGGTTAAAGTATTATCAATCACCCAAATAACAGGTTCCTCTTTTAATATTGAACGTTTTAATCCAACTTTTTCTTTATTTACCAAAATGTGCGCAATAGTTGGGACGTAAGGAATGCATAACCAACCTAATTCCATTGTTACTCCATCATTCTTATTTATCCAATTCCAATTTTGACAGTTTCTAAATATTGGACGATTATCTTGTGTATAACTGATAATCTCTCCATCAAAAGTAGGAGAGTGGACAACATCCTGACTTAAGCTAACCACGTTTATTTTTAATTTGGGAATTTCTAAAGAGGAAATAACCTTAACATTAGGCATTCCACGAGTTGCTTCACCGTCTAGCATTAGACTATCTGCAATGGAAGGGACATCCCACTCTTTTCTTTCTTCGTCAGTGGTAGAAGATTCAAAACGAGCGAGTCGGATAATGCCTCCTAAATTAACATACTGAGTACCAAACTTTGTGGGCTTTCCTTGTCTTAGTAGCCACCTATCAAGTGCAACTGCACTTAGCCATCTCGCTCGACGGAACCCTAATTCGCTTGCTTTATAGGCAAGTTTATGGGCTGTCCACCAATCATCTAAGGTTTCTCCGTGTTGGAATATGACCGCGGCGTGCGTATAGTCAATTCCTTCTGTGGCTCCGCCTTCATTCAAAATCTCTAATACTCTTCTTCTTCGCATTCTATCTCTCTCTACACGATTTGGTGGCAAATCTGTCATATCACGCTGATCTTCATCACATAATCTTTTTAATTCTTCATTCACTTAATCACCCCATATTTCTTCTTGAAGAATACTGAACCTATAGTTTAAGTGAAAATATTCACAATATTAATTCTATCTTAACATATATATACAATTTATCTCCTATAAAAAGGGACCAGAAACGAACGTTTTAGGAAACATTTTTTGTTGCTTAAAATCCAGTGTTTTTTAATGCTTTTCCATTCCCTAAAACCCATCCCTTTAACAAAATCCCTAAAATTGACCTACCAATCTATTTAGGGAATAATTACATCGAAGGAGATGAGAAAAATAGGGGGATTTTTGGATTTGCAAGAGTATCTACACAAGACCAAAATTTAGATCTTCAAATTGATGCCTTAGAGAAAGCTTGGGCAGTTGTTATTTATAAAGAAAAAATATCAGGAACAAAAAAGAACGCCCTGAACTTGACCAACTTTTAAAAGCCATAAGTAAAGGTGATACTGTCGTCGTTTATAAGTTGGACCGTATCTCATGATCGACAAAGCATCTTATTGATTTGACCGAAACTTTTGAAGAAAAAGGCGTTCACTTCGTTTCAATACAGGATAGCATTGATAATTCACTCAACAGCAATGGGGTGATGTTTCTTTAGGATCATGGCCAGTATTGCTGAATTGGAACGAGACATTATTAGTGAACGTACTAAATCGGGATTACAATATGCAAGAATGAGAGGGAGAAATGGTGAGTAACCCTCAAAAGATCTAAAGTTAGTTGAACGTGTTATAAAGCTTCATTCCACTGATCTTCCAGCTCTAAATCAATTAGTTTATCCTTAAACCTTCTAAAAACACCCTTTCCCCCTATTACCCTGGACAAGGATTCTTGCTTACTTTGATCACTTACTGTTAAACAAAAATTTTCCACCATTGCATATTCATTTATTTCATGCTTATTTGGTAACTCAATATAATTGTCATAGTTTTCAATAACATCGATGGCGACTAATCTATTTTCTTTAACCCATTCTTGTAAATGATCAAATGGTTCATCGTCTTCAGCAGCTCTCAGGTCCTCCGATGTGACCCGCACGATTTCACCAGTTTTTAAATTTAGAAAATGATTGCAATTTTTCTAATTGTATTTCCATTTCTTCCATTAAATCTTTTAGTTTAACCCTAACAACCATTATTACATCTCCTACTTGAAGTTTTCTAATTAAACCCATTAGTCGCAAATGGCTTTCATTTCCACACTCAACTTAGAAATTTTTTCTTAAATGATCTTACTATCTCTGTGGTTTTACTATATACATATTCTTTTACTTTAACATAAGGCATCTATATTTCCCTATCCTATATTTCTTCCTATAAAGACAATCGGATTACGGGGCATTTTAAGTGCTAAAAGAACCTATAATCATCAATGAATAGCATGAAACTGAGGAGGAGAAGCGCATGCCTCTCCTCCTCGTGCGGTCTCTTTAAAGATATGTGATAACCATAACGATAAAGCTGACAATAGTGTAAAGTACAGACCCATAGAAGACAGCACCAACATTTACTCTCATTTCGTTATCATCTTTCTGGATTTTCCAGCTAGTTTCACTTGCCTCTAACGTTGCGAAATTAGATAATGGGCCACCACTACTGTTGGCAAGGAAAATGACAACCGAGAGCCCCAGACCAATAAAAAATCCCCAGCCAGAATATGAGAAAGAAAAGATCAAACTTGCGACCCATACAATTATCCCGATTATAAAAGCTGATAAAATTGACAGGCTCATTATTTTTTTCATGATACCCCTCCATTAATAGTTCTCTATGTCTAACCGATCAAGAATCTTTTTTCTTGATTTTATGACAAATCATATCCCTAATTAGTTTATTGTTCATATTGTGTCGTTGCATCATTTAAACAAGATTAAAATTAAACTCATATTAGAAATACAGCATCAACTCATTTTTTCATTTAAATCCGGGTTGATTATAATTTTCCCATAACCTCCATAATCCGTTATCCCCTTCAACAAATTTGCGCGTTTAAAATTTCCTTTTGAACGTGACGGTATCAACCGCTCTTTTTTTTCACCAAAATTTATCGGCCTTATAAAAGGATGTTAAAAAGTAAGGTCTATTTGTTTTCTAAAATATGGTGAGTTTAAACAAAAAACAAGGTCTTATGGAACTTTATGTTAAAATTATAGAAAATAAAAAGTTTAAAATGGGAGGAGTTGATTACTATGTTAATTCGGGAGATAAGAATTGATGATGCAGAGAATTTGATAACACTAATAAAGGAAGTTGAAGATCAATCTGATTTTATGCTTATGGAGGCTGGTGAAAGAAAAACCACTCCTGAACAGCAACAAAAGCAATTAGAACGAATTAACCAACAAACTAATTCAACACTATTTGTAGCCGAAGAAAATGGTAAATTAGTTGGCTATTTAATTGTCTTGGGCGGAACTGTAAAGAGAACAAAACATTGCGCTTATCTTGTTGTAGGTATCTTACAAGATTATAGAGGACAAGGAATAGGAACAAAATTGTTTGATAACGTAACGAAGTGGGCCCTCAAACATAACCTATCAAGACTAGAACTAACGGTTGTAACCGAAAACAAGGCTGGTGTAGCTTTATATAAGAAAAGCGGATTTGATATAGAAGGGACAAGAAGAAACTCGCTTGTTATTGAAGGTAGAACTTTTAATGAGTATTATATGTCAAAGCTAGTTTAGATTTCTTTTACTTGCAAACGGTATTACGCTTACCTTTCATACTCTCAATTAAATAATCCTAATTCGCCGACAACCTTTTAAGATCTATCACTTGGTTATCAGTCATACTTTTAAAATTAAAGTTATATTTTCCTAGAACATTCTAATAATTAATCATTGAACTAAACTGAACAACTCATTGCATATGAAAAAAAGTGTTGCTGCAGCAACCCGATTATTCAACAAACTCACGCGTTAGTTAAAGAGTCTATTACTAAGGCGCTTTTTTAATAGCCAATATGAATCACGTTCAAATCTTGTAATAATTCTACTAGAGATAATAGAATCAGTGCGATTCCCCAAAAACGATTAGCTTTTGCTTTACCCTTATCATCTAAAATCCAAGATAACCCTAAGAAAAAGAATGCAAGAAAGAAACCGTATTTCCATTGGAAAGTTCCTACGACCAAGCCGATAAATCCTATTATTTGCAAGACGTTTTTAACGTTTTTTAACTTCACACAGATTCCCCCAAACATTATATTTATGTGATATTCATCCATTAAAACGAACCGCCAGCAAAGCGGCGGAACATTCTATATTTTTAGGATAGCATTTTTCTTCCTTTTTTTGTTAGAAAAATTAAAAAGAATCTCTCCACTTGTTATTGAAGAATCGCAAATCGTTTGTTTAAGAACTGGATGCCAATTTTTTCAGACTAGCTAGTGTCCATTCAATAACATCAATCGCAGAATTAATCCGTTCTTTCACATCACAAACAAACAAGCACTTTATTCGCCTGCCCATGTTTTCTGGCAGTTTGCTCAAGTCTCGAAAATGGGACAACACCGAGCCATTTGGATGTACAGGTTTATTATTTACAGCCCAAATACAAATCCGCATACTTAATCTCGACCAAAATACCGTCCCGATACTCCGAACGAAACGGACATCGGTGGTCGGAAATGCGATTCTATAGTTGGCTATTTGTCGGAAAATTTTATTTTAATGTGATTGGTGGCTCTTCCGCCGAAGTGTTCTATTTTCCGCCGAACATCAGGCCATTTGCGTCGAAGTTTTCTTTTTTCCGCCGAATCTCACACCAAAAGCGCCGAACTTCCTCTCATTTTCGACGAACCTAGCTAAAATTTGGAAATCTAAACCAACCCAAATAGTAGCGCCGAACTTCCTCTCATTTCCAGAAAACAAGCTCTGATCTAGGATAGATCAGAGCTTGTTTTAATTGGTGATTAACTAATTTGTCCGCCAGCTTCGACAATATCAGTTTCATGTGAAAGAGTTGTTTGAATGGCGATACGAATAGCTTTCACGATATCTTCGAGGCTAAGTGATGGTTGTCCTGGGTTTCGAACGGCTTGTTCTGGAATGAACGGTATATGAATAAACCCGCCTCGAATGCCTTTATACTCAGTCAAAATGTCCATTAAAGCATAGAAGATATAATTGCACACGTAAGTCCCAGCGGTTTGAGAAACTTCTGCCGGAATTCCTGCTTCCCGAATAGACTTTACAATGGCTTTTATAGGAAGCATCGACCAATACGCTACAGGGCCCTTTTCATTAATTGGCTCATCAATCGGTTGATAGCCTTTATTATCTGGAATCCGCCCATCGCTCACATTAATGGCAACCCGTTCGACACTTATTGCGGAACGCCCACCAGCTTGTCCCACAGATATGACGAGCTCCGGATTAATTTCCTTTATATACTCTTCAAGGACGGGTCTAGCTTCTCCGAAAACAACGGGAAGTCCTTTACTCACAATCTCAGATCCATCAATCGTTTCCCCATTTAAAAGCTTAATAGCTTCAAGAGAGGGATTTAATGGCTCACCACCAAAAGGTTCAAACCCTGTTAATAAAATTTTGCCCATGAAACTCACTCCTTTTTAAGTCAGTATCTTAACTTGATCTTTTAAAAGTGATACACAAGAAAGTACATAAGAAGCGTATCAGCAACAAAAATGGCAAGACCAGTTGGAATTTGCTTTTTCACAACGGCATTCTGATCTTCTAGTCCAAAAAGCATGGCTGGAACTATATTAAAATTCGCGGCCATAGGCGTCATGAGCGTCCCACTATAACCTGCAAACATCCCTAGTGCTGCCATGATACCTGGATTCCCAGCATGCATATGCACAATAAACGGAATCCCAATCCCAGCGGTGATAACAGCAAAAGCAGCGAAAGCATTTCCCATGATCATTGTAAAAAGCATCATTCCAAAGCAATAAGCAAATACAGCCACAAAGGAATTCGAGGTGGGTAGATAGTTACTCACAATTCCTGAAACAACTTTTCCAACACCAGCAGCATTGAAAATTCCGCCTAATGTAGCAAGCAATTGCGGTAATATAACAGCCCATCCAACAGATTGCAATAGACGGCTTCCTTCTTGAACCGGTACACTCCATTTGGCTTTTGTAATCCACATAGCCCCAAAGAAAGCTAAAATCGCCGCAATACCTAATGAAATAAGTGTGATTTGAGTAGGGTCTACAAAATTGACCGAACCAAATTTGATATGACCATAAAGGAGTGTCCCAATCACAGTGAATACCGGAATCATTAAGGCAGGAATAAAAATTTTATTGTTTAACTTATCCGCCATTTTGACACGTTGTTCTTTTGTAGAGGATTCCTTACCGCCATTTTTGACTTGACCTAAGGCTGTCAAAGCAACCATAACCAGTACCAAATAACCGATTACAGAAGCAGGGACCTTATCCCCAATAATAAAAGTGACGCCAAAAATTAACCAAAATAATCCTGATGTAAAGCGTTTGGGATGATCCTTATCAAATAAAACCTCAGCCGCGATGATCAAGACAATGATTCCAATTAAATAATATAAAAACTCCATTCCAAATATAAAATGCATGTGATTAAGCCTCCTCATTGCTAGTTTCGCTTGGTTGCTGGGCTAAAAGACTGATCCTTTTATCCAATCGTCGCAAACGGAACCAACTAATTAAAAAAGCACAAACAGAAGTAGGCAATCCCCAGAAAGCCATTTGCCAAACTCCAACATGCATACCTTGACTTTCAAAAAATCCTTTCATTAGAAGAATAGCGCCTGTTGCAATAAAAATGTCTTCACCGAAAAACCACCCCGTATTTTCCACACAAGCGGCAAAGGTTTGAATATCGGTTCGTAATTTTTTTGGAAGTGGTTTGTTTAATTTCCGTGTGGCAGCACCTTCTGCCATGGGAGCAACAAGTGGTCGGACAGTTTGTGCATGTCCGCCAATATTTAATCCCAATGCTGCGGAAAGCTCTCGAATTCCAAGATAGGTTAACATAACCCTACCAGCTGTCGCATTTTTAACTCGTTTAATCATTTTTTCTGATTGTTCTTTTAGTCCGTAACGTTCCAAAATCCCGATAATCGGTAAAGTTGAAACAATAGCTAATGACATATAACGATTCGTAACAAAAAATTGACCGAAATCGGCGATGATTTTATTAAAAGGAATCCCGGCAACAAGACCCGTCACAATTCCTGCTACGGTTACAACTAATAAAGTGTTAAATCTAAATAGAAAACCAATGATAACTACTAAAATCCCTATCAGTTTTATCAACTTTTCCACCCTCTAATTTTTTTCAATTTTCAATAAAAATAAATCTTGCTAATTATTCTGAAATATACATTTACAAAATTGATGAAATTTTATTTACCGTAATCGCGTTTTCCTCCAAGGCTTGACGAATATATTTGGCAAATTCAACCGCATGCTCGCCATCCCCATGGATACAAATTGTATCTGCCTTAATGGCCACATCTGTTCCTTGGATGCTCGTCACGGTTCCTTCCTTCACCATGCGAATGACTTGATTCACAGCCACTTCTTGCTCCTTAATGAGCGCGTTCGCCATACTCCTTGGAGTTAATGTTCCGTCCTCTTGGTATGTGCGATCGGAAAACACTTCGCTCGCTGTTCGAAGACCCAGCTTCCGTCCTGCTTTAACAAGTTCACTACCAGCGAGTCCAAATAAAACTAACTCCGGATTAACTCTATATACAGCTTCAGCAATGGCTTCTGCTAGACCCACGTTTTTAGCGGCCATATTGAATAAAGCACCATGAGGTTTAACATGCTGTAAAACCCCTCCCTCAGCTTGAACAAAAGCATTCAATGCCCCAATTTGATAAACAACTAGATCATAGGCTTCTTGAGGAGAAATGCTCATAATTCGACGACCAAAACCGATGAGGTCCTGTAGCCCGGGGTGTACACCAATTCCCACATTTTTATCGAGCGCCATTTTCACGGTTTGACGCATGGTTGCCGGATCTCCAGCATGGAACCCACACGCGATATTGGCAGAAGTAACATAATCTAATATGGCTTCATCTGTTCCAAGTTTATAGACACCAAAGCTTTCACCCATATCAACATTTAAATCAACGTTGTACATGTATGTTCCTCCTTATTTCACCTTCAATAATAATCCCATTTTTAACCGTTGAAGTTTCGATTCTCTTTCGATGAAAAGTCGCTGTGCTTCTTGATGACTGACCTGTTTGAATTGGATAGTATCACCAGGCTTTAATTGCCCCATTTTTGGAAGATCGACTGTAATGACTTGACCTATTTTGGGATATCCACCTGTAGTTTGGCGATCGGCCAATAAGATGATAGGTTGACCATCTGCTGGAACTTGGATTGTTCCAAAGCTAACGGCTTCTGAAATCATCTCTTGTGCCTCACAAAGCTGAAGCTCAGGTCCTTTTAACCGGTAGCCCATCCGATCCGATTGGGGTGAAACCTCATATGTTTCTGAGAAAAATTGTTCAAGGGATTTTTGAGCAAAAAGCTGTGCGTCTCGTCCTTCCATGACTCTAATGGTCGATTTTGACGTTTCAATGGTGAAAAGTTCAGACGTAACAGACCATTCTGTTTCTAAAAACCACTTATTTTCTGGAATTTTCCCTATTTTTTTGATAAGCTGGTTGGCGATTTCTGAAGAAGGTCCTAATTGAAGTTCATCATTTTTTTTCAAAGCCCTTCCATTAAAGCCACCGATTCCGGCTCTCATATAGGTTGAAAAACTTTCCATAACCTTAGGAACTTTATAACTGCCTGCGACTACTAAGTAAGCACGGCATCCTTTTTGACATGGTCCAAAACTCAGAATACTCCCCGCTTTCACATATACAGGCCGCCATAATCCAACATGCTTTCCATTAATAGTTGCCGAGAGATCTCCACCACAAATCGAAATCAGAGTATCCTCCTGAAATTCGATACTCGGACCAATCAACGTAATCTCGATTGATGGATCATTTTCATCGTTCCCTACCAATAAATTAGCAATGCGATGCGAGACTTGATCCATAACTCCACTGACAATAACTCCGAATTTTTGATAGCCAATGCGCCCTAAATCTTGGATGGTGGACAGCAACCCGGGACTGAGAATCTTGATCATTTTGTACCATCCTCCCATTCTTGAAATTCTTTTAACGTAATGGACTTAAATTGAATCCTATCTCCTGCTCTCAGTATGGAAGGAGTGTCCTCCCCGGGCCGAAATAATTTCATGGGCGTTCTGCCTATTAATTGCCATCCACCAGGCGTTTCTATGGGATAGACACCTGTTTGTTTGCCAGCAATACCTACAGAACCTGCTGGGATCTTTAAACGTGGAGATTCTTTTCTAGGCGTTGCAATTTCCTCTGGCATCCCTCCTATGTATGGAAAGCCTGGTGCAAAACCAATCATGTATACCAAGTAATCTCCCATCGAATGATAGTGAATGACTTCTTCTGGGGTTAGATGATTGTGCTCTGCGACAACCTCTAAATCGGGACCTAACTCTCCGCCATAACATACAGGAATTTCGATCTTTCTCGGTTCCGATGCCTCGTTAACTTTCAAGTTAGCTAGAAAAGTCTTTAATTGGTCACAGACTTTTTCGTACGGAAGCTTGTCCTCCGAACCATTGACAAAATATAGTGGATCGTAAAAGACACTTACCGTTGTAAAAGCCGGAACATATTCAATTACCCATTCAATTGAGTGTTGGTCAAAAAAGGCAGATACAGCTCTCACTTTGTCCAGCGTTTCTTTATTTATTTCTTGACCGAGTTCGATAACAACGGCTTGATCACCTAACGGATATAAAGAAAACAGCATCGCCCAATACCTCCAATCCTCTCAATTTTTCTAAGCTGTCAACTCTACCTCTAGTATCGTAACTATTGGTATAAAGTGGTATAGAGGTATTCAGATGAAATACGATGGAATCTAACTTTATGGGTTACCTAGTTGGATAGTAAGAGACATTCGCCTAACTGCGGACAAGCTGTTTGATTAGAAGAAAAATAAGGGGATAACAGTTTTGTCGATTCCTGGTTGTCTCTAAAAGATGGCTTACAAAGTTCAACAAAAACTTTCATGAAAACCGCCTTTGATAATTCCAAATCATCATCATTTTCCGAATATAAATTCTTGTATTTAAGTATAATAGAATGACTATTATTAAGTAAAGCAACCTAGCTTAAAAATAATTATTTTAAAAATTTGTTTTATTCGGTTTGAATGCAAGATGCGAATGATGACTCTTTTCGCTGAATTTTGTGATCGAAGCTGTTGTCTATGGCCGAAGTCTTATGATTTTTAATCGAAGTTCTGCGAATTTTGATCGAAGCTTTGGAATTCGCAATCGAAGTTTTGCTTTTCGCAATCGAAGCCCCGAGTTTGTTGAATTTCGATTGGAAAATACTCCCTTTCCTTCAGGTTCTATTTTATTTAAGGAGAATAATCTATCATTTTTTGAATAGAATGTATAAAAATTCTTTTTAAATCTAAGGTTGATTAATATATAGGCGAGACAAACAATCCGATTTGTACAGAAAGATGAATTTGGGAAGACTCTCACAATAAGAGCACTCAAAAAAAGAGCTGAATGAAATAAATGAAGATCTGAAATCTTTAATTCTCGTATTCGTAAATTTGAGGAACAACTGCAAGATTTATCGAAAACTATTTAAACGAATAAAACCCCTACAAAATTTCGTTATATGAAAAGAATAGAGCCGTTTATTTCAAAAGAAATATTCAGCTCTTTTTGTTTTATTTGAAAGTTGGCTTCATTATTTTTTCAATAGACCCTTCCTGTCTGTCCACTTAAATAGGAACTAGTTAAAAAGTTTAACTCTCTACTTATTTTTTTGAAAAAATAGGACAATCTAATCAAAAAATAGTAAGAGATCGAACAATTAGGGACAATGATAAGAAAAGTTGTTTATAATTTAAATCAGATTTATCTTGCATTTATCCTCCTATTCCTCCACATTTCAAAGCATTTTATCTTAAACAAAACTGAACCGTTTGTTGAAGAAGCGACGGCGATATAACAAATTTAGCGTGGTCCCTGGATTTCACGATAAATTACCTTATCTTTTTTCCCTCCATTCTATCTCATTCACCTTCCTCTATCTTTTTTTCTTTCCATCAATCCGTAGGTGCTCACTTTAAGCCTGTCAAAGCTATATCCTCATTTGTTAGATATGCCGAAGTTCCTATACACTACTCGTACTTTTCGGTGTATGACACTGCATTCGCAGTATACGTCTCTCGAGCGTATTAATTTCTAGACCCGTACATTCGCAAGTTTGTCAGTCCGGTTGGACATTCTCACCATAGATATTTTGTAGCACCCCGACCTATCATAAACCATATTCTGATGAAGCAACTTAGGTTCATTTCAGCCGACTTCACCTTGCTTCATACACGTTCAGGCTACTACCATTCCGCGCATGTAGGAGTATCAGATAACTCGTTTCAGCTCAACGTGACGGTTTTCATTCCGGGTTTCGGTTTAATCAGTTGTGATTGCTTATTAGCAATCCTCCTATTTCGTGCATTGGCACTTATAAGGAAACGTTTCGCGCAGTACATTAGTTCAAAAAGTTTCTTTCTGACCAATAAAAAGAACAATCAATACGATAATTTATTGGCGAATTAATTTTACAATTAAATATTCGTTGAAATTATATTTCACCTGTAATAAAATAATTACATATGAAGGATATAATTAAAAGCGAAGAATTACTAAAATTGTTGGGGGCTTTGTCAAATCCGTACCGACTAAAAATTATCGCCATTCTTCATCAGGAAAAGCAATATGTTAGTCAACTTGCAAGAGAGTTAGGCATAAGTAGACCCTTACTTTATTTGCATTTACAGAAGTTAGAAGATGCCAAATTAATCAATGGGTATCACGAAATTTCTGATAGTGGAAAAGCAATGAAGTATTATGAACTAAACTCTTTTAGCATTAATTTAACTGCGGATTTTATTGCCCAAATTGCTAGTGAAATAACCATTAAAAATAGAAAGGAGTAACTTCTTATTTTTAAAAGAATCTAATTGGTGAAGGGAGTTTTAATTAAATGTCTTCATTACACATACTAGTTGCTTTTCTTCCAATCCTAGTTCTTATTTTCATCATTGTTTTTGTTATTAGAGTCATTCGTCGTATGGAACATCGAGCAGAGGAACGGTTAAAAATTGATAAAGAGACATCGCAATTACAACAGCAACAAATACAAGAAATAAATAAACGCTTAACAAATATTGAAAATATCCTTAGAGAAGTTGATTAGAAATAATTAGAACCGATAAGGTTAGAACCTAATATTAAGTGGTTCTAGCTTTAAACAGATAAAGAAGTGAAAAATATGAGTCCAATTGTAGGATTAATTCAGACGCTCATTTTAATGGCTTTAATCTTCGTTCTCTGTTACAAATATATAAATATTCGAACAAGTAACACCCATTTTGAATGTCCAGTCTGTGGTTCCTCCTTTAAATTATCAAAAATAAATTTTGCCTTTGCATTAAAGAAAAACCTTGACGAAAGAATGGTGACGTGCCCTGTTTGTGACTACAAAGGTTGGATGCAAATTATGAACGATGACTAATAAAGTATTAAAATGCCAGTTGAAATTGAATTAATAACAAAGAAAGTACAAAGGATCACACCTCTGTACTTTCTTTGTATTTCGAAAAAAATCCGTGAAATCCCCGATGTCCTCTTCCAGTAAACTGATCGTTCGAATAACTTAAGATTTTGCAATTTGCACTATCTTTATTAAATTCTACTTTCAAAAGCTGAAAGGTAAAAACAATTAGTTAAAAATCTGATCGGCTACCCATTTTCCATCTACTTTAATAAACTGCCATCGTTCCTCTAGAATGCCTCTTTGATATTTTTGTCCGCTTAAAATGCTCTTAGTGTTGACATCGATTCTATAATCGATCATTCTAGCCTTGATTCTGACTTGAAAGCAATCTCTATTTGGTGAAACGAAAACTGCTTTTATTTGACTCACACTGACTCCTGAAACAACATTTCGAATGCCTTGGTCTTTCATCGTTTCAATCATCCCATTATGCTCATTGAGAAGTTCCTTGGACATAAAAGTTGCTGCTAGTCCAGGTTCTTGCTTTGACCAAGCCTTTTGAATTTTAATAAAACAAACTTCAATTCGCCTTTTCAACGCTCGATCTTTCCAAAAACTTTTATCGAGAGTGTTGGTCTTCTCTTTATCCACCACTATTTTTCTATTAAACTCAAACAACCACGGAAAAAATGAGTAAAGAATTCCCGCTATAACAAACACTGGTAATATATCACCCAATAGATTACCTAAAGGACTGGATGAAAGTATGGTAGTCGAACTTGAATCAACAGGGATACCATTAATACGACTCACGCCATAGTTCTGATTGTTCTGCCCACTCTGAGCTCCAGCCCCACCACTTCCACCGCTGCCACCACCTGAACCTGAACCACCGCCCCCGGCTGATCCTCCGCCCGCAGATGCCATCGCCGCAGTTGGGAACAAGAAAGAAAAACTTAATAACAAAACAAGGCAACTCGTCAAAATTAGAATGATCTTTTTCACTTTGTTGCCTCCTTTTTTCTTTTAATTACTTGATTAACAAATAATTATTCAACTTAATCCTAACACAATATTTCTAATACTTTACTCTTAAGTTGAAGAAGGGATGGGAATTAATGGTATTAGAACCAAACAAACCATCCCTTTTCCTTACTTTTAGCTAAAAATAGTTGACCTTGGGCTATGTTAGCACCAGGTGCCTTAGGGAAATCTAAACATACAAGCCAAGATTTTTCAGCAATTTCTTTAACAGTTGGAAACAAAGAGGAAGAAGACTATTTCGGAATGGCAAAGACCTTTTGTGGTTAGGGTAATGGTTTGGCAGTTATTACTACATTCCACTTTGTATCTATGTCTGGAGAATCATCTATTCCAGTCCCATAAGTTCTTGGTTTTAAAGTGTTTAACGCCTCTATAACCACTTTCCTATCCTTAATCGATGTTTTCTCTAAATCACTTAACACAGGATATTCTTTAGGTTGTGCGAATCCTTTGTGAAATGAACTAAAAAACAAGAACGGTGTAATATCAGCATAAACAGTATTTTCATATATAACTTACCTCAAGAGCTATCTTTCCTAATTTCAAGAAAAACACTCCATTTTCTGAGGCGTAATAGGCATTTGTTATCCCCTAACTCGACCTTTCGTTGAAGAAAAAAAGAGCCGGAGACGGTTTCAATCTTCAGCTTCTTATAACTCCCGTTTTCCTATTCGTTAATCGATCAAATCATTTATATATGGGTGAATATAACTTTGATATTCTTCTGTAATTCCTTGAGGAAAATCACCAACTTTGAAAAATCCAACGTCAATTGATTCAGATGAATCGACCTTTATCTCTCCTTTAATGTCATTAGAAGCATAAATGGCAGTCACCGAATAGATTTCATCACCATTTTCAAGTTTAAAGTAATAATCTTGCCCCGAGGCAACACCGAGTAATTTTAATTCACCAATTATTAGACCCGTTTCTTCTCGCACTTCTCGTCTGGCAGTATCCTCTAAACTTTCTCCTAACTCCGTTAATCCCCCAGGCAATCCCCAACCACCATCAGTCCTATGTTGTAATAACAATTCATTATTTTCATTTATGACTAAAACCACTGAGCCCACTAAAATTAGCGGTTGATTCCCAACTAACTTTCTTAAACCCATTACGTACTCCAATATATCATCTCCATAATTTGTAAATTACTCTTTTTCAATTATCCTGACTTTTACTTGAAAAAGTGACAGTGAAATCCAATCTTTAATATAAGCACTCGTTAGTGGAATAAGAATAAGTTTGACTTTATTTCTTTATTCGCATTATCAAAGAAATAAAGGTCTGCAAATTTTGTTTTGCCTATACCTTTAGGGAGCTTCTTAACAACGATAAAGTCATCTTTTTTTGGAACCTGAACTTTAAATTTGAACGATTGGTCTTCTAATTCTGCCTGAACATAATGAGATAATCCATCTGCGTTATTTCCAATAATAATTCCATAATTTCCTTTGTTGGTATTTACCCCATAGTATTTTACTTGATTTGACCCATAGTGACTATTAACTATTCGTAAATGCTTGTTTGGTCCCTCTTTCATTACTGCTATTCCTAAATAACCGTTGGATTGGTTTTTAAAATATGCGATATAAGTATTTGATTTTCCTAAATGAACGGTATTCATCAACTTTGGATTAGTTTTTGTATCACCTCGATTTCCCCAATTTGTTAGGTTCTGCTGTATATCCTTCTGATTAATAGCTACCGGATATTTTGCATCAACTTTTAACGAGTAAATTTTCGCGGTTACTATTACCACTATTAAAATCCCAACAATAACACCTAAAATAGTCATTATTTTTCTACGATTTATACCAACCAACCCCTCTTATTAAAGTTGATCCATTGACTATCTTAAATTAACCTGACAGTTAAAGAACGAAATAATATCAATATTCTTAATTTAATATATCAAACAAAATTAGACTCGGTTATTTTTTTGATTCTTCTTTGCATCCACAAAATAAAAACAGTGTGCAAACAGTTGAGTTCAACACACTTCATATAGAACTAAATCATCCGTTATATAAATTGATTTTTCTCCTTAAAAGCAATATTTAGACTTATATAAAAATGGTATTGCATTTATCTGTTAATTATATAAGAAATGAGGTACTACATAATGCCTGAAATTTATGTGTAACGTTTCACGCCTTATTTTTTAGCGGTCTTATAAAACTAAAGCTCCCCTTGAAGATGGAAAACGGTATAACAAATAGACGCTCCTTAGAAAGGCCGTCTCACTATGTTTTATTCCTCAATTTCAAATATCGAGTCAATGATAATAGGAAGGTTATCTCTAACCGAAATAGCACCTAAAACAGATCGAGCGTGATTTCCTTTATCACCAAAAACATCTAACATTAACTCCGAACAACCATCTAAAACTTTATGATGCTCTTCGAAGTCAGGAGTCGCATTTACAAAACCTTGAATCTTTACTACTCTTTTAACTTTATCTAACGAGCCTAAAGCTTGTTTTATTACAGCAAGGATTTCAATTCCTGTTTGACGAGCAAATTCATAACCTTCATCAGTATTGAAATCTTCACCTAATTTTCCTTTTGGGTTTCCAGAAGGACCTTTACCCGAGACGAACATTAAGCTATTAACAATAACAAAATTAGAGTACTTAGCTTGTGGATTACTTGCATTTGGTAAAGAGATACCTAATCTTTCTAGTTTAATTGCAGCTGTTAATTCAGTCATTTAAGTCTCCTGCCTTTTTATTGGGTTAATAAGGAAAGTAGTCATTACTACCATTAATATCCAATCGTCCTTAATTATTGCAGCAAAGGCACTTTCCCTATTTCTCATTATTAACATCCTCTTAAATCTTCTTCTACTCTACTAACCTTGAACAAGTAAACGGAAATTCCCACTAAAGCGTCCTATGAAGAAGGAAATTTTAGTACTTTATAACCTAATGAACCACATATCTGTAAGCAAATAAAGCTGTCATGAAAAAAAGTGGAATAATTATTCCTAGAACACTACAAATGACACCTAACGGGTTCACTTCAAAGGTGCAAACAATTAACTATCAAAGTAAATCGTACGGGTTTCACATAGTCATTCACCGTGCAATTTTTATTGTAATATCACTGTTTATTGACCCTTTCATCCGTAAATCACCGATCAAATCACAGTGTAATTTACATGGGTGGAAATAATTATTGGCGGTGTGTGAATTAACCGGTAATTGAGCAAGTGAAAGGTAGGGGGATTACCAAGTCATTTGGATATATAGGTTAAAATAAAAGTTAGATTATCGAATTGTTCTTAAAGTAAAAAACGGACTGTAATGGTTAACAAGAAATTTTAGCGTCACCTGTGATCGTTGAAATAAGCGGAGATTTTTCCGTTATCAACCAAAGTAGTGTTCAGTTCGTCGTAAATAAGCGGAGTTTTTCCGTTTAAACAAAAAGAAATGACCCATTTTCATGTTTTTCGAGTCAATAGTCGGAATTTCTCCGTCTATTTTAGCTATTTTCGATGTTGATTTCTAAATAAGCGGAATTTTTCCGCTTATTTAGAAAGTTCGCTTTAGCCATTTAATGAAATAGGTAATCGATTGCCTTTTATGAAAATAATCAAACCGAATCTCAAAGGATTCGGTTGTTTTGACGTTTACTAGTCTTTTCTTTCTGTCATTTTTTTGTGAATAGTAGTGTGATTGAAGGTGATAATTAGCGTTTTGCATCTCACAAGTAAACCCGTTAAATGACACCTATGGTTGCCCTTTTTCTTCCTTCTTGCTTAAAACGTTTTATTTCTTTCAGTGCAACGATACCAACTATTAGACCAATAACACCTAGAATTATCCCAACACAAAAATAGAAAATAATGGATAATATTCCGAAAACCAAGGAAGTCAAGGCTTTTCTATTTGAAACATTTCTTTTTAAAACCCCTTCACCACTCACTGTAATCAGCCCTTTTATATTTATGATATACCCCATTCGCTTGAAAATCCTTGTAAACTCGACTGATCCTTTTGCTTAATAAGCTCTCTTGATATATTTTAACATTACTACGAGTTGAAAATCAGGTAGTATCAAATTATTCTAAATATAATCACGCTATTTTGGAATGTCCTTTTAGTAACTATTCTCTAGGAGTGATTATAGTGCTGTTGTCTAAAGCTCAAGAGCTTAGGAGCCGATAAGAGACTAGAAGAATTTTTTCCTCAGACTAAAAGCTATCGTCTTCAATAAAAGATATTGATTAACCATTTTCAAGATAATGAAATCAGCAACATCTTCATTTTTGATCATAAACAATACCTTGCTGAATCAAGTTTCACGCACTCGACTTGCATGTATTAGGCACGCCTCCAGCGTCCGTCCTGAGACAGGATCAAACTCTCAAAAAGATACCTGCCAACAAAGAAGATATTGGCATTACAAGGTCCAATGGGAACTTCCTCACCTTATATTCTTTTAAAAAAGTATCTTGACAATGGCGTCCACTTTACTATTCACATTCAAACTGTATACCACTTAGGTTTTAATTCTCTAAAGTTATCATGGTCTTCTAAAAACAGATAAACTTTTTCGAGCATATCATCTATGCTGTCGGGAATGGTTTTTATAGTCCATATTACAGTAGAAAATACACACATTGCCAAGTAAAGTGAATACAGCCTCCAGAAATATTCTTCGGGCTCAGTGTTATTGTAATAACCTTGAATTTGTCCTATTGAAAAGGGAATGCTTACTTTCCGACTAAAAATGCCAATTTTAAGGAATTCATGAATTGGGTCTCCCCAATCATACCTATTAAAGTCTATAACACCAGCAAATTTCTTCTTATTTACAATGATGTTGCCGACATGAAAATCATCATGTTGAAATATATTAGGACGTTGTTTCATAAGATGAATATTCTCTTCAATAAATTTTATTATTTTTTGGTCATTCTGAATCTTCATCTCACATTTTAGGTAAGCGTCTAAATACTTTTGATGTTTTTCCTTTTTCCTTAAATACCAAGAAGTGACATGGCTTGGAGCAGTATACTGGTGCATTTTTCTTAAGTTTTGTCCAGCTTCAATCCCAATATTGAACTGTTCTTGTTCTGTGCATAGTGGAAGTTCATCCTCAGCATCTTTGCCCTCTATGTACGTTGTGAGTATATAGCCACGATTATCAACCTTACCAATAGAAATTGGTTGAGAACAGGTAACGTTATAATCTCTCATCTTCTCGAGGATTGAATATTCCGCCTTTTTAGCCTCCAACGCTTCATGATTAAACACTCGAAGAAGGACCTTTTGGTTATCCTCAAGATTTATTAAATATTTTTTATCAGAAGAAGCTCCCTTTTTAATTTGAATTATTTTCTTACAATTACTTATGAATGGAATTTGATTTGTTAGTGCTTCAATCATTCCCTCACCCCTGATATTAATCTTCGAGAACAATCATAACCTTATGAAAACTTAATGAAGCTAAAAACGTCAAAGCTCTTATTTATAAAGATTGGTCCAGTGATTCTGAAACGACTGTTGAGAAAGATCCTAGTCCTCTTAAAAATTATCAGAGATTTGTTTGATAGCATTCATACCAGCAAGTGTTGTTTCTATCGAAAAGTCTCTGCCCTCTTTAATGTATTTATTGATGGATTTTATGACTTCTTTACCTGCTGATACTCTTTTATCTTCAGGATTTTCTGGATCGATTCTTCGGGCAATTGCATCTGGGTCAATATTGATATCAACACCAATCCTATCAATTATAAGGCTCCGTAATGTGCTTTTACCGCTTCCGTTGTACCTGCAAACACAAAAAGTAAAGGTTTGTGGTTGTTCATTAAGATTCACCGTCTTTTTTTAGAGGAACAATATCACCATTAGGAAATTCTTTTACAAGTTTACCGTTTTTTTCATATACTATATATGTGTTGTTTGCTTTTGCATCTATCCTAGCCCGTTCGCCAGTCATTTTAGCCCATTTACTTAACCATTCATATTTCCTTTTTGGTTCATTGTTTTGTTCTTCTAACATAAGCAACACCACCTTTAAGTAAATTATATCAGATTATTTATAATAAGATATTCATTAGATTTTACACTTTGTGATGAAACTCACTTAAGCTAACAGGGGCGTATCTTCAATAACCTGGGAAGAGATATTTTTAATTTGTCTCTATAAAGAGGAAAATAATGACACGCTGAAAATATAGAATATTACACCCCTTGACTAACGATCCGTAAAATTTAAGATGAACTTGATAAAATTGTGGATTTGAAGGATGGAGAGTAGGGTAAATCGTTTTGAAGCCACGCCTCTATTGTACCTATCAATACTGAGGAATCGTACCAAATTAAAATTTCCTGGTTTATACTTTCAAAACTTTCATTTTTTTACTTCCCTTTTTCTCAATCCATTTGGAGGAAATGAAATCTGCAAAAGACGTTAATAACCGCTCTCTGAAAAGCGGGATACGCTTAGAACCAAGAACAATTTTATAGAAATCGGCTTGATCAGCTATGTGCTCAAGGAATATCTCCATTTTTCCCCATGCAGATTGATACTTCAATGGTGTCTGCTTTTTTCTTTGTTTGATTCTAAGTGGCCTTTTGCAAGTGTGTAAAAATACGGACCTGATATCATGTCACTCTAACAGATAGAAGTATAATAATAAACTATCAGTTACTCAACTTTCGTAGAGTGGAAGTTGAGTTAAATAACTTAATAAGCCATCAAAAGAATGGATTTCGGCATCAGGTTTTATGTCAGTTTCATTCTTGATTTTATGAGGATTGAACCATATGCCCTTCATACCTGCATTTTGACAACCGCCAATATCCTTTTCTAGGTCATCGCCAACAAATAAAGCATTTTCCGGTTGTACACTAAGCCTAGTTAATGCTAATTCAAATATACGTTTATCCGGTTTACGAAGTCCCACTTCTTCAGAAATAATGATTAGATTAAAACAACTATTCAACTCTGTGTTCATTATTTTAGCTTTTTGTCTCTGTGTTGAGCCATTTGTGATAATCGCTACTTGATATCGCTCTTTTATTTTATTGACGATATTTATGGTCTTTTGGTCTCTAATGAAACAGTGAGGAAAATTATAATTCCAAAAATCTTGAATAGCATAACGCGGCAATCGATATTTGGGTGGAAATTCGTCAAAGAATGATTCCAAAACAGTTGTTTTATCATTGTGGCCATAGCTTTTAGTATCATAGGCTTTGAATGTCTTCAACATATCAGTTCGAACTGACTGCTTAACATCCCCATAACACTTTTCTAAAATCATTAAAAACAATTGTTCGACTGCCTGAGTCCTATCAAGTAAGGTCTCATCCAAATCAAACAGCATGGCTTTAGTATCTCTCAACTAACCTCACAGCCTTCCACTAATTAAATAAATACTAATAATACGAGGAAGCTTCCCTCATTCCGATTTGAGCTTTCTTTCTCTATTTCAAAGTCCATTCATATTGAATATCCAGTAAATTTTCTTCATTTTCATGTCCTCTGCCAATGATTTTAAATCCATTCTTTTCATAAAATCGTTGTGCGTTTTCATTTACTTCAAACGTATATAAAGTTAATCTCCCGCTCGATTGTTCTTTTACTCTATCAAGCAAGGCTTGACCTATACCGATTCCTTGATAATCAATATGAATATAAAGCTGGCTTATTTCACTTTCATTATAGGCAATCATCCCAACCACCTGATCACCCATTAACGCTAAATCTATTTGATATTGTTCTGGTAAGATTTGATTTAAAAAATAGATATGATTTTCGAAACTATGACTTTCTTTCTGACCTATGGCCTGTTCTTTACTAGTCCGCCACATTTCTACTGTCTGTTCAGCATATTTAGGCTGATACTGTGTTAGGATAAAGTTATGTTGATTCAAAGTATATATCCTCCCTTAGAAAACCATTTTCATTTTTTACACAGAAATGCTGCACCATTATCTATCTGACATATTTCTAATTTCAGACTCAACATTCTGCTTGATTTTTTCATCTACTTCCATTAAGTATAAGCACAACCTGGAAAAATGCCGCACCGCACGTGGAAATAGTTATTTGTCCGGTTGAGGCCTATATTTTGTGAAATATGCCCCTGAAATTAATAGGATGATAGTTATGGCCCAACTCAATACGCCTATAAAATCCAACCAATAAGCCAGTAAATTGGTTAAGGCAATTAGATACATACAAATTGGAGTTAGAGCTGTTGTTATCCCTGTAGCACCCGCTTTTTTTCTTTTCTTAATCAAAGCGGTTATGGAAAGAACAGTGGCAACGAGCAGTATGACAGTTACTATTAGTGGAACCATTTAAATTCCTCCTCACGTAGCACTTCGACTCAAGCAGCCGTTAATAAGAATGATGGATTGAATGGATGGTTAAATGACCCCATATTGATTTCCAGTTCTTTTTTGCGAGGCGTTCTTCATAGATGACGATTCGCTCTTTAGTTTCTTTAAAATAAGAAGTCGGTTTTACCTCGAGATTTACCACATCACGAATACCGCATGGGGCGGTTAAGATCACATGATCCCTTTCATCTAGTGTTACGCCTAAAGCAGTGGCTGTCTCTGGAAACTTAGAAATCGCATCAACTGACGAAGAATAAGGCGGCATTTTGCTTTTAATGTGCATTCTTGCTTCATTCTTTACAGACCAAGGAATGTTCGGCCTAACCGTTTTTAGCCTGTCCTCAAGTCTCTTTTCCTCTAATTCATCCATTCTTTCAGGATCAAAATAAATGACATCAATATCCGGGATTGGCGTTCTTGCACTGAAGTTATGCAGGGTATCCCATATTTTTGAACGAACAAATCCAGCACATATCCACCAATCAGGTAAGTTTAAAGATTTCGCTGCTTTTAATAGATCCATCATCCATTTATCTTCTTGAATAAGTTCACTAATTGTTTGTTCATCGATCACTGAAAAATGCCTCCTTTAAAAAGATGAATTGATATTCGT
Organism: Pullulanibacillus sp. KACC 23026; assembly: GCF_029094525.1. Lineage (NCBI taxonomy): Bacteria > Bacillati > Bacillota > Bacilli > Caryophanales > Sporolactobacillaceae > Pullulanibacillus > Pullulanibacillus sp. KACC 23026. The sequence goes on along the minus strand of NZ_CP119107.1, from coordinate 1,894,162 downwards.
ATTCTTTAAGTCTCTTGGCTATTCCTTGTTGGAGCATTTGGGAATTCCTCGTGAGCGGTGATGACTGCGGCCTCAGCAATCAAAAAGTACGATAATGCTTAATTGCGTTTAGTAGAGAAAGCCATTGCTTAAGGGATCTCAAGTTCTGATTTCTGAACCCAATTATTTACTGCGTTTTCATTAAAATAATACGTTTTGCCAATTTTAATATGTGGAAAATCAGGTTCTATCTCGCGGCCCTTTGCCGAAATTAATTTTAAAACATCTTTTTGGCTCAAGCCCAAATAGGATGAAACCTGCTTCAGAGTAAGCAATTGGTGTGAATGGGTAATCTCGGCACTTGAATTCTTATTTTCAGAACTCAATCCTTTTGAAATCAACCAACTTCCGATTACAATACTAATCGCCAAGCATACGATCGATAATGCCATTACATAATTCTTCAAATAAAGGCCTCCTTTTTCTCAATGCTTAACTTCCCTCCAAATCGCAAAATAGTCAACGTAACATTCTGTATTTTCAGCATATCACTATTTCTCTATTTTGGTTAAGAAAAATAAAAAGCGTCTCTTCTTTGAAGTTGAAGAAACGCCCCTTGACTGAAAACAAATTGACTCTTAGATGGTTGCTATTAAATAATTGATGCAAGCATCGTTGTTTCAACAAAACGATCAACACTAGTAATTTTCATTATTCAAGTGTTGAAATGAATTTTAGCGAGTCATTCATCTTATGAATTTTACGATTCTCATCCTTCATCCTCAAAATCTTGTCTTGTACTTGCTGTCACTCGCACAAAAGCGATTGTCCTTTTTGAACAATCGCCCTCTGCTTGTATTCCGTCATTTTTTGATTACTTTCTAGTCAAATTTGCAGATTCTTTATTTTTCCCGAAAACAATCGTTGCTGACGATTCCGTGTTTTTTGTAAAACTTGAAAAAAGCCTGCTTGTAACGATGGTGAATCCTGTTTCAGTCATACCGTTTTCAGCCTTAATATCAATGTTTTGTTGACCGCTTCTAAATGCTTTATTGTAAATCGCAAAAACTCTTAAACGCTTCTATTCCTGACTCTTCAACTTGATCATAGCGGTATTGGAGGTAGAGGCTCTCTTTCTTGCCCTTAGTCTTTCTGAACTTGCTGCATAGTAGGAGCCTATGACAATTATTGCCGCAATAACCTGAGCAATGACTGTTTCCCAATTGTTAAAAATTGAAAACCAAGTTCCTGCCCAAGCCGGAATGTCCAATGAGAAGGTATGAGTTGGAATCCAGTTTGCTATCTGCATCTCGTTTACCTGTTCTCCTACCATGATCTCAAAGACAAAGCCTAACATAATACCGGTGAATACTAGCATTTTCTTATAAGGTAATTTCTTATGGGCTATGAACGTAAAGTATCCGGTTATTGCAAGGAGTATCAAAGCAAAGGCTGTCCCCAATAGAACATTTGCCGTTCCAACCTGCATCCGAATGCTCTGAAGAAAAATATCAACTTCGAATCCTTCCCGATAAACAGAGGCGAAGCCAAGTAAAATAAGTCCTTTGTATGCCACAGATTTTACAGTCTCAAATGAATCCTCTTCTGCGGATTCCATAGAATTAATTAATTCCTTTTTCTTACGATTATGAAAAGAGATCCAGCCCGTCCAATAAATCTTATGGAAAAACCAATTCATGATAACAATTAAAACAATAATTGCTAAAAGCCCTGTTGCTGCTTGAATATTATTTTCTGATGTGGTTTCGGCTGCCAACGCGAGAACTCCAACTAAGATAAACCAAGTAACAAGAGTAGCACCAAAACCTATACCTGCTCCTCCAACAATCGGCTTCCAATACACTTTTTGTGTGCGCAAAAGCCCAGAAATAATGGCAGCAAGAACCATGATGCACTCTAGCCCTTCGCGGTAAACTAGAACCGATGTATCGATAATCCCAGCCGTTGGCGAAATCCCATGTACGGTTGGATCTGGATTACCCGCTGATGTAATCGCCTGCCAAACCAATACAGCCATAAGGACGGCTCCCCCAAGACAAATTAAACCAGTCTTCAGAATAGAATGTTTCATAAACAACGTCTCCTTATGATAACGATAATCATTATCAATTAAAATAATTAAAAAAAATAATCCGTTTCTACTAATTATCAATCGCAACTATTATGGCAAGTCCATCAATGCTTGATTTTGAAAGTCTAAATAATATTAATTTAAGATGTGAGTGAATAATAGAAAGGACTTTTTTATATGTACCGGCAAAATGACTATTATGAACAGTTAATGGCTTTTACACTACATAAAACGCTCGTAATCAAGACGTTCTATTAATTTCTAATTGTCACATGCTTTAAGATGTACTTTAAAACAAATGCATAGATCATTACGGTTGCTCCTGCAAAAATAAAAGTCACACCTAACACCGTCCTCAATCACTTTATAATTGATAATGATTTTCATTCCCACTCTAAAATAACACGGTTGATCATCATTTTCAATAAAATTGAAAAAAAACCCACAATTTAACGTGATGACCTTCGCTTAATAGAAAAAAACTCAGCAGTCCTTTATCTAGCCTTTTGATAATCGGGCAAGTTAAACTAAAGTTTAACTCCTTCTTTTTTCTTTTACTGATTTCTAGTTCGCTCACAAGGATGTTCAGGCAATTGAGCCTCAAGCAAACGAAACGCAAAGAAGCGTGATGTCAAGGTTGATGTAAATCATTCCGGTGTCCTATTTTTACGACCTCTTAAAGACTTTCCGATCACGGTTCAATTCTTTCCCAAATACTAAACGTTTTAAGATTAATGCATAAATAACCACTGCAACTATGACAAAAACAAAGGTCATCACACTTAACACCTTCTTTTATCGTTTTAATTGACAATGATATTCATTATCAATTAAAACTTAACACAGAGAATTCCCATTTTCAATTCATTTTTTGAAATCTAATAAATTTAAGTGCCAATAGAAAATAGAAAATGGAGTCAATCTTTCCTCTGTATTGCTGAGCGCTTATTGGCTTCCAAAGTGAAAACAAAGGATCAAGTTATCAATGCGACAAGACCGCTTGAACTCTATTATAAATACCTCCGCTTTTCATTCGTTTTTATGTTAACCAATCCAAGTGGTGCATTCCGAAAAGGATTTTCTAGGCTTTAATTCAGGTTCTAATTCAGCATAACCAACATATATAAGCCCAACCATCTCCTCGTTTCCACCAAGACCAAATGCGTCTTTCATTCTTGTATGATACATGGGTTCCCCACTTCTCCATATAGCTCCAAGCCCCATTCCATGAGCACCTAATAACATATTCTGTATAGCCGCATGGGTAGCAGCGCGATCTTCCATTCTCTCAATTTCATCTTCACTCCTAAAAGATACAGCCACTCCAATAATTACTGGAGCACGTCTTGCCTTTCCTTGTTGGGCCGTTTCAATTGACATCAATTGTTCTATTGAGAGAGATTCTGCTTTTTCATAGGCAATATCTCTATAAGCATCTCCCAATACTTTCCGGCCTTCGCCTGTAAGAACAACAAACCTCCACGGCTCAGTCATTTTATGGTTGGGGGCATAGGTTGCAAGAGTCAACATCGCTTCAATTTTCTCTTTTTCAACTGGATCTGGTTTAACCTTTCCAATACTCTTTCTTGATTTAATTCCATCTAACAGTTTCAAAACCATTCCTCCCATGATTTGGATTGATTAGTAATATCACATTTCGAAACTAATGCCACTTATATAGTTTTGAGATCTTCCTTACCAAGTGATATTCAAACTGTTACTTTAATTGTTGCTGAATAAGGGCGACATTGCGCTTTTTAAATAGATCATTATGAGAAGATACCATCGCCGTTGCCTCAGCCTTTGGTTCAATAAATCGTTTAGCCTGATTAACTGCATTAGCCGCGTCTTGAAAGGCCCCAGCGATGAGATGGACTTTCCCTTCATAATTAAGGATATCTCCACAGGCGTAAAGACCTGGTATAGTAGATTCGCTTTTCGCATTCCCTTTAATGAAAAATTGGTCAACTAATTCAATAGACAGCCCACTATTGGTTAATAGAGAGGCATCTTGTTCAAAACCATGATGAACCACAACATCATCGATCGGCAATTCAAAGCTATCGCCGGTCTCATGGTTTGTTAATTCGACACGATCAATCGAGATACAATCAATACTAGCCTTTAACTTAGTAATAGAGGTATTAAAAAAGCAAGTCACAGAGCCATTCATCAAATGAGTAATTTGTGCCTCATGTCCAGTTAAATTCGCCCTTCTATGGGCTAAGTATACTTTTTTGGCAACTGGTTCTAATTCAATGGCCCAATCAATTGCTGAATTACCTCCTCCTGAAATAATAACCGTTTTGTCCTTAAAGCTATTTAATGATTTTATTGTGTAATGTAGATTAGAGACTTCAAATAGTTCAGCCCCTTCGATCGCCAACTTTTGAGGTTTCAAAATACCACTTCCGACAGCAACAATGACCGTTTTCGAATAGTGCTCACTTCCCGATGCCGCGATTAATGTAAAATACCCCTCCGTATCACGCTTAATCGAAGTAATTTGTTCATTCAACACCACTTCTGGGTCGAACGTTAAGCCCTGTTTAACAGTTTGTTCAATTAGCTTTGCTCCGCTTAATGGTGTTAATCCTCCAACATCCCATATCATTTTCTCAGGGTAAACATGAATCTTACCACCTAAGTAAGGCTGAAATTCAATAATTTTAGTCTTCATTTCTCTTAAACCACTATAAAAAGCAGAATATAGTCCAGCTGGTCCACCTCCGATAATGGTTACATCAAAGCATTCCATCTGACTCATGCCAATCACTCCTATAACAGTTTTCATCAAAAAAATGTTGATGATTATTAATTAGATAATTTAAAAATATTGTTGACAATTGAAAATCATTCTCATTATAATCACATTGTAAATGAAATTGATAATCATTATCAATAGTGATTTGCAAAATTTTTCATAAGGAGGAAAGTTTATGGTTCGCCTTTATACTGATCAGTTACATATAGGCTATGGGGATCGCTTAATCGTACAAGATTTATCCATTCGAATTCCTGATAAAAGTATTACAGCCATCATTGGTTCTAATGGATGTGGAAAGTCAACTCTCTTAAAAGCGATGACGCGTATTATTTCCCATCAATCCGGTTCGATTATTTTAGATGGAAAAAGGATTTCTAAAGAACCAACTAAGGATTTAGCCAAAAAAATAGCGATATTGCCGCAGTCACCTGAAAGCTCCCCAGGACTCTCGGTCGGTGAACTCGTGTCGTATGGTCGTTTTCCCTATCAAAAAGGATTCGGTCGTCTTTCAAAAGAGGATTTTAATGTAATTAATTGGGCGATGGAAGAGACCGGAGTCCTCCAATTTAAACATCACTCGATTGATGCCCTCTCCGGTGGCCAGAAGCAACGGGTCTGGATTGCAATGGCCTTGGCTCAAGAAACTGATATTATTTTTTTGGATGAACCGACTACCTATTTAGACTTGGCTCACCAATTAGAAGTCTTAGAGCTTTTGGATCGGTTAAACAAAGAGCGGGAACGAACGATTGTGATGGTGCTTCATGATTTAAATCAAGCAGCACGTTTTGCCGATTTTATTATCGCACTTAAAGCCGGGAAAGTTGTTAAGGCAGGAACGAGTGAAGAAGTCATTCGTCACGATATCTTAAGAGAAGTTTTTCAAATCGAGGCTGTCATAGGCCGTGATCCGCAGACAAAAAAGCCGATGTGTCTTACCTATAATCTTGTAAAAGGAGAAAAACAACATGTTAAAAAAAGGTCTACCTATTCTATTGCTCCTGGTACTATTTCTTAATGCATGCGGGAACAGTCAATCCAATACATCTGGGGGATCCAAAAAAGGAAGTGGTTCAGCGGAATCAGCTCGACCGAAAATGGTCACCTATCAGTCAGAGAATGGTCCTGTTAAAGTTCCGGCACACCCGAAAAGAGTCGTGGTACTCGATCTTTCAGCTGGAGATGTGATCAAACTGGGGATTCATCTAGTCGGTGTGGACACCTATGCTGAGAACAATCCAAATTACAAACCCTATTTAAAAGGGGTTGAGGAAGTTTCAGCGGATGATCTGGAGAAAATTGCGTCTCTTAAACCGGATTTAATTATTGGTTATTCAACTACCAAAAATATTGACCGCTTGAAGAAAATTGCTCCAACCGTAACCTATACTTATGGAAAGCTTGACTATTTAAAACAGTTTGAGGCGATAGGAAAATTAGTCAATAAAGAGAAGGAAGCAGATGCTTGGGTGGCAAGTTATCACCAAAGAGCACAAGCATTAGAAAAAAAAATCAAAGCTAAAATCGGTGCAAATACGACTGTCTCCGTCATTGGAACATCGGCTAAGCAATTTTATGTTTTTGGTGATAATTGGGGAAGAGGGACAGAAATACTTTATCAAGAAATGCATTTAAAAATGCCAGAACTTGTAAAAGAAAAAGCGCTCAAACCTGGTTATTATCAAATTTCACAAGAAGTTCTTCCTGAATACTTTGGAGATTATGTCATTCTAAGTATGCAGCCCGGGTCCGATACATCATTTGAAAAAACAAAGATCTACAAAGAGATTCCTGCTGTTACAAATCATCATGTGTTTAAAGTGAATGACGCATCTTTCAGCTTCAATGATCCTATTTCATTAGACTACCAACTTAACTATTTCCAAAAGATTTTTTTAGGCAAGCAATAGTGAAAAGAGAGGGAGAAGAAGTTTCGCAATTGAGAGCGGGACTTCCAAACCCTCTTTCTTGCTAACATAAATAAGATTCGGAAAGAGGATGAGTGATTCAAATGGTTAAACAAAGGCATCTACTCCCTATCGTCTATAGATTCATCATTAGTTTTTTGCTTTTCATTTTTTTCACGTTAATCGCTATTCGATTAGGAGCAGCAACAATGACCACTCAAGATATTTGGCTTTCGCTTACTACTCATCATCAAGGAGAAGCGCTTGATATTATTCGTGAGATCCGCTTACCACGAGAAATAGGGGCTATATTTGTTGGAGCCTCTTTAGCTGTAGCAGGAGCCATTATGCAGGGCTTAACAAGAAATCCATTAGCAGACCCTGGTTTACTCGGTTTAACAGCAGGGGCAAATGCAGCACTCGCATTATGCCTTGCTATTGTTCCTTCCATAAATTATTTCGGAATCATGGTGGCTTGTTTTATTGGTGCAGCTCTTGGAGTCATGTTGGTGTTTGGGATTGGGGCTTTGAAGAAAGAGGGTTTTTCCCCATTTCGTATTGTTTTAGCAGGGGCAGCGGTTTCTGCCTTCCTTGAGGCGGTAGCACAAGGCGTTGCTTTGACCTTTAAATTATCTAAGGATGTCTCTATGTGGACGGCAGGGGGATTGGTCGGAACATCTTGGAAACAACTCGAAGTTATTGCGCCCATCATTTTTGTCGGCCTTTTTATTGCGATGCTCTTCTCCCGGCAGTTAACCGTTCTAAGTTTGAATGAAGAAATCGCGGTTGGTCTCGGGCAAAGAACGGAACAAGTTAAAATGATTCTCTATGTTGTAATTATACTCTTAGCTGGTACTTCTGTTGCGCTTGTCGGAAATTTAGCGTTTATCGGATTAATGATTCCTCACATGGTTCGCCCCATTGTCGGAACGGATTATCGCGCGGTCATTCCGATGTCGGCGATCATTGGGGCTACTTTTATGACCATCGCTGATACACTTGGACGTATGATCAATGCCCCCTATGAAACCCCAGTTGCCGCCATTGTTGCCATATTCGGTTTACCTTTCTTTTTATTCGTGGTCCATAAAGGTGGGAAGGTATTCTCATGATCAATCCACACATACTTCGTAAACAGAAAATCATCCTTGGCCTTCTATGCATGCTGATCCTTGCTACTCTCTTAATTGGAATGGGCATCGGCAGCGGTTCAGTTTCTTATAGTGAAATTTTACCAACTCTACTTGGACACGGAAGTTTTGATGATCAATTCGTATTAGTGGGTGTTCGACTGCCGCGCATGATCATCACCTTTTTTTCAGGAATGGCTCTTTCGGTGTCAGGTGCCATTCTACAAGGCCTCACAAAAAATGATTTAGCGGACCCAGGAATCATCGGTATTAACTCCGGTGCTGGCTTGACTATTACCATCTTTTATCTGTTCTTCCCTATTGATCAGGGCAACTTTTCCTACATGATCCCAGTCGTGGCTTTTTTTGGTGCTTTAATAACAACTTATTTGATTTTCCTGTTTTCTAACAGTCGAAAAACAGGCTTTGAACCGGTCAAATTAGTGTTAGTTGGTGTGGGCTTTTCCTTAGCTCTTTCAGGATTAATGATCATTATTATTTCGTCTACAGATGCGCAAAAGGTCTCTTTTATCGCGGAATGGCTTGCAGGAAATATTTGGGGGACTAGCTGGCCTTTTGTCTGGTCTTTAATTTCATGGCTTGTAGTTCTTATTCCCTTTACTTTAATTAAAGCCAATCGCCTAAATCTATTGACTTTAAATGACTCTCTTAGCATTGGCGTCGGCTTAGCGATTAATAGAGAACGGATTATATTACTTTTTACAGCGGTTGCTCTGGCAGCTACCGCTGTGTCAGTCACAGGAGGAATCGCCTTCGTGGGATTAATGGCGCCTCATTTAGCGAAATCTCTCATTGGCCCGAGATTCCAGTTATTTATGCCTATTGCGATTCTGATTGGAGGCTGGTTACTACTTTTCGCTGATTTAATCGGCCATAATATTGTCATGCCAGATGGGATCCCTGCTGGTGTGATGACTGCACTTATAGGTGCACCTTATTTTATTTATTTGTTACTGAGGAAGATTTAATAACTACTGATCAGCAGGCATAAGTAAGCGAATTACTTAGTCTATTGAGAAAAAGACTGGGTTCAGACGGCCTAGTCTTTCTTCAGTACATTTCAGAACTTGTCCCTTAAAATTGGAAAATATGAGCCACGCACTTACTGCAAAACTAATTTCTGCTTGAATGTAACCTCCCTGTAAACGACGCAACTGCTCACCAGTTCTTGCCAGCACATAAGCATTCAAAAAGGCATGGAATTCTTCTCCAAACCCCTAACATTCCTTCTCAAAAGCATGTTAGGAAAGTGACCTTTAGTCACTCTCTAACATGCTTTTTTATCGGAAATTATTTTAGCCTTGAGGTTGCTTTTTTGCTCAAACTACATGTATTAGAGTTGGATAAATATTTTTCTTTAGGTAAACTTTTTTATACAAGGTGAAAAGATGTGATTGATGAAACGCCAACATTGAGTGAAAGACTTATTCATAAACATCAAGAATCTCGACAACTTCAATCCTTCCATCAATCAACAACTCTGGAAGTTTATTGTTTACATTACCCTTCCAATAGTCTCTTGCCTGCTCTATCTTTTTAGAGAAAGGAACGCCATCTTCTTTTGGTAACCGTTCCGCATCCCCCTCAAAATATTTTCCAACTACTTTTAATTGAACAATCTGCAAGACCTTTCGATTGTATGAATCAAATAATTGTTTCCACTTCAATGCGTCTTCATAGCTTTTAGCAGCGTATAAGCAGGATAATCTCGAAGGATATTGAGGATAGTCTTTTAAGCGAACCATTTCGACTATTACTTCTCTAATCGCTCTAGTTGTTTGTCCTACATACTTAATAGCTACGTCGGCATTTTCCTTATCCAATGTTAATCCTTCATTTGTGTAATGACTTTGTAAAATCCGGATGAAGTCTTCTCCTTTGGCATTCACCTGTTCCTTTTCAAAGAAAAAACGATATAAGGTGTTCATTTGAGCATCGCCAAATTGGATAATTTGCCCAAGACTCATTTTATTCCTAGTTACAATGTGATACACAAAGAAATGGTCTTCTCCCATGTTAATCTCCCAATCTCTCTATTTAGAATCAATAAGAAAACGACTGCATTTTCTTGAGCTATACATTCGCTCATTCAATAAAATCTAGCCTCCCAACTTACAAATCTTGAGATAAACGAACCCTATCCCTGCACTGAATGCCATTCTCAAAAATGGCTTCTTCGTAATGTCTAATAAAGTAGCCCCTGTCAATACCAGTCATTCTAAAGCCGCATTTTTGATAAAGGGCGAGTTGACCAATACTTGAATTTCCTGTTCCTACTTCAATCGTTGTATACCCGTTTCTTTTAGCTCGATGAACGGCATCCGTAACTAAGCGTTTTCCAATGCCTCGTCCTTGATGTTCTTCTTCTACTGCGATATTGACTAACTCAATCGTTTCAGGACGCGTAGGCAATAGGACATATACGCCAACAACTTCAGTATTACATTCCGCAATATAACATGTTCCCCTGTCTAAATAATCCTCGACAATCGTTTGAGAAGGGTCTGCCAATAGCAACAAATTAATAGGTGGTTGTTCATTCCGATTCAATAACCGAATATCCATACTGACCTCCGCATTTTAATGAATAGCCTCCCATGACGTATTTTACGGCACCACTAAAGGTGATGAAAATGGGATAGCCTAAACAACTTGGATATTTTCAGGGCAGGACTTCAAGTTATGTTTCATGAAGTGAATGAGTCCACGAACTGATTTCTAGGCTAAGTAAAATGCTTTTCAATAATTATCTTTGCTCTTTCATCTAGTTGTGAGGGTAATTGGTTGACAGAGAAATACTTTAAATCCAAACTTTCACCGTCATTCATTGCAAACTCACCGCTTACGTCTCGTGCTCGGTAAACACAAATTACATTATAGACTTCATCACCATTCGGATATTTATAATAGAGATGACGACCTGAAAGACTATCAATGAATTCAAAGCTTCTCGCAATTAAACCTGTTTCTTCAAAAAGTTCTCTCTCAGCAGTTTGCTCTAGACTTTCGCCTAATTCCATTGCTCCTCCGGGTAGTCCCCACTCTTTAGTATCCGAACGGTGTTGTAATAAAATCTCTTCTTGATCATTCCTAACAATAATCGTAGCCCCAACCATAATTATTGGTTTCGTCCCTATCCATTTTCTTATTTCCTCAATGTATCCCATACTTCCATCCCCTACTTATAAAGATGATTATAGTTTAACAACCTGTTTTAAAATGGGAATTGCCTGCTCATAATCATTTTTGTAATGAGCAAAAGTTCCTTCTTTAACCAGTTCGAAACCGGCCTTTAAATAAAGAGCAATCGCTTTGTAACTCCAAGTTTGTGTATGTAAGAAAACATCCCTATTGCCATCAAGATTCAATAATTTATTGAGACATTCAGAAACCAGTGCCTTTCCAAGACCATAGCCCTGGTCACTTTCTTTAACAGCGAACCAATGAATAGATGGAACTTGTTTCTGATCCAAATGATCAAACCAACCCGTTATGGTTCCCACTTTTTCTCCCTCTTTGTTTTGAACAAAGAGAAGTCGTTTTTTAAGTTCATCTGAAAAAGGTAAATAATGAGTATGAAAGTAATGAAGAGCATCACCAACCGTTTCAAATTCTCCAACCGAGGTTTCAATTTCTGCCCATTGATTCTCAGTTCCTTGTGTAAACTCAGTAAAAGTGTATCCTTGGGGTAATTCAAAATGAAAGGGTGGCGTACCCGATGGTCTTTTCATTATGATGTTAAAATACGGTAATGATTTATCTAGCATTTCTCTCCCTCATTTCATACTTCTTCTTAAATTTAGACTGAGAGGTATAACAACCGCTACGCGAGTGCCGTGCCCGCAAAAAGCGATGTATTTTGACGGAGCATTTCATAAATGTCTTAACTTATAAATGAAAAACCAAACCCATCACGTTAAAAGGTGTGAATAAGTTCAAATTTTTTCTATTCGTCAAACACTTCTGTCTCAGCCTCACTCATTATTAAATAAATCATTATAAAATATTAGCTTTAAAATGTTTTAATGCTTCTCGCTTACTGAGTGGTTTTAATGTATGATTCGTAACAAAAGATAATACGCTCTCGGGACAAGTTTTGGCGTATTCTCGCAAGATCCAGCCAATTGCTTTCTGTACAAAAAATTCATCGCTAGTTGCCCGTCTAACAATGTATCGGAATAATCGTTCCTCATCTGTTTCACCTTTATAGTAGAGTTGATACAAGATAGCTGACCTCTGTAGCCAAATATTCTCATCATCAATCCATTTATCAGGAAAGGACAGAATGATCTTATCATTCGTTGTAAGCAAATCCCCCATAATATGAGCCGAAAGCGTGTCTACTGTATCCCACCACGATTTTTTCACGATCAAATCTGATAACCAAGGCATATCATCGCTGGTTAATACTTTCTTTGATTTTTCCAGAATATCAAGGGCAGCTTTTTGGTATTCACGCTCAGGGAGATCCCAGAGGCTAAATACGACATCTTTTAGCTCTTCTTTTTGTGGTAATCCGTTTTCTTTTATGAATTGATAAGTTAATTTTCGTCGTAGAGGCGTTCGGATACCTAAGAATTCGAATTGATTTCTCAAGTAACTTTTAGACCATTGAGCATATTTTTCATCCGTGTGTGCTGTATATAAACCGATCATTTCTTGAACATACGTATGAACCGAATAAGTCACTGATTAAGATCACCTTTCAATTGATTAATTGTTTTAGCTAATAATTCGTGAATGTATCCATCAGGGGCTGCAAATAAAGCGGTTGTCTGATTACAAGGCATTTTGGAAAGGTCTATAATTGAAATAGCTCCTTTAGTTATTCTTCAATCTAACTAACCGTTTACAGTATGTACTTCAAAAGCCCTAAAGTTTCGAAAACATCTTTGTCATTCAATGGCCTAGACCTTTGGTGCAACAAGAAAAAGCCGGGGACTGTCGCCGACCTTCAGCGAAAAATTAACCTTATCTATTATTTTTTAGGATTGAGTAGACATTTGTATCGTATACCTGTCCATTCTGGTATATATAGTCCCTCAGAATGCCTTCTTGTTGAAAGCCAAATTTGGTCAACAATTGGCTAGATGCTACGTTTTCTTTGAAGACAATTGCCCCTATTCGAGTGAGTCCAAACTCGTTAAATCCAAATTGAATCACTCTCGAAACAGCTTCGAAAGTGTAGCCCTTTCTCCAATGTTCCGGATGTATCTCATAGCCAATTTCTGCTCGTCTATGTTTAGGTGACCATGCATTAAATCCAATTGTACCAATTATTCCTTGAGTTCCTTTTATTTCGATTCCCCAACGTAATCCCCTTTTTTTCTTGTAGTTTTTAGCAAAGAAGTCAACAAATGCCTCCGCTTGTTCAATTCTCTCTAAAGTTTCTTGTCCATAAAATCGCATGACTCTTTCATTAGAAAAACAAGCAAATAGGTCTTCTGCATCATCCTTTGCAATTTCTCTAAGCCATAATCTTTCTGTTTCTAATGTGGGAAACATCTTTTATCTCCTTTTCTCTCTTCATAGATTAGTAATTATTCAATTATCATAGATCATTTGTACATAGGAAAAAGAGTCGATGACTGGCCAGTGATCTCTTAGCTCTATTAGCAAACATCGCACAATACTTCCCAAACTTTATAATGAAACATATTCTTCTAACTTCTAATCCCCCATTTTTTTCGTGGTTTAAACCGAACATTCTTTATATTCTATAATAACATTCGTTAGCCATTGAAAGTGAGATAAATTAAAAATGCCTCTTCATTTTAATGAAGAAGCACTCCCTTTGATCGACAAAAAGGTTTTATTGATTCGTTCCACCGTCGACAGTCCATAATCGTTTAATCGTCACTAATTCTTGCTCATTAAATTCGAGTTTATAAATATCAGGTCTAGATGTACTATATAAGAAATTCAAATCCAAATGACGATCAAAATATCCCATCATCAGAGTCATCACAGCGCCGTGAGTCCCTATTACCACTTTTTTATTTCTATAAGTGTTTGATAGTAATTTTAAAATTTTTATATCCCTTTTTTGGCAATCCGCATTTGACTTTCCCCCCTCTAAGGAGAAACTTGAGTCTGAAAATGATTTTTCTAAGATCGAAACCAATTCCTTATCAGATAATCGCTTAGCTTCTGAAGAAAATACCCTCTCTTTTAAATCTTTAAACACTAAGAAGTTCTTCTCCATTCCAATAAAACTTTTATTAAACGCCCCTTAACTTCCAATTTTATGGTCCAATACTTGAATCATTTCCACCCGGTTTCCAAAAGGGTCTCTGAATTCGAAACGGTCGAATCCTGGAATGGGAACCCCCTCAATTAGTTGAATGTTCGTTTGTTCTAACACCCTTCTCCAATAGGAGAGATCCTCAACTTGATAGGCTAAATGAGCTTTTGTCGTTAATCGATCCACCCCATCTTCTGTTCCGATATGAACAGCCTGATCTCCGACTTCTAGCCAAAAACCCCCGCGCCCTTTTAAGGATGCAGGCTTTTCTTTCTCCTGTAACCCAAGAATTCCGCAGTAAAACTGTCTGCCTGCTTCCTCGGCCCCTTTTGGGATTGTAATTTGAGCATGATGTAGACCAATAATCATAATAAACAAACCTCCTCTAACCCCATTTATCAACTTTCACCATCGACAACTATCCTCACTTCCAGTCTATTCCTTAAATTTCAATAAGGAAATAATAAATTTGTTATACCATTTGATAAGATTTTCTTATAGAATCAAAACGACTTTTTGATTAGACAAAAAAGCGCCAAACCGCAATCGGTTCAGCACTTGTATAGGTGTGGCATTCGCCTCTCAAACAAAATGAATCACACTTGACGTTCCATTTAATAAATGAAACTTAATTAGCGATCATTTTGGAGAACTTCTTCTGTTGTACGTATTCTCCCCATTCTTGGGAATATGTACTTAAATGTATGCTCGTGGGTTTCTTTAGATAAACCAGTCGTCGCATCTGATACAAAGATCTGATTATAGCCATGTTGAAACGCTTCTCTAGCAGTGGTTTCTACACCGATATCAGTCGCAATACCACAAAGAACAATGGTATCGATTCCACGGCGACGCAGTTGTAAATCTAATTCAGTTCCGTAAAATGCTCCCCATTGGCGCTTCGTAATAAGAATATCACTTGGTTGAACGTTAAGCTCTTCAACGAATTCCATCCAATCATCCGGTAATTCGTGCGCAGGTTGCGGTGGATTATCGGTGATCGGCTGGAGCGCATCTTTCCCATCATGCGGTCCAACATGAACTAGAAAAACCGGACTGCCTGCTTCTCGAAACGCATGCACGATTTTGGCAGATTGCTCAACCACTTCTTTAGATGAGAGTGGCGCACAAGGAAAGCCGACAATTCCTTTTTGTAAATCAATCACGACAACAGCTGTTTTCTCTGGATTATATAAACTCATTTTTTTCCCTCCATATTTAAATACTCGGTAAAAAAACACCCTAAAATTATAACCTATACCATTCGATCCTCCAAATATACGCACTTTTTGTGTGAGGCACCGATTGGCGTCACGGGATTCTTAAAATCATCTGGATAGCTAGTTTGCTGTCCGTTCCAATAAGTGCTGATCGACCCTTTAAATAAGCTGGCTCCGATTCCAGGAATCCGCTCCTTTCATATTTTATTGGATCTACCTATGCCTTTAGTGAGATTTTTTCTGTTTTTAAAGGGTCTAATTCTACTAGGAGCGCGATTACGATTAACCAATCAGGTGTCTTAAAGCCAAACGGAGAACTCTCCAATTTATCATAAACGGAGATATGTCCGTTTGTCAACAAATAAAATAGGGGGACGGTTCTCGCGTTTCAGAAACGCGAGAACCGTCCCCCTATCTCGATATCCGAGCTGCTCATAGAACGTATGGGAAGTGCTTGAAGCGAGCATCTCAATTCGAGTTGTAGGATACATATGGTGGACAAAGCTTAGGAATGCTTGTCCAATCCCTAAGCCGCGGTAATCCTTGTCAATCATCAATTCGCAGATAAAAAGCGTGACAGACTGGTCCGTCAATCCTCTTATATAGGCAACAATAGCCTCTCCATCAGAAACAATATAAGCTACATTAGAGTTGTCCCATGCCCGTTTTGTCACATCTTGTTTTTCAACGAGATTTGTCCATCCCTCTTCTTTGTTTAATCTTTGAATGTCTTCAATATCGGCCTCACGATACTTTCGAATGGTAAACTCCCTACCATCCTTTGCTGTTAAATTCATTCTGACACCTTCTTTATATAAGACTATAAAGCACCGCATTGCTTAAATTTCTTTCACCATAACAACTGTCATAACCTCACGGCCGCTTGCACTGATGACCCTTTCTTCAAGGATCACTTGATAGCCAAGAGATTTATAAAGTAAAATGTTTTTTGGAAGGGACAGTCTCACTCGGCATTCTATTTTCGTTTTTCCAAGATTCTTCGCGTAGTCCTCTAACCAAAGCAGCATTGCTTTAGCAAGGCCCTTTCCTCTTGCTTTCGGAGTAACAGACAGTCTAGAAAAGTAAAGCCCCTCTTCCTTCAATTGAAATCTCGATGATCCGACAACTTGTTCATCTAATGAACATAAAATAAACTGTTCCTTTCCATTTTGATAAGCTTCTTTTAATTGGTCGATCGGCTCTATTAAAGCACTTGAAGGAACATCCAAGTATCGGTACTCCTCAAAGGCTGCACGCATTAACCCATGAGCCAAATCGATCTCCTGTCCCGTTCCTAATTTAATGGAGACGCTCATACCCCATCACCTTCTTTGCAAAGTGTTTTTCTTGAATGTTGCCCAATTATCGTCTCCACTAACTCTTCTAAACTCCCGAAGCATTTCGTCACACCAGACAAATGGTAGAAGGTCGCAGTCGCCTCCACATGGTCAATCGCGTCATCAAGAGAATAGAGAAAAAGCGGTTTTCTTAGCGCCAAGGCCATCCCTATCTCGACATGCGTTCCCTTTCCGCCTGGCAGGAGAGCAACTATAAAATCAGCCTCCCCGACCGCCTGCATTTCTTGTTCCCCAATTTGCTTTAACTCTTCAACCGATAAAGTGCCTCTTGAGTCAGCATGGATCGTCCAATCATAGGTTTGGTGCAAACCTAAACGTTTTAATTGATCCGCTACATAGTGAACAGCTTCCTTATTCCGAAAACTGGAAGCCACATAGAAAGCTTGTCCCGTCATTTTAACACCTCTTTCTTCACAATTGTTTCATAGAGTTTGAGAATGGGCAGTGTATAATCATCCCACTTTTCGCGGTCGTCTGGTGCCAGCCTTGCGACATCAATTAAATTTGCATGATCTTCAAGCGTTCAATCAAAGCCTATTTCTTCCCCTGTTAGTTCAGCTAAAAAAGTATATTTATCGTCATCCGAACGAAGAAGCCGAGTCACCTTCACGTCATAGCCGGTCTCTTCTTTAACTTCTCTTATGCAAGCCTCTTCAGGTGTTTCTCCTGGTTCGATTCCTCTTCCTGGAAATTTTCAAACGACATCCCCTCTTTGGACTTATTGATGAACCAGCAAGACCAGGCCGTCTTGAATGAAAAAGTCTGTGCAAGCATCAAGGAGCCCCCTCCTAATCTCTTATCTTACTCCTATATTAGAGGAATTAACCCCTGTAATAAACCCTGAATTTTCTTTCATTAATTTTAGAAAAAAACTAAGGCGACCCTTATAAGTCACAAAGGCCGCCGTTTAAGTCTTTCATTGATCAACTATTCTTTTATAAGGGTTTGTTCACGATGTGAGCCAACTGAGATGTATTGGATCGGTACACCTAAAAATTGTTCGATTTTTTCAATGTAGGCAATGGCATTTTTGGGAAGATCTTCATAGGTTCGACAAGTCGAAAGATCATCTTCCCAGCCTGGCAATGTTTCATAGACAGGCTCTAGCTGACCCATTTCAATATAGGGACGGAGCGTGTCGACTCTTTCTCCTGTTTCTTTATGACGGTAGCGGGTACAGATTTTGAGCTCTGACAAAGTGCTCAACACATCAATTTTTGTTAAAGCGATTCCTGTGTAGCCGTTAATCTCTGCCCCATATTTCACGGCAGGTAAGTCCAGCCAGCCGCAGTTTCGAACCCTGCCTGTTGTCGCTCCAAATTCTTGCCCTTTTTGACCTAAGAAAACACCGACTTCATCATCAAGACCCGTGATAAACTCTCCTTCACCAACGGTCGTGGTGTAGGCTTTACAGATGCCTAACACATCATTAATTTTATGAGGCGGTATTCCGATCCCGACACCGACCGCACTTGCAATAGGGTTAGAGGACGTGACAAAAGGATAGGCTCCCCAGTCCAGATCACGCATCACGCCAAGCTGCCCTTCTGCCAAGATCTGTTTCTTATTTTTAATCGCGTCGAGGACGATTCGCTGCGTATCTTTTATAAAAGGGGCTAATTGTTCTCGATAGTCCTTAAGCTTGTTCCAAATAGAGTCAAACTCAAGCGGTGTCCCATTGTATAATTTAGTGATAATCTCGTTTTTATTTTGTACAATTTCTTGAACGCGACCCTTTATGGCTTCTAAATGAAGGAGATCCCCCACTTGAAGTCCATTTCGTCCCACTTTATCGACGTAAGCAGGACCGATCCCTTTTAATGTCGTCCCAATTTTTTGACGCCTTTTTTGCTCATCTAATTTATCAAGTACAACATGATAAGGCATGACCAAATGCGCACGCTCCGAAATCATGAGTTGCTTTTCAATTTGGTGTTTCGAGATGCCTTTTTCCATTAATTGATTGATTTCACTTAACAGGTCCTCTGGATGGACAACAACACCCGTCCCAATCACACATTTTGTTTCCGGATTAAAAATACCGGATGGAATCAAATGAAGAACCGATTGGCCATACTCGTTCACTATGGTATGTCCCGCATTGCTTCCACCCTGATAGCGAATCACGATTTCTGCCTGATCAGCTAAATAATCGATCATCTTCCCTTTACCTTCATCGCCCCACTGCGCACCTAAAATGACCTTCACCATTACTGGTCCCTCCCACAACTTGTTTTCACCTTTATTCTAAACCTAATCGAAATATAATAAAAATGAATCATTTTTATAGTTATGATACAATTATCGTATATTAAATTGACAGGAAGGTGCCTCCATGCTCGTCCTATTTGAAACGTTCGTGACGGTTGTAGAAAGCGGAAGTATCTCCAAAGCCGCTGAGCAATTAACGACCACACAGCCCAGTGTGACAAGACGGGTTCAACTGCTTGAAGAAGAATTCGGTGTCCCTCTTTTCGACCGCATAGGAAAACGATTAATTTTAAATAAAGCGGGATCGCTTCTGTTTGAGAGGGCCAAATTAATGTTAAAAAATTTTAGCCAGGTGCGCGACGATATTCGCATGCTGGATGAGGCCGACCGTGGAAACATTCTGATTGGGGCTGGCTTAACGATTAATCAATTTGTTTTACCCACCTTTCTTTATTTTTTTCATAAGAAATACCCGAAAATGACTTATAAATTGGTGTCGGGAAATTCAAGACACGTCCTGGAAAAACTGCTTAATTATGAAATTGATGTCGGGCTCATCACAACTGACATTGACCATGAGGCAATCGAACGTCTCCCGTTAAAAACATCGGAGCTGGTCCTAATTGCTCCTTTTGCTACTGTTTTTCCAGAAAGAGCGCTCCTTCCAGATGATTTGAGAGAGCACTCCCTCATCACGTATCAGCAAGGGACGGGCTTCAGACGTTTTATTGATGAATTGTTTAAAGACATTGGGCTCTCCCAACTTCCGATAAGACTGGAAACCGATAGTATTGAGGTCATGGTCAAGATGGTGGAAAATGAGATGGGGCTTGCGGTTGTTCCGAAAATAGCGGCCGCCCCTCCCATCGCCGAGCAAAAAGTGAAGCCCTTGACGCTCCAAAACTTTGACTTTCCTAAACGATCCCTTTCACTTATCTATAGGAAGGTAGGATTTCAAGCCGCTGCAGTGGAACGTTTTATCGACGAACTGAAAGCCTTTCAGGAGTGGCAATAGTTTTTTACGGCACCTCGTCTGAATCGTTTTGGTTAGATCTCTTAATAGCTGCTTTCCCTTACATAATTACTAGGCGTTAGGTAAAAGCTAGCGTTTGATGAAGACTATTCTAAGGAGTCGATGATTTGTGAGCAAGGGATCCAAGTCAAAGCGCAACATCATTAAAGGTAAAAATGCTGTACAGCCGAGTTCAGGTGAAGATCGCATTACGGTCTCAAAAGTCAGCAGAGAGTTAGAGGAACGTAAAGACTGACCATAGCCCTCCACGTGAGGGTTTTTTCTTTTGGCTCTTTTCTAAAAGATTGTTGCTAGTTGATAAAAAATAGGTGGAAATAGGCGAGACTCCTGCGGGAATAGGCAAGACAGGTGAGACCCCGCAGGCGTATTTTGCCGAGGAGGCCCACGGATTGCCCGCGGAAAGCGAGCTTTTTGGAGCCTAAAAACAACAAAGTTTACGAAAACAGCCTTTCTTTTAGATGAAGGTCCTTAAAAACTTTGCTGATTATAAAGGCGAAAAGAGGTCAACTAGCCCACTTTCCGGGAGCGACCGCTACATAGAAAAGCAGCAATCAACATTGGCAGAAAGCCAAAACATAAGATCCCCCTTTGCAGTGAAACAGGAGAAGCGTTACTCCGTTTCGAGTGGAACGCGAGAACCGTCCCTCCGTTTCAACGGTTCAAGTGAAACGAGAGAACCGTCCCCGCGTTTCAGTTTAGATAGTGTCCGAGGGTTAGGAGGGGCCAGATGAGGTTGTAGCTGTGGTAGTAGGTGTAGAAGGTGCCTGGGAGTCCGGCACCGGTTGGGTAGGTGAAGGTATCTTGAAATTGACTGAGTTGGGTGAGCAGGCTTTTTATGCCTCGATCCATTTCTGGTGTCGGCTTGTCGTATACCGAAATGAGCGCATCCACTGCCCAGGCGGTTTGTGATAAAGTGCTTTTTCCAAGCGGTACATAATGCTTTACGACATCATTTTCACAGGATTCACCCCAGCCGCCATCTTCATTTTGATTCTTCAGTAAAAACCGGATCCCTTTTTGAATGGTGGGGTCTTCTGGATGAAGGTTCACCGCTCGCATTCCTGTTATGGCAGCCCATGTTCCGTAAATATAACCTACTTCCCACCGAGCGTACCAAGAGCCATCCGCTTCTTGATTCCTTCGCAGCCACTCTACACCGTTTTTAATCTTCGGATAGGTAGATGGAAGCCCAGTAAAATGACCAAGAAACTCAAGGACTCGCCCTGTCAAATCGGCAGATGATTCGTCAATGCTCGCTGCGTCGGCCCCATCAAAAGGAATGAGCTTTAAAATTTTTTTATCGGTATTTTTCTCAAATGACGCCCAACCGCCGTCATCATTTTGCATACTAAGAATCCAAGCTAACCCGCGATGCCAATGTTCAAAGACAGCCTGTTGGTGTTTCGCTGCCGGCCTTAATGCTCTCAAGGCTGCAGCCGTATCATCGACATCCGGATTCATCGTATTAGTATGTGAAAATCCCCATCCCCCTGGCTTCACATGGGGGTTATGTATCGCCCAGTCCCCATAATTCGTATGCTGATGCCTTAACAAAAATTGATTGGCAGCTTGTACAGACGGATGATCGTATCGGATGCCCGCTTCTTGCATGGCATAGGAAAGAAGCGCCGTATCCCAGACTCTTGAAACAGCATTTTGTGCATGAAGGGTGCCTCGCGTGCGGCTGAGATGCCCCTTTAGCCCCTCGAAAGCTTTTAAGATAACAGGGGCCTTTTTCGAATAACCATGGGCGAGAAGGGCAAAAATCATCAGAAAGGTCGAAGAAAAATAACTGTAAAAGGTCCCATCGGCTTCCAAATGATCAAACATATACTGCACAGCTTTCAGAGCAGCTTCCTTGTGGAGTTCATGCGGGAGCCCATTTAACGTCTCCACGGCCTCCTGTATAAACGATGAAAAGGATCGGCCCTCATTTAATCGCCAGTCATCACTAGTGCGGTCTCCTATTAGCTCAGCTAACTCAGTTTTTTTGGATAAGTGGACCGAAAATTTATGATCGGCAAGAAGAAGGACAGGCGTCATATGAGCACGGGCATAAACCGATAAATCATAGAAATTTAAGGGGGCTGAATTGGGAAGCAGAATAAACTCCAAGGGAACGGGCAAGAATACTGGCCAGTCGTACTCCCCCATTACGGCTAACACCACTTTTGTCATAGAAGAAGCTGCCCTGATTCCACCATGCATTTTAATAAAACGACGTGCTTTCATCATCGTTAATTCCTGCCTATCCACGTAACCTGAAAAAAGTAGTGCTGTATAAGCCTCTATCGTCAATGACAGATTGCCTTCTTTTTCATCCGGATAAGCCTTCCATGACCCAACTGATGATTGTGTCCATTCCAAACGCCTCACCAACTCTTGAACCAGCGCCTCTTCATCCTCCATTTCAAGCGCTCTAATTAACAGAATCATATAGGCATCCGTCATCGGCGTGCTCTCAAAGCAAAAATGCCAAGAACCATCCTCTGATTGATGAGTGGTTAAAAACCGAATGAGTTGATGAATCGCATCTTGTGCCTCTTCTAACATTCCCATCACCCCACAAGTCTCTTTGGTTCAATTTATTCTTGCAGAAAGAGATTCAAAACCATTTTTAAGGGATAAGGTTGTTGTGAAGGGATTTTTCATGATGGTGCTTTGCTGGCTGTAAAATAAAATTCGTCCTCCCGCATTGGAAGGACGAATTTTATAAATGACATTACCACGCATAGGAATAAGGGGCTTCTCCATATCCAGGGAAAATTTCATCAAGGCGATCAAGTGCCGCTTGGTCAAATTCAATTTCCACTGCGCGCAATGCCTGCTCAAATTGGCCAATCGTTCTTGGTCCAATAATAGGGGCTGTGATGGCCGGTTGCTTTAGCACCCAAGCAAGGGCAACGTCCGCTTCTTGCTCACCAAATTCCTTACAAAACTTAGAAAATGCTTCGAGCTGAGCCCGATGCTTTTCGATTCGTTCAGTCTGATTAGCCGAACGTGAACCTTTTTCCGGATTGAGAGCATTTCCTCCAAGCAGACCACCATCGAGTGGACTCCAAACAATAACCCCAATTCCTTGATCCTTAGCTGCAGGAAGAACCTCCAACTCGGGATAGCGGCAGAGAAGGCTGTATTTATGCTGCTCAGATACAAGTCCTAAAAAATGACGTTCTTTCGCAGCGGCTTGAGCTTTTACTAAATCCCAGCCAGCGAAGTTACTTGAACCCACATAATCAATCGTGCCTTGTTGAACAAGTGATTGGAAAACCTCCCACAGCTCGTCCCATGAGACGTTGCGGTCGATGTGGTGCATTTGATACAGTTCAATATGATCGGTTTGTAAACGTTTTAGAGAGCCTTCTAAATGACGGCGAATTTTATAAGCAGAGAGACTGCGCTCATCATTCGGGCCATCATTGGCATCGTTCATTGGGTTGTACACTTTTGTTGCGAGAACCACCTTTTCACGGCGATTGCCGCCTTGAGCAAACCAGCGGCCAAGGATTTCCTCTGTCCACCCTCTCCGTTCATTCCCACCATAGACATTGGCAGTATCGAAGAAATTAACCCCCGCATCCAGAGCCGCGTCCATAATTCGAAAAGCTTCCTTTTCCTCTGTAACAGGACCAAAATTCATAGTTCCAAGACAAAGCTGACTCACTTTCATTCCCGAACGACCGAGCTGTGTATACTTCAACTATCCCACTCTCCCATATACAATTATGAAACGATTCTTTCTATTACATTATAAATGGTTGCGCTTACTTAATAAAATGATTAAGCTCAGGCAAAACGGAAACTTAACATTTTTAACACTCAAGCGATCAAGTGGGAATCCGAACTTGAGTGTTTCTTCATTATATCATCCACATTTCAACAGGATTAAGCTCGTAAATCCCATCTTGCCGCGTCATGAACTGACACATGATAAATTCGCGACGAATGGTGGCAAAATCCTCGTGGAATTGCCTGATAAATTCGTTGATTTCCTTTTCTTTATACTTTCTCCCTTTTTCTAAGCGTTTCACCATATACTCCAAAATGATTAACTTTTTCTTTCTCTGGGCAGGAATCTGCTTTAATCGGCCATCAGGAAGCAAAAAGTTTTGAATGATTTTGGCCTTTTCTTCCGGCTCGACCTGAAATCCCTCCTTTTCATTACCCAAATTCAAAATGGATTTTGCCATGTAATCCAGCTTCCTTTCATCTAGATAATAATAAATTGTATTTTTGTCCCGACGTGAATAAATAATCGCGACATCCCGCAGTTTGGTCAGATGGTGTGATATCGTCGAGGGTGTCAGCCCCAACTTCCCTGCAATTGCCTGACCATGAAGCGGCCCTTCTTTTAATAAAGCAATAATTTTAATTCGCGTCTCGTCCCCCATAGTCTTATGAAAATTAACCAAACGATCTAATTGCATAAGACGCTTTCCTCCCATCAAACACCTGTTTCTTAACGTTGGTTAAACCAGCTACTTCGATAACCATCTAATTAGATAATAATCGAAGTAGACATGGGAAGCAACCCTCTTTTTCTGAAAAATCCATATTCAAGGGACCCTGCTGCCTTTAGCCGTCTAATGGACTCAGTGTCCGTTAGAAACGCCGCACCACCACTCTATAAACGCAAAAAGGAGAACTGCTTAATCGCAATTCTCCTTTTTGCAGTTGCCTGGCGGTGTTCTACTCTTGCCAATCTACTTGCTTGGAATACTTCGTGGGTCCCCTTCTTCGATTGACACCTTTTTGATTTGCGCATAACCTCATTCTTTTAAACCAAGGTTAAGCGCAGGGGCACAGCCACTATCAATAATTAATGATCCTATGTAAAAAAGGAATCGTCATTTAAACGATTCCTTTATCGATTGCCCGGCGGCGTTCTACTCTTGCAGGGGGAAGCCCCCAACTACCATCGACGCTGAAGAGCTTAACGGCCGTGTTCGGGATGGGAACGGGTGTGACCTCTTCGCCATAACCACCGGACAAAGTATTCAATTGAAGGATCATACCTTCAAAACTAGATAGGAAGTCAAACAAACACTAATTTAAGGTTAAGCCCTCGATCGATTAGTATCCGTCAGCTCCATGCGTTGCCGCACTTCCACCTCGGACCTATCTACCTCATCATCTCTAAGGGATCTTACTGACTTAAAGTCATGGGAAATCTCATCTTGAGGGGGGCTTCATGCTTAGATGCTTTCAGCACTTATCCCGTCCACACATAGCTACCCAGCGGTGCTCCTGGCGGAACAACTGGGACACCAGCGGTGTGTCCATCCCGGTCCTCTCGTACTAAGGACAGCTCCTCTCAAATTTCCAACGCCCGCGACGGATAGGGACCGAACTGTCTCACGACGTTCTGAACCCAGCTCGCGTACCGCTTTAATGGGCGAACAGCCCAACCCTTGGGACCCACTTCAGCCCCAGGATGCGATGAGCCGACATCGAGGTGCCAAACCTCCCCGTCGATGTGGACTCTTGGGGGAGATAAGCCTGTTATCCCCAGGGTAGCTTTTATCCGTTGAGCGATGGCCCTTCCATGCGGCGCCACCGGATCACTAAGCCCGACTTTCGTCCCTGCTCGACTTGTAGGTCTCGCAGTCAAGCTCCCTTGTGCCTTTACACTCTGCGAATGATTTCCAACCATTCTGAGGGAACCTTTGGGCGCCTCCGTTACTCTTTAGGAGGCGACCGCCCCAGTCAAACTGCCCACCTGACACTGTCTCCGAACCGGATTACGGTCCCGGGTTAGAATGTCCATACCGAAAGGGTAGTATTCCACCGACGCCTCCACCGAACCTGGCGGTCCGGCTTCAAAGGCTCCTACCTATCCTATACAATCGATACAGACATCCAATATCAAGCTGCAGTAAAGCTCCATGGGGTCTTTCCGTCCTGTCGCGGGTAACCTGCATCTTCACAGGCACTATAATTTCACCGGGTCTCTCGTTGAGACAGTATCCAAGTCGTTGCACCTTTCGTGCGGGTCGGAACTTACCCGACAAGGAATTTCGCTACCTTAGGACCGTTATAGTTACGGCCGCCGTTTACTGGGGCTTCAATTCAGAGCTTCTCCTAAAAGGATAACCCCTCCTCTTAACCTTCCAGCACCGGGCAGGTGTCAGCCCCTATACATCACCTTTCGGTTTAGCAGAGACCTGTGTTTTTGCTAAACAGTCGCTTGGATCTTTTCACTGCGGCTCAGCAGGGCTATTCACCCCGCCAAGCACCCCTTCTCCCGAAGTTACGGGGTCATTTTGCCGAGTTCCTTAACGAGAGTTCTCCCGAGCGTCTTAGGATTCTCTCCTCGCCTACCTGTGTCGGTTTGGGGTACGGGCACCTTGAGACTCGCTAGAGGCTTTTCTTGGCAGTGTAAGCACGGGCACTTCGGTACTAAAATTCCCTCCCCATCACAGCTCAGCCTTATGAAGGCGGGATTTGCCTCACCTTCAGCCTTACTGCTTGGACGCGCCTATCCATCAGCGCGCTTGCCTTGCCTTCCTGCGTCCCCCCATTGCTCAAACGTCTCCTGGTGGTACAGGAATATCAACCTGTTGTCCATCGCCTACGCCTTCCGGCCTCGGCTTAGGTCCCGACTAACCCTGAGCGGACGAACCTTCCTCAGGAACCCTTAGGCTTTCGACGGAGGGGATTCTCACCCCTCTTTTCGTTACTCATACCGGCATTCTCACTTCTAAGCGCTCCAGCAAACCTTCCAGTTTACCTTCTCTGCCCTTAGAACGCTCCCCTACCATCCCATTGGGATCCATAGCTTCGGTGATACGTTTAGCCCCGTTACATTTTCGGCGCAGCGCCACTCGACCAGTGAGCTATTACGCACTCTTTAAATGGTGGCTGCTTCTAAGCCAACATCCTGGTTGTCTGGGCAACGCCACATCCTTTGCCACTTAACGTATACTTGGGGACCTTAGCTGATGGTCTGGGCTGTTTCCCTCTCGACGACGGATCTTATCACTCGCCGTCTGACTCCCGAGGATGAGTCCTTGGCATTCGGAGTTTGACTGAACTCGGTAACCCTGTGGGGGCCCCTCACTCAATCAGTGCTCTACCTCCAAGTCTCTTCCCTCGAGGCTAGCCCTAAAGCTATTTCGGGGAGAACCAGCTATCTCCGAGTTCGATTGGCATTTCACCCCTACCCACACCTCATCCCCGCACTTTTCAACGTGCGTGGGTTCGGGCCTCCATTCAGTGTTACCTGAACTTCACCCTGGACATGGGTAGATCACACGGTTTCGGGTCTACAACCTTAAACTATCGCCCTATTCAGACTCGCTTTCGCTCTGGCTCCGTCTCTTCAACTTAACCTTGCTTAAGATCGTAACTCGCCGGTCCATTCTACAAAAGGTACGCCGTCATCCCCCCGTGTCCCCGCAAAAGCCTGCTTTTGTGGGTGGGGAGGACTTCGACTACTTGTAAGCACACGGTTTCAGGATCTCTTTCACTCCCCTTCCGGGGTGCTTTTCACCTTTCCCTCACGGTACTGGTTCACTATCGGTCACTAGGGAGTATTTAGCCTTGGGAGATGGTCCTCCCGGATTCCGACGGGGTTTCACGTGTCCCGCCGTACTCAGGATCCACTCAGGTTGGGGGTCTGTTTCGACTACAGGGCTGTTACCTTCTCTGGCCGGCCTTTCCAAACCGGTTCGTCTACAGCTCCCCTTCCGGGATGAGTGTCCTACAACCCCAAGAGGCAAGCCTCTTGGTTTGGGCTGTTCCCGTTTCGCTCGCCACTACTAAGGGAATCGCATTTGCTTTCTCTTCCTCTGGGTACTTAGATGTTTCAGTTCCCCAGGTCTGCCTTCCATACCCTATGTATTCAGGTAAGGATACTGCCCGTTCAGGGCAGTGGGTTTCCCCATTCGGAAATCTCCGGATCAAAGCCTACTTACAGCTCCCCGAAGCATATCGGTGTTCGTTCCGTCCTTCATCGGCTCCTAGTGCCAAGGCATCCACCGTGCGCTCTTATTCGCTTAACCTTGTTACAATTGATGTCTTGTTTGCACTTCATTATCCAGTTTTCAAGGGACGATTTCGAGTGTTCACACACTCAAAACCAAACAAATAACCAAAAGCACCTAACGCTAAGAATCGTTTCCTTAGAAAGGAGGTGATCCAGCCGCACCTTCCGATACGGCTACCTTGTTACGACTTCACCCCAATCATCTGTCCCACCTTCGGCGGCTGGTTCCTTACGGTTACCTCACCGACTTCGGGTGTTACAAACTCTCGTGGTGTGACGGGCGGTGTGTACAAGGCCCGGGAACGTATTCACCGCGGCATGCTGATCCGCGATTACTAGCAATTCCGGCTTCATGCAGGCGAGTTGCAGCCTGCAATCCGAACTGAGAGTGGCTTTATGGGATTCGCTCGACCTCGCGGTTTCGCTGCCCTTTGTACCACCCATTGTAGCACGTGTGTAGCCCAGGTCATAAGGGGCATGATGATTTGACGTCATCCCCACCTTCCTCCGGTTTGTCACCGGCAGTCACCTTAGAGTGCCCAACTGAATGCTGGCAACTAAGATCAAGGGTTGCGCTCGTTGCGGGACTTAACCCAACATCTCACGACACGAGCTGACGACAACCATGCACCACCTGTCACTCTGTCCCCCGAAGGGGAAAGCCCTATCTCTAGGGTGGTCAGAGGATGTCAAGACCTGGTAAGGTTCTTCGCGTTGCTTCGAATTAAACCACATGCTCCACTGCTTGTGCGGGCCCCCGTCAATTCCTTTGAGTTTCAGCCTTGCGGCCGTACTCCCCAGGCGGAGTGCTTAATGTGTTAACGTCAGCACTGAAGGGTGGCCCCTCCAACACCTAGCACTCATCGTTTACGGCGTGGACTACCAGGGTATCTAATCCTGTTTGCTCCCCACGCTTTCGCGCCTCAGCGTCAGTTACAGACCAGAGAGCCGCTTTCGCCACTGGTGTTCCTCCACATATCTACGCATTTCACCGCTACACGTGGAATTCCACTCTCCTCTTCTGCACTCAAGCTCCCCAGTTTCCAATGACCCTCCACGGTTGAGCCGTGGGCTTTCACATCAGACTTAAGAAGCCGCCTGCGCGCGCTTTACGCCCAATAATTCCGGACAACGCTTGCCCCCTACGTATTACCGCGGCTGCTGGCACGTAGTTAGCCGGGGCTTTCTGGTCAGATACCGTCAAGGCGATAGCATTTCCTCTATCACTTGTTCTTCTCTGACAACAGAGCTTTACGATCCGAAGACCTTCATCGCTCACGCGGCGTTGCTCGGTCAGACTTTCGTCCATTGCCGAAGATTCCCTACTGCTGCCTCCCGTAGGAGTCTGGGCCGTGTCTCAGTCCCAGTGTGGCCGATCACCCTCTCAGGTCGGCTACGCATCGTCGCCTTGGTAGGCTATTACCCCACCAACTAGCTAATGCGCCGCGGGCCCATCTGTAAGTGATGGCAGAACCATCTTTTACATTGACACCATGCAGTGTCAATGATTATCCGGTATTAGCTCCGGTTTCCCGAAGTTATCCCAGTCTTACAGGCAGGTTGCCCACGTGTTACTCACCCGTCCGCCGCTCGATCCACAACCATCACCCCGAAGGGATCTGGAAGTTTCACGCGCTCGACTTGCATGTATTAGGCACGCCGCCAGCGTTCGTCCTGAGCCAGGATCAAACTCTCAAAAAAGTGCAGTTTATAAGCACCGCTGGCTTTTGATGGGGACAGATCTCTTCTAAAAAGAGGTCTGTCCCCCTTTGAAAAATATGTTCGTTTGATTCCTAGCGTTAAACTCAAAGTATGACTTTGACTGGCGCTTTTGGTTTTTGTTTAGTTTTCAATGTACGAAACAATCTATTAATCTTTCACTATCAATCGCCGTCTCTCAAAAGCGACTTTAATATCATAACATTTCTTCCAGACGAAGTCAACAAGTTTTTTCTTTGTTAAAACCATCTGTCAGAAGCGACGTTTATCAATATACCACCTTCCATTAAAAAGGTCAACTATTATTCTATAATAAATAATGAAAGTATATAACTTCTTTTAAAAAGGCTGTTTTCATAATAGATTATTGTTTTTTTTTATTACTTCTAAAGACTTGCTATAGAGCGGGTTACGATGTGGTAGCAAGGCGCGGCAACCCACTTTTTGATAATGCCTATTGGCCGCTCTCTTGAGATCTTTTATGAGTTATCCGAATTCTTGAAGTACCATTCTAAGTTTTGCTTTTGTTGTGGTGAAGCAGCGTGCTTATAATCCGTTAACTTTAGTCCATTAACGTCTCGCTTGAACGTTAACGTATCCGTTCCGATATCGTTATGGGCTCCTATGAACGTTTCAATTTGAATCGTTATAATGAAACTTAATCCGCCCTCCATTTTCAAATATAATACTCTACCTCTATAAAACTGAACGCCTTCAAAATCGTAGTTCTCGTTGACCGCTTTGTGGATATCCTCGAACATCAATGATAGCAAGACCTTTTCAAAAGGAAATGGTTCTTTCATAGTTGATTGAGCGGCTGCATCTGAATTTGTTCCAAATAAAAATAACAACAATAAGGTCATTGAAATGATTTTTCTCATTTAGCTCACCTCGATTTATATCATCTCCAATTTTCCTAACCTAATTAAAACTAACTTGTCATTAATTTAATAGGATTTAATGTCACTCTCAATTCAAATAACTGCAATGTTCGAGGGACCTCCACCCTGTTCTTAAGCTACCAATGAGTGTATGACATTATAAGTGTTTTTTATTAATCAATTTCTGAAAACCGAAAAGAGGAAACTTTTTCGCAGATATCGTTGTACATTTCACTAATGCCTTCACTAGATGCCTGGAAGTTAAACGCGTTTCCATTAGAGATTCCGATCATTTCGGCTTCTTTGACTGCATCAATATTAGCTCCCATGAACATAAACTCCCAATCATAGACCTCTTGCTGATGACGAATCATACTTTGGACTTTCTCATAGTCAAATTCGCAACTCGCATTCTCCAAGCCGTCTGTTGTGATGACAAAAATCACTTTGGCAGGTCTTTCTTCTTCTCCCGTGTTAGACAACCGATTTCCAACCTCATTGATTGTTTTCCCGATTGCATCATATAGAGCGGTAGTCCCGCGTACAAAATAGTTTTTTGGGGTAAGCCTTACACGATCGGCTTGAATGCCGTTCACCAAGATTTCATACTTGTCATCAAACAGGACAACTGTGAGAGACGTGTCCCCTTTAAGCCGCCTTTGATTTTCAACAAAAGCATTAAAGCCGCCAATTGTGTCCCCCTATAATCCTCCCATTGATCCACTTCTGTCTAACAAAAAGATGATTTCCGTAAGAGTCTTTCTCATTTTAAAACATCCTCCCCAATCCATGATGCTATAATATTAACCGTAAAACATGTTTTTTTGGTCGCCTGCCAAGCGACAACGAAGGAGGACATTGAATGTTGAACCAGGGACTGCTGCAGGAATTACAGAACTATATTGACAAGCGATTCGCACTTTCAGCCACTCGACCTATCCTTTGTAATGAGCCTTTTTTAGAAGATATTCAGGACTATATCAAAACGAACCGGAGGCCTGCATTCAACCAACTCCTGTTGAATTTAATTGATCAAAAAGGGTACAGTGATCCCACTATATATAAAAAAGCCGGTATCGATCGCCGCCATTTTTCAAAAATACGGTCGAATTCGAACTACCGGCCTGGAAAAGATACCATTATCTCATTAGCCTTAGCACTTGAACTAACTTTAGAGGAAGCCGAAGACCTCTTATCTTCGGTAGGTTACTCTTTTTCTGACAGCGAACCTTTCGACTTAGCCATTCAGTTTTGCATAGAAAGACAAATTTATAAGTTAGATGACGTCAATCTAGCTTTAGACCACTTAGAGCTCAAAGTTCTTGGAGATTAGCCCACCTTGTGGCACGTTTGAATACGATCGATTTCAACCTTAACCATTCATCGCTGCATTTATCAGTTCATCTTTTTTTAGGC
Organism: Pullulanibacillus sp. KACC 23026; assembly: GCF_029094525.1. NCBI lineage: Bacteria > Bacillati > Bacillota > Bacilli > Caryophanales > Sporolactobacillaceae > Pullulanibacillus > Pullulanibacillus sp. KACC 23026. The sequence continues at coordinate 1,862,197 of NZ_CP119107.1, read as the reverse complement.
AAAAAGTGGCTGTTTGAGGTTGAAAATGATCATGCTTATAAGTATAAGTAATGACAAGTTCACCCATTTGTCCCCCGGCTGAAGAAACTTCCCCTCCAAGCCTCGCTATTAAGTGATGGTTTCGAATTTCATAAGTGATCCGATTTCCAAATATCACCTTCTTAAAAAGGTGTTTAGGGGCTAAGGCTCTCAGGTCAACGGTATAAGAGGTCCCATTTATCTTGATTTCCGCTTGATTACGGTGGACGGTTGATGTGACGTTTTTTCGAATCCACTTGATGGGATCCATAACCTCTGTTTCAAATGGGACTTTAACCGCACTATCCCCGATTTGTCTTCTCTCGTACTGAAAGACATGAACCTCTTGTACAAAAACACCCGTCTCGGTTCCCTTTGTCAATAGAATGACCAATTCCTGTTGACCATCCCCGTTTAGGTCATCGGTTTGTATTTGCGGGGCAAAAGCAGGGTTCGTTACATTTTTCCAATCCTGTTCTACGATCATTCCTCCATTAAATTTAAGGTAAAAATCCCGGTAAAGACCTTCCCTTTCTTCAGCATAGAGTGTAATCCCCGCTTTGTCAGATCGGGCAACAATGGTATGCCCTTGTATTTGGGCTTCTGTTTTTATCGGGAAATTTAAGAGACTGATCACTAAAACAATCGAAAAAAGCCGCTTCAAGAACATCACCTCAAAAAGTAATGTTCCCAAAACGGTGCTTTTTATCGTTCAATTTTCATTTAGTCTTTAATAGCATGCGCGCTTATTGCGTCTCTTGGTCTTCATCATGATGATCATTTTGATATTGAAGCCAGAGGTCCACCTCTGATTTTAGGAATCTCTCCTGTCCATCAATTTTTAAATAGGGGAGAAATTCATAGGTATCATAGCTCTCGTCGGCCAATTCAGCTTTCTTCGCGGCGTCATCGGAAATGATTTTATCAATGGTCTTTTCACTTATTTGAAGATACACAGACAATTGTTCTTTAGTCATGAGATTGGGATTAGGAATAGACAAAGGGGTTGGTTTCTGAACCGTGGTTTTTGATTTTGTGACAGGCTGCTTAAAAGTATCCTTTACAATCAGAGCCGCTACGACTAGAGAAATCCCCAAAATTAAGGAACTCATTGGATAAATAATGGATCTCATGGACATCCTCCCTTAAACTAGGCGCTATAAATGAAATGAGGCCGTACTATACACCTCACCTCTCTAAATTTTTGTTTTCGTCGATATATCCTCTTGTCTGCTTTGATAAAACAAGCTTTAAAAGGCCAAAGCCAAGTACCGCGCCCAGACTATTACAAATCACATCATTAATATCGACTGCGCGAAGGTCACCGATTCCAAAAACAATTTCTATGAACTGAAGACTTTCAATACAGATAGAGGTTACTAGACCAATTAAAAACATTTTAAGCAACTCATTTGTCTTTTTCCACAATAACGGAGCAAGAAATCCTAAGGGCATAAGCAGAATGACATTCCCAATCACATTTTTTACAATGAGTTTGATCATGAAAAAGACATCGCCGTCATAGGCTGTACCGATTTCTTTTACCTCATTTATGATTGGAAGGATAGGTATGAAATTAAGCTTCATGTAAACAAACCGCCTTGGAACAGGCATCCCTATCGTTAAAGGTAAGAGCGTCACTGAAACGGTTAAGGCTATGTAAGTCACAAATAATAATCTCAAAACTTCCCGCCAGCCACACACTTGTCTCCCCTTCTTTCTGCTAAAGAAAAGAATGACCGCCCTAACAAGACTATATATAATTACTATTAGCATTACTACTAATAAACTGCCATTTACTAACAAAAATTCCACTCCCTCTATCATGAACTTGTCCGAGCCGCGGATGATGGAATGAATGAGGCACAGTCTGTTTATACAACACAAAAATACGAAGAAGGTCAAAACCATCCTTTAAGCGGTTCCAAAACCTTAGTAATAGCTTAACATTTTTTTCCTATAAGAAAAGCGTTTCTATTAAAAGAAGCGCTTTATCTTAAAAATTCTATTTAGAGATGCGGTTGACCATTTCAAATTGTGACCACTGCTGATAATTGAGTGGTGTTTGGTCAGGGGGATGATGGCCGATGGCTGCACCAGCGCTCAAAACTATTTTAAAGCGGGCTTCAGGACTTCTTCCTCGTTTTATAAAAATTTTTCAAGCCGGAGCTCATCTCGAATCGGTATTCCATCTTTGCCGATAAGCGGGATTTCAGGCTTTCGTTCTCTTGCTTTGCTGACCGCATTTGTTAATAGTTGGCTCAACACATAACCACGTTTTTGGTAGAATCTAAGTGCCGACAGATTATCATTGGTTGTGATTAGGGTAATCCTAAGACAGTGACTGTATCGAGCTTTTTTTTCAACTTCTTTAAGAAGGGCTGTTCCGACGCCTTTTCCTTCTTCAATGCTGTCCAGCGATATAATTTCAAGTTCCTCACCTCTGATCTGATAGGTGATGAGGCCCACGATTTCTTCTGCCTCATTCAGCCACACATAGCCATCTAACTGACTGCAATCAAAGACACCGCTTGAAATCACCATTTCAGGCGAGCCCCAATGCTCTTCAAAAAACCGACCGACCAAACCTCTTATTCCCTCGTGAATGGCTGCTACTGGCATCGTTAACCTCCTGCACCTGTTCAGATAAACCATTTGCCGGCCTTACCTCTGAGATATTTTCGAACATTCGTTACTCTGTCTAGCTGGTTTTCGAAAGGCTGACTGCAGACTGTGCAGAACCATTCCTATAACAACGAAACAAAGCCCGATGGCCCCGTATGCAGAAATCGCTGTTCCAGGAATTAACAGCCGTTCGCCGGCCCATGTAAATACCACTTCTCCAGACTGAGTTGCTTCAACAATCGCTAACTGTTGAACATCTTGGGCCAAATCGGTGGCTGTAAAAAACAAAACCGTTGCGATCACTCCAGAAAAAAGCGCAACAATAAGAGATTGATAGGTTTGACCGCGACTCGGCAAGCCTACGTGAATGAACTGATAGAGAGACAGAAGGACCCATAATGGGAGGCTGGCAATCGTCATCCCAAGTGTCCGTTGATAAGCATCCAGCCGTCCTTCACAGAGCGCCATCATTTTTCGGTTACCAAGCGGATAAGCAAAAGTAGCAATCAGAACGGGAAATATACCTAAAAGGAGCGACCTTAAGGGCATTTTGGATGCTTGAGAAACCTCCATAATTATTATTCCCGCTAAAATAATGAGGGACATGCCCATATTCTTAAAAGGGATGTTTCGCCGCACTTTGAGCAAGCCTTGATCGGTCTTGACCGTCTCATAAAAGAAAGGGACTAACAGAGAACCGGCTATTATAGTAAATTGCCAAGTTCCTGCCACAAGCCAGGCCGGACTGAAAGCCGCCGCAAAGCAAAGCGGCGCATAAAACAGGCCAAAGCCAACAAAGCTCCACAGCAGCCATTGCCATGGATGTTTGTTCATCTCAGTAAATAAGGGGACTATGTTTCTTCTGACCAAAACAATGATCAATAAAAGCGGCAGCATGAAAAAATAGCGGAGTGACGCGCTCCAAATCCAACTCCCTCCACCATCACTCATGATCCGATTAAGCACAAACGTCACAGCAAAGAAAAAGGACGCTAAGAGTCCTAATAAAATAGCCTTCATGTCCATTAACCTCCATGATGCTTCTCCTAGTCGATTTGAAAATTAGTTACTTTAATAATGTATTTAACGAAGGCTAGTTTGCCCAATTTTTTCACTGGGTGCACAACCGTTTTCGTGCGCAACCGGACCTTGCCCACCATTTTCCCGGGGCGCACCGCTTTTTTCGTGTGTAAGCGAGCTTTGCATACTATTTTCCCCAGGCACACCACTTTTTTGCGGGCAAGCCTGCCCATCACCGCCACGCTCTTTTCGTGGATGAGGAGCGAAAACGATCGCCCATTTATTACAAAATGAGTTAAATCCATATTATCATTTTTTTCAAAAAGTAAAAGCACCAAAAAGAGCGTTTTTCACCTTATTTATGAAAAACGCTCCAAGCCTCTTAGTCTTCTGTTATCGCCGCCATCTTTACCAAAAGGTCATCTGCCTGCTGGCTGTCATCATATTTCCTGGCTTGTTTAGGCAGTATAATAATGTAATAGAGTCCCACCGCCACGAGACAGCCGCCGACCACCCAAAATAGTTCATTTATTGACAATACAGCTGGGAACATGATAGCAATTCCTCCGAGGGTCAGCGTCTGTGAAAACATCATGAGCGGATCCACACAGCCTTGCACCCTTCCCATCATCGTTTGGCTGACAATACTCGGCAACCAGCCGCCGATCGCAACATTTATAAAGGGCAGAACCAATGACAGGAGGAAAATCATCGTAAAAAAAAGAATGAGATTCGTCATCAAAGAGGCTAAAAACGTAAAGACGCCTGAAAATAAGACTCCAACAGAAATCATCCAATGCATCTTTATTTTAGTACCGACCATAGTTGCCAGCACACTGCCGATAAGAAGGCCGCCTCCAAAGACGACACCTAACCAGATCGTCATCGCCTCATAACTAGTTGGGGCGAGCTTATACTTCAGAATATAAATCGGCATGACACTGAAACCGCCGTTTACAACCCCAAAAAGGATAAACCCCACAACAATCGATAACAAGAGTTTGTTAGAGACGATATAACGAATGCCCGCCTTAAAATCTTGTAAAACAAACCTTGCATTGAGATCCTTAACTTTATGGGGACCATTGGGTAATCTAGCTTCTTTAGATAGCTTACATGAGGTAATCAAAAGCGCTGAGACAATAAAGCTGATCGCATCGACTAAAATCGCTCCTTGGATGCCCACTGTCCAGTACGTAATGATCCCAAGCCCGCTGCCAAATAAATTAAATAAACTATTCGTCATTTGGTTTAATCCAGCTGCCACTTGATAATGCTCTTTTGAAAGCACCCCTTGCACAATCGCGGATTCGGCGGGAACAAAGAATTTAGAGACGCTTTCCCGTAAGAATAGGATTAAAAAGATGGTGGGAATCCACCCAAGCCATAAAGCACCGATTAGCCCAAAGGACAGGACTGCACGAATCCAATCACTGTTGATGGTAATCCGTTGACGATCAAGGCGGTCAGCTACAACCCCGACTATAAAAAATAAAAATAAAGTCGGGAGGGAATACATCATTTCTGTCAGAGTCGCATAAAAAGGCTGCGTACTAAAACGATGAAGCAGGTAAAGTGTAAACGCCGACATGCCGATGACACTGCCCATTCTTGAGGCAAAAGACGCAATGAACATCTTTGTAAAAGTCTTATTTTTAAAGACTGCAAATGCTTTCATGTTTGATCTCCTATTTAGTTTATATTTTCTAATTATTATCTTAACTGACTAAACTTTCCATCAAAACCGTCGTTAGTCTTAAAAAAAACAGACTCAGGTCCCCTTGACATTTTTTTCAGAATTTTAACTTGACAGTGAAGACTGTCCTCTTTTACAATGAGAATGTATTGATAATGAGAATGATTATCATCTTCACTTACATATAAAGGAGGATCATAATGATTAAGAAAGCAGTGAATGTCAAAAGCATTCTAATAGCCTCTGCGATATTGATTGTTCTAGCTGTTATCATCTGGCAAGGCATCTATTTCCATGGAAATCCGGATCCTACCGCAAAGAATCTTTCACCCTTTGCTGCCACTGTAAATACAGCCATTCTTGTTTTTCGTGAAGGTTTGGAAGCCATCCTTGTTTTATCGGCCATTATTTCCGGCCTCGTCCGCAAAAAACAAGATACGCTCTGGAAGCCGATCTCCCTTGGTGCTGGTGCCTCCTTAATCGCAACAATCGCGACTTGGTTTATTGTCGTTGCCATCATATCAGCTGTTAATACCTCTGAGTTAAATATCCAGGCGTTCACAGGAATTTTGGCCGTTATTGTCCTTCTGATTATTTTAAATTGGTTCTTTCACAAGGTGTATTGGACCGGCTGGATCAAGCTTCACAACCAAAAGAAGCAGAAAATTACCTCTAGCCAAGGTGACATGGTTCAAGCCGCAACATTCTGGTCGCTGTTTATCTTAGGATTAACCTCCGTATATCGAGAAGGTTTTGAAATCGTCTTATTTCTTCAGAACTTGAGATTAGAAGTGGGGTCTATGATTGTTCTGCAAGGAGCACTCATCGGGTTTGCTTTAACTTTAATAGTTGGGGTGCTAACCTTTCTTGCACAGAAGCGGTTACCGCATAAGAAGATGCTGATTGCAACAGGCATTCTCTTAGTTATCGTTTTAGCAGTCATGGTCGGAGAAACTGTTCAAGAAATGCAATTAGCCGGTTGGATGAGTACGACAACCATTGCCCATCTCGACATTCCTAATTGGGCTCAAGTTTGGTTCTGTGTCTTCCCTACAGTTGAAACGATGACGTTCCAGGTACTCGCTGTCGTCTATGTTTTAGGGTCTTATTTCTTACAGCGCTACCTCACCAAAAGAAAAGCCGTCAAACACAATCTTATACCAACCCACCAATTAAGTCCGTCAAAATAAAATGAATGGGAGGCAGTCAGGCAACTGGCTGCCTCTTTTTAATGGCGATCTGCTTGCTCGATTCAAAGAATTAAACCGCGCGTATTTTTTCACTAGAATAAAAAACCGATTAGTCAGTTTTAATTAATTTTAATCTCTCCTTTATGTCCTGTCAATACGCCATCCACAGCGGTCTAATATCGTTTTTCTGAACCGGCGGGCAGCGGCCACCCGCTTGAATTGTTGCTTTTGCCAATTAGACAAAGGATTATAAATCAAGTTGTAGACTTTTTCCTCTGCACGTCTCCATGTCTCCCATACCAATCTTTCAATGGCTGTCATTGCAGGAGGGATTATTTTTTCTTTTTCTCAATTCCTCAAGTGTTAACCTTATTAAATAGATAGCATTTCCATTTTCGAGGGCATGGGGAAAGATAGTTCGAGAAATGACACGGTAGGTTTTAGCAGTAAAATTAGAAAATCCAAAGTGTTTTCGTATTTCCTCCATATGCTCATGTCTTGTTTGTTCTCAGTCGGAATATAGCTACGTGCCATAAAGCTTCATTCCTCAAAACAATCTGCCTTCACTTTCTGATATCGTCATTAGTTTAAGAGTGAATAAATCGGTGAGAGAACTCACAAATCTTGATGAAATTCATGAGTCTTTTTTACATAGAAAACTCGAAAAGATACCCTTAGATCTTATTAAAAACTTATGCTTAAGATCCATGGAACAAGTGAGTTTTCACCACCAAAAAGAGATTCCATTTCCTAAAATCGGAAAATTAAACCTAGTCGATGCAAGCGAGATTAGTCTACCTAAAAAAGCTGGAGAATGGGCGTACGTTCAAAAAGACAAGAACTCAATCAAAGTCCATATGAGTTATTGTTTAATCAATAGTCAAAGTGCCTATCCAGAGAAATTCATCCTTTCAACAGGGGCTGTATCGGATAAAGAAGGGGTGGACTATTTGGTGATCGATAAGGATACTACCTATGTCTTTGATCGAGGATACATCAAATATAAAAACTTTTACATATGGGTAAAAGAAGGCTATCTCTTTGTCGCTCGAGTCAATGCAAACTCCAAGGTGAAGGTTCTTGATGAGCTCCCTGTTCCAGAAAAGGCTGTTGGGATTTTAAGAGATTGTGAAGCCGAAATAAACGTTCCCAAAACCTGTAAGTTGTTTGCAAAGCTAATGGGTGTAGCGCTGGTTTTTGCGCTGCATGGAGACTAGCGGTGAGCGTTAGTTAAATATGATACTATTTGGAAATGATAAAATTGTTATCAAAAAAAGGCTATATGAAAACCATGATTATTCTGCTTAGTGTAGAAAAATCATGGTTTTCACTTCCAAAAAATGTATTAGAGAGGGTTTTATGTCAAAAAGCTGGTGGTACCCCCATAAGTGACTTTTCTATTTAAAATATTTATTTAGTTGACTTGGAATCTTTGAATTTAAAGAGATATTATTTTTTTCGTCATATAAAGAGCCACAGATCCCCGTATTTGCAAATGTTCGCACATTATTCTTCAGTGAAACAACATTTATCAAATAGATCACTGATCTTTTTGATAAACCTTGACAATTATACTTCCCATCCTTCATTACATTCTTTTCTGCTTTTTGAATTTTATCTATTAAACCCTCCATATCTTTACCCGTTAATTTTTTTACTACTGGATTACTGCTTTCCGGGGTAGATTTATTAATGATGATAAAATCCACTTGGTTTTTATCAATCTCGGTATATTCTTTTTTTTGAGAACACGCTGATACAGTTATACAGAGTATACAAACAAGTACGTATACAAATGTTTTTTTTATTGTAATCACCTCAAATTTCAAAGATTATGAAATGATTAATGATAGCCTTGCCAGGTAACTCCAAATGCATCATTAGTGAAATCTTTACTATAAAGAGTGCCTGTACTCGTTAAGAGATTTCCATCGTTCATATTAAGCTTATCTAGAATATGTCCGTTTGAACTCCACTCACCAGGTGTATACATGGTTGAACTTCCAGAATAGGAGGCTCTAGCTCCCCAAAAAGAGGTAAAATCATAATTTGCTAAGTAACTATAGGAATTACCGATTTCAGGTCTCTCCATAATATATTCAGCCGAATTTCCTTTGTAATAAGCAGATTTATTTGTGACTGTAAATTGAGTATAAGTATTAAGGGTAGTATCTTCAAGAAAATAGTGAACGTCTCCCGAACTATAACTTACTGAGACAAGAACATTATCTCCTGGTCTACATGCAATACTGGTAACTTTAACTTCAGGATTACCAGCACTATAGCTCAATTCCTCATGCCAAAAATAATAGTTTGTAGAGGAACTACCTTTATCCTGCTCTGTTCCTGCTTGAATCAATTTCCAAGTCGAACTAAGACTTGAGTCACCACCTATACCTACCCATGCCGACGAATCTGTATTACTTTTACTACTAGAAACAGATGGAACTGTCCATTTAGATTCGACATCATCAAATTGGTGAGTGCTGTACTCTTCTTGTTCGTATCCAGACCAATTAGGAGATGTATAAGTGTATTGAGCATTAACTTTGTTTGTATTGGTAAACGTTGGTACAACAAACTTTTTGGCGTGCTTCATACTTTCTTTCCATGATAACAACTGTTTAGAATCTTTAGGCCTTTTAGGAAATCCAAAGGTTTTAAGTTCGGCATCACTAGCATTTTGAGGATCAAAGTTTTTTGGCGGAATAACATAATACGTATCTGCTCTATTAGTTTTATGGTGTGCACTGGAAATTACATCGGGTGAGTTGCTTACTGTCTCGGCATGTGCTTTTGGTGCACTTTGTATTACACCATAAGCCAATACGGTTGCAAAAACCCCCATTCCCAATTTCCTAAATATGTTTTTTTTTAAAAAAAATCCCTCCTTTTAGTTTATAACCATATTTTAACACTGATTTTTTAAAAATGTTAAAATTCCCAAAATTTTATAGTGAAATTCTACCTAGCCTAGAAAATCAGGGGTTTAATTTCGATAAAATGTTCTAGAGTACAATTTTTTATAGACTTCTATAATGTCCATTAGAGCCTATCCTTTGATTTTTAAAAGATGAAAGAGCATATAGCCTTTTCTATCCTTGAAGGGGCTGCGTCAGGAAAATGCAGATTTACAACGTTAGACTTTTGATACAAAATCAGGGTTTTAACTTCCAAAAAAATGTATTAGAGAGGGTTTTATGTTAAAAAACGGGTGGTACCCCTTCATGAAAAAAAAGAATTAGAGCAAACACTCCAATTCTTTTGGTCAAAATTCACTTTTACTATTATTTAAATAAATAAGATCAATCACATCTTTAATTGTGTAGTCTTGTAAATACTTGCCTAAATGCTCTTCAGCACCTAGGAAAATCGAAAAGAGGACGCTTTGCATGTTTGCCCCAACAATACATCGTTCATTTGAGTCAGGACATTTGGGCTGCAGAGCTCCTTCAGAAGTTATTTTATAGACATCCCAAAGATTGACGTCACTTAGATCTTTAGCCAAAAGAAAGCCGCCGCCAATTCCTTCTTTGGATTGAATAAACCCATTCTTTTTCAACAGACTAAGTACTTTACGAATGCGTACAGGGTGGACTCCGGCACTTTCCGAAATAGCATCACTTGTTGAAATCCGATCTGATTGAAGGGCTAGATAAGTTAAACTGTGAACGGCAAGTGTAAAATCGCTATTCATGACTGCCTCCTAATCCCTTATTTCAATAAGGTCTTCTTGTTTATTAAGCTCATATACTGTAATGATAAATAATACAGATTCATTTGTCCATTATTTATAAAAAAGGAGGCATTCATCTTACACAAAGAAGAAAAAAGTCTTTTTGTACTTTCTAACAGCGTTCTTTAAAAAGACCCTAGTAATTATGGATTTGCACCTTAGATCAGTCCCGAATCTCGTTTAATTTTCCCACTGTCTTTTGACTTGTTCTTCTGCGATTTGTTTAATGGTTCCCCAAGTCAAATCCTTATTAACAATCACATTAGTTAGATAGTTTTTATCTTTATAATTCACTGTAACAAATACTTCGACCATCTATTGGCCTCCTTTTCATTCAATTAATTTATTATATGATCCTAGTAGCTTATATATTAATTGGCAGCTCTTTGATAATCGTCATAAACAAACGCACGGAGGCTTCGAGGTAAGAAACTGCGAATGTCCTCCTCGTTATAGCCAACCTGCAATCGTTTTTCGTCCTGAATGATTGGCCGGCGCAGCAATTTAGGGTTGTTAATGATTAATTGATACAATTCACTCAGTGGCAGAGACTCAACTGATACATCCAGTTCCTGAAAGGTTTTGGACTTCGTTGAAATGATCTCGTTAGTGCCATCTTCCGTTAAGCGAAGAATCGATTTTATTTCATCAACCGTCAGTGGACTCGTTACAATATTTCTCTCAATATAGTCGATATGATGTTCTTCAAACCAAGCTTTTGCTTTTCGACAAGAGGCACAACTTGAAGTTGTATAGACAGTCACCATGCTTTACCCACACTCCTTATCCATCATGCTGCATTCCAAAAATGTAATAAATAAAATTACAGTTTAATATTAAAAAAAGAAGTCATCCAATTATATATACAATTAAAATGAGTTCGAGTTCGTTCAGTGATCCACTCACTCAAAACATCATGACAAGAGCTCCAATTTTTGCAGGATATACTGTAATTGTAACAATTACAGTTCAACTTGTCAATAGGCAGCCAATAACGTATGGTCGTTACCTTTTCTTGTTCTTATGGTAACGACCATCCCACACTCCAGGGATCGCGGCCCTTCACGGCTCGTTATCGGAGTTTGCCTACCATCTTCTCTGGGGACAGCGCCTTTTTCGTGGGAAAGCTTGTCTTGCCCACCATTTTGGTTCTCATCTCGCTCGTTTTCGTGGGCAAACTTCTCTTACCCACCATTTTGGTTCTCATCTCGCTCGTTTTCGTGGGCAAACTTCTCTTACCCACCATTTTGGCTCTCATCTCGCTCGTTTTCGTGGGCAAACTTCACTTGCCCACCATTTCTCGGGCTGCGGCCACTTTTTTCGTACGCATTTTTCTCAACGGCAACCTATTGTTGATACCACAAATTTTTTATGGTAACTTTGATTCCTTATTTTGGAAACCAAAGATCTAGCTGCCTTGTTGGTCGTCACGCGATTCCTTATTTTGGAAACCGCGCCCCCAAATCCTAATTCCCGGAATCGTCAGCACCACGGCAATTCCTCGGCACGCGTTGGTAGCCAATTTCCGCCATCGCATCGACACACAAACTCATCTATTAAATGAAAGGCAAGTCTTAAACCGATAATAATTCCTTCAAATCGTCATCGGTCAAATAGGAGGCTGGATCACCGACATTTGAATCTATCATTTCATCGATCAGTTCTCGTTTTTTCTCCTGAAGGTCATTCATCTTTTCTTCAATGGTTCCCCGGGCAATTAGCTTAATCACTTGGACCACTCGGGTTTGGCCCATTCGATGAGCCCGGTCCGTTGCCTGTTCTTCAACGGCTGGATTCCACCAAGTGTCGTATAAAATGACGGTATCCGCCCCCGTTAAATTAAGGCCGGTCCCTCCTGCTTTTAATGAAATTAAGAAAAGGTCTCGTTCTCCGTCATTAAATCTTTGACACGTTTCCACTCGCTCTTCATTCGGTGTTTGACCGTCGAGATAGAAAAATCGCCAGCCACGCTCATCAAGCTCACGTCCTATCATGTTCAGCATCTTTGTAAACTGTGAAAATATAAGGACACGGCGCCCTGCGTGTTTGGCCTCTTCTAAAATTTTCAGCAACTGCGCAAGCTTCGATGATCGGCCTTGATACCCATCAACAAACAAACCGGGATGGCAGCAAATTTGTCTTAACCGGGTAATGCCAGCTAATATTTTTATCCGATTTTTATGCCGTGTTTCACGATCCAAGTGTTTCAAAGTATCATGTCTCAGCTTAGCTAAGTAAGCGGTATAAAGCTTTTTTTGCTCGGGAAGAAGCTCGACTGCTTCTAGTGTTGATTGTTTGGCAGGAAGTTCATCCAGAACATCCTTCTTCACACGACGAAGCATAAATGGTCGAATGCGTTTAATGATCCGTTTATGGGACATCGTACTAAACTCTTTCAGTCCAAGCAAAAGGTCTGGAAAGACAACATGGAAAATCGACCAAAGTTCTTCCAACGCATTTTCAAGCGGCGTTCCCGTTAAAGCAAAGCGATGATCGGCCTGAACGCGTTTAACTGCCCGGGCGGTTTGCGAAAGAGGGTTCTTAAAGGCTTGCGCTTCATCAAAAAAGACCGTATGAAACATTTCCTTATCATACAAGGCATTATCTCTCCTAAGGAGCGGGTAAGAGGTGATCCAAACCTCGTGATCCTGACTTTCTTTAATAACTCGCCTTCTCTCTTTCTGCACTCCATCGATGACAACCGCGTTGATCTCAGGCGCAAAAGTTTGTAACTCACGCAGCCAGTTATAGGTTAAGGAGGAAGGGGAGACGATGAGCACTTTCCGTTTGGTTTCCCGAAGATTTTTTAACTCAGATAGGATAAACGCAATGCTTTGCAGCGTCTTACCCAGCCCCATGTCATCGGCAAGAATTCCGCCGAAACCAAATTCAGCCAAGGTCTTCAGCCACTGAAAGCCTTGTTTTTGATAAGGGCGGAGAATCGTATCTAATTTTGCCGGCACCTCATAGGTCAGTTTCTCAGGGTTTCTTAAGTTTTCAAGAAAAGTCGTTAATGAGTCTTCAAGCTGAAAAATCCCCTCTGACTCCACTGAATCCAAAAGTTGGAGGCTCGAAGTAAGGGGCAAATCGAGACCATCTAGCAGCTCACTTCTCGTGATTTGCGGTTTCAGTAAAAACTTTTGAATGTCTTCAAATTCTTGAGTTTCTAGTGACAGAAGCGTATCATTTCGCAACCGGTAAAATTTCCGTTTTTCCTCTAAAGCTTGTAACACGTCTTGAACCTCTTCGTTTGAAATGCCCTTCATTTCAAACTTAAACTCAAGCCAGTTGGTGCGTTCTTTTTTGACACGCACTCTCAGCTGTGGTCTGAACTGATTGGTTGAAACACGATTTTTTACCGCTGTTGTCGCGTACACCTGAACCCGTTTTTGAAGCTTAGGTAATACTTGAGTCAGAAAGGTAAACTCGAGTTCCTCATGATGCAAATAATACCCGCCCTCCGTTTTCGCAAACTGGCCTTCTTCCATCAACTGAAGGATTTGATGCTCTTTCTGATGGTCTCTCATAAGCAAAACGTCTGCAGGAAGCTCGCGATCTTCTAACGGTTGAATGACATGATGGCCATAATGAAATTCAAGCCCGGCCAACAGGCGATTCTTAATCCGATCCAAATAAAGCTTTGCGACTAAAGATGAGGAGCGCTTCGTTGCTTGGCGGCGTTCAGCCACCTTCACCGTCCCAAGTTTTTTTAGGCGGAACAAAACGTTTTCTTTAAAATACTCAATTTTGTCATCGGGAATATTGAGAGGCTCGTCTCCTGTTGCTTCAAACATATGAAGGAGAGATCCTAGCCTCTTACTGTCTTCTGGTTCTAGCAGCTTAAGCTTTCCTAGACACACAGCCGTTTGATAAGAATCGAACAGGTGAATCTTATCAACTCCGTTCACTTCTAATCGATAGCTGGATTCCAATTGAATTAATTTAAACTCAATAGGGAGAGGCCCATCATGTACTGATAATTCCTTGAAAGAGGTCCCCTTGACTACGAAGCGAGCAGTTCGTGTCTCCTGTAAAAGTTGAATGAGCGGCTGCCATGATAAAGGGGGGATCATGATAAGATTTGAAGTAACGTCCTTTTTCTTCTCAGTCCCTTTAGTCATTTGCAGAAGAAGCTCCAGTACCTCACTTATTTTTTGATCAAAACAGTGCTGCTGGAGATCGACCCAAAGGCCGTCGGCAAGTTGAACCCGCTTGCCCTCTTTCAACTCTTCAAGGAAAGTACGAAGGTCCGTAACAGGGCGGCCTTCGATCGTCAACCCCATGGCAAACACATTGTCCTCATTAGTTCTAGTGAAGGCATGACACGACACTTCGGCGGCTAATAGCTTTCTTGTTTCAAAATGCCGTTGTTTCGCAAATGGCCGCTCGCCTTTTCCATCAAACAAGGTGAAAAATTCCTGAGTGATAACCGTTTGATCTCCCTGTTGTCTTTGCCTTTCCTTTTCGCCAGCTATCGCCATTAAAACTGCGGCAATATGCTGACAATCTTGGTGAACAGAAGCGAGCTTCGGACAGCTGCACTGGGCCAGATAGTCGCCGTTTTCATCCAAAAGGACCGTCACATAAAACACTTCCTGCCCCTTTACAATCGCTTCCCAATGACCGGCAGTTGATACCGTCACTTCGACTTGATTGCGACGATAAAAGGTTTCTCCTCTTTTAAAGGCGACCGTCCCGCATTTTTCTATTATTTGTTTTATCGTCAGCTGTTGGTTCATTGGGGGGCTCCTTCTTCCAAAGACTTCTTTTTCACCATTTCATGCTAATACGAACAAGTCCGATTCAATATTCCCCATTGTACCATAAAGAGGGTCCCCCCTCTTACAAATTACTTTTGGCAAATTCTTGAGCCTATTCTATTAACCCCGCTTCAAAGAGACGCAAAATGGCGAACCCATTGAACGTTCTCTTACTGACAATATTGGGTCTTTCTTCTTATGTATTTTAGTACGAGAGCGTGTTAAAATACATAAGCATTGTTACTTCCAGAATGATGCACCGCCCAGAGCCCGGTCGCCCGGGCTTTTTTTATACCTATTTTTCGCCCCTGTCATACCTAGCTTTCTTCCTCTTCACGATCTCACCTAATCTAGGCAAGCACCTATTTTCTCGTTTTAACATATGATGTTGGTGTTCATATAGGCGTTTTTTATCCATTAAAATTTTATCTACCCACCGCCGTTAGCCGCCAACCATTCCCTCACTGATTCCCCCTAGCCCCTTCATGAACAGCCCTGCCCTTTTATTTTACTTACAGGAGGTATTCACAATGACCGCAGAGATTACCTATCTGAATTTTATTAATGGTGTTTGGAAGAAAGGCTCTGGCACCCGCAGTGTTGAAAACGTCAATCCCGCCAATAGAAAAGTACTCGGCATGATCTATGAGTCATCGAAAGCGGATGTTGATGTAGCCGTCCAAGCAGCCGTTCAGGCGCAAAAAACATGGCGCTTAGTGCCGGCACCGGCTCGTGGTGAATTCCTCTTTCGAATTGGGGAGCTCTTACGAAAAAATAAAGAACGGTTAGCACAGCTTTTGACTTCTGAAATGGGGAAAGTGATTGCTGAAGCGCGCGGCGAAGTGCAAGAAGCGATTGATATGGCTTACTTTATGGGGGGAGAGGGACGCCGTTTGGTCGGGCAAACCGTTCCCTCTGAACTGCCGAATAAACAAGCGATGAGCTTTCGTGCACCAGTCGGGGTTGCCGGGCTTATTACGCCATGGAATTTTCCGATTGCGATCGCCAGTTGGAAGATCTTCCCCGCTCTTGTCAGCGGAAACTCCGTCGTCTGGAAACCAGCCACCGATACACCCGCCCTTGCCTATGAATTCGTCAAACTAATTGAAGAAGCCGGGGTGCCAAAAGGCGTGATCAATCTCGTCTTTGGTTCAGGAAGTACAGTCGGAACCGCTCTAGTCGAACACCCTGATGTCAACATCGTTTCTTTTACTGGATCAACAGAGGTTGGTCGAGCGATTTCAAGCAAAGCAGGAGAACAGTTTAAAAAAGTGAGCCTTGAAATGGGCGGGAAAAATGCCATTATTGTCATGGATGATGCCGACCTTGATTTGGCTGTCGACGGCATTATTTGGAGTGCATTTGGAACCGCTGGCCAGCGATGTACAGCCTGCAGCCGCTTGATTGTCCACGAACCCATCAAAGAGGACCTCGAGAATCGCCTGCTCTCTCGCATCTCTGAATTAAAAATGGGAGATGGATTGGATGAAACCGTTCAGATTGGTCCGGTTATCAATGAACCGGCGCTTAAGTCGATTCACGAATATGTTCGAATCGGTCAAGAGGAAGGAGCCAACCTTCTGTGCGGCGGACAAATCCTAAAGAGTGGCGATTGCCAAAATGGCTTTTTCTATGCCCCTACTCTTTTCACGAATGTCAACCGGGAAATGCGAGTCGCCCGTGAAGAAATCTTTGGACCTGTTCTCTCGATTATTTCCGTGACCAGTTTAGAGGAAGCCATTGAGGTTAATAACGAGGTTAATTATGGACTCTCGAGCTCTATTTTTACAAACGATACAAATCGAACCTTTATCGCGATGCGGGATCTGGATACCGGAATTGTTTATATCAATGCCGGAACGATTGGCGCTGAAATTCATTTGCCGTTTGGCGGAACGAAGCACACCGGCAACGGCCATCGCGATTCGGGTGTGGTCGCATTAGATGTGTTTACCGAATGGAAGAGTGTCTATGTGGATTACAGCCAAAAGCTGCAGCGTGCCCAGATTGATAACAATTAATGGAAAAAGGAGGAAATTACTATGAAAGTCGGTGTACTAGGTGCAGGTCTAATGGGAAAGGAAGCGGCCCGTGATCTTGCAGGCAGCCCTGGAGTGACTCAAGTCGTTCTTGCGGATGTCGATCTAGAAAAAGCCAATCAGGTGTCTGCCACCTTAAAGAGTGATAAGCTGACAGCCGAGCGAGTGGATGCTAAAAATCAAGATGAGCTTGAAGCTTTTATCAGACGGTTTGACGTGATTATTAATGCACTCTTCTATACATTTAATGAGACGGTTGCCGCCACAGCCATTAAACTTGGTGTCAACGCCTGTGACTTAGGCGGTCATATAGGCGGTGCAACGGATCATATTTTAAAATTACAAGATGAGGCTCTAAAGAATCAAATGACGTTGATCCCTGATCTCGGTGTCGCCCCTGGCATGATCAACATTTTATCAGGCTACGGAGTCAGTAAACTTGATGAAGCTGAAACCATCCTCATTCGGGTCGGAGGCATTCCAGTTCAGCCTGAGCCCCCTTTTGGCTATAACCATGTGTTTTCCATGGAAGGTGTTTTTGACCATTACACAGACCCCTCCTTTGTCATTCGAAACGGTGAAGCAAAGTCGATTCCATCCCTATCTGAAATTGAAACCATTTATTTTGAAAAATTTGGACCGCTCGAAGCCTTTCATACAGCCGGCGGAACCTCCACCATTGGCCATTCCTTCCCTTATCTAAAAAACTTAGAATACAAAACCATTCGCTATCCTGGCCACGCTGAAAAATTCAAGCTCCTCGTGGACTTGAATCTCACTCAGCGAGATTATACGGTTGAAGTCAACGGTCAAACGATTAAACCGCGTGATGTGCTGCTTAAGGTACTCGACCCGATCGTTGACCTCAAAGATAAAGAAGATGTGGTGCTTCTTAGAGTCATCGTCTCAGGCACCAAAGACGGCCAACCTAAAACTTACACTTATGAGATGGTCACCTATAAAGATACCGTCCATAATGTGACCGCCATGGCGCGTTCAACCGCATACACCATTTCTGTTGTAGCACAAATGCTTGGCAATGGGACGATCACCCAAAAAGGCATCTTTACTCCTGAGAGGATTGTTCCAGGAAAGCTTTATATAGAAGAAATGGCCAAACGCGGTGTCCTTATTAAGGAGACCGTACTCGACCAAAAAACAGAACCGATTTGATGGGTCAGATCTCTTCTGACCCCCCCTTTTTTTCAGAAAACTCAATCGGTTTCGATTCACTCATTTTCTAAATTGATTTGACAAATCCTATACTTTTGGCGAGATATCCCAATCTTAAGTAAAATTGGTGAGCGGCCTTTCTTTCGGGCCTATTGCCGCTGTTTAATAGGACCGATTCTGCCCCTTGATCCTTTGCCCACTTTTCGACTTCACTTAATAAAGCCTTCCCGATCCCTTTTCTCCGATATCGGCTATCTACCACAAAAGCGGCTAATCTTACATAAAGCCCGTCATACTCAAAAAACAATGCAGAATAGAGTCCAGCCATGCCCACCGCTTTTCCATCTTCCTCTGCGATTAATAGATGATAATTATCTTTCTCAGAAATCGCTTTATATCTGGCTTCCATTTTTTCAAGCGTCGTTGGATAACCTAATTCCTCCATTAAATGGACCAAATCCGGAATATCTTTATGAGTTGCCTTCCTAATCACCCTCCTGCCACCTTTCCAATACAACATTTATTTAAAACGATCCCTACAAGTCCCGTGCCCATTCCTTCCAATTATTCAAATGGTCCGCGAGCCAAACCATTTCATTTTGGAATTGCGCCTCTTGGTACCTGTCTCTATTTATATCAGGGACTACCCACCAAGGACTCTCCAAATACCATAAAAGCTGAAGTGAACGCCCTAAAGTGCCTTTTGGGTACTCCCGTTTTTATCTTTAATAGGTCCCGGCTCACTTGACCCGATATAAATGACTCTGATAAGCACGCCAATGCTCCTTTAGGTCTTCCCATTTTAAAATTTTATAGGGATTGAAAAAGGTCTGGCCGTTTTTATTGAAAAAGAGCCCGTTTCCGAGACAATAAGAGGCATGCTGAATCACTCCGGCCTCATTCACCCATGTCACGACATCTCCTTTACTTGGCTCTCCTTCAACGCGTACAAGGTTTGAGCGTTTCAAGCTATGCTTAAAGGTTTCAGGATGGACCCATTCATCAATCAGCCATTCTGCACCTGTGAACGCAAAGAGAGTGGTTGACAGGCAATTGCTTCCCCCAAAGGATGGGTAACTGGCGGCGAATTTTTTAATATGTTCAGGAGCAAAGTCTGGAATGGGTTCACTTTCGGCCGTTTCCCATTCGTTTGCCCACTTAATTAAAAGGCTCTCTTTTTCTGAAACTGGCAGTTCATCCCACAGTGCTTTTTGAAGGATAACGAATGCCTCTCCGTTAGAAGACACCTTGAACGCTTCCGGAATCAAGTCCTCTGTTAGAAACAAAGACTGTGGAAGCATTAGGCCGCGATTTAGCTCGACTTGAAGGGCAAGAAGCTCTTTTCTCTTTGCAGCCTTTAGATCCATAACCCAACTCGGTGGGGCTATAACTGCAAATGCCGCTTCCTGCGACAACTGCCAAAATTCATAACTATTGATCAGCTGGATAGTTTGATAGCTCTTATGACTAAAAAATTCATCACGAGGAATGACAAGGACATCGCGTAACTCTTCCTCAAACAGCGGTAAGTCTTCCTCTTTTAAGAAGAAGATCTCTTTCTCCGGAACATATGCCTTTATCCACTCCTCAATTTGTTCAGGTGTTGGAATGATTTGAATAACCATACCGCTTTCCCCCATTCACATAAAACGATCAATAACTACCTGTTTAATATCCCTAAATAGGACTTCCAAGGACCCACATCGTCGTTATAGCGTTTTGCCATCACCCGGACAATTTGGGAAATATGCGTCAAATCATGAACCACCCAAGTTGCTAAGAGCTCTCGCAATTGAACTGAACCGAATTCTGGATGCTCGCCTGTTAATTCAAAATGCTTCTCGGGATCAATTAATGACTTGAGCCTCCTAACACTTTGAGATCTTATCTGTTTAAAATCATTCAGCTTTTGTTCAATGGTTTGCTCCTGCCCTTTCGTTAAATGAGCAAACCGGTCAAAAGGAGGAAACGCTTTGTTCTCATCAGTACTTAGAATCGTATCTAGCCGCGGCCACCAGTTCGTCTTCTCCGCTTCGATAAGATGTCCAATGACTTCATACGGACTCCAGGTTCCATCCCCTTCATTCCCAAACAGCCATCCGTCAGAAAGCCCAGCTAATAAACCATTCAACGCGTGTGGCGTCCGCTCCAGAACTTCAAGAGCTTCTTCCCATTTAAAGTTCATAAACAGGCTCCTCTTTCATTTTATTTTCTTCCCTTTTAAAAAACCTGCCATTTAATTTTTGTATCATTCGCGTACGTTGGCAGGTTAGGGCTGATAAACATAGCGTTCTGGTGTAAGAGTGTCCTCCATCCCGGGTACATACAAGGAAACGGTTGGCCCCGTTATTTGTTCTTCAGCCAGAGTCGGGATGATGATCCTTCCATCTTGATGGATAAAGCGAATTCCTGACAGATTGTAACCCCAGTTTCTGATTCCTTTATAAAGAATGGCCGCTTGTGGTTGGTTCCACTGATCAACCTCTTTTTTGATCGGTATGTTCTTCACCATATTGATCACAATGGACAGGTCATTATTCGGATCATACGCCGTGGTTCCATCACCGTTCCAATCCTGTTTGTGAATCGTCACACGATTGCTTTTATCCCTATCATAATAAATGAGATAGCCCGCTTGTAAGCGTTCATTCTTGTCGTACCCATAAATATAAGTATCGATGCTCGTGATGGTTCCATCCTTATCAAAGTCCACCTCTAAATCATTGGTCATCAAATAAGGCTCTAAGGTTACCTGCTTCTTTACATTATCCAGGATCCCACTAAGACCAGACGTATAAAAATTGTCATCCTTAAGAGATGTATGAGAATCCGTTTTTAATTCACTGATTTTCCAAGCAAGGGCCCCGTGAAATTGAACCGCATTTTGCCCCACCTGATAGACACCATAGACCGTCATCAGAATAAAAAGAAGAAACGTCCAAAGCCAATAGGAATGCCGAATGGTCTTATGGGCAGCTAAACAATCTCGAGCCTCGTCAATGGAGGGCAACCCCGCTTTAGGTAAAGGAATCATCTGCTTTCCCTTAAAATAAAGTAAAAACCCATTCTTCGTTTCTGTCACCTTAGTTAACGTCTCAAGCTTATAGGCATAAGGAACTGTGGCATTCTCTGCTTCAACCAGCAATTGATGCTTATGTAGCTCGACTTTTTTTACGGACTCTAGTAATTTAGTATTCTTTATGTATGATCTTGTCACGATGAATTGATAGATCAATAAAAGCAAGATAACTAGGCTAACCGCTGCGAGTAGTGGAACATTGGTTTTCAGCTGTCCAACTTTAGTTAGATCATAAGCGATCTTCCACCAGACTAAGTAAAAAATGAGGATAAACCAACTGTTCAGCCTTCCAAATCCCATTTCTCTTCTAAGGATTCTCCTGTACAGTCGTTTTTTTAATAGATGGTCTATTTCCAAATTCGTCACACCTTAATAGCTTTTTGTGAAAGAGTTAATGGGTGCTCCACCCAAACATTGGGCTCCACATAATAGGCATAATCATGCTCGTGCTCGATCTTAAGGGGAACTAATCCAGTGGGAATCAAGCATTCGGTTTGCTGAGTGAGTTTCAGATTAGTCCATTGCTCCCATTCTTCGATCGTGCCGTCTATATACATCGATTGATGGCAAATCGTGAGGATTTTCCCTCCTATCTTACAGTGCACCTTCAGCCACGGATCATAGGGCTCGCCTTTTTCAGTCTTCCAATGGATATAATCCTCCATTGATACATAGGGATGCTGCGCTTTTTTAGATGGACGAACAGGAACTATAAATCGTTCGACCCCATGAACTTCTGCCTTCTTTTTCATTTCGCTCAAGACTCGTTCACTTAATCCGAGTCTTCTAAACTTGGGGTTAATGACGACCGCTAAGGCACATATGGTGTTTAGGACATGTCCCTTTTGAATGGCCTCATAGCTTCTCAAAATCGCGTCATCCCACCCCTCAGGCAAATCCTCCAATGTCCCGTCCCAATGAAGTAAAAGAGAATTCCCCGTTGCCATCGGTTCTCCTGTCTCCTCATTCGTAACCACTATTTGATGCTGCGAAAAGTGCTGTAAAAGAAAATCCCAATACCGATTGCCGATTTTGTCTCTTCGCATAAAAGTCTCCCAGCCTACTTGATGGAGATCATGAATAGCCTCTCTTAATTGGGCATCCTCAGCAAGACTCTTAATAATCATTTTGTCACCTGCCAAACTTTAAGAATTACCTTCTAGTTGACTCTCACTTTTTAGAACACGGGCTCTTGCACCCTGAATTTCATAAAACAGCGAAAAAAGATTAGATAAACTTAAGCAGCACTTGGCCAAGCTTCTTTTTAGCGGCAAGGTCAATCGGCCAGAGGTCACGACGAGAACATCCACATCACTGCCTGCAGGGTTGAAACCGCCTAAAGCCAATGAGCCATGTATGTATAAGCCAACCAACTTATTTTTTAAAAGATATTTAAGCTCTGTTAAAAGCTTAAAGCTATACTCGTGCACCTCTCTTGGACAGGTCTCCCAATTACAGCCCATTGCCCACCTCTTCCCCGTGCTTGCCTAGTAAACTTGCCGCTTCCTCCTAATTATTTATCGAAAGCTGGGCAAGCTTCTGAATGGTATTCCAATTTCGAACGGTAATGGTACCAAGCTTTGACTGGTTCCGGAGCAGCTTAGAATCCGCTGCACTTTGATTGAGAAGGATATGTAAATCCCGGCCAATAAAAGTACACTCATCTTCACCTTTGGATTCCTCAACCTTCTGAATAAAAGCCTGCGATGGTTCTTCAACCATGTAGCCTATGTTGACCCTTTTCCCATTATCTGCGGCCTGATTAGCATACGGAGAGGCTTCTATACTTGCTGTCCATTCCTCAACCGTTCTTAATACAATCGGAATAGAAACACCGAATCGCCGCTCGATCTCTTTTTCGATGGCAGGGATTAAATCACGCTCACTGGCATCTGAGTCAAACAGGATGTTCCCACTGTTAATATATGTTTTTACATCGGTATAGCCCATTTCTTCAAACAGGTTCCGCAATTCACCCATATTCACCTTATTTTTGCCGCCTACATTCACGCCTTTTAACAACCCAATATATGCTGGCATTGGCCGCCTCCATAGTTCATCGATTAACTCCCCTTGATTTCTGATTTTAACGTTGCCAATGGCGCGTTACATTCAGAAGCGATTTTCCATCAAATGTTAGTTCGTAGAGATCCGGCATATCTAACTGCTGCCAAAATTGAAAGCCATATGCAGCATCAAAAAAATTAAAAATGAGAACCATGATGTTGCCGTGAGTCCCAATCACCAAATTTTCATCTTCAAAAGCGTCTAGTAATTTAAAAACAGCCCTAATCCCTCTTTTCTGGGCGATCAGATTGGATTCCCCGCCTTCCCAGGAAAATGAAGGATCTTCCCAAACTTTTTGGATAGCCGCGCTAAAATCTTTGACTGGCCCTTTCGCTAATCGTCGTTCTTTAAAATCATCCTCAATAAGAACGCTCTTCCCCTTAATCAAAGCAATCCCTTCGACTGTCTGAATAGCACGCTTATATGGGCTAGCGATGACCCGATCGACCCGAACCTCCCGTCAATCTTTTTGCATCCTTCTGCCCGTCGAAAGAGAGAGGCCGCTCTCGTTCATCCGGTGTATACGTTGAATGGGCATGTCGTACAAAAAAAAGATTAGTCACCATCTCTAAACTCCTGTTCAAAGCATTTAATTAACTATAAATTTTATGGGTGGTCTTTCTAGGCAAGTAAGTGTATGTTTGTCTACTAAAACAACTTTCCAAGCAGCGCCTCAAATAAGGTTCATTTCTTACTTACATGATTTAGCCATATACGTGCAAGATATAGTTAGACACGATTGCTCGGACATATTGGGCATCAAAGAATCCATTGACTAACATTGTTACTAAATCCTCATAGAACAAGCAGAGGTTCCATCCAATGAAAAACATCGATAAAAACACTCAAGATTCCAAATATATACAACAACATTTAGCGAATGAAAGAACCTATCTTGCTTGGATTCGAACAAGCATTACCATAATCGGTGTCGGCTTTCTCATAACCAATCTTCATTTTTCAAATATCAAGCGACATCACAGCGGCGATGCTCTCGCCGAAACCATAGGGCTAGCCTCTATTTTTGTTGGAATGATCACATTAATCCTGGCTACAGTGGGTTACTTCCAAAAAGGGAAAGGCATTAACAACCAAAGCTTTACTTATCCCAAACCATCGATTTTCCTGTTAGCTGCCTTTCTTTTACTCATCTTTATCGTTTTTGGAATCTATTATTTGTACACTTGGGGCTAATGGATCAAACGATCGCGACACGTTTTTAACCTCTAGCTTGTCCAATGAAACGATCCTTGCTTATCAACTTACAGGATGGCGTGGGTGACCATTCTATTAACCACGAATTCGGCCCACCTAAGCCTAGATATTGAACAATTCTGATAAAAATTGCGACTTATCGCCCTTAATTCCCAGAGGCTTTTCCATCCAATTCCTTTAAACGCTGCTTGCTCTCTTCAAGATCAAAGGAGCTAAACCAACGAAAATCATATTGATCAAGGATGCGATAATGATGACTGATTAAATTTTGCTGCAAACGAAACGCCCCTCGTTGCTCAATCTCCTTCCACCAAACACGGCCTCCCAAAGTCTGATCTTTAGGCGACCCATTGTATTTGAAAGCTAAAAGCCTAACAAAATCAGCCGGTTGGTCACCAATTAAGGAAAATAATAGTTTGCTATGATTAAACACTAAACAAAAGGTTACCACAGTCGTCCAATTCGCTTGCGTCCGTCCTTTTTCAATCTGGACAAGAGACTTTTTTGAAATGCCAAGCACTTCACACATCTTATCCTGAGTCATCTGTTGTTCAGTTCTGACAAGTTTTATATGATTAGAAATAAGTTCAATAAACGCCGTCTTTTCCACTACATCTCCCCCCTCAACTTAATTCCATTTAGTGCAAATTTACACTGTTTCGGAATTTTTTGTCAACCATAAAAAGAGGGGACAAGAAAAAACACCGTCGTTCCTGCAAAAACAGGACAGCCAATGCCAAGCGGGGATTTGCCTTACACTGAGTCGTCCCCTCTGTGTAAGGCACGCTTTCCTAGCTCTCACCCATTAAACGACCCTGAGTCCACTTCATGTACAACCCAAGAAGCACATCGATCAAATAATGAGTGAGGATCGTTATGATGAGGCTATGGGTCAAAGCAAACAAGCCCCCTAAAATAAAGCTTAGCAGGATGACAAATCCTAGTAAAATAGGCTTTTTGATATAATTCAAATGAATCACAGCAAACAGAATACTGCTTATAACTAGACCAAATTCGGTTTGCAGCATCCCTCGAAATAACAGTTCTTCCACTATTGCCACGACTGCCATCGCAACAAAGAGATGAGGAATCGATAGCGCCTGCATCAGCCGTTCATTGGTTCCATTATCCTGAAACCAGTCCCCTGGCAGTTTAAATTCAAGGACGAGCTCGATCCCAACGATGGCAAGAGCCACGATTAGAGCATAAATAAAATAATAAGGATCGGTCACCATCCATACCTGTTCGATCACTTTAAAATCTCGAATAAAGACCCCATAAATCACCAGTGATGCCAGCAATAACAGGCCCTGACTCATATACAGGCTGGTGAGAATATCCCGATTGGAAAACTGATCAATAGGGCGTTGGTTGTTCGCCATTTTCTTCACTTCATTTCCCTTCTGCTTAACAGTCACTAATCGTCTAACTAACTTCTATTCAATAAAAAGAATGAGCCTATGAAAAAAGGATACCACTTTTTAACAGCGATATCCTTTTAGATTTATTTTTTTATTTGTAAACGTTTGGAACGATCTCTCAAGTAGTGTGTGAGGTGAACAGTCAACTCATAACGCAGAAACGGCGTAACGAGGTAAATCCCATTAAAATAATCAGCGGCTTCATCCACTAATTCTTCCGCTATCCTGATGCCTTCTTCATGTGCTGATTCTTCAGGAGCGTCCTGCATTCTTTTTAAAATAGTCTCAGTTAAGCTGATGCCCGGGACCTCGTGATGAAGAAACTGTGCATTGCGTGCACTCGTTAGAGGCATAATGCCGACAAATACCGGAATGCCAAGAGGCTCCACTGCACGGGCGAGTTTTTCAAAAAGTCGTGCATCATAAATCGGCTGGGTCATGACATAATCAGCCCCTGCCTCGATTTTGCGTTTCAAGCGATCCATTGCCTTATTAAAGTTAAGCACATTGGGATTAAAGGAGGTGCCGATGACAAAAGTGGATGGAGCCTTTAAAGATTGTCCTGAGAAAGCGTGACCATTATTCAGTTTTTTTACCATTCTAATAAGCTCCGTAGACGACACATCGTAGACGGAGGTCGCACCAGGAAGATCACCAAATTTAGAAGGATCCCCTGTGACCAGTAAGATTTGATGGATGCCTAGTACATGCAGCCCCATTAAATGAGATTGCTGACCAATTAGGTTACGATCGCGACAGGCAATATGCACAAGCGGTTCCATGCCTCTAGCTTTAAGCAGACTAGCAAGTGCCATATTACTTACACGGACCGTACCGAGTGAATTATCAGCAAGTGTGATCGCATCCACACCTGCAGCATGGAGTGCCTCTGCCCCTTTAATATACTTTTCTACATTTAACATCCTCGGCGGGTCTAACTCGACGACAATCGTCGTTTCCTGCTTCACCTTTTCAAGTAAGGTTGGGGGCTTCACTCCATTGACCGAAAAAACGGCATCTTCCTTCGCAGGCTGGCTAGCCGATGCAGAAAGCGGCTCTATTACCTTTAAAGGCTTTTGACTTTTTATACCTGTGTCCCCTAATGTGAAGTCTGTCTGATCAAGACGATTTTTCAAGGCTTTAATATGATTAGGGGATGTGCCACAGCAGCCACCAATCAAGCGAATTCCTTTTTGGACCAGTTCCGTTCCAATGTCAGCAAAATAATCAGCATTCGCCGTATAAGCATATGCGCCGTCCTCCTCCATATGAAGCAATCCGCCGTTCGGCACAGCAGCATATGGAATACCGGGTTCAAGCGATGTTTGTTCATACGTCCGTAAAAGTCCGCTTAAACCTAATCGACAATTCAAACCAACCACATCTGCTCCTAATTCAACAAGCTGCTTGAACGCTTCTTCAATCGAATAGCCGTCTCGAGTCACCCCTATAACTAGGGGGGAAAGATTGGTGACGATTGGCAAATCAGTCAACCTTCTTACTTTTCTTAATGCTAAGCTAAGCTCCTGCAAGTCTGCATAGGTTTCAAGGATGAGGCCATCGACGCCTTCCTCTAACAAGGCTGATGCCTGTTCTTCAACTAAGTTTTCAATAAGTGCTTCTTGCTCTTTCGGATCCGTTTGTTTAATAAAATCAATCATTGAGCCAATTGTTCCAAAGACAAAAGCTGGATCAGTTGATTCCAATTGGGCCTCATATACGGCTTCACGCGCGATTTGAACAGACGCCCGATTAATCGCGTCGACCTGTTCACCCAATCCATAACGAGCGAGACCCACACGACTCGCACTGTAAGAATTCGTTTGAATCAGTCGTGCCCCCGCGTGCAAATAAGCACTGTGAACACCTTTAATAAGATGAGGGTCTGACAAGTTAAGCTCTTCAAAGCAAGAACGAATCGGCTGACCGGATTGATGAAGCAAAGTAGCCATTGCTCCATCGCCAATCAGATACCCTTTTTGAATTCTTGTACGAAAGTGTTCCCCATTAGACAGTCCCACCACTTCTCACTCCTCTACCCTATTCATTTTCTACACTAAAGTATTTGGCTTCCGGATGTGAGAAGACAAGTGCGGACACACTGGCTTCTGGGTCCATCATAAAGCCATCCGTCAATTCAACTCCGATATCTTCGGGATGAATCAAGCGAAACAATTTCTCCTGGTCCTCTAAGTTAGGACAAGCGGGATAGCCAAAAGAAACACGCAAGCCCTGATAACGGGCAATAAACCGTTCACGCATCGTCATCTCCTGCGGGTCGGGGAATCCCCAGCTGTCCCGAAGCATTTGGTGAACGCGCTCTGCAAAAGCTTCAGCCAGTTCAAGGGCTAATGACTGAATCGCATGAGAACGCAAATAATCCCCTTCATTCTTCCACTTTTCAGCTAAATCTCGGACACCACGACCGGCTGTGACAGAAAAGAACGCCACATAATCCATGACACCACTCTGAACGGGCCGGAGAAAATCAGAGAGACATAAATAAGACGGCTTTTGCTGTCTTGGAAACTGGAAACGTTCAATCACCGTCTTTTGATCATGCGGGTCATAAATTAAAACATCGTCTCCATCGGCTTGGGCGGGGAAGAATTGATACAGCGCATGAGTTTGAAGCAAATCTCCTCTTTCACTGATGTTAAGAAGTTCTTGAATCAACTCATACAGCTCGACTGCCTTTTGATCGCCTTCTTCAAGACTCTTAAGGACATTGCCTTTGAAGCCTAAATGTTTGCCGATCAGCATTTGGTAATTGATATAAGGTCGAATATATTTAATCGGATAATGACGCAGGATATGGCGCTCGAGGTCAGCCGGTTGATAAACAGGGGCATCCCGACGAATGGTCGAGTGCGCCTTTTTCTCGGTCGGTTCACGTCTAAGCTGCGCATCTGTAATTTTTTTTGCTTCCATAGCTTGACGTGCTTTTTCCAGCTCTTCAAGCAAAGCTTCACGATTAGCACTTTGGACGAGACGGTTTGCAAAATCAAGACCTTCCATGGCATCCTTCGCGAACATGACAGGAGGCTCATACTGCGGCTTAATTTTGGTGTACGTGAACTTTTTCGTAAGAGCCGCCCCGCCGACTAGCAGCGGGGCCTTCACGCCTGCTTTTTGTAAATCGTCTGCTGTTACGACCATTTGCTGGGCAGATTTGACGAGAAGACCCGACAGGCCGATCATATCAGGTTCGTGTTCACGATAAGCTTGAATAAGCTGTTCGGGGGGAACCTTAATTCCCAAATTAATGACCTCAAAGCCGTTGTTCGTTAAAATGATCTCCACTAAATTTTTGCCAATATCATGGACATCCCCTTTGACCGTTGCAAGAAGGATCTTTCCCTTATTGGCCGTTTCCGTTTTCTCCATAAAGGGTTCAAGATGAGCAACAGCGGCTTTCATAACCTCCGCGCTTTGAAGCACTTCTGCAACAATCAATTCATTTAAATTAAACAAGCGTCCGACTTCCGTCATGCCGTCCATTAACGGACCATTAATAATGTCCAACGGCTTTGATTGTTTCAGAGCCTCATTCAAATCGTCAATCAAGCCCTGCTTAGTCCCTTCCACTACATATTGAGCGAGCCGCTCATTTAAAGGTAACTGTGGACGATTCTCTGGCGCAACTGGCTTTTTCTTGCGATAAAAGGCCGTGAATTCCTGAACAAGTTCATCTGTCGTCTTAAAAAGGAGATTCTGGGCCAGCTCACGTTCTTCCTTAGAAATCGAGGCATAACGCTCTAGCTTTTCTGTGTTGACAATCGCGTAGCCTAACCCCGCCTTTGTGCACTCATATAAAAAGACGGAGTTCAGCACCTCACGTCCTGCAGGAGGAAGACCGAAAGAAACATTGCTTATTCCCAAAATGGTCGGGCACTCCGGAAAGTGCTCTTTTAATAAACGGATGCCTTCAACGGTTTCAAGTGCGGAGCCAATGTACTTGGCGTCACCCGTTCCAACGGGGAAGGTCAGTGGATCAAAAATAAGATCCGATCGCTCAAGACCATATTTATTAACAAGGAGGTCAACTGATCGTTTGGCCACCTCGAGTTTCCGTTCACGAGTTACGGCCATCCCTTCTTCATCGATCGTTCCGACAACTAGAGCGGCCCCATATTTTTTCGCTAATCTCGCAAACCGAGCAAGCCGCTCTTCCCCGTCTTCTAGATTCGTAGAGTTGATGATCGCTTTTCCTTGGGATTGCTTTAGTCCGAGCTCAACCACCTGAGCATCCGTTGAGTCGATCATGAGCGGAACCTTGACCTTTCGAACGACTTTAGAAAGAAAAGCTTCCATGTCTTCGTTTTCCTCGCGATCAGGGTCTGCCAGGCAAATATCAATGACATGAGCTCCCGACTTCACTTGATCTCTTGCAATCTCTGAAGCTGCTTCATAGTCGCCTTCTTGGATTAACCGCTTAAATTTTCGCGAGCCAATGACATTCGTCCGTTCACCCACCATTATCGGGCGATTATCCTCTTCCAAAAACAAAGAGGTCAGGCCTGATACGGCATGGGAATGGACAGCCGGAAGCGTTCGAGGCGCTTTCCCAGCGACTGCTTGTCGAAGCTCAGCAATATGATCAGGCGTCGTGCCGCAGCAACCGCCGACCACATTCAACCAGCCCTGTTCCGCAAAGTCGGCCATCTTTTTCGCAAAACTAACCGGTGTTTCGTGATAGTGTCCTTCCTCATCTGGAAGACCTGCATTCGGATAACAACTGACGCCGGATTGGGCCAATTCGCTTAGAGTCCGAATATGGTCGCGCATGAATTCAGGGCCTGTTGCGCAGTTCAAGCCGACTGATAAAGGCTTAAGGTGCTCCACGGATAGATAAAACGCATCAATCGTTTGCCCGGCAAGCGTCGTTCCCATCGGCTCGATTGTTCCTGAGATCATCACAGGCAGCTCTTTTCCTAACTCCTCAAAAGCTTGGCGGATTCCAAGACTGGCTGCTTTTACATTTAAAAGATCCTGTGACGTTTCCAAAAGAAGGACATCTGCACCGCCTTCAATCAAACCTCGAGCCTGGATTTTATAAGATTCAGAGAGTTCTTCGAAGGTCGCTCCTCCCGTGACCGACAAACTTTTGGTCGTAGGTCCCATCGCCCCTGCCACATAACGTCTCCACTTACTCGTGGAGTAGGCGTCCGCCGCCTTTCTAGCTAATTCAGCCGCTTTTCTCGAAATCTCTTCCGCTCGTTCTGCCACTTCGTATTCCGCTAACACAAGCGGTGTCGAACCAAAAGTATTGGTCGAAATAATATCCGCACCCGCTTCTAGATAGTCGCGATGTATCGCCTCAATGACATCAGGACGAGTAAGATTCAAATATTCATTGCAGCCATCTAACTCAGGGCCGCCAAAATCAGCCTCCGATAATTGTTTTTGTTGAAGAAGCGTTCCCATTCCACCATCTAAAAGAAGAATGCGCTGTTTCATCGCCTGCTGTAAAGTTGTATCCATTGCGTGCTCCTTTCGTAACCTAGACTGACATATCATGTTATGTGCCTCTTCGCTAAATGCATGGCAGGAAGAATCGACTTATGAGAGTTTGAGCTGGAATAGCCATTTTTTTCAAAAATATCACCGTTCAGCTTTGTCATCATGTCCGCAGCGGCTCATTCATACCGACTATGATTTTTCCATTAATCGTTTCCCAAACAATAAAAAGAGCCTTTCTGTCAGCAGAAAGACCCTTGGTTAGTTATAATTGGGGCTCTCATCTGCCAGAACACACGTCTGCTGGAGTTAGCACCGTGAAAAAAGCACACTTTTTTCCGGTTGCCGGGCTTCATCGGGCCAGTCCCTCCACCTGCTCTTGATAAGAGAACATATTCAATTCATGTCAGTTAATCGTCTTGATTTTTATATAATTCAAAATTTACATGTGTTTTATCTGATTGTCAATGGGTTTTTTCAACTTTGATCTAATATTAGAAAAGCTTTGAGAGCGGTTGCCCTCAAAGCTTTGACTTTAGTGCTTCTCTTTTTTTCGTTCCACTTCTGTTGGAGAATAGCCTTGCCGCGCCTTTAAATCGTACACCTCATCCAGCTCTCTAGCCAATTCAAGCTCTTCCCCTTGATCATACGGGCGTTTTAATTGTTTCGGCGTTTGAGGCAATGTGGTTGAATTCCCATCACGATTTACACGCGTTTTATGCTGGCGGCCCATTTATCTCAAACTCCTTCCTAATAGATCGAAAATGAGAAACACACTCCATGTTTTAAATGGAGACCCTTTTAGCTTGTTCCCTCAGTCAGGATCTATTCAAAAAAGCCTCCCATGGCGCGTTTTGACGCCGCCAACACTAGCGGATTGACAGTTGGAGCCTCCATTCTAGGGGTTCAGCCCAGTTCATTATCCAATTGATCAAGATAATGGTTCATAAATTCAAGTCGTGACTGGGCCATTCCTTTAGCTGCCTCTGTATGCATCGCATCACCTAACCGAAGAAGTTTTTGATAAAAATGATCAACGGCATACCCTTTACCGTCTAGCCCGCGGTCTTTAGAAAAAGGATCCTTCTCTTGATAAAAGGGTCTTTTCATAGCCGCACTTGTTGCAAAACAACGCGCAATCCCTATCGCGCCCATCGCATCTAAGCGATCCGCATCCTGCACAATTTTTTCTTCGATCGTCTTTGGAACTATTCCTTTTGAAAAAGAATGATGACGAATACAGGTGAGGACTGCCTCCCTTTTTTCGATAGGAAATTGATGGGTCTCAAGTAATTCTCCAGCAAGTTCTGCACACAAATCGCCGGATCGTGAGGAAAAAGGGTGGTCCTTTGGCAAATTAATCAATTCATGAAGAAGAATAGCCGTCAGAACCACCTCTTCATCCGCTTCCAATTCCTTTTCTAATATCGCTTGTCCATTTTTAAATACTCGCTTAACATGCAGGACGTCATGAGCCGGATCCGCTGACGAAAGTTGCTCAGCTATTTCTATGTAAGGTTCAAAATACACGGTCAAACCCTCCCCTTTATTTATTTTGTTGTGAAGGACCCTGCTCACTTGTTTTCGCGTTCGGCCGTAAGCAGTTTTTCAAACGCTGCCTACTCATGTCATCACCTATTACCCCTTCGGCACCATTTCTCAGGGGGGGGGAGTCGTTTTTTTGCGCACCATTGCTCGGGCGGTGGCGGCCTCCGTTTTCGTGGGGAAGCTTGGCTTACCCACCAATTTGGCTCTCATCTCGCTCGTTTTCGTGGGCAAACTTCTCTTGCACACCATTTTCCCGGTTGCGGCCTCTTTTTTCGTGCGCAAACGGCCCCCCGTCTCATCCCATGCTGTAATTTCCCTATGTCCTAAATCATTCAACTAGAACCTTGCTCAAAAGTTCATGGACCGTAGCCGTCAATTTGTCATTTTTTAGGAGGTCTGCTTGGTGCCTTCCCACATAGCTATAAAGGATCGTTTGTTCAGGTGACACTAAGAAAATGCTAGGCCTTGCGATGTTAAATGCATCGTATCCAATTGGATGATAGACATCAAAAGCCTTAATGACATCCCGTGACTCGTCAATTAAAACCGGAAAGGGCAGAGGATTCTTCTCTAAAAACTTAATCACCGGATCCTTCTTCTGACCCAGAATCGAGTAAACCGCTAAACCCAATTGCCGAAACGTTTCCATATTTTGACCAATTTGCTCAAGGTGATTACGACAGCTATGACACCAAGTTCCCCTATGAAAAATTAGTAGAGCAGGCTTTCCTTTCCAATCCTCTGATCGATAGACCAAGCCATCTGCCCCTTCAAGTACAAACTGTGGAAGTTGGCTTCCTAGCCGAAGACCTTTCTCTTTCACTATGTTTCGACGCTCCTTTATTCTTTAGTTTAGCTTCAAATACGAACTATCTGTTTTAAGTGTGGCGTTTTGCGCAAGCTCTCCACATTCTGGTGGCCAACAGCAAACATGACCATTTTCAGTTCCATTTCAATCGTTTCAAAAGCACTAAGAACTGCCTCCGTCGATTCATCTGCTCCCGCCAATAATCGGCGCCCGAAACCGACAAGCTGTGCGCCTAACCCAAGCGCTTTTGCTGCATCGAGACCGTTCAGCATGCCACCGCTCGCGATAAGGGGCCCTTTCACATTTGCTCTCTTGGCCTCAATTAAGCACTCGGCAGTTGGAATGCCCCATTCGGTAAAAATTTCGGCCGCCTTTCGTTTTATTGGGTCTTGGCTTCTTATCTTTTCAACCTGTGTCCAAGAGGTTCCGCCAGCCCCCGCTACATCAACAAAAGCGACTCCAATATCAAATAAGGATTTAGCTAGTTGGCCATTTACACCCCAGCCCACTTCTTTAACACCAAGCGGCACTTCAAGTTCTCGGCATAACTGCTCAATTTTTTTAAAAAGGCCTTTAAATTCTGTATCACCGTTTGTTTGAATGACCTCCTGAAGACTGTTAAGATGAAGCACTAAAGCATCAGTTTCTAGACTTTCAACAATTCGGCGGCATTCGTTAACCCTATAACCTTTATTTAATTGTACCGCACCCAAATTCGCAATCAAGGGGATGGATGGCGCAACCTCCCGAACTTTAAACGAATAGGCACGGTCCGGCTGTTCAATGGCGATCCGGCTTGAACCCACCCCCATAGTCCAGCCCCTGACCTCTGCTGCCTCTGCCAAATGGCGATTAATTTTCCAGGCGCGTTCCGTTCCTCCGGTCATCGAACTGATTAAGAATGGTGTTTTCACCGTTTTTTCCAAAAAAACGGTGTCAAGATGGATATCCGAAAAATTAATTTCAGGTAAAGCTTGATGGGTAAATCTGAACCGATCAAACCCATTGGTAATGTTCTCTCCAGTGACTTGATTAGTTAATACAACGTCAATATGAGAATTTTTTCTCGCTTCAATGGATTCTTTGGACGACATTGACAAACCTCCTTGCTCTCTTGCCTGCCATCATTTTCCCCTAATATTAATAAAGTAACTCGAGACATCATTCGATTTTTTTAAAGGACGCTCCATCATAAGCTTTTTCTGTCCTGCACCGGCTCTTTTGGTGCATTTGCCTACCATTTTCGCTGGCGCAGCGCCCACTTTCGTGGGAAAGGCGTCTTGCCCACCATTTTCGCACCGCCCTCTCCATGTTTTGGTGTATTGGAGCTTCCATCACACACTTTTCCACCATGGGACACCGGTTCTTGGTGTATTGGAGGCTCCATCACACACTTTTCCAACCTGGGACACCGGTTTTTGGTGTATTGGAGGCTCCATCACACACTTTTCCAACCTGGGACACCGGTTTTTGGTGTATTGGAGCTTCCATCACACACCTTTCCAACCTGGGACACCGGTTTTTGGTGTGTTGGAGCTTCCATCACACACTTTTTCAACCCGGGACACCGGTTTTTGGTGTATTGGAGGCTCCATCACACACTTTTCCAACATGGGACACCGGTTTTTGGTGTATTGGAGCTTCCATCACACACTTTTCCATCCTGGGACACCGGTTTTTGGTGTGTTGGAGGCACACCATCACACACTTTTCAGCCTGAGCCATGGGTTTTTTGTGCCTTTGAAGCCGCCATCACACTTTGGCCGCTGGACTTTCGGTTTTGGAGGCCCACCATCACACACCTTTCAGCCTGAGCCATGGGTTTTTTTGTGCCTTTGAAGCCGCCATCGCACTTTGGCCGCTGGACTTTCGTTTATTGGTGGCCCACATCGCACGCCAGGCGGCATTCTAATTCATCTGACTCGTATTACACCCTGTGAGGTTCAGGCCGGGCACCAATCGAGGTGCCCAGCCTTTCCTATTTTTATTGGTCTACTATTGCACTATGAAAGGTTCAACGCTAGGCACGAATCGGGTGCCCAGCCTCTCCAGGCTAATTGTTCTTTGGTAACCAGGCGGGCAAGGTTTTCCGCAGTGGCTTATCCTTTCGATAACCGAGTGCATATTCAGCTTGCATGATGGTGTGGATTTCGCGCGTTCCTTCATAGATAACCGGTGCTTTTGAATTGCGGAGATGGCGTTCAGCAGGATAGTCATTCGAGAAGCCGTAAGCGCCATGAATTTGGACCGCATCATTCGCTGATTCATTCGCGAAATTGCACGCCTGCCATTTGGCAAGTGACGTTTCTCGTGTGCTTCGCTTGCCTTGATTTTTCAGCTCTCCTGCTCGGTAAACCAATAAGCGGGACATTTGCAGTTTTGCCTCCATATTCGCGATCATTTGCTGAACGAGCTGATGCCGGCCGATTTCCACACCAAATGTTTCACGTTCATGGCAATAGGCGACGCTCTCTTCAAGACAAGCCATGATAATCCCACAGGCGCCGGCCGCTACTGTAAACCGGCCATTATCTAGCGCTGACATCGCTATTTTAAAGCCTTCTCCTTCTTCTCCTAGGAGGTTTTCTTTTGGCACCCGCATGTTATCAAAAAATAATTCACCTGTATTACCGGCGCGAATTCCGAGCTTTCCCTTTAATGGACGAGAGCTGAATCCTGGGAAGCTTCTCTCAACGATAAAAGCAGAAATACCGTGGTGTCCCTTTGATTTATCCGTGAAAGCGAATACAATAAAATGATCAGCTAGGTCTGACAAGGAGATCCAAGTCTTTTGTCCATTTAAGATGTAGGCCTCTCCATCACGGACAGCTGTTGTTTGAATGGCTTTAACATCGGACCCAGCATTAGGCTCTGTTAAGCCGTAAGCCCCGAGCTTTTCCCCTTTAGCTTGCGGGACTAGATACTTCTTCTTTTGTTCCTCCGTCCCCCATTGGAGCAAGGTCAAGCTGTTCAAACCCGTATGGACAGAAACCGCCGTTCGAAACGCTGTATCCCCGCGTTCTAATTCTTCACACACTATGGTCAGGGCGTTGTAGTCCATTCCGCTTCCTCCATACTCTTCAGGGATACAAACACCCATGAACTGGAGCTCAGAAAGACGTTTATAAATGGATGGATCGGTATTCCCTTTTTCATCCCATTCTTTGATATAAGGATTAATTTCTTTATCCACAAATTGCCGGACCATTTGCTTCAGCATCACCAACTCATCACTTAACTCAAAATTCATGGCAGTGCCTCCTCTATTTGTCTAGCCGTATAATCTATTTATGACTAAATTGCGGAGCTAAGAATTCTAAACGAAAAAATACAGCTCCCCACTTAGGAGAGCTGTAAATTCAATTCCCATGTTATACCATATTTGTCGGTTACTTTTCCGTACAAGGCTCCCCAAAAGGTCTTATCAAGGGGCATCTTGATCTCCCCTTCTTTTGAAAGGGCCTGAAAAAGGGTCCGGATCTCTTCTTCACTTTCAGGGGCCACACTCAATTCAATATTTGTTCCAATAACAGGGGGCTTGCCAAAGACATCATTAAAATACAGGGCCTGTCCATATTCAAAATGAAGTTCGGCATGAATTAACTTGCCTTCATGCCCCTTAAACATTTCAATGCCGTCTGCTAGCTGTTCATTTTTAATCTCACCACCAAGAATGGATTGATAAAATTCAATCGCTGCTTGACAGTTTTCAATAGTCAAATGTGGAGCGAGTTGCTTCATTCGAATGTCTCCTTTTAGCGCCCTTTAAAAACAGGCTTGGATTTAGTTAGAAACGCTTTGACGCCTTCCTGATGGTCTTCAGACGCAAACGCCAAGGCTTGAATGGCTGCTTCCTCTTTCATAATCGCATCTAAGGAGGACTCAAAGCTATGGTTTAAAATTGACTTAGCAAGTCCGATCGCCAGTGTCGCACTTTGGGCCAGCTCTTCAGCGAGTTCGCCGGCACGAGTCAGAAGTCCGTCCTCTTCGACAATTTCCAAAACAATCCCATAATCCTTTGCTTCTTGCGAGGTTAAAGTTCGATTAGAGAAGGCGAGTTCCTTCGCTCTAGCCATGCCGACCACTCTAGGCAAATGATAGAGAGCGCCCAAGTCTGGTACTAAGCCAAGCTTATGAAAGCCGAGAGAAAATTGAGCGTGAGGGACTGCTAAAACCATATCACAGGCTAACGCGATGCTCAAACCTGCGCCGACCGCAAACCCATTAACGGCGGCGATAACAGGCTTCTCGAGCTCCGCTAAGCCTTTTAGAAAACCAATCGTGTCATGGATATAGCCCCGTAACCATCCAGGGCTTGATTCTTTTGGAAAGCCTTTAATGTTTCCACCTGCCGAAAAAGCTTTCCCATTCCCTGTCAATACGACGGCACGCACCTCATTGTCCTTCCGAAGATGCTCAAGCGCCTCTGTGAGCCCACTAGCCATCTCATTTGACAGCGCATTCAAAGATTCTGGTTCATTTAGCGTGATCCAAGCCACATGCTCTTTCACTTCGACAATCACTGCTTCTGACATGTTTTCCCCTCCAAGCTGATACAGACATCAATTATATGAAGTTCCTTTTCCTTCACCTTACTTTTTGACTATATCACACCTCCAATCTGACTGACATCAATTTTTGTTTAGTGGAACGCGGGGACGGTTCTCTCGTTTCATTTTTTCACTTCACTCCTGCAATTTTCTTAAAGTATTAAAAAACTCCTTCTACCAAAATGGTAAAAGGAGTTTAATAAACTGATTATTTTTCAACAGCCCGCGGTTGAAGAGCCACCTTTTTCTTCGGTGTACGGACACGATTGGAGATGGTATCTTCTTTCGGTTCTGTTCTTTTAATGAAAAAGGCTAATAAGAATGCGATCACAGTCAAGCCAGTTGCGACAAGAAAGGCATCGTCAATTCCTACGACCATTCCTTGACGGCCTAAGAGCGCAGCCTGCACTTTATCTGCTGGGGTAACATGGTGTTGGATCATTAAATCTTTTGCATGCTGATTCCCTTTGTTCGTCATAATGGAAACGAAAAAGGCCATGCCAACTGCTCCGCCCACATTTCTTAACGTATTGACCATGGCGGTCCCAAATTTGTTCAGTGACAACGCCAACTCATTTAATCCTGCCGTGAAGATCGGCATCATCACAATAGACATCCCAAACATACGAATCGTATAAAGCGTGATCACATAAGTGAAGCTCGTATTCAATTCAAGAAGGGTGAGTCCATACGTTGTGACGGCGGTGATCGCCAAACCAATTACAGCTAGCCATTTGGCGCCAAACTTATCAAACAAGCGGCCGGTAATCGGCGACATGATCCCCATCACAATTCCTCCAGGCAACAGCATTAAGCCTGAATACAACGGAGTAAAGCCGCGAACATTTTGCATATAAATTGGCATAAGAATCATGCCTGAGAACATGGCCATTGTCACAACGACGTTAATAATAGTTGTTAAAGAGAACATTTTGTAACGGAAAATCCGAAATTCCAAGATCGGTTCGCTCACTATGAATTGCCACCAGACAAATAGCAGCAAGCTGACTGCCCCAATAATTAAAGAGGCAATAACATAGCGGTCATCCCAGCCTCGAGAACCTGCTTCTGAGAAACCGTACAAGACACCGCCAAAGCCGATCGTCGATAAAATAACGCCCAACACATCCAGCTTAGGACGTTTGGTTTCTGTTACATTTTTAACTAGGAACAGAGCCACAATAAAGTCAATAATGGCAAAAGGTAAAATGATAAAGAAGAGTACACGCCAAGAGTGATGCTCAACGACCCAGCCGGACAAAGTTGGTCCCACGGCTGGCGCAAAGTTCATGGCGACACCAAAAATCCCCATGGCAAAACCGCGTCGATTCGGTGGAAATATGGTAAAAATAACGTTTGTAATAAGCGGGAATAAAATACCTGCCCCAGCTGCCTGTATCACGCGACCTATTAGAATGATGGAAAACGAAGGCGCGATGGCACAAATTAACGTTCCAATGGTAAAAAAACCTATCGCTGATAAATACAACTGGCGAGTTGTAAACCGATTCATCAAAAAGGCGGTAATCGGAATAACAATTCCATTAACTAACATAAAAATCGTGGTCAACCAATCCGCGGTTGTCGCTGAGATCGACAAACGAATCATCATTTGTGGTAATGCGACATTAATTAACGTTTGATTTAAGAACGCAATTAAAGCCCCCACAAGCATAACACCAAAAATCG
The DNA here is from genome assembly GCF_029094525.1 of Pullulanibacillus sp. KACC 23026. Lineage (NCBI taxonomy): Bacteria > Bacillati > Bacillota > Bacilli > Caryophanales > Sporolactobacillaceae > Pullulanibacillus > Pullulanibacillus sp. KACC 23026. The sequence continues at coordinate 1,822,103 of NZ_CP119107.1, read as the reverse complement.
GGCCTGTTTTTACAGGACTCTTTTCATTTCTTGCTGCTTGCAAATCTATCCCTCCACTCGATCTCTTTTAATTTTATGGTTGAGATTAATAACTTTAAAGAGACTAACAAATAAAAGTCCCACCTTTAAATAATAAAGGCAGGCTCTATTTCTCCCTTAAAGTCACTTATCACACTTTTTTTATTTTATAGACCGATTTTTAGTTTATAAGGATTTAGCCTTCTTGTCAACGAGTATGCTTACAGGAATATTTCGGCACATTTTTTACGAAAAACGGCTCGTCTGTTAAGTTAAAAACAGGGTTCCTGCTCCTATACACTACACTATTTTTATGCTCAACAAGTTTTGTAGTTTCTTAATTTTTTCCAAAAATAATAGTCACGGTCAGCACCTTGTTTTTTGTTAGATTATTACCATTTCCACCAGTAGAAATCGCAAACTGTTTTTCAGTCCATCCATTTTTGAGTGGACGTTAACGGTTTGACTGCCACGTATTGCCGATGTATTAAATGAAAACTCGAGGTGTTTGTATTTATTAAGTTGCTGCAGAGTCCCATTATATTTGTATATGATGTTTACGTGATGTTCTTGTTTTCTTACCCAATACATTTGTGGCATCATCGCTAAACTTAATCATATTTTCTTACGGAAGGAATCATTAACACTATCATTACAATAACCATAGTGGTTATTGATAGGCCCATTATCGTTTGTATAGGTCCAATGATTTCCGATAACCATCCCGTTAATAAATAGCCGAGAGGCAGAAGGGCAAACGAACCCAGCATATCTAAACTTACGACACGCCCGAATTTTTCTTCTGGAACCAGTTCCTGAAGACTTATTTCCCACACTAATCCAAATAGCATCATACTAAATCCGCCAATAAACATTAAAATAATGAGCAAATAAACAGATGATGTTAAAGTCATCAATGGGAAAGTAAGGGCTTCAACAAAGATACCTCCGTAGGCGATAAATGCCCGATGCCTCCACTTATTTCTTGAACCATAGATGGTTGCACTTATTAGAGCTCCTATGCCTGATGAAGAAATGAGGATTCCATACACATAGGGAGGTAAAGATAAATGTATGTTAATTAACCAAGGGACCAAAACACCTAATACCCCGCTTGTAGAGATATTGATTATTGAAAAGGCAAGAATGGTCACCTTAAGCCAGCCATTTTCTTTCAGTACAGCTATTCCTTCTAAAAAATTTCTTTTAAATGAAGAAACGGGCTCAGCCTCGATCATTTCTTGTTTTTTAAATGTAATCCCTCTTAAAAAGTAAAGGGAAGCAAAAGAGATTAGAAAGGTTAAGCTATCAAACCCGAACCCCAAAGCAGCTGATAAACCCGTAATAAGCAACCCGCCAATAGAGGGTCCAATTAGACGGATACCTTGGATCGTGATTTGATTTAAGGCATTGGCAGAGGTACGAATCTCAGGAGAGAACACCTTCGCTCTAACTGCTGCATAGGCTGGTTGGAATAACCCGTCCATCAGTCCAAAGATCGCCATCATGATATAGAGTGAGGGCATTGATAGATGATCGGTTAAAGCTAAGAATGTCACAATTAATAATAAGAAAAAACGAATGCTATCTGTCATCATCATAATTTTCACTCGATTAAATTGATCAACAATAGGCCCTGAGAAAGGCAAAATCAAAACATTTGGTAACATATTGACCGCCATTAAAGTCCCCATAGCCATAGGTGAATCCGTAAGCGTATAAACTATAATTGGCAAGATAACCGTTGTAATCGATGTTCCTAATAACGAAAGAAGCTGCCCCAACCAAAGGTATCTAAAATCCTTTGACTCAATAAGCGGCGACAATAAATTTTTATTAGAAGTTTCGCTTACACTTTCGACTGAATTTCCTGACATCGTTTCCCCCCTTTTTTAATGATCTATCCAAATCAAAAGACTCATTTATCCCATAAAGGGTCGAATGAGCCGTGGTACCACTCTAACCTAAGATTATTCGATAATTGATTAATCCATTTACCGAAATCTTCACTTTTAAAACTATAACGGATTAGCCGTTCCCCCTTTTCTTCAGTAGAAGGTTTCAAGGGGAATACTTCGGAGCGAACTTCAACAGCCTTTTTTAAAAAGATGCTCTCAAGTCATCGGCACCTCTTCCCTGTATAAAAGTATCTGTCTACTTTTCTCCTTCATTGTATTTAAATATAAAATTTTCTGTAATTATATAGCAAATATATTTAGTTTACAATGGAAAATACTAAATATTCTATTGTAGTTTAATCGTCTCTCATCATCAAAGGATTGTTCTTGGCTATTGAAAAATTGGAAATTAGGCTAAAGAATGGCTTAACTGGGAGTGGCGGGTGTACTCAGCTAAATAGCCATTAAACTCCCATTCTGGTTCCCGAAGAAGCTCCGTGTCTGGCTCTCCTTATCAAACCAAAAATTAGAAAATCACACAACCAGCTAACCGCTTTGATCAATTAATGATTCGGCGCATCTCCTGCCACTTCTTTCTTTGTTCCTCTTAAAATCGCTAAACTAAAATAAATGGCCAAGAAGACCACTAGAAGGATTCCATTAAATCCTGTCATCACCCATACGACCTGATTAGGTAAAAGATGATCCATAACATAGCCGATTATAAAAGGAAAAACAGCGCCGCCTATCCCGGCAAAGGCCGTCACTGAGCTCGTCACCAAACGCTCCATTCCCGGAAAGGTATGATTGGCGTAAACCATGGTAATGGAATATATCGCAGACATCCCTAATCCAAGACCAAATACAACCAAATAACAGAGTCCAAGTCTATGCATTTGGGTAAGCAAGAGGAAAAAAAGACTGGCGATTAAAATGCTGCCCAACAAATACCGCTCATAGCTAACCTTGCTTACGATCCACCCAATGGCAAGCCGCCCGCAGAGCATGGCTGTCCAAAAGACCGTTGTTGTTAGAGACGCATAATCAGGGCTTACCTTGAGGTTAACCGCAAACAAGCTTGGAAGAAAACTATTTAAGCTCCCTTCAATTCCAACATATAAAAAGATGATGACCAAAAAAAGCAGGAGCAGGCTATATTTTGCGAAGCGGTGACTAAAAACAGGGGCAGCTGCACTGTATGCATCCCGCTTCCCGTCATCTTCCTGGACTGAGTCTAATGAAATCGAAACCCGTTGCCACAAATAAGCTAAAACTAAGGCAAATCCTGCTAACCAAACGGAAGAATAGCGCCATCCATGTACGGCAATCAGCCCGCTTACGACTGCCGGCATTAGAAGTGCCCCAAGTCCAAAGGCTACCTCCAAGCGGCTCATATAAATGGCGCGCCGTCCCTCAAATAGCTCCATCACATAGGACGCAACAGAGGTCTCCAGAGAAGCCGCTCCAATTCCACTCAAAATAATCAAAAACCCAAGCACATAAAAAGGCGGCAGCAACAAGATTCCGATCTGCCCCACCGCTACAGCAAGTGCGCCTCCTGTTAAAATAAAACGATAATGATATCTTTTCATACATAATGACGTAATCGGAACCCCAACAATAAACCCAATAGCCTGAAGGAGCACCAAAAGCCCACCTAACGTATAAGTCACCCCATAATGACTAAGCAATTCAGGCATCATAGCCCCCAAAAAAACACTCGTCATCCCACCTAAAGCATACATCCCATACGCCAACCAAAGAAACCTCTTCAATGAAATACCCCTCCTTGAAACACGGGAACGGTTCTCGCGTTTCATTTTCACACCGATTGGAACCGTTCTCATGTTTCACTCTTGCTTTCTTATCCTGCTCGCTTATTGAAATCTCAATCGACCGACACGAGAAGTTACACCAAAACCTATTTTCCAATCCTAGGATTTTATGCATAAGGCTGCATTTCATTCCTTGGATTTCCATTCGTTCTAGTAACCCACCAAAGAGCATTGAATACAACCTCTACATTAGGAGATTTTCATTAATTCGTCTAGTCCAAAATTAAAATTCCATAGATGAACGGCAAGGCTAAGAGAGTACCAGTATGTCCCACGGTTATGTGCAGCTAATATTGCTCCGCTTTCAGTTCTAACGGACATACAGTCCATTACAGGCCGACTTTTGATGTTTTTATAATTGTAACGGACACAAACGAAAAAAGGAGAACTGCTTAATCGCAATTCTCCTTTTTTCAGTTGCCCGGCGGCGTTCTACTCTTGCCAATCTACTCGCTTGAAATACTTCGTGGGTCCCCTCTTCGATTGACACCTTGTTGATTTGCGCATAACCTCAATCTTTTAAACCAAGGTTAAGCGCAGGGGCCCGGCCACTATCAATAATTAATGATCCTATGTAAAAAAGGAATCGTCATTTAAACGATTCCTTTTTCGATTGCCCGGCGGCGTTCTACTCTCGCAGGGGGAAGCCCCCAACTACCATCGACGCTGAAGAGCTTAACGGCCGTGTTCGGGATGGGAACGGGTGTGACCTCTTCGCCATAACCACCGGACAAAGTATTCAATTGAAGGATCGTACCTTCAAAACTAGATAGGAAGTCAAACAAACACTAATTTAAGGTTAAGCCCTCGATCGATTAGTATCCGTCAGCTCCATGCGTTGCCGCACTTCCACCTCGGACCTATCTACCTCATCATCTCTAAGGGATCTTACTGACTTAAAGTCATGGGAAATCTCATCTTGAGGGGGGCTTCATGCTTAGATGCTTTCAGCACTTATCCCGTCCACACATAGCTACCCAGCGGTGCTCCTGGCGGAACAACTGGGACACCAGCGGTGTGTCCATCCCGGTCCTCTCGTACTAAGGACAGCTCCTCTCAAATTTCCAACGCCCGCGACGGATAGGGACCGAACTGTCTCACGACGTTCTGAACCCAGCTCGCGTACCGCTTTAATGGGCGAACAGCCCAACCCTTGGGACCCACTTCAGCCCCAGGATGCGATGAGCCGACATCGAGGTGCCAAACCTCCCCGTCGATGTGGACTCTTGGGGGAGATAAGCCTGTTATCCCCAGGGTAGCTTTTATCCGTTGAGCGATGGCCCTTCCATGCGGCGCCACCGGATCACTAAGCCCGACTTTCGTCCCTGCTCGACTTGTAGGTCTCGCAGTCAAGCTCCCTTGTGCCTTTACACTCTGCGAATGATTTCCAACCATTCTGAGGGAACCTTTGGGCGCCTCCGTTACTCTTTAGGAGGCGACCGCCCCAGTCAAACTGCCCACCTGACACTGTCTCCGAACCGGATTACGGTCCCGGGTTAGAATGTCCATACCGAAAGGGTAGTATTCCACCGACGCCTCCACCGAACCTGGCGGTCCGGCTTCAAAGGCTCCTACCTATCCTATACAATCGATACAGACATCCAATATCAAGCTGCAGTAAAGCTCCATGGGGTCTTTCCGTCCTGTCGCGGGTAACCTGCATCTTCACAGGTACTATAATTTCACCGGGTCTCTCGTTGAGACAGTATCCAAGTCGTTGCACCTTTCGTGCGGGTCGGAACTTACCCGACAAGGAATTTCGCTACCTTAGGACCGTTATAGTTACGGCCGCCGTTTACTGGGGCTTCAATTCAGAGCTTCTCCTAAAAGGATAACCCCTCCTCTTAACCTTCCAGCACCGGGCAGGTGTCAGCCCCTATACATCACCTTTCGGTTTAGCAGAGACCTGTGTTTTTGCTAAACAGTCGCTTGGATCTTTTCACTGCGGCTCAGCAGGGCTATTCACCCCGCCAAGCACCCCTTCTCCCGAAGTTACGGGGTCATTTTGCCGAGTTCCTTAACGAGAGTTCTCCCGAGCGTCTTAGGATTCTCTCCTCGCCTACCTGTGTCGGTTTGGGGTACGGGCACCTTGAGACTCGCTAGAGGCTTTTCTTGGCAGTGTAAGCACGGGCACTTCGGTACTAAAATTCCCTCCCCATCACAGCTCAGCCTTATGAAGGCGGGATTTGCCTCACCTTCAGCCTTACTGCTTGGACGCGCATAACCAACAGCGCGCTTGCCTTGCCTTCCTGCGTCCCCCCATTGCTCAAACGTCTCCTGGTGGTACAGGAATATCAACCTGTTGTCCATCGCCTACGCCTTCCGGCCTCGGCTTAGGTCCCGACTAACCCTGAGCGGACGAACCTTCCTCAGGAACCCTTAGGCTTTCGACGGAGGGGATTCTCACCCCTCTTTTCGTTACTCATACCGGCATTCTCACTTCTAAGCGCTCCAGCAAACCTTCCAGTTTACCTTCTCTGCCCTTAGAACGCTCCCCTACCATCCCATTGGGATCCATAGCTTCGGTGATACGTTTAGCCCCGTTACATTTTCGGCGCAGCGCCACTCGACCAGTGAGCTATTACGCACTCTTTAAATGGTGGCTGCTTCTAAGCCAACATCCTGGTTGTCTGGGCAACGCCACATCCTTTGCCACTTAACGTATACTTTGGGACCTTAGCTGATGGTCTGGGCTGTTTCCCTCTCGACGACGGATCTTATCACTCGCCGTCTGACTCCCGAGGATGAGTCCTTGGCATTCGGAGTTTGACTGAACTCGGTAACCCTGTGGGGGCCCCTCACTCAATCAGTGCTCTACCTCCAAGTCTCTTCCCTCGAGGCTAGCCCTAAAGCTATTTCGGGGAGAACCAGCTATCTCCGAGTTCGATTGGCATTTCACCCCTACCCACACCTCATCCCCGCACTTTTCAACGTGCGTGGGTTCGGGCCTCCATTCAGTGTTACCTGAACTTCACCCTGGACATGGGTAGATCACACGGTTTCGGGTCTACAACCTTAAACTATCGCCCTATTCAGACTCGCTTTCGCTCTGGCTCCGTCTCTTCAACTTAACCTTGCTTAAGATCGTAACTCGCCGGTCCATTCTACAAAAGGTACGCCGTCATTCATATAGAACTTCGACTACTTGTAAGCACACGGTTTCAGGATCTCTTTCACTCCCCTTCCGGGGTGCTTTTCACCTTTCCCTCACGGTACTGGTTCACTATCGGTCACTAGGGAGTATTTAGCCTTGGGAGATGGTCCTCCCGGATTCCGACGGGGTTTCACGTGTCCCGCCGTACTCAGGATCCACTCAGGTTGGGGGGCTGTTTCGACTACAGGGCTGTTACCTTCTCTGGCCGGCCTTTCCAAACCGGTTCGTCTACAGCTCCCCTTCCGGGATGAGTGTCCTACAACCCCAAGAGGCAAGCCTCTTGGTTTGGGCTGTTCCCGTTTCGCTCGCCACTACTAAGGGAATCGCATTTGCTTTCTCTTCCTCTGGGTACTTAGATGTTTCAGTTCCCCAGGTCTGCCTTCCATACCCTATGTATTCAGGTAAGGATACTGCCCGTTCAGGACAGTGGGTTTCCCCATTCGGAAATCTCCGGATCAAAGCCTACTTACAGCTCCCCGAAGCATATCGGTGTTCGTTCCGTCCTTCATCGGCTCCTAGTGCCAAGGCATCCACCGTGCGCTCTTATTCGCTTAACCTTGTTACAATTAATGTCTTGTTTGCACTTCATTATCCAGTTTTCAAGGGACGATTTCGAGTGTTCACACACTCAAAACCAAACAAATAACCAAAAGCACCTAACGCTAAGAATCGTTTCCTTAGAAAGGAGGTGATCCAGCCGCACCTTCCGATACGGCTACCTTGTTACGACTTCACCCCAATCATCTGTCCCACCTTCGGCGGCTGGTTCCTTACGGTTACCTCACCGACTTCGGGTGTTACAAACTCTCGTGGTGTGACGGGCGGTGTGTACAAGGCCCGGGAACGTATTCACCGCGGCATGCTGATCCGCGATTACTAGCAATTCCGGCTTCATGCAGGCGAGTTGCAGCCTGCAATCCGAACTGAGAGTGGCTTTATGGGATTCGCTCGACCTCGCGGTTTCGCTGCCCTTTGTACCACCCATTGTAGCACGTGTGTAGCCCAGGTCATAAGGGGCATGATGATTTGACGTCATCCCCACCTTCCTCCGGTTTGTCACCGGCAGTCACCTTAGAGTGCCCAACTGAATGCTGGCAACTAAGATCAAGGGTTGCGCTCGTTGCGGGACTTAACCCAACATCTCACGACACGAGCTGACGACAACCATGCACCACCTGTCACTCTGTCCCCCGAAGGGGAAAGCCCTATCTCTAGGGTGGTCAGAGGATGTCAAGACCTGGTAAGGTTCTTCGCGTTGCTTCGAATTAAACCACATGCTCCACTGCTTGTGCGGGCCCCCGTCAATTCCTTTGAGTTTCAGCCTTGCGGCCGTACTCCCCAGGCGGAGTGCTTAATGTGTTAACGTCAGCACTGAAGGGTGGCCCCTCCAACACCTAGCACTCATCGTTTACGGCGTGGACTACCAGGGTATCTAATCCTGTTTGCTCCCCACGCTTTCGCGCCTCAGCGTCAGTTACAGACCAGAGAGCCGCTTTCGCCACTGGTGTTCCTCCACATCTCTACGCATTTCACCGCTACACGTGGAATTCCACTCTCCTCTTCTGCACTCAAGCTCCCCAGTTTCCAATGACCCTCCACGGTTGAGCCGTGGGCTTTCACATCAGACTTAAGAAGCCGCCTGCGCGCGCTTTACGCCCAATAATTCCGGACAACGCTTGCCCCCTACGTATTACCGCGGCTGCTGGCACGTAGTTAGCCGGGGCTTTCTGGTCAGATACCGTCAAGGCGATAGCATTTCCTCTATCACTTGTTCTTCTCTGACAACAGAGCTTTACGATCCGAAGACCTTCATCGCTCACGCGGCGTTGCTCGGTCAGACTTTCGTCCATTGCCGAAGATTCCCTACTGCTGCCTCCCGTAGGAGTCTGGGCCGTGTCTCAGTCCCAGTGTGGCCGATCACCCTCTCAGGTCGGCTACGCATCGTCGCCTTGGTAGGCTATTACCCCACCAACTAGCTAATGCGCCGCGGGCCCATCTGTAAGTGATGGCAGGACCATCTTTTACATTGACACCATGCAGTGTCAACGATTATCCGGTATTAGCTCCGGTTTCCCGAAGTTATCCCAGTCTTACAGGCAGGTTGCCCACGTGTTACTCACCCGTCCGCCGCTCGATCCACAACCATCACCCCGAAGGGATCTGGAAGTTTCACGCGCTCGACTTGCATGTATTAGGCACGCCGCCAGCGTTCGTCCTGAGCCAGGATCAAACTCTCAAAAAAGTGCAGTTAAAGCACTGATGGCTTTTGCCGAGGACAGATCTCTTCTAAAAAGAGGCCTGTCCCCCTTCAAAAAAATACGTTCGTTTGATTCCTAGCGTTAAACTCAAAGTATGACTTTGACTGGCGCTTTTGGTTTTTGTTTAGTTTTCAATGTGCGAATTAATTAACTCTAGACCAACATCTCATTGGCGGTTCAATAACTATACCACAGAACACTTTGTAGAGTCAACAAGAAATTTGGTGGAGCTTAGCGGGATCGAACCGCTGACCTCCTGCGTGCAAAGCAGGCGCTCTCCCAGCTGAGCTAAAGCCCCACAAACATGGTCGGGAAGACAGGATTTGAACCTGCGGCCCCTTGGTCCCAAACCAAGTGCTCTACCAAGCTGAGCTACTTCCCGATACTTTTAATGTGACCCGTCTTTGTCTTTAGCGCGACTTTTAAATAATAACACCCTAGCCTGACGGAGTCAATAAGTTTTTTTCAAAAAAAGCAATGAATCAATCAGCGGAATTAATCATATCAAGATTATATCAGTTCGTCAACAAAAATACTTCGATTCATTTCTTTTAATTTCATATAATATTTATTTGACCTGTTAGCTCGAGCTTCTCTTTCTAATTATACTGGCTTCATTGAATAAGCACACCCGGACGTAAGGAACCTTTATTAGAACTTTTCCGTTCCTTTAATAGTTAATCGCATAAGCAAAATGGCTGGATGAAGTTACATGGTAATCTTAGCACTCTAATGCTCTTCCTTCTTTATATTAATAATCTGTTGACTCTGAATTCTAGTTCTTTGTACCTTTCTCTTCCCTTTATAGCTATTTGCTCAATTGAAAGCAGCTTGTTTTCCAGTATTACGCTGGACTAAAGGCGAGGGTGAGATTTTAGGCAAGGCACCATGAAGGTATTTCAATAGAGGTGATTGCACGGGGAATCTTCGAGTTAAAGTCTCTCTGCGTCTCTAAGCAAAAGCTCCGAGGCTGGGCTTCCTTGGGATAAGCCAGCATGAAGCCATTCAGAGAAGACAAATCACGATGGCATTTCAAGTAGTAGGTTGGCTCATGGATTGCCCATTAGCAATCAAATAACCGTCTTTCTTTCGACTGGCACTTGCAGCGACTTTGATTATGGCACTTTTTGAATACTTATTTTCGCCCCACCTCCACTTTTCGTTTTGTTCAGGACGTTCAACCCATGCGACAAATGAGTTGCACTTTTGAAATCGAGGCATTGCCTTGGCCATCTCAACGCTATTTGTTGGGCGGTCAGTAGCCCTTATTCCATGGATGGAATCTTGGAGTCGGAGATCTTATACTCCTTCATGTTGAAGTATTTGTTCAGGTCGATTTTTAAGCCTAAATCTCTGATGCTTTCCTATTAAATCTTTTAAGGATCTTGAGAAAGGACATGATAGCTTCTTCCCTTAATTGTTTTAGGTAGGCCGAGCATAGAAACACCCATCTACTTTTTCCCTAATTTTTTGCCTTGTTTTGAGGCGAGCCATTGAACATCCTGCCTACCTCTCTCTTTCATTAAGCATTGAGCAAGTTTATTTTGTTCAACCGACTAGTTTGTTATGATAATAAGCAATAATAGATATAGGATTCTCATTTATTTTAGAAAGTAGGGAGACTATGCAAGTAATTGATAAAAAAGAAACTTTTGAAGAGCTTATTAACGGTGATAAAGTTATCGTTAAATTTGAAGCAGATTGGTGTCCAGACTGCAAACGACTAAATATGTTCATTGGTGAGATTATGGAGGATTTCAGTTCGGTTGGCTGGTATGAAATTAACCGCGATCAATTCCCAGAAATCGCTGACAAGTATCAGGTGATGGGAATTCCTAGCCTCCTTATTTTTGAAAAAGGCGAGAAATTAGCCCACCTCCATAGCGCTAATGCTAAAACACCCGAAGAAGTTCGTGAATTTCTAGAGAATAACCTCTAATCTAAAGGAACCCATAAAAAAAAGCGCCCTGGGCGCTTTTTTTTATGGGTTCTCGTTTAAGTAGAAGGACGGTTAGGACCTTCTACTTTTTTATCTCCATAGCCAGGTTGATTTTCTTCATTCGTTCGATTTCCTTTAGCGTTGTTTTCTTTTACATAAGGGCTTTTTTGTTTACGATCCACTAGCACTCACCTCCATTTAATAATGTCTACCAATTACCTTCACTTCATTCTTCTTACCTCTTCTTTGTCACACTTATTATTTTGCAGCTTAGAAAAAACACGTTATGTGCAACTTGAAGCCGCTGATAAGTCTTAAGGACCTCTTGCTTGAAGCTTCATCGTAAGCGCCTTCTAGGTCCTTCATCGTGCTGGTTTTCTAACTGTCTATCCTTTTCACGTTTTTCCCTACCGCCGTTGTCAGCTGGCACTCCTTAAAATCCTCATCATAATATAAGTTATAAAAAGGAGGTGGGTGTCCAATGAAATTGTGGTCAGCCTGGGGACAGCTGCTTCACTGGCCATATTGGGGAGTAACAGGTGCCAGTGTTCTTCTCTTAATGGGTATTTTATTAAAAGTTTCGCATCTCAACACTTTCCTTTTAATGGTTAAGGCACCGTATAAAAAATACGCTAGGTTATTCTTCCGTAACCTCAAGCTCCCCTTGCAATGGATTTTAATTCTCTCCAGTTTTCTTTTGCTGCTCTATCATGGACACTTTATCCAAATCCATTCCCCTTTTCTTCTCCACTTATTGCAAACCGTCTTAATTCTGCTTATTGTATGGAGCATTTGGCGCCAAACCACGAATACAAAAGAATGGATCATCCTCTATAGCGAAGAATTTAATCATTCCTTTCACAAAATCGCCGTTCCCATTATTCGAAGAGGGGCACGCCTAGTTATTTTTTCGATTGTTTTGGTTGTCTTCTCTTATGTATGGGGCTTTAGTGCACAGAACCTTCTCACAGGAATGGGTGTTATTGGAGTGATTGTCTCCATCAGTTTTCAAGATATTATTAAAAACTCATTTAGTGCCTTTATGCTGTTAGTTAATAAAGTCTTTGATATCGGGGATTCGATTCAGATTGACCAAACAAGCGGCACTGTGGAGGCGATCTCTCTGCGCTTTACCACCATTCGCACCCGCGAGCACGGGGTCGTAACCATCCCCAACAATCGGATGGCAGACTCAGATTTAATCAATTGGTCCAAACGCGACCGGCAGTTGGTTCAACTCGATTTTTCTCTTGGCGGGAAGCCTTCCTTAGAAACGTTATATAAATGTATCCAGCTTACTAAAACTAAATTAGCACTTAAGAACACGATTTACCCCGAAAGCCTTCGCTGCCAGTTCGACACTTCAGGAGGGACCAACATCACCCTTTCCTTTCTATTCGATGTTCGAACAACGGATGATCAAGACATGCAAGCCATTAAATTAGATTGTTATCAAGACATTACCGCCTTATTAAATCAAAATAAGCTGTTATCAACCGACTCCTAAAAGGGATAGGTTAGCTACCTTACTAAAACAAAAAGGCTGTTTTAGTAAACTTTGTTGTTTTTTTAGGCTCCAATAAGCTCGCTTTCCGCGGGCAATCCTTGAGCCTTGGCAAAATACGCCTGCGGGGTCTCGCCTACTTCCACCTATTTTTTATCAAATAGCAACCATCTTTGAAAAAAGAGCCAACAAAAAAAGAAGGGTTTCCCCTCCTTTTATTGTTTATCCTTTTTGTCCATCGTATAGGTCCAGCCTTCTTCTTGATAAACTTTGCCTTGTTTCATCAATCGACCGAGTGCGCGTTTGAAAGCAGATTTGCTCAGGTTAAAGCGGGCTTCGATTAAATCCGCAGGGGTCTTATCCCAATAAGGCATCCCGCCGCCTCTTCCCTCCAGGTAAGAAAGAATCGCTTCAGCATCCTCATCCAATGCTTCGTGAGACCGCTTGAGCAGAGAGAGATTAACGCGGCCATCCTCTTTAACAGCAATAATCCGGCCGCTCACTCTTTCCCCTAAGCGCAATACTCCTCGACGTTCCGATTCATGATTAAATCCGATAAACCCTTCATCTGTATAAATATGTGCGCCTTCTTCTACAAGTTTATAGATGGTTCCTTCAATATCCTTGTTAAAATCGGCTTCTGTGGCTCGCTTTGAGAGATCCTCAATGACTTCAAAGGTAGCCATCTCGGCAAATAAACGTCCTTTCTTATCAACTTTTAATGTACAGTAGAGCGTATCTCCGGGCTTCGGCCATTCTTCATAAGAATAAGGCAGATCATCACGTGATACTAACAGATCTTTCGCGATACCGATTGAGACAAACACTCCATATTTATGGTGTACATCAACCACTTTAACCCAGTCATACGTCCCTACTGTAATAATCGGTGTTGCCATGGTTGCTGCAAGCCTGCCCTGATGATCGGAATAAAGAAACACATCGATCATCTGTTCGAGAGAAACATCCTCCGTCAGCTCATTTTTATGTAATAGTACTTCCTCTTTACCATCGCTCAAAAAATAACCGAACGGTGCTTCCCGCTTCACTTGAAGCTTGAGCTGCTGCCCCGCTTGAAAACTCATAAACAAAGTCCTTTCTGCATCCTGCGTTCATTTCCTCATTATAGCATGTCTATAAACCTTAAATACGTTCTAATTTAGATTTTCGGGACTCATCACTTCATTTCATAGCTCCCAAGGTTAGCGTTTTTAGCTCGAAACCGTTTGTCCGTTCTTATTTTTGTCAGCGGCTTGTTGGCTCTCTTTTGGCGGGCCTGGTTGTCCTTTCTTTCGAATCACCGCGAGCATGAGCGTGCAAATTGGAATGCCTAATAACGTGACCCAAGAAACCGGCGCTAAATAAACCGTTACAACCTCTTCCATCGTCCGCTCCAAATTAAAAGCCCAGGCGATGAGTCCGATGATCACCGCTGTTGGCAATACAAATAAACGAAAGTGATCGCGAGGCAGATTAAATAACCGCGCCCAGCTCGTGGCCAATCCCCACAGATGATTAGAGGTAAATACGACATTAAACACGACGGAAATGATGATCATACTGACCCCCACCCGCTCAATAATAAATCCTTCAAGATAGATCTCCCTGAAAAGAAATGGGAAACTCCACTGAATGCGCTGGACCAGTTCCCAACCTAACATCGTTACAATGGTGAGGAGTCCCACCATAATAAGCAAGCCGTTCATAACCATTGAAATCACCGGGTACCAAAAGGATCGTTTCGTTTTTTTATAATAGGGACTCAGCATTTGAAAAAAATTAAACCCAAACAGCATCGGCATCGTTTCATACGCGCCATTAAAGACATTAAACCAGTTATCAATATGGTGAAAAAGACCAAAAGGGGTATATTCGAATAAAGCGGTTAAAAAGGTCAGCAGCAGACCTAGCGTAACCGGCGGATTAAAAATCGCACTGATCCGAGCAAGCGTTTGAACTCCTAATCGCGCTCCATATACCGAAACAGCCAAAAATAGAATAATGAGCACAAATGGCGGCGTATTCGGCATGTAAAGGGCCCCTACCAAAAACACAAACATCCGAATCCCTACCGCCACAAAAAAGATGTAAACTAGGACATACAGGACCCCAATTCCTTTTCCAATCCACTTTCCAAATACAATCGCCAGGTAGTCAATCCCGGTATCCTCTGGAAAACGATGATTAAGACGTCCTTGAACCCATGCAATCACAAAGCCTGCCGCCACCAACAGCCCCACTGACCATTGAGCATCTAACTGACTCGCATTAACCATAATCCTCGGGAATACCCAAAATAACAAGGGCAAGAAAGAACCGCATGTCAGTTGAATCACTTGAAAAGGAGTCAGCATAGCTTGAACCGGGTATTTTTCTGCTTTTGGGTCCATTAGGTTAATTCTCCCTTCCCAGTGATTTTAAAATTAACTGTCACATGCAGGTCACTATCCGAAAAGACATCATCCCACCTTGTAAACAGTTGGTCATTTCTAAATAGTTGTGAATCATGAAGCATTACTAGGCGTCCAAATCCATAAGGGTCCACCTTCCATCCTTGAACCTTTTTAAAAGTAGAAAACACTTCTTCCTTAATCCTTTTTTGAGTTTCTTCCTGTATTCGGTTTAGAACTTGAGGAGTAATAACCTGATCTCCCTCTGTTGGATTCTGAACAATATTCCCTTCCGCCTTGATCACCATATAAAGCTGATAGCGGCCATTTATTTTCCGATAAGACAAATGCGCATGATTGCGGACCACTTCAACTCCTGTTGGATGATCGGAATCCTGAACAACCATTTGCATTTTCTGAACCTTTGAAACGCCCCAACTATATCCTCTCGCCTCATCTTCAATAAGGTCACCTTTCCAAGTGTATTTATTAAAAACCGAGATTCCGCTAAAGATTAACTTCTTGCTCTGATCCAAGTTCACAAGCGGAAGCACCTCGGAAATGCCGTAGCCGTAAACATCTCGGAAAAAGACCCATAAAGGGATCGGACGCTCAAAGCCGCTTGTTTTAACATCTCGTACCCGGCTCCTTAAAAAAATCGAAACGGGTTCATCTGTTATTTCAGGTGAGGTCAAGATTCCCTCAGCAGAATCCGGTGTGATAAATAAACTAGCCGTATTAGGGATTCGACTGTTCCGGAACACTTCGGTTAAAATTTCTTTCGTTTGATCCGATGTAAGCTCTTCATTCAAGACGATCGATTGCAGATTTCCAAAGAATAAGGTTCGATCCAAATGTTCTTGTGCCTTGGCAATGGCCGACCCCATTGTGTCACTTTTGACCTTAATATTTATTGTAGTAGGCGGTTCGGTACTCTCACTTGAAGGATCTGATGTTCCGCCGCTCAGCACGCCTGGCATACTTGGAATTTGAAAAGTAATTTGAAACGAATGACCATCATCCGGATCAATGGCAAAGCCAATAACAGTTGCTGTTTGATCCAAGCGGCGATAATCCCAACACCCTGATAAGACCAGAACTAACAAAATACAAGTACATAATTGTAAAACAAGTTTTCGCTTAGTCATTCCACTCCTCCTCTGGCTTATTCAGTTCAGGATGAGGAAGGGGATCCTTGTAAGTATCAGCTCGTTTATCTTGCTTCGGATGATTACTATCAGATCGCCCCGTCAATCTCCAAAGCGGCAGGCGGATAAACGTATCGCTCCAATCCTTAAAATAACGTCCTCCAAGCGGTGCCAGATAATCGACCCCGAAAGATTTCAGGGAAGCCACATGGTAGAGAAGGACAATATTAGAAAGAAGCATCCCGTAAAACCCTAACAAACAGGTACATAAAAAAACAAAATATTTACATAGACGCCATGTTTGAGCGATTTCGTAGCTTGGCGGCACGAAACTCGCAACGGCGGTAGAAGCTATAATGACAATGAGAATATTGCTGACAAGTCCAGCAGCAACAGTGGCTTGACCGATAACTAAACCGCCAACAATGCCAATGGTTTGACCCATTTGACTAGGCATTCGGAGCGTTGCCTCGCGTAGGATTTCAATAATAAGCTCCATCATGAAAACCTCAATTACGGCCGGAAACGGAACCCCTGCCCGGGACTCTGCAATGCGCAAGCTTAACGTCAGTGGCAAGAACTCAGGATTGTACTCGGTTAAAGCCACATACAGACTTGGAAGCAAAAGCGCAATGATAAATGAAATAACACGCAGCCAACGGATAAAGGAAGCCTCCCAAAAGGTTCGGCCATAGTCTTCCATCGTTTGATAAAAATCCTGTAAAGTAGCGGGGGCAAGCACCGCTGTCGGATCTCCGTCTACCACAATAGCAAACTTACCTTGGCCAATTTCTTTTGAGATGTTATCAACCCGTGAAGTCGGTCGGGTTAACGGAAACGGTGTATAATGCATATCCTTTATCCGCATTTCCACATCGCTTGATTGGTTGACCATATCCACATCAATCGCTTGAATCCGCTGTTTCGCCGTTTCTACCGCTACCGGATTAGCAACACTATCCATATAACAAAGATAAACAGACGTGCAACTTCGCTTCCCCACCGTAAATTTTTTCACTTTAAGAGAGGGGTCTTTAATCCGGCTTCGGATTAACGCGATATTATCTTCACCATTTTCGACCAATCCGATTTGCGTTCCCCGTGTGGAGGTTTCAATGTCTGGCTTCTCCGGTGTCCGCTTCGGAATTGAAATAGTGTTTAAGACAACAATTTTGTCTTCACCCTCAATAAAAAGAACGGTAAGGCCAGCAAGAATATTCGTGATAGCCTCTTCCAACGTATCGCATTCCTTGGCGCTGACCGAATTCACATGTTCCGTCACAAGCTCTCTGGTAAAAGGAATGCCCGCATTAGCCTGATGAAAGTTTTGCAATTTTTGAATGATGTACATCAACTGCTGTTTCTCAACGATCGTTTGAATAAAAATCATACTGGCCCGTTTTCCCGCGAGCCTAAGCGGACGATCTTCCAAATCATCATTATCTTTTAGTATTTTTTTTATATACGCAATCGCCTCATCCAGATTTCCCTTATAAGGCGTTCTTTTCTCTACCGATTGCAGATCCTGTTGTTTTTTAGAGCCCTTGCCTAAGCCTAATAAGGTCTTCATCCAACTCATTTTAATCATCCAATTCTTTACATGATGTCTATTTTAAGGATGAACATAAACCTTACTTTTTATGAAAAATGACCTTCTAAAGGCCAACCTCTACTGAAAAAAATGGCGACTTGAAGAAGTTGCCCCCACTATTTTCTAATAAACATCTTTTTCCATTGAATAACGAACATATTTTCGCATATAATAAAAAAGAAACATACGTTCGCTTATCGTAAGAAAGGGTGGTAGGGGTGCAAGAGCGTATCGTTTTTCTTATTGATATGCAGTCCTTTTATGCCTCCGTTGAAAAGGCCGATCATCCAGAAATTCGCGACCGACCCGTCATTGTATCAGGAGATCCTGAAAGGCGAAGCGGCATCATCCTTGCGGCGTGCCCACTGGCAAAGAAATACGGGGTCAAAACAGCTGAGGCCTTATGGCAGGCCCAAGCTAAATGCCCTCAAGCCGTCATTGTTCGACCGCGCATGCAACGGTATATCGAAATGTCACTCGAAATCACTAAGATTTTTGAACGATTCACAGATTTGGTAGAACCTTATTCCATTGATGAGCAATTTTTAGACGTAACGGGAAGCCAAAAACTTTTTGGCCCTCCACGGGAAATCGCTCACAAAATTCAAAACGCCATTTTGAAGGAGACGCATGTCTATAGCCGGGTGGGAATCGGACCTAACAAAATTTTGGCTAAAATGGCATGCGATAACTTTGCTAAGAAAAATGCAACGGGTATTTTTCAATTAGATCAAACGAATTTAAAGGAAACCTTATGGAGGCTGCCGATTCATAAAATGTTTGGGGTGGGTTCGCGGATGACCGAGCATCTCCGGCGAATGGGGATACGGACGATTGGTCATTTGGCGGAATTCCCATTGGAGCGGCTAAAAAAGCGTTGGGGGATTAATGGAGAGGTCCTTTGGCTGACCGCGAACGGTATTGATCATTCACGAGTAACCGTCCAAACTCATGATACCCAAAAAGCAATTGGCCATCATATGACCCTGCCCCGAGACTATAAAACACTTGAAGAGATTCATGTTGTCTTACTTGAACTGTCTGAAGAGGTCGCCCGTCGCTGCCGAGCAAAAAATTACCAGGGGTACACCCTTTCTGTTGGCGTAAGAGGCATTGACTTCGATCATCCAACAGGCTTTTATCGGCAAATGAAACTGCCCTTTCCAACCAACTTTGGGACCGATATTTACAAACCGGCACTTGATCTTTTTAAACGTCATTGGGACGGTCTGCCCGTTCGAAGCTTAGGTGTGACGCTGTCCGACCTCCAGCCGGCCGATCAATACCAACTCCGGCTGTTTGACTCCCCTATAAAAAAAGAAAAGCTGGGAAAGGCCATGGATATAATCAACGCCAAATACGGCAGTGCCACTTTAGTCCGCGCAGCCTCTCTGCTTGCAGCGGGTCAGGCCTTTGAACGCTCCAAAAAAATTGGCGGACATTATAAATAGAACCATTAGATTTTAGGAGAAAGCCAAAAGATTAGGATTTAGGAGAGAAATGAGGATGAAACGAAACAAACTGACACCCGGATCTAATCTAATGTGGGAGTCCAGCCGAATGATGCTCCCCGAACACAGGGAACAATTTTTAGAGCACCGCCGTGACTTGAGAAAAAATAGCCTTCCCGTTTTAGATGAACAAGAACGGGAACAATTGGACCGGGCTCTGCTGCAAGCCTTTGATACTCAGTCCAATATTGCCTTAACCCTTTTTAACCCCTATCAGAACGAGGTCTGGTATGGACGCATTTTGGCTTTAAATTCTAGACAAAAGCAATTGAAATTTATGACAGAAGATGGCGAACCTAAATGGATTGAGCTTCACTCTATTTTAGAGCTGTCACTTCAACCGTAAAAAGTCAAGGACCATCCTGATGGCTCCCCGTTATTCCAAGCTTTATTCTGAATAGTTTACTTTGCTGGTTATATACTAACAAGGCGCTTTTCATCCAACAGGAGAGGGGACATCCGATGAAGTGGCATCATGCAGTTTTAACCAAAATCAAGGAAAATCAAGAGAAAAAAGTGGCGCTTGCCATTGATACGTCAACGAACGAAACGAAAACCTCGCTTATTCAAAATATCATCCAGTTATTTAAGGAAGTGAAGCCGGACACCCTCCTCGTCCAGGCCGATTATAAATTAAGAGACGTCTCCCCTATTAACGAAGCGACGCTCAAGTGGTATACACACGGGAAATCGTCCTATACAGATGTGCTCGAGTGGGCGGAAAAAGAGCAAATCGATGTCCTCTTTTATATCACGGACGTTACCGGCTACTTTTATGAGAACTTAGAAGTCGGCTATCAAGTAGTCTGGCTTGTCCCGGACACCTATGTTCCCAAAGTCCCTTTTGGCCGAACAATCAAAGTGTCTTAGACTTGGCCAGCCACACTCTAATAGAATGAAAAGAGGACAGGGCTTTTTCTACGGTGTCAAACTTACTAACCCGCTGCCCGAGGCATAATCCTTTGGGGGCACGCCTCGGGTTCACCCTAATCAGCCAAACACGTTGAAACATCCACCGGCAGGACCAAGATGCTTCAGATCCTGAGCAAGAACACAACAACCTTGCACGGTTTATCCTATAAAATTAGCACCCCCAATCCCCTCCTTGTGAAACCATTTATTAAAAGGGCTCCTGATTTCAGGAGCCCTTTATGTGCGTTCGGAGCCTCCACACACCAAATCGAGGTGTTGCGTGAGCGGGCCCCAAGCGTGGGATGGAGGCTCCAATACACTAAATTGAGGCAAGTGCGGAGCGAAAATGGTGGGCAAACTGCACTTTCACACGAAATTGGGCGCTGCGCAAGCCAAAATGGTGGGCATGCCGCTAGCCTCTCATTTCTTAAGCCACAAAAAAACCAACGGTCCATGTGGGTGGATCGCTGGCTTCGTTTTCAGATTCCTTTGTTAATGCTTTCAACGGGCTGTTGAATTTGTGCGGTTGTGTCATGGCCTTTTTGGCGATCATTAAAGGTAGCCATCATGTTGAGCCCCAAACCGATAAAGAAGGTAAATACAGCACCGAGGATGAGACCGCCGCCGAATACATAACCAATCGTATGAGGAAGAACAATGGCCATCAAAATACCGAGACCCGCTTCTACACTACTTAAGTAATTGATTACCCTCATCATGAAAATCACCTCTGGCTTTATTTGTCAAGATTACAAGAATTAGTTTTCAACTTTTCGTCACATTCTATTCACTATTTGTTCACATTTTAACTCTTATTTATTCAGATTGCAAGGGGTCACATTCCAAACAGGCACCTATTTTTATTAAAAAGTTCAATAAAAATAAGGCTTTTCGCCTTTTTGTGCGATAAGCCCCAATTTTATGGCAATATGTGATAAAAGAGATTTTGTGAACAATATTGAACTTAGATTAACTAGTTAATCTTGCCCAAAAAATGGACGCGTACTGAAAATCAGCCTGTTTCAAGATGTGGGTGAAGTAACCCTGCTCTCACTTCGAACTCTCCAGCAGCTTGAGAAATTCTCTCATAAAACCGGGAAGATCGGGCCACGCATGACCAGAAACGAGATTGGCTTCCACATGCAGGGTGTCTTCAGCATAAGTAGCTCCCAGTCCTTCAACATCCGGACGGCAGGCTGTATAAGCCGTCATGGTTGTTCCTTCAAAATAAGCCTTATTTTTTAAAGCAGCGAGAACTAGAACAGCATGACAAATGGCTCCAACGGGCTTCTCTGCCTCAAAAAAATGAGCGACAATGTTTTGCAGATTCGAATCTAGGCGAATGTACTCAGGAGCGCGTCCTCCCGGAATGATCAGCCCATCGTAGTCGGTGGGATCAACTTCCGCAAAAGAGGTATGGGATTCGAGCATATATCCTTTGCTCTCCGTGTAGGTATCCCACCCAACAAAATCATGGATGACCGTTTGTAATTTTTTCTTTGTCGGTGAGGCGATGACCGCTTCTACCCCTGCTTCAAGCAGACGATAATAAGGATAATAGACTTCTAAA